>JAYUUN010000071.1:0-107966 GCA_043754535.1 Chloroflexota bacterium | reverse complement strand
CCGACACCTCAGCGGTGGGGTGGATGAATGTTGCCACTAGATGCTCTCCTCCATGATCTTGACGATCTTCTCGCTGGCCTGGCCGTCGCCGAACAGGGGCGGTGGCTGGCTGGCTGGCGCGCCAAAGTCGCGGGCGGCGGCCACAATCGCAGCGGTGTCGGTGCCAACCAGCCGATTCCAGCCGCTCTGCACCGTCTCCACCCACTCGGTCTCGTCGCGCAGGGTCAGGCAGGGGACGGCCAGGAAGTATGCCTCTTTCTGCACCCCGCCGCTGTCAGTCAGGATCAGCTTGGCGTGCTGCTCAAGATTGAGCATATCCAGGTAGCCGACCGGCTCGATCAGCTTGAGGGCTGGGCTAGCGGTCACATCCAGGCCAGCCAGCATCTTGCGCGTGCGGGGGTGGACGGGAAAGATGATCGACAACTCTGGACTGGCGATCTGGCTGAAGGCGGCGGCGATAGCCCCCAACTTCGCCGGGTCGTCGGTGTTGCTGGCCCGATGGACGGTCGCTAGCAGGTAGCCACCCGCCTGCACACCGAGGCTAGCAAGGTAGCCAGCCGCTCGCTCTGCCGCCAGCCGCTGGTTGAAGATCACCGCGTCGTACATCACATCACCGACGTTGTGCGCTGCCTGCCGCACCCCTGGCGACGCGCCTATCCCCTCGCGCTCAAGGTTCTGCATGGCGGTCTGCGTCGGGCAGAACAGGAGGCTGCTCAGTTGGTCGGCAACCAGGCGGTTGACCTCCTCTGGCATTCGCCGATCAAACGAGCGCAGGCCCGCTTCGACGTGGGCAATGGGGATGTGCAGCTTGCTGGCCGCCAACGCCCCCGCCATCGTGCTGTTCGTGTCGCCGTAGATTAGCACCCAGTCTGGGCGTTCTTGCAGCATCAGCGGCTCCAGCTTCGCTAGCATCGCGCCGGTCTGCACCCCATGCCCGCCGCTACCCACTTCGAGGTTGTAGTCGGGGGGTGGAATCGCCAACTCGCGGAAGAACACGCCGCTCATGTTGTCGTCGTAGTGCTGCCCCGTATGCACCAGCACCTCCGTGTGCCGCTGGCGCAGGGCGCGGCTGACGGGGGCGGCCTTGATGAACTGCGGGCGTGCGCCCACGATAGTCAGTACCTTCACACAAACCCCTTCGCTGTCAAAAGTCGGCTGGCTGCTGGCGTAATTATACAACATTAGCGATCTCTTTGTGGAATCCTGCACAACCTCATTGGCGGTAGTTGCTAGGAGCAGTCAGGGGAACAACGAAGGTTGCGCTTGCGGCCCCTGCTTAAACCAGCCCTGACCGTGATTGGCTGTGCTATAATAGGCGTAGGAGGCGACGATGAGTAGGGAGCATGAAGACAAGCAGCAGCTAGAGCCAGAGGACGCACTAAACTACCGTGAGCGCGCCGCTGCCTACAACCAGTCTGGTGATTACGCGCTGGCTCTGGCCGACCTTGAGCGGGCAATTGCGCTCGATGCCAGCGATGCGGCGGCTTACGTGCATCAAGGTGCCGCCTATATTGGGCTGGACGATCCGGCGCAAGCGGTCGCGGCCTTCGCCCAGGCGGTCGCCCTTGAGCCAAAGGTAGCTAGCCACTACTACAATCGTGGGCTGGCTCACTTCAACCTGGCAGCCTACAGCGAGGCCGCTGCCGACTTTGCGCGGGCAATAGAGCTTGCGCCACCCTACGAGCTGGCCCGCGAGAAGCTGGCTTTGAGCCGCCTGCTGCTCGGCGACACCCACAGTGACGAGGATCACAGCTTCTCAGTCGCGGCCTACGACCAGCTAATCAGTCGCGAGCCAGACAACGCCGCTGCTTACATCAACCGTGCTGCCGACCACTTTCATCTTGGCAACTATGCGCAGGCGGTGGCCGACACAACCCGTGCCATCGAACTCAACCCCAACAGCGACCTCGCTTACCAGAACCGGGCCGCCGCCTATAGCGAACTTGGTCGCCACGACCTGGAACTGAGCGATAGCAGCCGGGCCATCGAACTCAACCCCACTGAACCAGTTCACTACCTCAACCGTGCTATCGCCTACACCTACTATGAGGGTGGTAACTACGAAGCAGCATTGAGCGACTATCGCCAGATGCTTGAGCTTGCACCGAATCATCCCGATGCACTCTACGGCCTGGCCTGCCTCTACGCACTGCTGCACGAGCCAGCAGAGAGCCTGAGCCAGCTTGCGCGGGCGATCCAGCACGATCCCGATCACGGCAGCTATGCCCGCGACGATGCCGACTTTAGCTGGCTGCGCGCGAACAACCCGCAGTTTGCCGCTGCGTTCGACCAACTGACTGGTGAGGGGGGATTATGGCAGAAGCGATATTTGATGCTGCCCGCTTCAAGGCGCGGGAGAAGAAGGGCTGGGATGAGGCCGCCGCTGACTGGGCGGGGCAGCTTGGCACCCTGACCGCTGATCTGGCTGACAAGCTGGTGCGCTTCGCTGGGGTGCGTCCGGGTGACCAGGTGTTGGACGTAGCGACCGGCAGTGGGGTGGTGGCTCTGGCTGCCCGCCGTCGGGTAGGCATGGCAGGGCGGGTAGTTGGCTGCGACATCGCCGCCAATCTGCTCGACATTGCGCGGGCGCAGGCAGGTGGCTACAGCAATGTGAGCTTCATCGAAGCGGACGCGGAGGAGCTACCCAGCCACCTACCCCCCTCTGCCTTCCGCGTGGCCCTTAGCCAACTGGGCCTGATGTACGTGCCAGACAAGCTGGCAATGCTGAAGGGGATGCACCATACGCTAGTCGCAGGTGGAGTGATAGCGGTCGCGGTCTGGGCCGAGGCTAGCCGCTGCGAACTGGCTGGCACTGCCGCAGTGGTCGCGCCCTGGGCTGGGCCGCCGCGCCCAGGCACACCAGGCCTGTGGGACATGGGCGATCCTGCTCTGCATGAGCAGTTGTTCACTGCGGCAGGTTTCAGCAAGATCGGCTACCAGTTTGTGCGGCACGACTGGCACTTTGCCAACGCCGAGGCTGCCAGCGATGCAATGTTCAACGGCACTGGCACTCTGCGACCCTTCTACTACAAGCAGCCGCTAGAGGTGCAGGCCGCTATGCGCGCCGCGATGGTGCAGTTCTTCAACCAACATCCCGCCGATGATGGTGGCGTGGTACTAAAGAACGAGGTACTGCTAGTGCGGGCCGTCTGTGCTTAGGCCTGGTTATTCCCCCTTCAGCCACGCTGCTGCCCTCGTAGGCAGGTAGGCGAGGCGGTCGCGCTCGATGTGGCAGGGGGGTAGGCTGGCAAGGAAGGTCGCGCCGTAGCCTTTGCTAGTCAGCCGCCGATCTAGGATAGCGACTACCCCCCGATCAGTCTGGCTGCGTATCAGCCGCCCAAAGCCTTGCTTCAGCTTCAGCACCGCTTGCGGCACGCTGTACTCGTGGAATGCGTCGCGGAACAGTTCGCTGCGGCTGGCTACGATGGGGTCGCTGGGGACAGCGAATGGCAATTTGGCGATAGCGAGGACGCTGAGCGCATCGCCCACCCCGTCCACCCCCTCCCAGAAGCTGGCAGTGCCGAGCAGCACGGCCCGTTCGTTGGCCTTGAAGCGTTCTAGCACCTGCCGTCGGTTGCCATCTATGTTGTGACCGAGCAGCATGATACCCTGGGCTTCGAGCTTGCGCTGCAAACCCTTGTAGGTCAGCTTCAGCGCGCTGTGGCTGGTGAACAGCACCATAGCCCGCCCCCCGGTGGCGATGCAAAGCTCTAGCAGCGATTGCTCCAAGGCCTTCTGGTAGCCCTGTTCGCCTGGCTCTGGCATATCGGTAGGCAGGTAGAGCAGGGCGGCCCGCTGGTAGTCGAAGGGCGAGCCAACGATTAGCTCATCCACCCGCGCCTCTGGGTTGTCGAGGCCGAGCCGCCCGCGAATGTAGTTAAAGTTGTCGTTGGTGCTGAGGGTAGCCGAGGCCAGGATCACACTTCTCTTCTCGAACAGGGTCTCGCGCAGGATGTCGCCCACGTTGAGCGGGGCGCAATGCAGCACGATCTCGTTGTTGCGGGCGGTAGTCGCTAGCCAATAGACCTCCTCCGGATGGCCGTTGGTGATCAGCGCATCCAGGCGGGTACGCAGTTCGCGGTTGGCTGCACTGAGCGACTTTAGTTCGTTAGCGGTCAGGTCTCCCCCTCTACCGCGCTCCAGGCTGCCCTCCAACAAGTACTTAATTCGCCCCAGGCCGTCTTCAATGTTGATCAGCCGCTCGTGCAGCGGTAGCCAGCAGGATTCTACTTCGCTCCAGGCGGGCTGGTGGCGCACTTCGGGGATCAGGCGCAGGCGGGTGTCGCCGCTGTGGTCGGGGCCGTGCGTGTTGATGAAGTGGGTCAGGCAGCCGAACAGCTTGTCTACCATCTCGCGGACGGTGAAGCTGTCGTCTTGCAGGCGGGTGAACACTACTTCTGCGCCCTCCTGCTGTTCCTGAGGCAGCTTCTTCGCTACTCGCCGCAGGCTGGCAACCAGGCCATGCACCTCGTCGCCTCGCTCGTTGCGGCGAGCCAGTGCGTCCACGTGCATAGTAATCTTACGCTCGTCCACGTTGTAGCCCAATTGCTCGGTCGCCTGGTCTTCCAGGTTGTGCGCCTCGTCAATGATCAGGTGGTCGTACTCTGGCAGGATCGAGCCACCGTTGGCGAGATCGGCAAGCAGCAGGGCGTGGTTGACAACGACGATATGGGCGGCTTCAGCGTGGGCATAGGTGCGTCGCAGGAAGCAGAGGCCGTTCTGGGTGGCGCAATCGTCCTGGTCACAGCTATCCGCAGTAGCACAGACCCGCTGCCAGGCGGCCTGCTCCTGCCCCAAGAGCAGCAGTTCGGCCCGGTCGCCCGTCGCAGTTGTCGGCAACCAGATCAGCCCCTTGATTAGCACCTTGATCTCCTCGGCGGTCAGGTTCGGGGCCTGACGGAAGCCCGCCCAGCGGCGCAGGCAGAGGTAGTTGGTGCGCCCCTTGACCAGCCCAGTGCGGAAGGCTACTGGCTCGGCTCGCTGCCACCGCTTCCTTTTGCCGCCCGCCCCCACCTCAACCGGCGTGTAGTAGTCGGCGAGAGTGGATTGCAGGGCGGGCAGGTCTTTGAGGTGCAATTGCTCTTGCAAGTTGATCGTGTTGGTGCTAACCACTACCCGTTGGCCGTTCTTCAGGGCAAAGTCAATGGCGGGTAGCAGGTAAGCCATGCTCTTGCCAGTGCCAGTGCCAGCCTCGACCAGCAGGTGTCGTCCCGCATTGAAGGCTTCGACCACAGCGCGGGCCATTGCCACCTGCTGCGGGCGGTACTCGTACTCCCGATTGACGCGAGCAAGCGGGCCATCGACAGCGAGCAAGGCAGCGATCTCATCCGCATCGACCTGCTCTACGTACTCGGTCGCCTCTAGCGGCGGGGCAACGTCGGGTTGCTGCAATAGCCCCATCTCCAACGTAGTCTCTCCCACTCCCTTTGCCAGCAAAGCCTCACGGATGCTATTGTTGGGCAGGCTGAAGGAGTTGCGCATCTTCTCTTGCTCGGCCTCGACAAAGAGGCTACGCAGCGGCCAATTCAGCCCGCTGGTGGCGCGGTTGATCTCGGTCAGCACTGCCAGGCTGATCTCGTCCATGCGCTGCAAGAGGGCGCGGAAGACGGCCATTGTCACCTCTGCGTCAGCCATTGCCCGATGTGCGGCAGGGTGGGCAATGCCCAGAGCGGCGGCGATGGCAGCCAGGTTGTAGAAGGGCAGTTGGGGGAGCAATAGGGTGGCTAGCTCGAAGGTGTCGTAAGCTGGCACTCGGGGGCGGATGTTGCCTGCGGCCAGGGCTTGCAGGTCGAACTCAATAGATTGGCCGACTATCGGCGCACTACCAATGAAGCGCAGTAGCGGCAGGGCCAGCGAGTGGATCAGTGGGGCGCGCTCCACATCGCGTTGGGTAATGCTGGTTAGTTGTGTCACCTTGAAGGTGATCGGGTTCGCGGGTTTAACCAGGCTGTGCCAGCGATCCAGCACCTCGTCGCCGCTGAACTTGATCGCGGCTATCTCGATCACGTCGTTGCTCTCGGCCCCGACCCCAGTCGTCTCTGTATCCAGGGCGACGTACACTCTTGACTTCGACACGCGCAGGGGGTTTCCTAATCTAGAACATTAGAATTGGATTAACGCTAAGCGCAATTGTACAACAAAGGCGAACGAAATGCAACTATCTGCTACCCGACAACTGTTCGGGGTTGGCGGAGGTCATCCGCTTGCAGTTTGGCGCAGCGGATGCGCGGTTGCACACGCCGAACTCACGGAGAAGCCCACTTATGCCGCTCGGCTCCTCACCCTCATCTGCCTTCACGCTGCGACAGGACAGCACCTAACTGGGCAGCGATCACCGCCACAAATCCGATATCCGCACGTGCTGCGCCCAGCGGCCCGCGAACTGTGGGCGGGCGGCTCCCAGCAGGTCAAAGACGAGGATGCCCCGGCTGATGCTGTCGTCACCCACATTCATGCTGGAATTGACCACCGAGGGGATAGTGCGCCTGTCCTGCTGCTTGTTGTCGAGGTCGGTGCCGAAGAAGGTGCCAACATAGACGTTGACGTGGGTCGCTCGCCCCCCTGCCGTCTGACCGTAGAGGATCAGGTCGCCCAGCTTCCAATCGTCGCCCCGTAGATTGCCGTCGCTACTAACCGGCCCGCCAATGGTGGCAAGATGGTCACCGTTCTGCCCGCCAGGTAGGTAGAAGTTAGCCTGGTGGGGGTTCTGCGGGTTGCCATCCTCTGGGTTGAGCGACCGCCAGTTGGGGGCGTGGCCGAAGGCGTAAGCGTAGCAGATGCTCGGCAGGTCGGCGCAAACGAAATCCTTGTCAAACTTGTTACTGACTGCGCCGTAGGGCATCCCCACCAGTTGGGGCGCAAGCTGGGGCAGGTAGTCGTATGCTTTCGCCTCATTGTCGGTGATCAGCAGGAGGGCGCACTGCACAAACTTCTGCACCGCAGCTGGTAGACTGGCGAAGTTGGGTTCAGTCGAGTTAATCCGCAACGCAGGCGCGGCGGGTGGCAGCTTGGTGAGGCGTAGGCTCAGTTCTATGCTCGCCTGGGGCTGGGTAATCATGCTGTCAAAGACCGAACTGGAGGCGAAGTAGTTTTGGTAGCCCTCCTTCTCCGCCTCAAAGCCGTAAGCTCCGCTCTGGCTCAGGCCAGAGAAGCTGAACGCCCCCGCCTCATTCGTCTCTGCCTCAAGCACAAACTCTGGGCCGTTCTCCTTGGTTGGCAGCAGGTAGACCTTGTTTGGCTGAAAGAGGTTGCCATCAGCGGCCAGTTCGGGGTTGCGGTCAAGCACTAGATCGCGGAAGGTGGGGAAGGTTAGCTCTGCCACGCTGATCGTCGGCTGCACCAGGGCGGCGTAGGCGGCATAGCGGTAGTTATTGGGTGGCGCACCTACGGCACTACCGGGCAGTAGCTTCGTCCAGCTAAACGCCTTACCAGTGGCGACTGCCCCCGGCACTTCACCCAGCGTCGCCTGGCTCCCTGCGAGGTAAACTTTTGCGCCCGCTAGCGGCTGCCCGCTCTTTGCATCCAGCACCATGCCCTCAAAGAAGAAACTCATCGCCTGCTCCTTTCGCCAGCAAACCAGCATCCTGTGGTTGCGCTGCTACGCCTTGCAGCATGATTATAGCACGGCTGTGGCTTGCGGGCAATTTCACCCACGCCGTAGCCCACCCACGCAGACAGGATAAAGACGCAACTTGACATAGATCAGTACCTTTTTCCTATTGTGCCTACCGTACCTCTAGGTCTATAATCGTAGCAGGGTCACAGGTGCGACCAGATTCCCCAATGCCTGTCGGCAGCTAGAGGTTGCCACTTTGCAAAGCGGCCCACCTGTGCTATAATAAATCATGAGGAGGAAGGAACTCTATGCGGAAGCGTAGATCACCAATCGGCATCATCGTCCTGCTGCTAATCGCAGTCGGGGTAGTCGGTGCCGTGTTTTACCTGACCAGCCAGGCCAATACCGCCAGTACCAACACCGTTCAGGTTGCCCCCCAGGTGACTGTCTACCAGCCAGTTGATACCATCCCGTCGTTTACCATTCTCACCCCCGACCTGTTTGCAAAGATACAGGTGGATAGCGACCAGATCAAGAACAAGGGCTTCATCAACACTGCGGCTGGTACCGGTTCGACCACCATCTTCGGCAAGATGAGCCGAGTACCGCTCTACAAGGGGTCAACTGTGCGTGAGGATCAGGTGACTGACCCCGGCATGAGCAGCTTCATCCCCACCGTTGAGCCGAACAGCACCCCGACGATCAGCAACACCCACCGTCTGATCGCCCTGCCTGTAGGAGACGAAACGGGCGTAGGTGGACTGGTCACTGACGGCGACCTGGTCGACATCCTCTTTTCGGTCTACTTCGACTTGAAGGAAACGACCCCAACCAGCGTTCCCGGCCAAACTACCGCTCAGCAGCCGTCGCTGATCAAGCCGCAGCTAGGCACCAAGACGATCTTGCAAGCGATCCGCGTGGTGCGCGTAATCCAGCTACCAGTGCCGCCTGACCCGAAAGCCAGCCCCCGCCACGCTACTGACGCAGCGCAAACTATCTTGCTGCTGTTGGACGTGAACCCAGAGCAGGCTGAGATCATCAAGTATATGCGTGACCTGTTCGCCTGCCAACCCAGCGGCCAGTGCAACTACCAGAACGGCCCTGGCGGCATGAGCCTTACCCTGCGGAACAGCAAGGATACAGCCACCTTCCCCGTCCTCTCTGGCACCCCTGGTGCATTGAGCGGCGTGGACGCTCTAACCCTGGTCGAGAAGTATGGCATGAAGGCTCCCAACCTGCTGGTCATTCAGCAGCCAACCCCCACCCCTTAGCCTCAGTCGGGCGGGAGCGGGCTTATCGCCCAACAGATTAGCTTACCTGCGAAGGAACGGACGTTATGGAAGGCCAGAACAAGATTCGGGTACTCGTCGTAGACGACATCGCTGAAACCCGCGACAACGTGAGTAAGTATTTCATGTTCGAGCGCGATATCGAGGTAGTCGGCACTGCGACCAATGGGCGTGAGGGGGTGGAGATGTGCCGCACCCTCCACCCCGATGTGGTGTTGATGGACATCAATATGCCCGATATGGACGGTATCCAGGCGACCGAGCTAATTACCAGCGAACTGCCGGGTATTGCCGTGATCATGATGTCGGTGCAGGGTGAGCAAGACTACCTGCGCCGTTCAATGCTGGCCGGGGCGAGGGGCTTCCTGACCAAGCCGATGAGTACTGACGAGTTGATCAAGAGCGTGCGCGATGTTTACCGCTTGGAAACTAGCCGCAAGAAGCTGGTCTCCTACGCGCCGCAGAACACCCAGAATAGTGCCGAAGACGCTGCCGCAATGGGGAGGGTGTTCACCATCTTCAGCCCGAAGGGAGGGGTGGGCCGCACCACGGTTGCCTGCAACCTGGCGGTCGCTCTCAAACAGGCTACCAACAAGCGGGTTGCCCTGATCGATGGTAGCTTCACCTTCGGCGACGTGGGGGTGGCCCTCAACCTTCTCTCCAACAAGACCGTCTACGACCTGGTGACACGCATTGACCACATGGAAGATGAGCTACTCAGCGACGTGCTGGTGACGCACTCTAGCGGGGTCAAGGTGCTACTCGCCCCCACCCAGCCGGAGCTTTCAGAGTCGATCACCGAGGATGCGCTGCGGATCATCCTGGCTCAGATGCGAAAGTCTTTCGATTACATCATTATCGATACCGCCCCCAACTTCAGCCCTGCTACCCTTGCCCTCACTGATATGGCGGACCGCATACTGCTGGTGATGACGTTGGAGATGCCTAGCATCAAGAACATCAAGATTTACCTCGAACTGACTTCCAAGCTCGGCTATCCACCAGAGAAGATTATGCTCGTTCTCAACCGTGCTGATGCCAAGATGGGTATCCCAGTAGAGAACGTGGAGGATAGCCTGCGCCACAAGGTAGACTTCAGCCTGGCTAGCGACCCCCGCGCCGTCACCCTCTCGGTAAACCAGGGGGTACCGCTAGTGATATCGGCCCGCGAAAACGTCTTCAGCACTAACGTGATCGCTATGGCCCAGCGCATCGGCGAGATCAAGTTTGTTGACCCCAATGCAGAGAAGGATAAGCCTGCCCCACCAAAGAAGCAACAGGAGCAGCCCCCCCAGCAACAGAGCGGTGGTTTCCTCAGCCGCTTCAAGCTGCCAATGACCAACAAGGGCTAGTTACGGAGAAAGGAATTACCTATGTCACTGCTCAAGCGGATCGGTGGCGGCGACAGCCTCAACAGTAGCGGCGGTCAGGCTGCCCCAACTGGCGCACCGGCGGGGCCGATGGGCGGCCAGCAGTACCAGCCTGCGCCCAGCAATAATGGCTCGCAGCCAGAAGCCTTGCGTCGCCCAACCGTAGCCCCTGGGGCAGCCCCAGCTGGGGGACGTGGCGACATGATGGAACTGAAGGCAAGGGTGCAGAACAAGCTGATCGCCGAGCTTGACCCCAAGATGGACCTTAGCCGTCTGGACGAAGTACGCCGTCAGGTCGAGGATGTGTTCAACCAAATCCTGGATAGCGAAAATCTGATCCTCACCCGAGTCGAGCGCGCCCGCCTGTTTGATATGGTCGAGGCCGAAATCCTCGGTTACGGCCCAATCCAGCCGCTGCTCAAGGATGACACCATCTCTGAAGTGATGGTCAACGGCCCGCGCCAGGTGTTCATCGAGCGCAAGGGCAAGCTAGAGCTTACCAGCATCACCTTCCAGAACGATGAACACGTGATGCGCGTGGTCGACCGCATTGTGGCGCCTCTTGGTCGGCGTATCGACGAGAGTAGCCCGCTGGTAGATGCCCGCTTGCCTGATGGCTCCCGCGTAAACATCATTATCCCGCCCCTAGCCCTCAACGGCCCGACCATCACCATTCGTAAGTTCTCCAAGAAGCCATTGAGTGTAGACGACCTGATTCGCTTTGGCTCTATGACCCCAGAGATTGCTACCTTCCTCAAAGCCTGTGTCGAGTCGAGCCTGAACATCGTGATCAGCGGCGGCACTGGTAGCGGCAAGACGACCCTGCTCAACGTGATGTCCAGCTTCATCCCTTCGGATGAGCGGATCATTACGGTGGAGAACGCAGCAGAACTGCAACTGCGCCAGGATCATGTGATTACCCTGGAGTCGCGCCCAGCCAATATCGAAGGCAAAGGCGAAGTAACCATCCGCGACCTGGTGATGAATTGCCTGCGTATGCGCCCAGAGCGGATCGTCGTTGGCGAGTGTCGCGGCGGCGAAGCCCTGGATATGCTACAGGCGATGAACACCGGCCACGATGGTTCGATGACCACCGCTCACTCTAATAGCCCCCGCGACACACTCTCGCGCATGGAGACGATGGTACTGATGGCAGGCATGGATTTGCCGATCAAGGCGATCCGCGAGCAGATTGCCAGTGCAATCGATCTGATCGTCCACCAGGAGCGTATGCGTGATGGGAGCCGTCGCATCGTGGCTGTCACCGAGGTGCAGGGCATGGAAGGCGATGTGGTCGTCATGCAGGACATCTTCGTGTTCGAGCAGACAGGGGTTGAGGGCGGCAAGGTGATCGGTCGCCTCAAGGCAACTGGCGTGCGGCCCAAGTTTATTGACAAGTTCGAGCAGTACAACATCTACCTGCCACCTAATATCTTTGGGTACACCGACAAGTTCTTTTGATCTAGTTAGCCAACGTTAAGTGGGTGGGATAACAGCCCACCCCATGCCGGGAGGTAGTAAGATGAACCTACAAAGTATCATGCAGAACCCCATGCTGATCGCTGGTGGTGCTGGGCTGTTGGTGGTCATTGGCGGCCTTTTGCTTATGTTGCGCCAGCCGAAGGATGCGGTTGACGCCCGCCTGGAGAAGTTTGGCACCCGCGATGATAAGCTACGCAAGGACCAGATCGAGCGGGCAGCTGGCATGGACGCGACCCGCGCCCTGGCCGCCAAGCTGGATAAGGCAATTGCGAGTCGCACCTTCGCGGCAGAGGCCGCCCGCAAACTTGCTCAAGCCGACCTCAAGATGACAGTCAGCGAGTTCGTGCTGATCAAGGCACTGGCGGTAGCGGTTGGATTTGGTATTGGCGTGTTCTTGGGGCGCGGCGCAGACGCTTTTGCCTTCGTCGTTGGTATCATAGGTGGCCTGGTTGGCCTGTTTGTCCCCGATCTCTACGTCAACTTTACGCGTGGCAAGCGGATGAAGGCCTTCAACAATCAGCTAGGCGACACCCTCACCTTGATGTCTAACTCGTTGCGCTCTGGCTATAGCCTGCTGCAATCTATGGAACTGGTCTCCCGCGAGGGGGCTGCCCCAATGTCTGATGAGATGCGCCGTGTGGTGCGCGAGGTTGGTCTCGGCCTCTCGACCCAGGAAGCTCTTGCCAACCTGCTGCGCCGAATGCCCTCCGACGACCTCGACCTGTTGATCACCGCTATCAACATCCAGTACGAGGTTGGTGGCAATATGGCCCAAATCCTTGACACCATCGCGCACACGATCCGCGAGCGCGTTCGTATCAAGGGCGAGATTACTGCGCTCACCGCCCAGGGTGTGGCTTCGGGCTACATTATCACTGGTCTGCCAATCATCCTCTGCCTGTTCCTGCTCACTGTCAACCCCAAGTACATGGGTGCGATGTTTGCCTGGCCCTGGATTTGTATGCCGATTTGTGCCGGGATAATGATCACCATCGGCTTCATCTCGATCATGAAGATCGTCAACATTGACGTTTAGTGCCAACCAGTTTGCGGCAACCAGGCTATTCTTCCACAACTAGAGGAGTACAAAGATGAACGGAATGCAAATCCTTGCTATACTGGGCGCATTGGTCTTCGCTGGTGGGGTGGTGGCCTACTTCGTGATCAGTTCGCGCCGCCCGGCGGAGGAGGGTAGCATTGAAGCCCGCCTAACCAACTTCGCCGAGCGACCGCGCACCTTGGAACAGATAGAGCTGGAGCAGCCCTTCGCGGATCGGGTGATCAAGCCTATCGTGGATGGCATGATTCGCTTCTTGGGCAAGTTCTCGCCCGGTGCCAGCCAGGAGAAGACAGAGCGCAACCTGATGACCGCAGGCAATCCTGGGGGAATGCACGCTGCTAATTTCCTCGGCCTGCGTGTGTTTGCTGGCCTTACAATGCTGCTACTGTTTGGCTTCCTGTTCGGGGTTGTCTCGCCAACCGATCCTCCGCAGCAAGGCTACATCTACGCCCTGGTCACTGGCCTGCTCGGCTATATGCTGCCGGTGTTCTGGCTCGGCTCCAAGATGCGCCAGCGAGTCGGTGCTATTCGCCGCCAACTGCCAGACATGATCGACCTCTTGCAGGTGAGCGTTGAGGCTGGCCTCGGCCTCGATGCTGCCTTCAGCCGTATCGCTGAGAAGATGGACAACCAACTGGGGGTCGAAGTGCAGAAGGTGGTTTCGGAGATCAAGGTTGGCAAGACTCGCCGTGATGCCCTGCGCGAAATGGCGGTACGGACTGGGGTGGATGAGGTCAAGACCTTCATCTCCTCCATTGTCCAGGCGGAGCAGTTGGGCGTGAGCATGGGTAAGGTGCTGCGCATCCAGAGCGACCAGATGCGGATTCGCCGCCGCCAACTGGCTGAGGAGAAGGCCCACCGCGCCCCAGTTTTGATGCTGATCCCCATGGCCTTCTTCATCTTTCCTGCGCTCTACATCGTCATCCTCGGCCCTGCTGTGCCGCAGGTCTGGAAGAGCCTAAGCGGGGGTTGAGCCAAGCGGTCAGTCCATTCGTGTCCGCGCACCATCCTCTCAAGGGCGGTGCGCGTTTTGTGAGGGGGGTATCAGGTGGCTCGTAATGGACGTGTCTACAACATCACTCGCGACTCTGAGATCGCCAGCGAGATCGTCTACGCTGACAACCTGATCAGCCGCTTCTTTGGCTTGATGGGCCAGCCAGAGTTGGCGGCAGGCCGGGGGCTGCTGATCGTTGGCGACAACGCGATCCACAGCTTCTTTATGCGTTTCCGCTTTGATGCCTGCTTCCTGGACAAAGAGAACCGGGTACTCTTTATGATCCACAGCATGAAGCCCTGGCGGGCCAGCCGCTTCGTGCGTGGGGGCAATGCAGTGTTGGAGCTACCAGCTGGGGTGTTGCAGGCAACTGGCACTGCCCTCGGCGACCAGCTAAGGGTGGAGGCGGTAGGACGGTGAAGCTGCATACCGCCTTCCGCCGTCTGCTCAGCGGCTTGCTGGCAGGTCGCTGCGTCGGTTGCGGTAGGTCGGGGGCAGCCATCTGCTCCACCTGCCTGACCCAGGCTAGCTATCCTGCCCACTTGACCTGTCCCCAGTGTCGCCGTCCGCAGCAGGAAGCCCTTACCTGCACCCGCTGTCGCCAGCCGCAGAGCCTGGTTGGCGGCTACGCTGCCTACGACCACAGCGCACCGATCAAGCAGGCGATTTGGGAACTCAAGTACAAGGGCAGGCGGTCGCTGGTCGCACCGCTGGCCGGGCTGGTGGCGAAGCGGCTGGCAGCAGGACCGCTCTGGTTGCGCCCCGACCGCCTAGACCTGCTCGTACCAGTGCCGCTGCACCCCGCCAGGGAGAGGGAACGTGGCTACAACCAGGCGGCAGTGCTGGCGGCGGCCCTTGCCCCCGCTCTGGGTATCACTTATACCACCCAGCTATTGCATCGCCAGCGCGCCACCCGGCCACAGGTGGGGCTGGGCATGGCCGCTCGGCTGACCAATGTAGCTGCGGCTTTTACCGCCAGCGGCGACCTACGAGGCAAGCGGGTGCTGCTTTTCGACGACGTATACACGACGGGTGCGACCCTACGCGACTGTGCGCGGGCCTTGTACGCGGCAGGTGTAAGCCGCGTCTACGCCCTCACCGTTGCCCGCGCTCTAGCCCAGCGAGACGAACAGGGGAAAACGTGAACAAGAAAATTGCGCTGCTCCTCTGCCTGAGTCTCCTATTGACCGGCTGTGGTAGCAGCCAGCCCACTCCTCTGCCGCCCACTCCTCTGCCACCGACCGTCACCCCCATGGCGACGCGCACCGCAGTGCCGACTGCCACCCTCGGCGAGCCGACTGCCACACCAGAGCCGACCGCCACCGCCAGCCCACCCGCCAGCTTCGCCTTTCGCACGGTAGACAAGATCAACTACAGCCTTGACCCAACCAAACCGTTGCTAGCCGCGCTTTGGTTGCCGCAGGGTAAGCACTATGATGCGGCGGTGCTGCTGGTACATGGTGGAGGTCTGACCAGTGGCAACCGACTGCAACTGACCGCCTGGGCGGAGGGGCTGGCGCGGGGCGGTTACGTTATCCTCTCAGTGGATTACCCCTTGCAGCCAGCGGCGAAGCTGGCCGAGCAGGTGACGGCGGTGCGCCAGGGGCTGGCCTATCTCCAGCGCAACGCGAAGCAGTTTGGCATCAACCCAGCCAAGGTCGCTATCCAGGGCCACTCTGCAGGGGCTGTCCTGGGCGGTGCCGTCTTTGTTACGCCCGGCGACGAGCAAGCCGCTGCCTTCTTTGGCTTCTATGGTGTGTACAGCAGCGATCCCGCCCTACTCAACCCAGGGCAGTCGGGGCAGAATGACGGATCGCAGGCAGATAGTACCGCTCTTGCCACCAACGCTCCTGGCCCTGTCATCCTGTGGCATGGTACGGCGGACAGCACGACCCGGTGGCAGCAGTCGGAGGCTTTTGCCCAGGCGTTGCAGGCAGCAGGCAAGGACGTGACCTTCTACAAGCTGCAAGGGGAGGAACACGGCTTCGATTTCGCCACTAACGGCAGCCTCAGCGAGCAGGGGCAGGTTGCTCTCAGCCAAGTGCTGGACGCACTGGCTAGCAAGCTCAGCCCAGTCTACCGTTGAAAGTGCGCTTGACGCAACCAGTGTGATCTGTTATAATAGGCAGGCACGTGGGGGTGTAGCTCAGTTGGGAGAGCGCTACAATCGCACTGTAGAGGTCAGGAGTTCGAGCCTCCTCACCTCCACCACCTGCTAAGGGCAGCCAACCGGCTGTCCTTTTTGTTTGCCTCAGCCTATCGTCAACACCAGCTTGCCGAACTGCTCGCCAGCTTCCATCAGGCGGTTGGCAGCGGCAGCCTCAGCGAGGGGGAACTGCTGGTGGATCACAGGGCGCAGACCTTCGATAGCGTAGAAGTCCACCATTGCGCTGAACTCCTGCGCGTTGCCCATCATCGTCCCCAGCAGATTAAGCTGCTTGGCAAAGACCTCACGCACGTTCACCTGTGCCTCTGGCCCAGTCGTTGCGCCGAAGGAGACCACCCGCCCGCCTGCTCGCGCCACCTTGATTGCCCCCGGCCAAGTCTGTTGCCCACTGCTATCGACCACCAGGTCAACCCCGCGCCCATCGGTCTGCGCCAACACCCCGGCCACCCAATCGCTGGTGCGGTAGTTGAAGCCAGCGTCGGCCCCCAACTGCTGCCCGCGCTCCAGCTTCTCATCACTGCTGCTAGTCACATAGGCGGTCGCCCCTAGCCGCTTTGCCATCTGCAAGAGTATAGTTGCCACGCCCCCGCCGATGCCGAGGATCAGCACACTTTGGCCTGCCCTCAGCCGCCCGCGCGTAGTCAAAGCGCGCCAGGCTGTCAGCCCAGCAAGGGGCAAGGCAGCAGCTTCGGCCCAGGAGAGGTGGGCGGGCTTGCGGACGAGGTTTGCGGCTGGCACTCTAATCTGTTCAGCGTAAGTGCCATTGTCGGGGTCGCCGAGGATGCGCCAGCCAGTCGCGGGTGGTGCTTCGTCGCCATCAGGCCAGCCGAGACTGGGGTTGATCATCACCTCGTCGCCTTCGCGCCACCCCTCCACTCCCGCGCCAACTGCGGCGATCACCCCTGCGCCGTCCGAGCCAAGGATCACTTGCGTGTTGGTCGAGCGTAGCCGCTGCCAGATATCACGGTGGTTGAGGGCTGCCGCTCTTAGCCGAACTACCACTTCGCCCGCACCTGCCTGGGGGTCAGGATAGTCGCGGTAAACCAGCATCTCAGGGCCGCCCGCCTGCTCTAGCACTATGGCCTTCATCTGTTTAGCTCCTATTCTGCGGTAAAAAGTTTGCTGTACCGATCCGCCATTTGCATCTGTTGCCAACAAAACGCCCCTCCCCCGTAGGTGAGCGGGCGTCTTCTGCTCTCCCCCTCAGCTCTGGTAGCTCAAGGAGGATAGGTGGCTCAGGCTGTCGCTTGCTCCATCTTCATCTGGCGGGCAAGGCGTACCTGGCGGCGGGTGGACAACACCCAAACAGTGACCCCGGCCACCAGCAGCACACCTTGGCCGATCATTGTCTCCACAGTCGGGTAGATACCGAAGAACTCAAGGAGGCCGCCGCTAGGTATACCCTGGATCGTAGTATTGGGCAGTACCCCTGCCATCTGCAAACCATGAATGCCAGTGCCAACGAACTTGAAGCCGATATAGTAGATCAGGAAGCTGCTAACTCGGAAGAAGGTGTGCATGGGGATACGCAAGCCGAACACTGTCATTGCCAGTCCGATAGCAACCAGGCCTACGGTGCCGATCACCAGCCCCAGCACCAGATCGCTTACGCTGATCGAGGGAGCCATCCCCATGTAGAACAGGGTCGTCTCTGCCCCTTCACGGTAGACGGCAAGGAAGGCCAGCAAGGCCAAGGAGAACAGACTACCACCGGCGAGGGCGGCACTGGAATGATTGCGGATGTAGGCCTGCCAACCCGCCACACTAGACTTGCTGTGCAGCCAGTAGCTGACGTAAAAGAGCATGGCGGCGGCAAGCAGCCCAACTACCCCCTCAACCAGTTCGCGGCTGCTGCCACCGGCTGCGCTGCTGAACAGCACTTGTAGGGCAAAGGCGGTGAGTAGGCTGGCGACGACGGCGAAGGCTCCGCCCAGCCAAATCCAGTGCCTCTTGTCCTCGTTACCCGACTTTTTGAGGAAAGCAACGAGGGCAATCACCACCAACATCGCCTCCAGACCTTCGCGCAGGATGATGCTAGCCGCATCTAGTGGCCCATAGGGGCTACTTACTCGCTCTGCAATTGGCGCGAGGGTGTTATTCAACGCTGCAAAAGCCTTGCCAGCGGCGGGCAGGTTGTTTTGGCGCAGGGCAGCAGCAGCGGCAGCGAGACTGCTTTCGGTGGCGTTATAGGCTTCGGCAGAGCGGGGCTTGACCTCAAGCTCAACGTCGAGCCACATCTTGTTCATCTCAGTGAGGGCCGCAGCGGCAGCGGTAGCGTCGTTGCGGCCAATGGCGGTCTGCCCTTCGCCAATCATCGCCATGAACTGGATAAGGGTCGCTTTGCCAGCAGTCCTGGGGGCAACGGCGGGGTTGGGGTCGGCAACCACCTTCTGGAAGCCCGCTTCCATGCTGGCTACTGCCGCCAGAGCCAGCTTCGCATCCTTCGCCGCTAGCGCACTCTTGAGGTCGTAGGCCGCATCCTCAACTACCCTGTACTGCTCCTTCGAGGCCCCCTTGATGCTGTCCTCCCGTTCAACCCAGCTAGCATCGTACTGCTTGTAGGCGGCAGCGGCGGCGGCGAAGTCTCCCGCTTTAACTGCCCCCTCAACCGCCTCCAACTTACCGAGCAAAGCTTTGGCATCAGCCGCAGTGTCAGCAGCGAAGGCGGGAGCAGCAAAGCCAAAGAACAAACCAAAGGTGAGCAGCATCATGGTCAGAGTGGCGACGATCCTCGTCTGGGTTTGGGTAAACAAAGCAGTGCCTCCGTCGCAGTAGTGTCGGCAGCAGGCTGGCTGCTTGCCGCAGTGATAAACTAAAAACAGGTTTGGCTGTCTAAAGTCAGTATATCACACCCGTAGAGGCTAGTCAAGCAACCCGAACGTATTTTAACCTACTCTTTACAGACGATTGGCTGGCGCAACCGAGGCTGGCGGTCACTTGATCGGGTAGTCGCTCAGTTTGGTCAGGCGGTAGCCTTCGATCTTGCTGCGCCGCCCCCGCACAGTCAGGAGGCCGACCGGTTCTGCGGCGAACCAGTGGCTAACCAAGCGGTAAGTTTCGCCACCAAGCAGGATTTCGCCACCCTTCGCCTTCGACTCCAGGCGGGCAGCCACGTTAACTGTGTCGCCGAGTGCGGTGTAGTTGTGGATGGTCGGGGTGCCAACGTTGCCCACCACCGCCTCACCCGTGCTGATCCCAATGCCAAATTGTAGGGCGGGAGCTACCTGGCTGTTGAAGAAGGCCATGCGCTCCTGGATGTATAGAGCTGCCTTGATCGCCCGCATCGCGTGGTCAGGCTGTGGTTCGCGGGCGTTAAAAAGGGCCATCGCCGCATCACCCATGAACTTGTCAAGCATCCCACCATAGTGCAGCACCGAGTCAGCGGCGATGGTCAGGTAGCTGTTGACGGTCGCCAACAAGCTCACGGGGTCGCGCCGTTCAGCGTAGCTAGTGAAGCGGCGTAGGTCGGCAAAGAGGACGGTGATCACCCGCCGCTGGCCGCTCATATCGGTTGCATTCGTTTGCTCTGCTTCCATACAACTTATTATACACCAACATTGCTACCCTGGGTTAGCTGTTTTGGTCCCAGATTGCTTGTTCTGCTGCAAACGTGCAGATTGCGTTGCTCAGGCACTCCCGCGCTTGAAGGGACAGTTTGCATATGCTATAATTGCCCCTACAACCAGATTACCCCTCAATAGCAAGCAAGCCGCTGGTGGGGGCATGGTGCCAGGGCAGGCGTGGTTGGGCTGCACGGAGAGTGCAGCGGAGCTAGAGTTCACCATTCTGTGGAGGAAACCAAGCAATGTTCAAGAAGTTCCAGAAGGCCACCGCGCTTGTCGCGCTGGCGATTGCGCTCACCGTAAGCCTGAGCGCGTGTGACAGCAGCACTGTCTCTACCCCGGTTGCGGCTGGGGCTGGCACGGTTGCCGCTGGCGCAAACACGGTAGTAGCAAACGCCAGCACGGCAGTAGTTGGTGCAGCCACCCAGGTGATGGGCGGCAGCATGGACATGGCCGGCTGCGGCAACGAGAAGGCCAAAGTGGGTCTTGTAACCGATGTAGGCAAGGTTGATGACAAGGGCTTCAACCAGTCGGCCTGGGAGGGTGTGCAGGCAGCGGCCAAGAAGTGCAGCTACACCGTGCAGTACATCGAGACGGTTGACCCGAAGGACTACGCCACCAACATCCAGAAGTTCGTGGATCAGAAGTACAATATCATCGTGACCGTTGGCTTCCTGTTGGCCGAGGGGACACAGAAGGCCGCCGTCGCCAACCCAAACATCAAGTTCATCGGCGTTGACCAGTTCATCGGCGACGCTGCTGCCCCGGCCAACTACGCTGGTCTAGTCTTCAACGAGGATCAGTCGGGCTACCTGGCTGGCGTGCTAGCCGCTAGCGTCAGCAAGTCGGGCAGCATCGGGGCTGTCCTCGGCACCGACAACGTGCCGCCGGTTTACCGCTTCGGCGAAGGCTACAAGGCGGGCGCGAAGTCGGTCAAGGCCGACATCAAGGTTTCGCTAATCTACCACGAGGACACCAACGCCTTCAACGACCCGGCCTGGGGCGCAGCGACTGCCAAGCAGTTGATCAGCGGCGGGGCCGACGTGATCTTTGGCTGCGGCGGCAAGACCGGCAACGGCGCACTTGAAGGCGTGGCCCAGACCACCACTGCCGACAAGCCGATCTACGCTATTGGCGTAGACACCGACCAGTACATGACCCTCGCTGCCGCGCAGAAGGTGCTGCTCAGCAGCGCGACCAAGGAACTCTCCAGCGGCACGATGAAGCTGATCATGTCCGCTGCTAGTGGTTCGCTCAAGGGCGGTAACAACTACGGCACCGTCGCCCTCGCTCCCTTCCACGACCTCGATGCAGTTGTCACTGCGGCGATCAAGACCAAGTTGGATCAGACCAAGCAGGGTCTGGACAGCGGTGCGATCAAGACGGGCGTTTCGCCAGTCAAGCCAAAGTAACCTAAACCCTCACCTTCGTCTGGGCAGCCCGCTCCACCCCGGGGCGTGCTGCTTGTCATGGGGTTAGACAACTGACCCCTCCCACCTCAGCCCCTAGAGGTGCAGTTTGGACACAGAACCGCGCATAGAGGATCGCCCCCAGGCGACCGATAAGATCGAACTGGCCGACCACGACCAGTACGCCACCCGCCCCGCCAGCAGCGATAGTACTGGTGGCAAACCAGGGCCAGGGTCGCCGAGGGGTGGCCTGGGCCAGCTTGGGCTGTCGGCTCTGCAAGCCCTGATCGTGCCAGCTCTGGCGGTGTTTACCGCCCTGGTGATTGGGGCTGTGCTGATCATGCTGACAGCAGCCCTCGCCCCGCGGCAGGGTCCGTCGGCGGGCAAGCAGGGTTTGGAACTGGTCTTTGCGGGCTATGGCGGCCTCTTGCATGGGGCGTTCGGGTCGTGGGATGCGCTGGCCGCCAGCATTGTCACCGCTACCCCCTACATCTTCGTTGGTCTTGCCCTCGCCCTCGGCTTCCGCGCCGGTCTGTTCAACATCGGGGCGGAGGGACAGCTAGCCCTCGGCTCCCTCGCTGCTGCCTACGTAGGCTTCGCGCCCACCTTCGTTGGCCTGCCAGGGATCATCCACCTGCCGCTCGCGCTGCTGGCGGGAATGTTCGCTGGGGCGATCTGGGGCTTCATCCCTGGCTTCCTCAAGGCGCGGCGGGGAGCGCACGAGGTGATCACCACGATCATGCTCAACTACATCGCCGCTCAGATCGTCGCCTATGTTCTCAACCAGGTTAAACCTGGTCAGGGTCAGGTACGTACTCCCGACATTGCTACCTCTGCCTACCTGCCTGTGCTGATCCCGACCAGCACGCACCTGAAGGAAGTCCACCTCGGCACTGTCCTCGCTCTGCTTGCCGCTGCCGCCGTCTACTGGCTGCTGTGGCGCAGCACCACTGGCTTTGAGCTACGCACAGTGGGGGCAAACCCCAACGCTGCTAAATACGCAGGGATCAGCGTCAACCGCATTACCATCCTCGGCCTCACCCTCAGCGGGCTGCTGGCGGGGCTGGCTGGGGCGGTAGAGGTGACGGGTGTGAACCACTACCACACGGCGGGTTTCAGTGCTGGCTACGGCTTTGATAGCATCACTGTTGCTTTGCTGGGCAAGAACAACCCCTTCGGCGTGGTGGCGGCAGCCTTCCTACTCGGCTCTCTCAAAAGCGGGGCGGGTGATATGCAACTAAGCACTGGCATCCCAATTGACATCATCTCCTTGATCCAGGGTTTGATCTTGCTATTTGTTGCCGCCGACTATATCGTGCGCGCCCTCTACCGGGTCAAGGCCAAACAAGAGGATCAAACGCTGCTTACTCGCGGCTGGGGAGGCTAAAGCGTGATTTGCGAACAACCGGCTGTACCGTTCATCATTAGCCTGATCGTTGCCACCCTCGGCTTCGCCACGCCCCTCACCCTCGGCGCACTCTGCGGCCTGTTCTGCGAGCGCAGCGGCATAGTCAACATCGCTATCGAAGGCTTGATGCTAACTGCCGCCTTCGTCGGCTTTGTTGCCAGCAGCCTCAGCCACAGTGTCTGGCTCGGCCTGCTATTCGCGGTGCTGGCCGCAGTGTTGATGTCCGCCCTGCACGCCTTGCTCTCGATCCGCTTCAGCGTGGATCAAATCATCAGCGGCACCGTGGTCAACATCCTGGCTATCGGCATCACCGGCTACTTCAACTCGGTGCTGGTTGGCGCGCACAGCCTGCCCGACCCTCCCGGTACCTTCAGCCAGATTGGCTTTACTGTCCCCCGCGACATAGCCGTGATCGGTGGTAGCGACTTCAAACTGCCCCCGCTAGCGATCCTGGCGGTGATCCTCGTCTTTGTCGCCCAGTACGTGCTGTTCAACACTTCCTGGGGCTTGCGCACGCGGGCAGTGGGCGAGAACCCGGAGGCTGCCGACACGGTTGGCATCAACGTCTACTTTATGCGCTACAGCAATGTGCTGATCGGTGGCACATTGGCGGGGCTAGCCGGTGCCTACTTCACCCTGGAGTCCACCAGCACTTTTGAGAATGGCATGACCGCTGGCAAGGGCTTCATCGCGCTGGCCGCCTTGATATTTGGCAAGTGGCGGCCCTTTGGCCTGTGGGGGGCTGCCCTGCTGTTCGGTTTCGCCCAGGCGTTGACGATCACCGTGCAGTTCTTGCAGCAGAGTGTAGATAGTTGTAAGTTTGGTATCCCCAGGGATTTGCTGGTCGTTCTTCCTTACATCCTGACCATCCTGGTAGTGGCTGGGGTAGTCGGGCGTTCCATCCCCCCGGCTGCCGTTGGTCAGCCTTACCGGAAAGGACGCTGATGGACGATTTCTGGGCCGACGCAGGTGGGCGTACTATCGCACAGGGGGTATACGAGTACCTGCAAGATGGGCTGCCGAGTGGCATCTACGAACGCTGGGCGATTGACCAGTTGCAGGCCCGGCGGCGGGTAGTGCGGGCCGCAGTAAGCCGAGTGGAGGAGGCACAGCAGACTCCCTTCTACTACGTGCGGCTGGACTACGATATGCGCGGCGCGCCAACCAGTATGGAGATTGCCCTCGCTGAGCCAGAGGGTTGGTATAGGGCCAACCACGTGATGCGCGGTGAGTTTGCCCGTGTGCTGATCAGTCGCCCTGACGGGACGAGCGACGATGGCTACCTGGAGCTTACCCCTGGCTATCTGGTGATGGCCCACGCCGTTGCGACCAACGTCGAGTTCTACCGCCAGCATGATGACCGCGCCGGTCAGATCATCCCGCTCGTTGCCTACTACCTCAATATTGACTTGCATGAAGGCTTGCTGCGGGCGGTGCGCCTCAATAATGTGCTGCTGGCAAACTTGGGCGACGAGGAGATCACTGACCTCGGCGAACGCGGTACCCACCTCAGTGCCTACCAGTTGCAGGAGGATGGTAGCCGCGCCTGGTCGCTGGATAGCTGGTTCGACCGCCGCGGCAACTGCCTGCGCGGGCGCAGCGAAACGAGCGGTAGTGTGATCGAGTACCGCAGCATCGCCTACGAACACGAGTAATTGCCCACCTTAGCGACAGGCGGGTGGGGTGTGCAGCACGCAGGCTGGAAGAAGGAACGCAGATGGCTCAGGTTGTGACAGCGAGCGAGCAGAGCAGCTACGTGCTTGAGGCACGGGGTATTACCAAGCGGTTCCCTGGTGTGCTGGCGAACGACAGCATTGGCCTGCGCTTGCAGCGAGGGAAGATACTGGCCCTGCTAGGTGAGAACGGCGCGGGCAAATCTACCTTGATGAACATCCTCTACGGTCTCTACCAGCCCGACGATGGAGAACTGCTGCTTGACGGTCAGCCGGTGCATTTCAGCAGCCCGCTGGATGCGATCAGTAAGGGCATCGGCATGGTTCACCAGCACTTCATGCTGATCCCCCCCTTTACCGTGACCGAAAACATCATGCTGGGCAACGAGAGTACGGCTGGCCCCTCGTTGGACCGCAAGGCTGCCGCCCGCCGCATCCTCGCCCTGTCGCAGCAGTACGGCCTCGCCGTCAACCCCGATGCGCTGGTTCGCGACCTCTCTGTGGGTGAACAGCAGCGGGTGGAGATACTCAAAGCCTTCTACCGCAACGCCGATGTGCTGATCCTCGATGAGCCGACGGCAGTGCTGACCCCCCAGGAGGCGGACGAACTGTTTGTGATCATGCGCGAATTGACGAAGCAGGGTAAGAGCATCATCTTTATCACCCACAAGCTGAAGGAGGTTTTGGCGGTCGCCGACCACATCCTGGTGCTGCGGCGTGGCAAGGTCGTAGGCGAAGCTGAGCCTCACCGCACTAGCGAGGGCGGGCTGGCAGCATTGATGGTGGGCCGCAATGTCAACCTGACGGTGGCTAAGGCACCTGCCACTCCCGGCCCTATCGTGCTGAAGGTGGAGCGGCTGAAGGTGGCACGGGACAGAGCGGCCAGGGTCGGGGACGCTAGCTATGCGGTAAACAATGTCAGCTTTGAGGTGCGCGCAGGCGAAATCCTCGGCATCGCTGGGGTGGAAGGCAATGGGCAGAGCGAACTGGTTGAAGCCCTCACTGGCCTGCGGCGGTCGGCTTATGGTGCGGTGCGGCTGAACGGCAAGGACTTGAGCAACCAGACTCCGCGCTACATCACCAGTAGCGGGGTGGCTCATGTGCCAGAGGATCGCCACAAGTTCGGCCTTGTCCTCAACTACCCAATAGCCGATAACCTGGTTCTTGCCGACTACTATGCGCCACCCTATGCCAATGGCATTGCGATCAACAACCAGGCAATTGCCGACCATGCCACCAAGCTGGTGCGCGAGTTCGACGTGCGTACCCCCAGCATCTACACCCCAGCGAAGAACCTGAGCGGCGGTAACCAGCAGAAGGTCGTAGTGGCCCGCGAACTCTCGCGCCACAACGCCTTGCTGATCGCCAGCCAGCCGACGCGGGGGCTGGATGTCGGCTCGATTGAGTTCATCCACAAAAGCATCGTTGCGGCCCGTGATAGTGGAGTGGCAGTGCTACTAGTCAGCGCAGAGTTGGACGAAATCCTGGCTCTGGCCGACCGCATCGCGGTGATGTACAAGGGGCAGTTGGTTGCCACCATCCCGCGCAGCGATGCAAACCGCGAGTTGCTTGGCCTGTTGATGGCGGGCGGCAGCCTGGAAGAAGCGTATGAAGCAACGGCAGGTTGAGCCAGCGGCTGGTACTGCTGGTCTGAGCCAGCGGCTAGCCCCTATCTCGCAAGCAGGGCCAGCATTGCTCAACCGCTGGCTTTTGCTATTCCTGCTGCTCGCTAGCATTGCCATTACCCTGGCCTACCAGTCGCCGCAGAGTTATCTCGTAGACCTGGGCGGCCCTGACGACTGCCCCACGCTCGGCAAGACTGACCGCTGCCCCATCCTCGACGAGTGGAACGCGCAGGAGAGCGATCCAAGCAGCAAAACCACATATCGCTGGAGTAAAGGTGGCAGCCCCTTCTACCTGAGTGGGATCGGCAACAGCAGCTACCAGGTGACGATCCGCCTCTCTGGGGCGCGGCCCAACGCTGCACCGCCCGTGGTCACAGCCAGCATCAATGGGCGCGACTACGTTTGGCAGAGCGAGGCAGCCTTCACCGATCATATCATCAACATACCGCGCCAAATGGGGCTGGGTGGCGACCTCAGCCTTACCCTCTACCCACCTACCTTCACCCCTGCTGGCGATGCCCGCGAACTAGGGGTGCGAGTGGACAGCGTGCGGGTGGCCCAGGGTGGAGGCCTGGTTGTGCCTGACTTGCTGGTGCTGGCTAGCCTGCTGCTGGTGCTGCTGCTCTGCTGGCTGCTAGTGGGGGTAGCCTGTGCCGATTGGCGGGCGGGTGCGGCCTGCATGGGGCTACTGCTGGCCGCCATGCTCTACCTGCTGGCTAGCCAACGGTTGGCGATCAGCAGCTTCGCTGCTCCGTTGGCCGTGACCATGCTGTGGGCAGGGCTGCTCTGGTTGCTTGTGTTGTTGCTACTACCAACCAGTTGGGCGGTGGGGCCAGCACGGGGCTGGCTGGCGACGGCAGTGGCGACGGCCTTTGCCCTACGCTACGCTGGTATGGTCTACCCCCAGTTCATCACTATCGACCTGACCTACCACGCCCACCGCATTGAGGTGATCAGCCGCTTCCTGGCGGGCAAGGGCGAGAACTTCTACTTTCAGAGCAACCTGCCGAACGGCACCCCTGTGCCGTACCCCAGTGCGTACTACCTGCTGCTTGCGCCCTTCAGTTGGCTGCTTGGCGGATCAACCGAGGCTAACCGTCTGCTGCTCCGTTTCACCACCTCCGCTTTGGATGTGGGCGTGCTGCTGCTGCTCTACCGCTTCGCCCGCCGCTTCGGTACTGCTGCGGGCCTGTTCGCAGCCACCCTCTACGCCGTCGGCCCAGCCGTGTTCCAGATGCTCTCGCAGGGTAACCACAGCAACCTTTTCGCCCAGGCTGCCTTCGTTGCCGCCCTAGTCTGCGCGGCTGAAGGGCTGACGGGGGGCAGCAAAAGTTGGTTGGTGGCCTACGCCGGTTTTAGCCTGCTCACGCTGCTCGGTCACTACGGCACGGCCATTGCCAGCATTGCGGTGACAGGGGTGATCGCCCTCGTCTGGCTGCTATTCGCGCCATCGGAGACACGCGGACGCATCTGGCCGCTGGCGGGCGCGTTCACCGCCAGCCTTGTCACCGCTTACCTGCTCTACTATGTGCATTACAACACCCAGATAGGTGGGCAGGTTGCCAACCTGTTGAGCGGCGGCAAGCAGTACCAGCAGGCTGAGTATAGCGTGCGCTTCGACCTGCGTGGCTTGCTAGGCGACGTGCTGCAATGGCAGGGCTGGGTGATATTGCCGCTGGCAGGGCTGGGCTGCGCTCTGCTAACCCGACGTGGCGCGGGCGCAGCAGCTAGCCAGCCAGCGCGGTTGCTACTGGTTGGCTGGCTACTGGCGGGCGGTTTGCTCACCATCTTTGGTCTGCTCGACCGCTATACCGTGCGCTACAACATCATCCTGCTACCCGCTCTCTGCATCTGCGGGGGGCTGGCCCTGCAATGGTTGGCCCAGCGGTCGCGGCTGGCGGCAGGGTTGGTAGTCGGGCTGGCGGCAACCTACACGCTGCTGCTGTGGGGCGATCTCGTGCTGCGGCAGTACCATTAGGAGGGCGCAGGTGGTGGAGGCTGGAGACATAACGCAGCGCGATAGCTTTGGCGAGCGGCTGCGCAGCGAAGTGGGCGGGCTGCGGCAAGCGGTAGGCAATCGCTGGTTTGCCCTCTTTCTGCTCATCTGCACCCTGGCGATCACCGCCGCTTACCAGGCGAAGCTGGATGTCAGCCTCACGCTGGGCAATAGCTACGACTGCCCTTACCTCGGTAAGACCTACCGCTGTCCCCTGCTCGACGATTGGAACGCGGGTGAGCGAGACCCCAGCGACGGTACCAGCTACCGTTGGAGCAAGGGGATCAGCCCGCTCCGCTTTGTCGGGGTCGGCAACCAGCCGCTCAAGCTCACCCTGCACCTCAGTGGAGCGAGGCCGGGTGGGGCGGCTCCGCCAACCATGCGGGCGGCGATCAATGGCCGCGACTACACCTGGCCGACTACCGCCCCCTTCAGCGACCAGAGCTTCAGCCTGCCACGCCAGCCAAACTTGAGCGGCAACCTGGACATCATCCTCTACCCGCCTACCTTCAGCCCGCCAAAGGATGCCCGCGAACTAGGGGTGCGGGTGGCTGGCTTGCGCCTGGAGTCGGCAGGCGGCCTGGTACTGCCCGATCCGCTAGCCGGGGCTAGCTTGCTGCTGGGGCTGGCTCTGCTCTGGCTGTTCGGCTATCGGGCTTGGGCTAGCTGGCGCGGGGCGGCTAGCGTAGGGCTGGGCGGCCTGCTGCTCGTCTGCGCAGGCTTGGTGGCGAACAGGGTGCTGGTCAGCAGCTTTGCCGCACCGTTGGCGGTGACGCTGTTGTGGGCAGGGTTGCTCTGGTTGCTGCTGCTCCTGCTGCTACCCCGCAGTTGGGCGGACGAGCGGGCGCGAGGCTGGTTGACAGCAGCGGTGACGGTGGCCTTCGCCCTACGCTTCGGCGGCATGGTTCACCCCCAGTTCATCAGCATTGATCTCAACTTCCAGGCCGAGAAGTTGGCCCAGATCGTGCGCTTCTTCAAGGGCAGCGGCGAGAACTTCTACTTCCAGAGCGAGTTGCCGAATGGCACCCCCGTGCCGTACCCCAGTGCGTTCTACGTGCTGCTCAGCCCCTTCAGCCTCTTGCTGGGTGGGGGGCGGGAGAGCGACCAACTGCTGCTGCGCTTCGCTGTTGCCATCTGCGAGGCGGGGGCGGGGCTGGCGGTCTACCGCTTCGCCTTGCGGCTAGGGCCGAACGCCGCCCTGTTTGCGGCCAGCCTGTTCGCGGTCGGCCCGGCAGTTTACGACCTGCTTTCCGCTGGTACCCTGAGCAACGTCTTCGGCCAAGTGATGTTCGTCGTCGCCTTGGCCTGTGCCGTTGAGGTGCTGAGTCGCAGGCGCAGCGAGGCTGGTTACGCCCGCTGGCTAGCCGCCTACGCTGGGTTCAGCCTACTCACGCTGCTCGGTCACTACGGCTCGGCCATTGCTAGCGTCGTGGTGACGGGGACGGTCGGGCTGCTCTGGCTGCTGTTTGCGCCGTCGGGGATGCGTGGGCGCATCTGGCCGCTGACGGGCGTGTTCGTGTCCACCCTCATCGCTGCCTACTTGCTCTACTATGTTCACTACAACGCGCAGATAGGTGGGCAGATTGCCAACCTCTTGAGCGGTGGCAAGCAGTACCACTCCGCCGAGTTTAGCATTCGCTTCGACCTGCCTGGCTTGTTGGGCGACGTGGTGCAGGGGCAAGGCTGGGTGATCTTGCCACTGGCGATAGTGGGTGGGCTGCTGCTACTGCTGCAACGCAACACTCTACTTGCTGCTGAGGGAGACAACACTGCCACCCGCCTTGTGCTGCTAGGCTGGACGGCTGCGGGGCTGCTACTGACCGCCAGCGGCCTGTTTGATCGCTACACAGTTCGCTACAATATGATCTTGCTGCCGCTACTATGCGTCTGGGCGGGCATCGCCCTACAGTGGCTAGCAGGTCGTTCCCGCTCGCTGGCTGGCGGCTTGCTGCTCGCTGCTGCCACCTACGCATTGGTAGTCTGGGCGGGGGTGGTGCTGACGGGCTATCACTGAGCCTGCTGCCCTGCGTTAGCAAGACAAAGGGAGCGCATGGTTGGTGCGCCCCCCCATATATCAACCCTGTACTACTTGCCCAAGTCCTTTTCGCGGATCACGGTTACTACCTTCTCCGCTTCCCTGTCCTGGCCGGTAGCCGCCTGCTCTTGGGCCTTCTCTGTACCCTCGGCGTGCTGCTGGGGAGACTGGTACTCGGCCTGGCGGATGTCGAGCAGTAGCAGGGCGAGGTCTGGGTCTTCTGGCCCCTGTGGGAACCACGCCTTCCACTCGTCCTTCCACAGTTGACGGATGCGGTCGCGGTTGCGGTCAACCTTCACCGTGCCGCTGATCGAGACATAACCCTCTTTGGCCGAGTGGAAGAAGGCAAGGCCAACGTTGGGGTTGGCTTCGATGTCGCGCCCCTTTGTGGTGTCCATGGTGCTGGCAAACCAGAGGTCAGCGTCAGGTAGGCGTTCGGCTTGCAAACGCATTGGGCGTGAGTGTAGAGTACCATCGCTGGCGAGGCTGGTCACCATCGCATGGTCATAATTTTGCAATAGGGTGTGTAGCTGATCCAAACTCTTGTCATGGTCGGTCATCTTGGTGTATGCTCCTTTTGGTGTAGGGCGTTGGTCGCCGATTGGGTCGCAAGTTGTCGAGAAAGTTTAAGCAACTAGTATGCCAGCTTGCTGGCGGCATGGAGGATTGGATGGCAAACTTCGGTCAGATGCTCAAGCAGGGTGCATTTGGGCAAGCGTTGATTGGCAGCGGGCTGAGCCTGGCCCACTCGTGGCGGGCGCGTGGGGGGCGGCGTACAGCGATCTTCGCGGCCAGTGGTCTACTGCTACCTTACGCCGCCGAGTATGTGGGGGTCAACCTGCTCAAAGCAGTGCGCCACCATAGCCAACCGCAACTGGCGAACGTACCGCTGCCCGCCGTGTTGGGCTGGTTCAACATCACCTACGCCAGCTATGCAATGGTAGAGCGCATCTTCGCTGGGCTGGGGCATAGTCGGCGCAGGCTGGCCTACCCCGCCGCCACCGCTGCGGTTGCTACCAGCCTGGATTTGCTGCTCGATTGCTTCGGCCTCGACCAGGGCTTGTGGCAGTGGAGTACGGATGGCCCCTACGCCAGCGAGATCGTCGGGCCGAACGGCAAGCATGGCATCCCAGTGCTGAACTACGTCGGCTGGCTGCAACTGACCAGCACCGTCACTGCCCTCTACCAGGAGCTAGCGGTAAAGCTGGCGGCGGACGAAGGGCGGGGCAATGCGGGGACAGCAGCGGCTGGGCAGCAGGCCGCTCTGCTAGCCCTGGCCTACTATCTGGTGGCTGCGGGCTGGGCGGTGGCGAACAAGAAGCCGCAGTACCTCCTCTACTCCGCCCTCTTTCCCCTTGCCCTCATTGCCGCCGCCCGCCCTGCTGGCAACATGGTAGCGGCCTGATCTCGCCAGGCAAGCGAAAGGGGCGCATCACGTAGATGCGCCCCCTGCTAGCCGCTAGTGTCTAGTCCTCGTCCCGTTCGCGCTCCCAAAGAGCCTCGTAGCCGTCGCCCTTGATCATAGCGACCATCTCCTTGTACTCGGCCTGGCGCAGTTCGTTGAGGGCAGCAGTGCAGACGCGATCTGCCTCGTCGCGGCTCATCTCTGAGGCAACCAACCGCTGCTCAATTCGGCCCAGGATGCCGACCTCGACGAAACAGTTGATCGTCTTGACCCAGGGAACACCGAGGATGCCGTGGATGCGGCCAAACTGAGGCCGCTTGCGCTCGATCATCGCTACCCGTTCTTCCATCGAACCAGCCTGTGGCATGACCTCGATCAGCGGGCCAACCTGTCGGTTGCTGCGTGTATCTACGACCAATGCCCGCCGCAGCAGGGGGAAGAATACGGTCATCACCTCGGCCTCATCAATCCCGGCCATGATCTGCATCATAAATTGTTCTTCGTCCACCCCAGTCGTCCTCCATTCCAGGCTATCACCCACGCAACTTTGCCAAGCTAACCCCTGTATTATAGCAAATGTGGTGGGTGAAAGACAAAAAGAGGCGTGTTAGAATCTGCGTGGCACCTTTCTGAGCTGGCTACTGGCGTAGGTGGAGGACTAGTTGCACCCAGTCTACGCCGACCCAGTGCGCGCCGTCGCTGGCACTGCTGCTCAGGCGCAGGGTGTTGCCGCTTTGCCGCAGACCACTGCTGACTGGCAGGCTTAGTACAGCCCAGTTGTTGAAGCGGCTACCCTGCCCATGCGTGAAGGGGAAGCGGCCAGCAAAGCTGATCTGCCCGTTGCTGAGAACCGTCCCACTGTATTCGCTGGTCGGTAGACTGGGATGGTCGTCGAGTGCGCCCGCCAGCAACCACTCTGCGGTCGGCACCATGCCAGGGGTGATCGTGGTCGGTAGGTCAAAGTTCCAGTCGGCCTGGGTCTGGCCGTAGATGATGTCGGCGTTGCCGCTGGGATTGCCGTAGTTGGCAAAGGCACTCAGTTCCTTCTTCAAGATTACGAGGCTGCCACTGACAACTGTGGTCGCGATTGGGTCGCTGTGGAAGATAGTAGCAGGGTAGGCGGGTGGCAGGGCGAAGGTTGGGGCGGGATTACCCAGCGGACGGTGGATCGCCAGCCAGAGCATCTTGCTCAGTTGCGCCCGCGTGCCAGTCGCGCCGGGACTGTAGTTGCCGCCGCCAGTGCCGTTGACCACACCCCAGCTAGCGGCAGCCTCTATGTAGGATGCTGCCCAGTGGTCAAACGGCACATCGGCGAAGGTGGCAGTGGTGGGCAACAGCAGCGGCCAGCCAGCCGCCCGGACGATCAGCTTGGCTAGCTCAGCCCGCGTCACGTAGTCGTTGGCGTGGAAGTTGCCGTCCGGTTTGCCGCCCACCACGCCGTAGGCTCGCGCCGTCTCAATGTAACGATAGGCCCAATAGTCAGGCTGCACGTCGGGGAAGCTAGGGGTGGCGGGGTTGAGCAGCGGCCAGCCGAGGACAGTGACGATCATCTTGGTAAACTGCGCCCGCGTGGTGGTGTCGTTGGGGTGGAAGTTGCCGTCGCTCAACCCCCCCACTACGCCTTGACAGGCGAGGCGGCTGACGTAGTGCAAGGCCCAAGAGGTGGCTCCAATGTCGGCGAAGTGGCTGCCACACTCGGTTGGGGTGACGGGCTGCATGGCACCCACGCTGCTCTCGTTGCCCCAGAGGTCAACCGCAGTGACGGCCACGTACCAGGTCTTGGCGTTCAGCAGCGCAAGCGGGGCGGCAGGGTTGGCAAACTTGAGCAAGCTGTATTGGGTAGCCGCGTCGAGGGTGAGGGCTGGCAGCAGGCTGGTGACGTTCACCCCCGCCGTGTCGGTCACGTAGATGTGGTAGGCGACAGTGCTGGTGGCTGGGCGGTAGCTGGCCCAGTCGAGGGCGAGGGTGCCGCTGATCGCCGCATCGCTGGCAGTCAGGTTGACGGGCGGTTGGGCGGGCGCATCGTGGCGCACCTGGGTCAGGCGCAGGTTGTCTACGATCACTTGCTGGCCGGGGTGGGGTAGGCGCAGGCCCAGCTTGAGGTTGCCGATTGCGCTGAGGTCGATCCGCGCCGATGCCTCGCTGAGAGGCAGGTGCCAGCGGTTGAGGCCGCTTCGCAAGGGGGACTCCCACCGCTTGTCGGTGCCGCTGTCGTTGGCGAGGCTGGCGTAGAACAGGCTGCTGGTGGTGTCGCTTTCCGGGTTGGTCACATCCAGGCTGAGATAGTCGTAGCCGCTGATATTGCGCGGGCTAAAGTTGCCGTAGTTGGGCAGGCGGTAGAGGCTGGCGTAGGAGCCATAGCCCGACCCACCTGCGTAGTCGCCGCTGAAGGTGAGTAGCCCCGCCTGCTGGCCCTGGGTTGCGCCCCCCTGAGTGGCGGTCAGGCTGAAGGTGGCGGTCAACTCCCGCGCCCACCGCGCTGCGCCGCCCTGCTCGATCAGGTTCACCTCCTCTGGCGACTCGAAGCCGCTGATCAGCGTCTCGTTGACCGGCTGCAAGACATCAAAGGGCTGGGCTGCTGTGTAGGCCAGATAGTCGCTGCTGCTGCTGTTGACCCGCACCCGCCAGTACCAGCGGCCCCAGTCCTGGGCAAAATCGTAGCTGTGGCTTGTACTAGTCAGAGCATCTCTAACGGTGATTGAGCTGCTGAAGCTGGGAGTGCGGGCCAGTTGCAGGGTGTAGCTGATTGCCCCATTCACCGCCCGCCAACGGAAGTCCACCGTGCTGCCCAGGCTTGCGCCCGCGTAGGTGGGGTAGATCGGCAGGGGAGGCTCCAGGTTGACCACTGGCTGTTGCAGGCGGCGGGGATACACGTCGGCATTGTAAGCGGCGATGCGATCCGTCAGGCGGGTGTATGGCTGGTTGTTGATGTTGACTAGCCCCCAGCCGTAGTAGCCGCCGAACTGGGGGCCGCGCTTCATCACCGGGTCGTCCGACAGCTTGAACCAGTGCATCCCGACCACTGCTGGGCGGCGTAGCAGTTCGCCCAGGTAGATGCGGTAAGCGTCGGCGCGGGCATCCTCGTCGCTGAGGGCGGCACCGGGGAGTGGTGGGTTGTTGACCTGCCCGCTGTTCCAGGTGCGATAGCCCATCTCGGCAATCAGCAGCGGCTTGTTACTATCTGTCACCGCCTTGTCTAGCGCGTGCAAGGTGGGATTGGTGGGGTTGTTGCTGTAGATGTCGATAGTCAGCACGTCTAGCCAGCGGCCCGCTGCGGCAAAAACCTCGCGGTCGAAGGGGACACCCAGCATCCTATCACCCAAGACTAGCTGGTGGGGCGCACGGGCGCGTACCGCCGTGGCCGTCACCCGGTAATATTGGTCGGCGACGAGGGCCAGGAACGCACTCTTGTCAGCAGCGGCGCGGTTGGTTGTCACCTGGGTAGTGCTGGCGACGCTGCTGGGTTCGGTGCCAGTGAAGCTGCTGAAGCTACTCTGCCAGGCGGCGTTGAGGCTGGCGACCGTAGCGTAGCGTCCGCGCAGATACTCCACCCAGGCCCGCTTGCCATAGCTGCTGCCCGGCTGCTGGATGAAGTTCTCTACCACGCTGTTGTTTGCGCTGTCTACGTAATAGCCGTCCTTCATCCACCAGATTTCGCCGTCAATGTAGTAGCCCATCATCCAGGGGTCGGTGGTGTAGCTGAGGGGGATTAGGGTATTGACCGTGTTGGTAACAAAGTTCGTCCAGGCTGGGTCGAACACGTCGGGGAAGACAGGGTTGATGTGCGGGAAGTTGCCGTAGCTGAACAGCAGGTTGAGGGTGGCGGGCATCCCTCGATGGTACATCTGCTGGTTAGACCAGCCTGCTACCGTGTTGAAGTGCCAGTCGTCATGCACTCGCTGGGCGGTCTGGGCGTTCCACTGCTCGAAGCTGGTGTAGGTGTCAAAGTTGCGCCCATAATAGCTGTCGCTGGTGCCGTCACCCTCATAGATGTTGAGCGAGTTCACGCCGAGCGAATAGAAGGCGTGGCCTTCGGGGGTGACCAGCCACCACTTGCCTCCGGTCTGCGCGGTGCGAAAGTAGCCGCTGCTATTGCTGATCGGCAAGCCCAGGTAGCCGCCGTACTGATCCAGGGCGGTAGGCTGCTGGCTGGCGGTAGGCTGCATGGCTGGTCGCTGACTGGTCGCTGACTGGTCGCTGGCCTGCGCTCCCCCACCGCTGCTGACTGCTAGCAGCATGGTAAGTAGTAGGCGAGCCACGATGGCGTTCTTGCTCATTAATTCCTCCTCGTGTGTTGATCTTCCTCTGCCTTATAGTCATGCGCTCTACAGTTGCTTCATTGCAAGATGGCAACCGCCCCACCAGCAGGCTGATGAGGCGGGAGATGCAACCGGGGGAGACGGTTACTGAGGGATTACCTGACCCTATTGGCGGCGGAAGGGCCATGTGGGGGGAGACCCTGCTCGCTCATCGCAATGTCTACCAGCTTGGTCAGTTGGCCGCGAGTAGCGGTTGCGTTGGGCCGGAAGTAGGGGAGGGCTTGTGCGTCGCATGGCTCACCAGGGCCACCGCAGGGGAAGCCACCAACGATGCCCCGCCCGTAAGCGATCTCAATGTAGCGGTAGAACAGGCTGCTGCTCGGTACATCAGCGAAGCTCTGCTGGTCTTCAGCAATCGGGTCGTCGTTAAAGTCCCCAGCCTGCACGATGATCTTGGCAAGTTGGCCGCGGGTAGCATTGGCGTTGGGCCGGAAGTAGGGGCGGGCCTGCTCGTCGCATGGCTCACCAGGGCCGCCGCAGGGATAGCCGCTGATCACGTCGTAGAGGGCAGCCGCTTCGATGTACTGGTAGAAGATACTGCTGGTTGGCACGTCGGCGAAGCTCTGCTCACCCACCTCGCTCAGCCCACCGCTGAGCAGACCGAGTGCGCCCGTGCTGATCTTGGCAAGCTGACCGCGAGTGACATTGTTGTTGGGGCTGAAGGTGGTTGCGCTGGTGCCGTTGACTACGCCCAGGCAACCGAGGCGGGTGATGTAAGGTTGGAAGACGCTGTTGCTGATGTCAATCCAGGGGACACGGCAAGGGGTGTTGGTCGGGGCGACCGTGCGGGTTGGGCGTGGGCCTACAGTCGCGGTGACGGACGGTACGGGAGTGCCGTTCGCTGGCGGGCAGCAGTAACCGACGGTAAGGATCATGTAGTCAATGGCGGTGTCGTCCTGCATCAGCATATCCAGGTAGCCATTGCTGTTGAGCAGGCTGATCAGGCTGACGGGGCCGCCGGGGGTGGGCAGGTTGTTGAGGTCGAACAAGTAGGTGACAGGGGCGGTGCCAGGCGACCAGATGGCCGGGAAGGGTGCGCCGAGGCCGCCAGGGTTGCCGAAGTGGTGGCCCCAGGTCCAGGGGTTGCTGCCGCTGGGGGCTACGCCCAGGTAGATCGCGTCGTTGCCTGAGCCACCTTGCTGAGCCTTGACCCGAATCTCCAGGGTTGCAGTGCAGATGGTGCTGTTGTCTAGCGGGCGCAGGTTGGCGAAGGTGTGACCGAAGACGCGGTTCGGTGCCTGCTCGTCGAACTTAAGCCCCGGTAGGAAGCCATGCGAACTCATATAGGTGTAGAGGCCAGGGCCGGGGACTGCCGTCTCAAGCGGGGCGGCGAACTGGTCGGCGATGCCAGCGCGGGTGGTGGTGACGTGCGGCGTGCAGTCGCAGCAGTAGTTGACGCTGAGGCTTACGAAGTCCACCATTGTGTCGTCACGCACCAGCACGTCGAGGTAGCCGTTACTGGCAATCTGTGCTAGGAGGTTGAAGCTGCCGCTCGTCCCCACGGGTAGGGCTGCGAGGTTGAGGTTGAAGGTGACAGCCGGACTACCCACCGTCCAGGGGGTGCCGATCAGCCCCGGCGAGGAGTTGCCGCTGCCAATATAGTGTGTCCAGGCGAAGCCGCTACCGCCTGGTGGGGTGAAGCCGAGGGCGATGCCGTCGTTGGTTGGGATGTCCTGCGTGGCCTTGAGGCGGATGGTCAGGGTGGCCGAGCAGATGTGGGTGTCGTTCAGCGGAGCCAGGCCCGTGAAGGTGTGACCGAAGCCGCTGTTCGCGCTGGGGTCGTCGAAGGGGCGCAGTGGGGCTGGGGCAATGAAGTTGGCGAGGTTGGTGCTGGGGCTGGCTGGCTCGGTCGGCAGCGTGAAGTTGTCAGCAATGCCCGCTGTCAGGTTGAGGCTATAGGGCTGGCAGCACTCGTGGGTGGCTGTCGCCGTTGGCGTGCTGATCGCAGTGCTGGTGGCAGTTGCCTGCGGCTGGGTGGCGGTGGCCGTGCTGGTACCAGTGCCAGTGGGGATGCGGGTAATAGTGGCGGTGGCGGTCGCGGTCGCCTGCGGCTGAGTGGCAGTTGAGGTGGCCGTGTCGCAGGGGTTGCCAACCGGGTCGGCGCAGACGGTGTTAGTGGGGGTGGGGCTGTTGCAGACGGTGCCAGCCGGACAGGTCGGGGTGAGGGTTACTTGCTGGCGGGGGGTGGCAGTGGCGGTGACAGTCGGCTGACCCTGCTGCTTGCACTTGCCCTCGCTGTCAGCCTGGAACAGGGTGGCAATCTCGCTCGCGCTCAGGTCGCGGTCGAACAGTTCCAGCTCGTCAAGCCCACTCTCTAGGAAGGTACCTTCGCCTGTCTTGTGGCTCTTGCCGATCCACAGGTTGGCGGCGTTGGTGATGGTGTTTGCGCCCGTGGCGTTAGCGGTTGCTACCAGCACATTGTCCACGTAGATGTTCAGCCCAGTGCTGCTGCTGCGGTCAACCGTGACGGCGATGAAATGCCATAGGCCGTTGGTCAGGGCGGGGATCGCTGGGGTGGTTGCTCCCCAAACCGTCCCGCTACCGTCGCTAAACTCGAAGCGAAGTTGATTGCCAGCCCGCACCAGGGCGTAGCCGCGGTAGTTAGTGCCAGAGCCAAAACTGCGCTTGTCCACTACACCTTGGGGGCCGGAACTCTGTAGCAGCCTGATCCATCCGTCCATTGCGAAGTTGCCAGTGCCGAAGTTGAGGCTGGGGCTGTTGGTCGCCTCCACATAGCCACCAAGGAAGTAGATGGCATTTGCCACCTTACCCGCGATCACTGAGAGTGGGGTGAGCCAGTTGCCGTTGTTGGCGTTCACGGTGATATCGAAGGCGGTCGGCCCTGCTGCCTCATCGAAGGGGTACCAGGCGACCATGTTCGCTGGTGGGGTGACGCAGGCGCGGGGTTGTTGGGGGGCCGCATTGCTGTGCGGCTGGGCCAGGCTATTGCTGGCGGTAGCGATCCCCGCGCCACTGCTCAACAGCAGAGCCAGGGTCAGGACGATAGTGGACAACCGATGCTTGTTCATCACAGACTATCCTTTCTCATTGTGCCTCATGCCAGAGGCGGTGCTTGACGGCAGACCCGGCTAACTCCCCGGCCAGATCACTTTGCCTACCTCTATTCTAGCACGAGGGGCTGTGCGATCCTGTAGGGTCTTGTGGCGAGTTGAGCGGCAGAGGGGCTTGACCTGCGGCGGCTGACGTAGTAGGATGGGGAATGCAGCAGAGTGGTGGAGGAGCAACCAATGTACGATCTCAATTTGTTTACTACGCGGGTGCAGGAGTTGATCCGGCGCGTCACCCCCTACGACGACCGCCGCCGGGCGACGATGCAAGACCTGGCGACGGCGGTCAACCTCAGCCGCTCGGAGTTGAGCAACCGCCTGAACGCCAACAAGGGGGCGAAACTGACTGCCCGCGATGTGCGGGCTGTGGTCAGCACGCTGGCCGACTGGGGAGCGATCCGTACGCAGGGCGAGGCGTTGGAGTTGCTAGCCCTGGTGGAGTGTCCACCCTTCACCGCTGCGGACTGGCTGGCTCCACCCCTCGATGCGTTGGCTCCTCCTGCAACCACGCCCCCAGCGGCTAGCTCCGTGCGGCTGCACAACCTGCCGCTGCGCCAGACCAGCTTCGTGGGCCGCGAGCGCGAGATCGGCACCATATTGCAGTTGTTGAGCCAAACCCACCTGCTGACTCTGACCGGTGAAGGTGGCTGTGGTAAGACGCGCCTGGCCCTCGAACTGGGCGACCGCCTGGCCGAGCGGTTCACGGGCGGGGTCTGGCTGGTGGAACTGGCGGCTCTGCGCGACCCTGCATTGGTGCCAGCAGCGGTCGCCCGGGTGCTGGCGGTGCGCGAACAGGCTGGGGAGCCGATCTTGGACGCGATCTGTATTGCCCTCGGCGACCGCGAGTTGCTGCTAATCCTGGACAACTGTGAACACCTGCTGACCGCCGCTGCCAACCTCGTGCATGGGCTGCTGGTACGCTGCCCTGGCCTGCGCGTGCTGGCGACCAGTCGGGAGACGCTGCGGGTGGCGGGCGAAGTGACCTGGCGGGTGCCGTCACTCTCCCTGCCTGCTGCCGACGAGCCGATTGGCCCGAGCGATCTCACCCGCTACCAGGCCACCCGCCTCTTTCTAGAGCGAGCGAAGGCGGCCCAACCTGGCTTCCACCTGAGCGAACGAGGGGTGGCGGCAGTGCGCCAACTCTGCCAGCAGCTGGATGGCATCCCGTTGGCAATTGAACTGGCAGCAGCCCGCCTGCGGGTGTTGAGTGTGGAGCAGATCGCGGCGCGCATGGGCGACCGTTTTCGCCTGCTGACCGTTGGCGACCGCTCGGCTCTGCCTCGCCAGCAGACGCTCAAGGCTCTAGTGGACTGGAGCTATGACCTGCTAGAGGAGGAGGAACGCACTCTCTTTCGCCAGCTAGCGGTCTTCAGCGGCAGCTTCGATGCAGCAGCGGCGGCAGCCTGCGTCACGCCTGCTAGCGACGCAGATGAGATGCTGGATCGCCTGGGCCAATTGGTGGAGAAGTCGCTGCTGGTGCGTGACGAACAGGCAGAGATGCAGTATCGGATGCTGGAGACGATCCGCGAGTATGCTGCCCTCCAACTGGCGGTCGGCGGTGGGCTGGCTGCAATCCAGGCCCGCCACTTCGCCTGCTATCTTGCCCTGGCCGAGCGGGCCGAGGGGCAGTTGACTGGCGCGGAGCAGGCTACCTGGTTGGATCGCCTGGAAGCGGTGCAGCCAAACCTGCGTGCCGCCCTCAGCTGGGGGCTGCAAGCTCAACCGACAGAGGCGTTGCGGCTGGCTGCTGCACTCTGGCGGTTCTGGATGATCCGAGCGCACCTGAGCGAGGGGCGCAGGTGGTTGAGCGAGGGGTTGGCTACCGCCAGTAACCCACCCCCCAGCAGCGAGGCCAAAGCCCTCTATGGTCTCGGCTTCCTGGCCCTGACCCAGGGCGACAACGCCGCTGAAGGTTACTACGGGCAAGCGTTGGCTATCCAGGAGCGCGTTGGCGACCGCGAGGGGGCTGCTAGCTCGCGTAATGGCCTGGGTATCGTCGCCCGCAGCCGAGGTGACTTTGGCCGCGCCCGCGACCTGTTCGAGCAGAACGTGGAGGTCTTTCGCGCCCTGGCCGACTATCGCAAGCAGGCCGTTTCGCTCAACAACCTGGGTGGGCTGGCCTGGGAGCAGGCGGACTATGCAGCGGCGCAACCCTACTTCGCCGATTGCCTCCGCATCTTTAACGCGCTTGGCGATGAGCAGAGTATCGCCAGCGTGACCAACAATCTTGGTCAGGTAGCCTACAAGCAGGGCGAATTGGCGACTGCCCGCCAGTTGCTGGGCGACAGTCTGGCCCGCCACTACCGCTTGCAGAACAAGGAAGCTATGGCCGACACCCTGACTACCCTCGCCGAACTGGACATTACTATCGGCCAGACTGCCGCTGGCGTGCGCGGCTACGCTGCCGCCCAGCACCTCCGCGCCGTCAACAGCCTTGTTCTCACCGCCAGCCAGCAACTTGAGCAGGCAGCAATCCTGGCTCAAGCCGCCCAGCAGTTGGGGGAGGATGAATATCGCGCGGCCTGGGAGGATGGGCAAGAGCTACCCTTGGGTGAGGTGGTGGCGAGCAGATTGCAGCCGCAAGGGGCCGCTGCCCAGCCTTAGTGCTGTTGGTGAGCCAGCACCAGCGACTAAAGCCAGGGCGAACCGCTCGCGCTGGCCCACCGTAGCCGTAACCATGCGGCCCTCACCATTGGTCTGTACCATCATCAGTGCGCCGAGGTTGCTCAGGTCGCAGACGCAGAGTTGGCCGCTGCTGCCCAGCGGTGCCGTGCCGCCATTCGGGTTACGCACCACCAGGCGCGTCCAGGGTGGGCCTTGCAGGTAGTCAGCTTCGGAGGTCACTTCGTACTGACTGATCCGCTGGCGTAGCCCACTGTCATAGAACTGGCTGCCACCAGGGGCTGGGCTGTAGAGGCGCACGCACCATGCCCTGCTAATGCCGAACACGCGCTCTACGCGGGCGTACATCTTCGCGCGCTCCTGCTCGTCGCTGCACGAGTAGAGCAGGCGGCTGCGGGGGTTGAGGTGGAAGCGGCGGCCCGCCATCGCGCAATACTCGGCCAGCATGATAATCGCCTTCGCCCCACCCATGATACAGATGCGTTCGCCGCTGCTCTCGCCGTCGATCAGGCACTTCATCGCCTCTATGTAGTTGTCGGTGAAGCTGCCGCTACCCGCCAGCGCGTATTTGATCGCCGCCGCACTGAAGACGCGGGCAGCCTCTGGGTTGGGGTCGAGCCGCTGGGCGACCGTGACCATGTGCAACCGCTGGCTCTCAGCCATGTCTGGAAAGAGGTGAGCGTGCAAGTTGGGCATCAGGGCAGTCAGGTAGAGGTAGAGTTGGTGTTGGCGCAGCGGCAAGGCGGCTGCTCCCGTACCAACCCCGGTGCTGACTGACACGTATCTCAGTTCGCTCAGGGGGACGGCGGGTATCTCGCGCCAGTTGGTGATGCGATCTGGGCGCACTCCTCGCCGCTGACACCAGTCAGCATAAACGGGGTTGGCCTCGCACTGGTAGGCAAAAAGGCGTAGGGCCAGGGCGTTGAATACTCCACCACCCCAGGCTGCCCGCTCCTGCTGCTCGTCGCCGAGGGCGGGGCAGGTGGCTTCTATAAAAGCCCCAATGTCATCGGCCAGTTCCGCCTCCAACCAGCCCGGCTGCTCTTGCGGCTCGTGCATCACGAAATCCCCCCTCGTGTGCTACGCCGAAGCGGTGCTGGACAGGTTGAAGGGGTTGAAGTCGGTATCATAATCGTAAGCATCGCTCTGCTCGGCCTGCTTGAGCCTACCAACCACCAGGTAAGTAAGGGGAGTTGCTAGCATCTCGTACAGTGTTTTTAGCAGCCACTGGCTGAGGACATAGCCGACCAGCAGGCCTCCATCCAGGGTCAATGCGTCGCGGCCCAGCAGAGCAGAGAAGGCCAGGGTGCCGAAGATCACACTATCTAGCCCTTCACCAATCAAGGTGCTGCCGATGGTACGTGTCCACAGGTAGTGGCCTTTGGTCCAGACCTTCATCTTCGCTAGCACGAACGAGTTGGCGAACTCGCCTACCAGGTAGGCAACGAAGCTGGCAAGCAAAATCTTCCAACTTAGGCCGAAGATGGTGCTGTAGGCCAACTGATGCTCGGCCCCCGCTGCGTCGGGCAGCAGACTGAGCAGGTAGATCGCGCCGACCGCCAACAGGTTGCAGACGAAGCCGATCCAAATCACCACACGGGCCATGCGGTAGCCATAGACCTCGGTTAGCACATCGCTGACGATATAGGCGACCGGGAAGATGATCGTGCCACCGTCAATGCTAAGGTTGCCATCGCTGCCGAACAGGTGGAAGGGGTCGAGCGGTAGGGTGAAGAAGCGCGCCCCGCTGAGGATGTTCGCCATGATCAGGCAGGTGACGAACAGGCAGGCGGTGACGACGAACCAGGGGCTAAACCGGGCCGCAGGGGGGGCTTGGTACTTTTGCATGGGGGCTGGTCTCCGATAGGACAGATAATGTCAGGTTTGCAAAGTATAAGCTGCTCCCTGTCCGATGTCAAGTGTAGGCCAACGATCCTGCCCTTTGTGAGGCTGGCTAGCAGAAACCAGACTCGCTGCCAATCCGCTGGTAGGCAGCTTTAGCAATGAGCATCTGCGCAGTCAGGGCTGCTTCACCTTCGGCTGCATCTTCTTCTCCAGGCGCAGCAGTCGTTTCTCGATCCCGGCTAGCTCTTTGGCACGCTGGCGGCGGGCGAGGTCGCAGGCGGTAGTCGTCAACTGGGCAGCGACAGCGTAGTTGCGGGTGCGGTGTTCGTGGTGCATGGCTAGCTCGATGTAGGGAAACAGCAGCGGCGTACCCTCGGCCACCAGTCGCTCCCAAAGCAGGGTAGCCTCGTCACTGCTACCCAGCCGCTTGTGGAGGGCAGCAAGGCGGGCGATCACTGAGGCGCGTTCGCTGCTACCGTCCGCTCGCTCCAGGGCCAGGCTGTAGATCGCAATCGCTCTTTGGGGCTGACCCTGCTCCTCGTAGCAGCGGGCTACCCCCAGTAGGTCGGCGGAGTATTCCAGAGCATCGGGGCTGCTAAAGGCGGCGCAGAGGTGCTGCACCAGGGCGAGCATCGAAACTATATCCTGCTGGTTGTGGTAGAAGACGCGCCGTAGGGGGGCAGCGTTGCCGCTACGCAGGTAGTCAAAGTAGAGGGTGGGGATCAACCAGCCTGGCACGTCTGCCGAACTACGCCGCAAGCCAATCACTGTCTCCTCAATGTTGCGGAGGGTACAACTTTCCAACCGTCCGCGCCAAACCCGCCGTGAGGGGGCCAGCAAGTCAAGGTGCAGCGGCTCGCTCATGCCGAAGCGCATCCGCGACATGGTGTAGCGCGTCTGCAAGAGGGGCAGGTCGAAGCAGCGACCGTTGAAGCTGACGATGCTATCCAGGCCGAGTTCACGACAGCGCAGGTTGATTGCGTGCAGCATCGCCCTCTCGTCCACGAAGTCGCGCATAAAGAACTGGCAGACCTCGAAGTGATCGCCCGCGATGTAGCCGAGGCCGACCAGGAAGGCGTAAGTGCCAGTGCCGCCCGCCAGTCCGGTCGTCTCAGTATCAATAAAGGCGGCGCGGCGCAGGTCGAAGTCACAGAAACTACGCTCTTTGGTCAACAGGGGGAGCAGGCTGGGTGTGTCGTGGCCGAGGGATGCGCGCAAGGGCAGGCTGCCATGCAGGCCATCCAGGTGGTGGCGGGTGCGGACAAGATAGCAGCTACCGTGCGGCGTATCCACTGTCTCGCCACGCATCACCTCATGGATTGGGCGGGCAGGGCGGGTGACCAGGGCAGCGGGGTGGGAGCGGTCGAAGGCGTGGTAGGGGATGAAGGGGGCGGTGAGCGGGCGGCCCTCGCTGCTGATCTCGCGCAGGTCATCTTCGGTGCTGGGCGGCCCATCGTGGGCATGGCTGCTCGTGCCAGCCCTCAACTGACCCTTCATGCTGCTGCTCATCAACTTGAGACGCTCTCTAACATCCACCTATCTGTAGCCCTTTAGCCAGAGGATACTGTGCCCGGTGCGCTTGTTTACGCCGAGGCGCGCCCGCTTGATGATCGTCCGCACCAGCAGTTCGTAGTTGATCATGTCCTGGTCGAAGCGGAAGCGGCCCTGTTTGGTACGAACCTCGCACCAGGCGATCTGCTTGCTGCCCATGATAGTGTCTACCTGTTCCATCTCCCACAACTCCAGCCAATGCACTTGCAACACGTCGCGCCCGTCGCAGTAGGTGAGGTGGTAATCGTCGGTCACAAGTTCGATGTTGCGCTTCAGATAGTAGCGCAGAGCCAGCAGCGCAGACGGCAGGCCCAAGCCAATCGCCAGGCAGGTGAACTGCCCAAAGAAGGGGATGAAGAAGCCAAGTGCCTCCATCAACAAGACCGCCCCCAGCATCGTTGCTGGCACCAGGTAGAGGGCCGCCGGGTAGTAATAGCGGGTAACATTGCCATGCGTTTCCATGTTGGCAAGCAGGCGGCCCTTGCGCCGTAGTGGGCGGGTGGTGGCAGCAGCACTATCTTCGTTCATGAGTTATTGTAGAACAGCTTTGCTGGCTTTGTCAAGTTTTCGCTGACTCCCTTGCCGCAAGCTGAACCCCCTTCACCATACAACACAGTGGCAGTGGGCCAACGGTTCGCTGCATATGCTACGATGGCAGCCCTGCTCCTTGCGTGTGCTATAATGACGGCACGCCAGTTGCGGAAGAAGTACACGAGAGGAGACCACCGGGTGAGAGTGATCGCAGGTACCGCTCGTAGCCGCGCCTTGAAGGGGCCACCCGGTGCTGGCACCCGCCCGATGACCGACAAGGTGAAGGAGGCTCTGTTCAACATCCTTGCTCCCTTCGGCTTCGAGCAGGCGCAGGTGCTAGACCTGTTCGCTGGCACTGGTTCGTTGGGTGTGGAGGCCCTCTCGCGGGGGGCAGGCCACGCCGACTTCGTGGAGCAGAACGCCACCGTCTGCCGCATCATCCGTAGTAACCTGGAAACGACTGGCCTGGCCGAGCGCGGCAAGGTACATCAGCGTGCCGTCGCCCAGTTTGTCAGCAGCCCGCCACGTGCAGAAGGCACGGTTGTGGCTTATGATATAATATTCGCAGACCCACCCTACGCCGACCCCACGATCCCGCAGATGCTGCTGTCGGTGGGCGAAGCTGGCTTGCTGGCAGCCGATGGGGTGTTCGTCGTCGGTCACTCGTCCCGCGTTGGGCTGGACGAGCAGTACGGCTTGCTGCACCGCATCCGCCACCGTAGCTACGGCGACTCCGACTTTTCGCTCTACCAGCTTGCCGCCGAACCACCAACCAACAAGGAGTGATGCTCAGTGGAGAGGATCGCACTCTATCCTGCTACTTTTGACCCGGTAACTAACGGCCACCTGGACATCATCCAGCGGGCGGGCCGCCTCTATGATCGGCTGATCGTCGCTGTGTTCGATAGCCCGGCCCTCAAGAACGTAGTCTTTAGCCTCACGCAACGTAGCAGCATGATCGAGCAGGCGTTGGTTGAATTGGGGCTTGAGAATGTGACGGTCACGGGTTATAATGTGCTTACCGTCGAGTATGCCCGCAAGGTGGGCGCGCAGGTGATGATCAGGGGCATCCGCAGCAACACCGACTACGATTGGGAGTTCCAGCTAGCCCGCGTCAACCACCAACTCGCGCCCGATGTGGAGACCGTCTGCCTGATCGCCAGTGCTGAACACAGCTATGTCAGTTCGACGATTGCGAAGGATGTGGCGCGCATGGGCGGCGACGTATCCAGCCTGGTGCCAGCCCACGTTCACCTCGCCCTCAAGCAGGCGTATGGTAAGCTGGGCATCTGAAGGGGGGATGAGACTTGGATATTCAATACCTGATTGACCGCCTGGAAGCCCTGATCGTCGCGGGCCGCAAGGTGCCGATGACTAGCAAGGTGATGATCGACGAGGAGGCTCTCACCTCGCTGGTCGACCAGATGCACGCTGTCATCCCCGACGAGATCAAGCAGTCTAAGCGCATCCTGGCCGAGCGCGAACGGATCATTGACAACGCGCACTCTGAGGCGGACGAGATTATCCGCATGGCGAAGGAGCAGGCTGACTTCATGTTGCAGGAGAAGGGGCTGCTCAAGGCCAGTCAGGAGCAGGCCGACCGCATCATCCGCGAGTCGGAGGAGGAAGCCGACCGCATTCGGGTGGGAGCCGACAGCTATGCCTCGCAGGTGCTGACCGACTTTGAGGAGTTGTTGGCCCAGCAACTGCGCGTCGTCCGCAACGGGCGCGCCCGCTTGAGTAGCGGCGGTGCTGCCCCTGGTACTAACGATGCGGATGTGGAGAAGGGGGACGTGCTGCCAAGCAGTCCGCAAAATAGCCAGCCGGTAGCCCGCAGCGGTGTCTTTCGCCGCTAGCCTGCCTGCTGCTACTGAGGATTAACCTCTACGGTGAAGGGCTGTGGGTCAATCGTCTTGCACTCGCTACTGCTATGGTTGACTTCGCCTGGCTTGATGCCCGCCACCACCGTTGTGGCTGGCCTCTGGCACTGCCAGACTTCGTAATGGATGTGTGGGCCGCTGGAGAAGCCGGTGCTGCCCATCTCACCCAACCGGTCACCGCGCTTCACCGCATCACCGTCCTTGACCGCCACCTTGCTGAAGTGGCCGTAGACGGTGTTATAGCTCATGCCGGTAGCCGGGTTGACGTAGCCGAGGATGTAGACGGCGTTGCCGTAGCCAGTACCATCGGCCCGATCCTTGAGCGTGCCAACCAGCCCACGTTCGGTGGCGTGCAAGGGGCTGCCGCTGGCGGCACGGTTGCCGACGAAGGCAAAGTCGAGGCCGCCCAACCCCTCGTTCTGCCAATGTTCGGCGTTGGTCTGCGTAATGCGCCAGTCGTCGCGGCTAGGGTCAATCGGGCGGCCCCAAGGCTTGTCCTCGTCGTTCGGCCCGCGGTAGTCACTGGCGGGCGGATGGGTTCGCCCCTCATCTTCACGCCGTACCCCCCCTACTTGCAAGGCGGTGAAGGGTGTACCGCTGTTGCCTCCCGACCAGGAGCTAAAGACCGGCTTCGCCTGCTGGTGGGTAAGCAGGGTCAGCACAATGACTACACCAACGAGTAGGGCCGCCCCTGCCACATATGTAGCCTTGTTGCTCATCCTCGCCCCTTGCTGTGCAATCATCGTCCTTACCTCCACCTGAACATATGTTCCCCTATTATGGCGCACATTCGTTCGCTTGTCAAGTGGTTGGCAATCAGGCGAGTTCATGCCTTGAGGCTATCTGCCAGCGAGCATTTTGTTCCTCTCAGGTTCGCTGATCAACAGGCCCCTATTGGCCCTGTGTAAAGCTGGTGCAATATCCTCTGGTTAGAGCAAGGTGCAGTGGCTAACGACATGGGATTGGTAACAACCTACAAGGTCTACCTAGCGGCCTTGGTAACATCTGGCTTTTTATCCAGAGATGATAGGGCAGAGCGCAGCTTACTAGCTAATCAGCAGTGCGTTGGCCTAAAGTTGCACTGGCAACTGCCGTGTGTTACAATTATATACGGCTAAACCATTAAACCGTTGACAGATAGTGCGGTGTAACCAACTATAGAAAGGCTAAACTATAAAGAAGCACATGATTGCCACCTTACCACTCCTAATCCTCCTCATCATGCCGCTTGGCAGTGCAGCCAGCCCACAGCTAGCGAAGCCCATGGCTCCCAGCCAACCACAGGTGGCACCGCCACCAAGCTGGTACGTCTACAGTCAGGGAGGGGAGCAGCTAAGTGGCAACCACATTCAGATGACTAGCGCAACTGATGGTTGGCTGGTCAGTGGTGAACAACACCGGCTCTACCGCTACAATGGCACGACCTGGACTTCTACAGATCAGAGTGCAGTACAAACCTTTGCCTTCACCAGTACTAACCAGGGGTGGCTCGTACGGACTGACCTAACTGGCATCAGCTTTCTCAACTACAATGGTAGCAGTTGGCAAGTTAGCGATGTGTTCACCAATACTGGCCCCAATGGAGCCACGTACAGCGTCAGCAGTATGCAGTTGTTCGCCAATGGTGGCGCAGCTTTGGGCCTCATTACCAGTACGCAGCTATCCAGCCCTGTACTCTTTCGGCTACTCAATGGTCATTGGTCTGCCTCGACCAGTGGTTCTACCCGTCTCAACTCTGCCACAGTGGATGCATATAGCTTCCTCAACGCTAACGAAGGCTGGGCGATCCTCGACGGTTTTGTCTTCCACTTTGTAGGAAGTGACAGGACACAGATCAGCAATCCTTGTGGCTCCACTGAGCCATGTAGCCTGACCAGCATTGCAATGATAGGCCCGAATGATGTCTGGGTAGGTGGAGTGCATGGTCTCGGTCAGCCATTTAACTTTAGGGGTCTGGCCCATTGGGTTAGTGGAACCTGGCAGCTGTATGATCTGGACTCAGGTGGCATAGGTACTCATGAGGTACCGGTGCTAACCTTTTACTCACCCACCATGGGTCTCATGACTCGCGTACTACAAGGACGTACACCTGTAACCTATCGCTGGGACGGTAGCACATGGGCCATTATACCGTCTGGCTTCCTTCCAGAGGGTGTTGGGCCGTGGTACTTTACTTCACCAACCGAAGCGTGGCAAGCAACACAAACTGGTGGAGCTTTGCACTACCTTGACGGTACACTTAGTATGGTAATGCTACCTGGCTCGGTAGTTAGCCTCAGCTTTGTCAGCCCAACTGAGGGCTGGGCCATTGGTACCAGCCTACTGCATTACTATGCCCCCTGCTCCGATAGCTACAGCGACGTACCCTCCACCTACTGGGCCTACCAATACATCCATGACCTTAGCTGCCGTGGGGTGCTGGCTGGTACGGGTAGCGGCAACTTCAGCCCCAATGCCGCCACTACCCGCGTGCAGTTCGCCAAGATGATCAGCCTGGCACGAGGCTGGGCGCTGCTCAACCCTGCTACGCCCAGCTTCAACGACGTGCCAGCCAGCAATCCACTCTACACCTACGTAGAGACGGCGGCGGCCAATGCTGCGATCACTGGTTACCAGGACGGTAGCTTCCGCCCCAACCTATCGATCAGCCGGGCGCAGACTGCGCTAATCCTGGTGCGGGCTTATGGCTGGCCGACGAACACGGCGGGCGGGCCGCACTTCAGCGACGTGCCGAGCGGCCACTTCGCCTATGCAGCAGTGGAGACGGCCTACAACCGGGGGATTATCAACGGCCTGAGTGCGACAACGTTCGCCCCCAACGCGAGCGTGATGCGGGCGCAGATTAGCAAGATGCTATACCTCGGCATCCAGCAGCCAACTGTGCCAACTACCACGCCCACCGTATCCGCCAGCAGCACAGTGACTGCCACCACCACTCTAATCGCCACCGCCACAGTACCGGCCACTGCTACTCTAACCGCCACCGCTACTCTAACCGCCACCGCCACTGTCTCTGCCACTGTTACCCAACGCTAGGTGCGACCATGAGACTCCCTCAGGTAGCAGCCTGCCAACCCAGGGAGCAACAACCAGGGGGTGCATCCAACCGGATACGCCCCTCTTGCTGTCAGCTCATCCCCTTCTACTTCTCTGGCACGACCTTGACTGTGCGGCTGAGAGTAGGGGCGGTGCCTAGTGGGTGACCCTCGCTGTCGCTGGCGGTTAGTAGCTGGTCGGGCTGGCCGTTGGCGTAGACGCTGACCGCCAGGCGGTAGTTACCGGGAGCAGTATTGCCGCCTACCCAGATGTCGCGGAAGTCGGTGAAGGTCTCGGCCAACCGCCAGCCTGCTGTCTGCTGATAGCCGCCGAAGGGGGGCAGTGGCAGTTGGCTGGTCACTGGCTTGCCTGCTGCGTCCACCAGTTGCACGTTCATCGTGTAGCTGCCCTGCAAGGCTGGCTTGCCGCTCGCCTGGTTGTCTACCCGCCAGTAGAGGACGAGCGGGAAGAAGTCGGCGCGAGTGGTTGTCACGCTAGTACCAGCCCCCTGCGTCAGGTTGTCAGTTGGGGCGAAGGGCAGCCAGGCTTGCCCGCGTGGTTCGTAGTTGAAGCCGAGCAGGGTCAGGCGGTCGCCGTTCGGTGCGCTGTAGACGTTGGCGGCGTAAGTTTGCGGGCGCGGGTAGTAGCTGCCAACTACGCCGTTGAAGTTGAAGCTGTAGACCTCTAGCCCACTGAACTCGCCCCGCTTATCCTCCTGAATGTAGTTGCCGCTCAACCACCACCAGACCGAACCAGCCCACTGCTCATCCGTCTGCCGCTTGTCCTCCAGGCGCACACGGGTAGGGGATTGCAGCAACCAGGCGCGCCGTGCGCCATTGATCACCCCCGCCTCTGCGCTGTCCAGTTCGCGCTGGGTGCCGCTGATCACTAGCTTTGGCTCGATGCCGTTGACCACCACCTGCGGCAGGTTGGCTGGCCCTGGCCCATGGATCATGTAGTAGTCTACAGCCGACTTGAGGTAGCCGGGATAGACGATGATCGTGTCGCCCACCCTCATGTGTGTCTTGATGTACAACATCGCCCCGCGCCAATCCTCCTTCGTCGCCACCTTGCTGTAGTTGTAGCCCGCCAATGCCCACAGCGAGAAGCCCAATAGTGGCACTACCGCCAACAGAGCGAGCCAGCGCAGCTTGAAACCCCTCAGCGCGACCGACTCCTCTCGGTCTTGCGCTTGGGGCTGCCTGCCGACTAGCGCAAACACACCATCAGCAACCAGTAGCAGCCAGGCCGGTAGCGCGACGATCAGGTAGCGGGCCTCGAACAGCGGCGCGCGCAGGGTCAGCAGCCAGAACAGGATGATTGGCACGAGTAGGTAGCAGGCTAGCAGCAGGGTTGGGTTGAGCTTTGCCGTTGGCAGGCGTGGGTCGCTGCTGATCCCCTTCGCCATCGCGGGCGTGAGGTGTGCGCTGCTGATGGTTCGGCTGGGGCTGGGGCTGGCTGCTGGCTGACGCAACCCTTGTAGGGTCGGTAGTAGCAGCCCCACCGCTACCAGCGCAGCAAAGAGCAGCCCGCCAGCCGTCTCCCAGACCACTCGGCCCGCTGGTAGCTGGTTGAGGCTGAACTTGACCACCACGGTCTGCGCGATCTCTAGCAGGCTGGTCGGTTGGTAGAAGCGGCTGACAGTGGTGCTGCGAAAGAGGAACTCGGCACGGGTAATCAGGATCGGCACGAAGGGCAGCAGCAGCAGCAGGGTTGCCAGCCCCCACTTCTTGCCCAGCCGCTTCTTTGCCAGCAGGTGCGCTAGCAGGTAGTAGCTCAACTGCGCGCCCAGCACCAGCACTGCCATCGCGTGCGAGGAGAGACTGAGCCAGGTGAGCAGCACGTAGAGCAGCCAGTCACTGCCTCGGTTGCTGCGCAGGGCGTGCAGGAAGGCGTACATACTCGCCAGGGTTAGCAGCACGACGAGGGTGTACATCTTGGCTTCCTGCGAATACCAGATGTGGAAGGGAGCGACCGTTAGCAGGCCCGCTGCCAGCAAAGCCTTGACACGTCCGGCCCTCCCCCAGAGCGCACTAGCGAAGGCATAGAGCAGGGGGATGGTGGCCGCGCCGAACAAGGCACTGAGGGCGCGCACTGCCGCCTCACTGTCGCCAAACACGCGCATCCAGCCATGCAGGATCAGAGTGTAGAGGGGGCCATTCGCACTGGCCTGGGTAAAGTCGGTTAGCAGGCTGCCGAGGTCGGCCTTCGCCAACGCCACCATGTCCGCTTCATCAAACCAGAAGCTCTGCTGGTTAATCTGGTAGCGGCGCAGAAAGAGACCCAGCCCTGTCAGCAGTACGACCACCAGCAGCGGCCACCAGCGGCCCACCGCCGCGGCCCGTCCTGGTAGCTGGGTGCCACGCTCGTCTGCCATGCCACTCTCCTGCACCACAACACTGTTCAGCCGATCAGCCAATTTGAACCTCCGACCACCTGAACCCATTCAGGTAGCTAACCTTTGCATCACTTCGCGCACCTGGGCCGCGATATGCTCCCAGCCGAGGCTGGCGACCAACCGCCGCCCACCCGCTGCCAGCTTTGCCCTCAGTATACCGTCGCCCGCCAGCCGCTGGATCGCTGCCGCCAACCCTGCGGCATCGTCCGCCTCCACCAGCAGCACGTTCTCACCGTCAACCAACTCTGGCAGCCCCTCCATCCCTCCTTGTGGGAGAGGATTGGGGTGGGTACTGACGGTGGGCAGGCCGTGCGCCAGGCAGGCTAGTAGGCTACCACGCCGCAGACTCGCGCCGTCGCGGAAGGGGAGGGCAGCTAGGTCGCCCGCTTGTAGCCACTCGCTGACCGCTGCTTCTGGCAACGGCCCGCTCCGCATTATACGCTGATCAAGCTGCAACCGCTTGCTCTGCTCCTCAATGTAACGAGCGAAGGGGCGATTGGTCGCGTCGCTCTCGCCAATCCCCCCCCCAACTATTGCCAGCCGATAGCTAGCTGGTAGCTGCGCCAGGGCGTGTAGGATAGTATCTAGCCCCTTGCTCTGGTTGAGCAGGCCAAAATAGACCAGCAACGTGTCCCCCTCAGCTATCCTGTGTGCTAGCCGCCAGCCCCTGCGCTCGTCAGCCGTCACCCTACGGGCTGCAATGTTGCTGCCAATGGGAATAACGCGCACCTTCGCCCCCCAGCCGCCCACCTGCGCCACGTCCTGCGCGTTAGTGACGATAGCTGCGTCGCTGAACTTGAGCAACAGCCAGTTCGCCAGCCATCGCAACCGCCCCGCTTTGGGGAACAGGTAGGGAGGCAGCAGGTCATGGAAGGTCGTCACCGTGCGGGCAGGATTGCCGCGCAGCTTGAGGTAGAGGGGCAGCAGGTTAATGGCTGGGTGCATCGCATACGCCCCGGTCTGGTACTCGATGTTGAGTGCGTCGATTTTTTCGCGCAGCAGTAGGCGATGCACCTGGCCCAACATCCCCCAGCCGTAGGCAGCCGCGAGCGGTGCGCCAGCCGCTCTATCTGCTGGTTCTAGCCCAAGTGGCTGCCTGACGACCAGCCTGCCACCTGCGCCAGCGGTAATCACCGGGACGGCCAACTCGCCCGCCAGCTTGCGGGTGTAGTCGCCCACTCCCCCCGGTTGCGGCGGGTACTCTGCGCTGAGTAGGGCGAGGTTGGGGCTGGCCGCTGGCCGCAGGTAGTGGCGGTAGCCGTTCGCCAGCACTTGCAGTCCCGCCCGCAGTCTGGCAGCGCGCAGCAGTCGCTTGTGGCCTAGCAGCCACTTGGCCGCCTCAAGCGCGGTCTGTTCACTTTCGAGCAGCAGCAACCAGCGGCGCAGCCAGCGAGCGCGGCTAACCCCCTGCCACTTGGCGACATAGCGCACCTTGCTAACGTTGAAGTTGATCTGGCGGCGAGCTGTTGCCTGCCCGCTACTCTGGCCCTCGGCGTGTACTACCTCAGCGGTGGGCAGGTAGGCAACCGCCCAGCCTGCCTGCTTCAGCCGCCGCGCCCAGTCTACCTCCTCACTGTACATAAAGAAGCCCTCGTCCAGACCTCCTACCTGTTGGATAGCCTCGCGGCGCAGCAGCAGACACGCGCCGGTCAGCCAGTCCACCTCCTGCGCCACCTCGTCGGCCTGGTCAGCGCAGTAGAAGTGGCGTAGCAGGCCAGAGCGGGCAAATAGCGGTTGCAGGGGGGTACTCTCGATCAGCAGCGTGGTGAAGGTAGGGAAGCGGCGGCGGGAACTCTGAGCCGTGCCGTTGGGGTAGCGCAGGCGTGGGCCGACCATGCCTAGCTGTGGGTTGGCCCGCAAGTGGGCAAGTAGCAGGGCGAGGCTACCAGGCTGCAATGCCGCATCGGGGTTGAGGATCAAGACGTAGGGGGCAGTAGTGGCGGCGATCCCCTGGTTTACTGCTGCTGGAAAGCCGCGGTTGTCGCGGTTGGCGATCAGCATTGCCTGCGGGAACTCGTGGCTGACGAGCGTGGGGCTGCCATCCGCACTGGCGTTGTCCACCACTACCACTTCGACCGCCACTGCTTGCGCGTAGCAACTAGTGAGGCAGCGGCGCAGCAGGGCTGCCACGTTCCAGCTTACCACCACGATGCTAACCTCGGCTTGCCCATCCACTGGCTCGATCATGCGCCGATCATACCATATTGTCAGCGGGCAAGTAAAGAGCCGCCCCCAAAAGGAGGCGGCTACCTGCATTGTGCTTGCTCCAGCGATGAGGCTAGACCTTGCGCTGGCCCGTTATCGCGTTGACGATGGTCGTCAGCAACAGCGCGCCAACGAAGGCAGCAGCGATAGTGCCGATCAAGCCCGTGTTCTCATCCTTGAAGAGGTTGAGAGCGTTGAGGAGAACGCCGAGCAGCAGTGCGCCAATGATGCCGACCACGACATTGCCAATCAGGCCGTAGCTGCCGCCCTTGCGGACCTGACCGGCCAGCCAACCGCCAACCGCACCAGCGATGATCCAGCCGATGAGACCCACCCCGTAGTTGATAGCGAAAACTTCCAACATCTTAAGCCTCCTTGTTGTGTGTTTGTTTTGTTACTTCGCTTACGTTTGCGGCTTTCCCCACGTTGCCGTCTTCCTTGCCGCTTGCACCAGATATAACTTGCGCTCGCCATATTTGTTATGCAAATTATATGCCAACATCTGGCAGTTTTGGAACCAACTTGCTGGCTTGTGCGTACCAATTCTCCGCCTACGGTCAGGGGGGCGGGGCTGGGGAAGTGGTAGGCGTAAGTCTTCACGGTTGTCAGGCAGTAGTGGCTGCGTGAAGGTAGGCGAAGCGGCTGCATCTTGCGGGCCGCTAGTAGCCAAAAGCCCCTCCATCAACGAATTGGAGGGGCTTGCTAGTTCGCCAGCGGCGAGTCAGTCCTTGCGCTCTGGTTGGGCAGGCTGAGGATTGGGGCGCACATTGCGGCCATACAGCCCGCGCAGGTTGTTCGCCCTGATCTTGTACAGTCCTTGTAGCGAGCGGGCAACATCGCGCAGCAGGCGCACCTTTGTGCCACGCTCGTCGTGCCAGCGCACAGGAACTTCCTTGATCCTTAGGCCGCGTCGTTGGGCAATGAACAGCACTTCAGCATCAAAGCTCCAGTCGTTGAGCGTCTGGCGGCTGAAGATGTCCTGGGCGGCAGCCCGGCTGAAGCTCTTGAAGCCACAGGTGAGGTCAGTCAGGTTGCGGGTGATCAAACGGTTGGTCAGCCAGGTAAAGACTTTGCCCATGTTCTCGCGTAGCCAGGGTTGGTGGCGGACGATCTCGGCCCCCTTCATCTTGCGTGAACCGATCACCGCGTCGTAGTCCTGCTCTAGCCAGGGCCAGAACTTGTCCAACTCCTCAATCGGGGTGGAGAGGTCAGCGTCGGTAAAGAGGATGTAGTCACCCTTCGCGCTGAGCATCCCTACCCGAACGGCGTGGCCCTTGCCGTAGTTGCGGTCGCTAGCAAGCACGCGTAGGCTTGGCACCTCACCCAGTTCCTGTTTCGCCACCTCAATGCTGCGGTCGCTGCTGCCGTCATCCACCAACAGCACTTCGTAGCTGTAATGCTGCCCTCTGAGGTACTCGGTCAGGCGGTGCAGGCTACTGCTGATGCGTAGTTCTTCATTGTACATGGGGATGACCACGCTGAGGCGCGGGCGTTCTTCGTTGACCAAACCGATCATGCTCCTATCTACACGGCTAAAGCTGGCGGTAGCTTATCACAGCAGGGAGGCAAAGTCAAGCCCAATATGCTATACTGAAGCGAGGAGGGTTGGATGCTACAGGAGAGCCGCTATCCGTTTGTTGCCGTGGTTGGGCAAGAGGAAATGAAAGACGCGCTGATCCTGGCGGCGGTCAACCCGCGAGTGCAGGGCGTGCTGCTGTTGGGCGCGAAGGGGACGGGTAAGACGAGCGCAGTGCGTGGCCTGGTCGAGATTCTGCCAACGGTCAACGTTAGTACCTGCGCCAACGGCCTCGGCTGCCGCCCCGAATACCTGCTGACCGCTCCCGAACTGGTCTGTGCCTCCTGCCGCGACCGCCTGGCCCAGGGCGAGGAGATCGCCACCGATATGCAGCAGCGATTGGTCGAACTGCCGCTCAATGTTGGGGTGGAGGACGTAGTAGGTGGGGCGAACCGCCGTCTGGAGGTCGAGCAACGCCGCCTGCGCTTTGAACCAGGCATCCTCAGTTATGCCAACAACAACATCCTCTACATTGACGAGATAAACCTGCTGGGCAGTGATGTGCTAAACGCGATCATAGACGCAGCCGCGACCGGCTACACGGTGGTGCGGCGTGGGCTGGTGGTTGGTAGCTACCCCTCGCGGTTCACCCTGGTCAGCTCGATGAACCCAGAGGAGGGCGATCTGCGCCCACAACTGCTGGATCGCATAGGTCTGCGCGTCTACGTCAACCCGGTTGCCACGGTAGAGGAGCGGCTAGAAGTTTACCGCCGCTTCAGTGCCTACCAGGACAACCCGGAGGGCTTCCGCGCCAGCTATGCGGGGCAGACCGCGCTGGTACAGGCGGCGATCACCCAGGCCCGCTCCAGGCTGGCGCAGGTGAAGGTGGGGGCCGCGGCAGGGGCGGCAGCGATAGCGGTGATCCAGCAGCTAGGCATCGAGTCGCACCGCACTGAGATCGTGCTGTTCGAGGCAGCCCGTGCCTATGCCGCCCTGGACGAGCGCACAGAGGTGAGCAGCAGCGACGTGGCCGCCGTTGCTCCATTGGTATTGCGCCGTCGCCGCACCGCTGGCCCCGACTACCAGGCCGCCCAGCAGCGCGAGGATGTGGAGATCGGCGCGGTAGTACGCGCCCACACTGCCAGCCTCAGCAAGCTGCAACAGCGGCGCAAGGCGAAGGCTAACCAGACCCACAACGGCGCACAAGAGACAGAGCAGTAAAAGCTACGCCCGCTCACCCAGTATCTCCTTCAACGACAAGCCCAGCCGTCCGCTGCTTGCCCGGCCAATGCTCGTGCAGCAGCCAGCCAAACCAGAGGAGCAGCGGCAAGGGGTAGAGTAGCCAGATCGACAGCCACTCTGCATCCATGTAGGTATACTGGTTGGGGCGCACAAAGAAGATTTGCAGCCACCACACGGCGTAGATGCTCATGCTCAAGGCGCAGAAGGCGACCACGCGGGCAACAACCCACCAGCCGGGCAACAGTGCGCCGAGGGTGATCAGCCAGAGGAGATACCAGGGCTGGAACCAGAGGCAACAGAACAGCAGGTAGAAGAAGAATACTTCAAAGCAAGCTCCCACCAGTGTCGTGCTGCCGCGCCAGAGGCGGAGCATTTGGTAGCCGAGCCAGAGAGCGAGCAGCAAGGTGGCGATGCCGCTGACCAGGTGCGCTGCATCGCGCCACTGCATCCCGCCTTGCTCGAACCAGGACTTGAGGGCGGTGGGGAGCGATACCGTGTATATCTCTGCCCTTTTCTCCAGCCAGAGCGTCTGTGGCCCGTGCCAGACTGGCAAGTAGGCTAGCAGGAGGGAACTGGCTGCCACCACCACGCTGAGGTAGAGAACCTGGGCGCGGCGCAGCGGGCTGGCAGCCCGGTCGCGCAGGCCGTCTAGCCAAAAGAGAGGGAGCAGCAGCAGCGGCAGGAACTTGACCAGGGTACCGACCGCCAGCCAGAAGGAAGCCAGCGGCCCACGCCAGCGTTCGCGCCCGCGGCTGACCACTAGCAGAGCCAGCAGCACTGGGGTGATCATCAGCGGGTCGTTGTGCGCGTTGGCGGCCACCTCGAAGACGGCTAGTGGGTTCCAAAGGTAGAAGGTGAGACCGCGCCAGACCCACTGTGGCTGCTCGCGACGGAGTAGTAGATAGAGCAGCCAGCCGTTGCCGAGGTAAGCAGCGACGGCCAGCAACTTGAAGGCCAGGTAGTTCGCTAGCAGCCCATTACCGGCCAGCTTTGTCACCGCCGCCGCGACTGCTTCCCAGACTGGGCCGTAGTAGCTGGTGGCGGTGTAGGATTGCGGGTTGGTGAAGGGGAAGAAGGGGTCGTCCTTGAAGACAGTAGGTAGGACGGCGAAGGGGTTCTGGCCGTAGACGCTGCTGATCCGCCCGCGCATGATGTAATCGGTGATGTCGTTGGCGAGGATGTAGTGGCTGCCAAGCTGCACGAGGAAGAACATGAGGGGCAGCAGCACCAGCGCGTCACGCAGGCCGCTGCCCACCTTACCCGCTGGCGCGAGGAACAGCACGCGCAGGTAGATGAGGAACAGGACAGCCCAGGCTGCTACCAGGGTGAACCCTGCCGTCTTGTCGTACCGCTCGACCTTGCCCACATCTAGCAGGGGCTGGGTAATGTATCGCCAGAGTGGGTAGCGTAGGGTGATTGCCAGGTAGAGGGTGAGGCTCAAGCCGCCATATAGCCAGCAAACAACCGCCCGCTGGTCAACCCGCTGCTTCGCCACCAACTCTATCATTGCCGCTCCTACCTAGATGGCAAGAGGAGCGTAAACCACACGCTCGCCTGCTCAACCTGCGCTTGTGCTATCGCTCTACAGTTGTTTGCGGGTAGCAATTTGCTCAGCAACCCCCTGGGCGAGCGCGCGAGTGGGGGCGGACAGGCTGCTGAGGTGCGCCCGCGCCTGGGCCATGTAGCTGCGATACTGGAAGAAGGCAGAGAGCAGCGCGACTGCGGTGTAGATGCCGACCAGCCACCAGATCACGTAGTTCTCCTCGGTGATGTTGAAGATCGCCAGCACCGCGAAGACGGTGGAGAGCAGCACCCCAAAGCCGAACAGGAGCAAGAAGGTCGCTAGCTTGGGCCGCCCAGTCATCAGCCAGCCCATGCCAGGTACTACTTCTAGCATAGTGCCGGTCAGGGCGCGGCTACGGGCAGCGGCCATGCTCTTGGGCAAGGCGCGGGGGTGAACCTTCGCTCCATCTAGCACAGCACGGCCCAGCCCGCCGAACCGCTGGCCGAAGTAGTTGCGGATTGCCAGCCAGCCAATCGCCTGCATGATCACCACAAAGAATAGCAGGTAGCCTACGCCCTGGATCGTGGTCGAGGTGAGCAGCAGCGTGTCGTTAAGGGTGGGGCCGAGCCACAACTGGCGCGCCTGTTCAAAGCTGCTGCCCTGGCGCATCAAATCACCCTCTGCTACGCCAAGTAGGAGATTGACGGCATAGACGCTGACGATGCCGAGGCAGAGGACGGCCACCGCCACTTTCGCCAGCCCAGTGTTGAGTGGGCGGCCACTGAGGCGCGGGGCGAGGAACATTATGAAGACCATCAGGCTGAGGACTACCCCGCCAGTGGTGTTTAGCTGGGCGTGGGCGAAGGGGGTGACGAAGTAGCCAGCGTCGCCCGAAGTCTGCAACCACTTTTGAGTGTAGGGTAGAGCCTGGATGATGCCCTGGATGGTGCCGAACAGCAGGAAGGTGGCGGAGATGCCTACGACGCTAGCCAGCCAGGGTGCCTTGATCGGGAAGCTGCTGGCGGGCTGCATGGTCGCCTGCTGATCCTCGGTCAGCCGCCGCTTGTTGTTGAGCGTCAGGTAGATGTTGGAGATGTAGGTCCAGAAGCCTGCTGCCATGAAGCAGGCTGAGCCGATGATCGCAATGTTGCGCCAGATCGTGTCATTGGCACGGGCTGCGTCAGGAGTCCAGCCGAAGCGCACCACCTTGTCGCCTTCGATGAAGCCGAAAACAACCAGCCAGAGCCAGAAGCTAATCATGCCAAAGCTGGCCGCCCGGAAGCTGAAATTGGCGAGCTTGACGCTGGCGATGGGCCGATTGAAGATGCGTGGCAGGAAGTAGTAGCTGAAGCCCATCACCGCTAGCGCAACGCTGACCAGGTTGATGTGGGCGTGGGCGGTGGGGTCGATCTGCTGCCCAGCGGTACCAGCCTTGCGTAGCCACTCGGTAGACCAGGGCAACACCTGGTAGACCCCCTGCACGGTGCCGATGAACAAGCCAATAGCAGCGACCGCAAAGAACTTGGCGATGTAGTAGTCGTTGGCCTTGCCCACCTCGTTCCAGCCGATCAAGTTGAGCAGCCGCTGCTTGAGTGGCGCAGCAGTCGTGATGACCTGGTCAAGCTCTGGTGAGTCTAGCCCACTGGCGAGGGCAAGCTGCTGGCGCAACCGTCGCTGCTTGCGCCCCTGAAAGTAGGTGACGAGGACATTGAGTACCATGATCCAGTAGCCAATACCCATGAAGCTGGCGCAGGCACCAACCAGTCCCCGGTGCCAGCCGTCTAGCATCTGGCGAGCAGCATCGTAGGTGTAGCCCTGTGAGACTACCAGGCTCCCTTCCCACAGCCCCATGCCGATCATGCTGAAGTAGAAGCCGTACACGCCAAAGAGGATACACCAGAACCCCAGGTTGCTGATGCCGCGGCCAAAGAGCGGGCGGCCCATCACGCGGGGCAGCACGTAGTAAATCAGGGCAGTCATGCTGATCGTGCCAGCCGCCACCACTGTGATGTGGGTGAAGGAGAGGATCGAGACCATTCGACCACCGTAGTCGGCATGGCGAATCCAGTCAAAGAAGCCTGGCACACGCATCAGGATGCCCTGGGTTGCACTGAACAGCAGTGCAACCGCCGCCGCGAAGAAGAAGCGCAGGTACCCGCGCTCCTGCCCCTTCATCTCCTCGGCCACTTGCCCCTCACTCAGTAGCGACTTAACCAGTGGGTCGGCCTTCACTGCCATCGCTGGCACTGCCACCGCCTTCAAATTGTTCTCCATGATTGGCCTGCCTCTCTGCTCTCACCAAACCGCAAACGCTTTAGTTGCACACAATTATAGCCATTACTGTTAGAGGGCTGCAATTTGGGGGCGTAAACAAAGCATAAAATAACAGTGGTTGGGCGGAAGCTCTACTTGCCCAGGTTGAGGTCGGGATAACCAACGATAAAGTAGGCGTAGGCTTTGCCGCCATACATGGAGTCGGCTGGCACCTCTACGCGGTAAGCACCCTCGGCCCAGGCACCGCTAGCTGCCATGAAGCGCACCGCTTTGTCGCTCTTGCGCTGCACCTTCTCGAACTGGAGCGAGATCGCCTGCTGCCCGTTGCTTTCTGGCTTGAGCAAGTAGACGTGCGCTTCTCCTGCCTCGAAGTCCATGGAACCGTTGACCGTGACCCAGGTTGCGTCACCCAGCAGGAAGCGAGCAGCGTCGGCTGGTACCTGGTTCTGGAACTGGTTGACCACATCACTGGTCAGGTCAAGAATCTGGTAGAAGCCCTTACCGGTGGTGATGAACATCCCGCGTCGGTCGGGGACGTTGCGGTTTGCGCTATCGCTGCCTACCGCCATTGCTGATGAGGAATCGCCAGCAGTACGCAGGAAGTAGAGTTGATAGACGCTGATTGTACTAATTGCTATGGTGCCGAGGACGATCAGCAGGTAGATCAGCGGGCGCAGGCGGCGCATGATCGGAGGCAGTTCGCCGTACTTGGGTTCCGGCTGCTGGGGCGTGAGGTTCTGCTGCGCGTCCTCTTTTTCTTGCAACATAGGTAGCTTTCCAGGTTGAAACAGCAGGGTCAGGAGACGACCTCGAAAACCTCAATCAGGGGCGGGCTGAGGATTTCGTCAACGCTCGCCTCGAAGTCGCGCACCATCGGTGCATTGGCGAAGTTCTGCAAATCGGGCAGGTCGTAGAACTGCATATAGATTACTACCTTGATGTCACCCTTCTCGGTCTGGCTAGCCCAGACACCCCCCCGATGGAAGCCACTGGTGTTCTGAGCCACAATCTTAACCCCCTGCGTGGCCGCCAGGTAGAGGTTGTGGCCCGGCTGAATCTCCTCACTGCGGGCCGCAGGGACGATGAAGGTGGTCATACGCACAAAGGCCATTGTTTGTCATACCCTCTCCGCCCCTAACGGGCCGGGTGGTGGGGGTGCGTCTTGCACCCAGGCGGGGTTAGCGGTTGGCGGGGTAACGGCTAAGGATGTCTTGCACCTGGTCGTGGCCGCCGTGCGCGATATAGAGGACGATGCCGACGGTGATGATCAGCCCCGCCATGCTCATCAGGATCACAGTTAGCAGGTTGAAGCTGCCAGTACCATGCCCATGACCACCAGCCGGGAGCGCAGCCTGAGACTTGCCGCCGATCCCCCCGCCAGCACTACCACCCGCTGCTGCCTCGGTGCGCGTGCGTGCCTCCAGGAAGTCAGGGCTATTTGGGGTCTCCGCTGAACTCTCCTCCACCGTCTCGTCTGCGCCACCCTCGATTGGAGCAAGGCCATAGAGCGGCTCGGCAGAGTTCTCCTCACCAAAGGCAGCAGCGTTGCGCTCGGACTTTACATCCTGCAAGCGGTTTTGTTGGCGCGGGGTTGGTTCGCTCATCATTTACAGTAGCCTCTCTTGGGGGCTGACACGCCTAATACGTGTAGCCGAAGAAGAAGTAGATCAGGGTGTAGGTGAAGAAGAAAAGAGTGACAGCAGCGTAGGTGAGCATCAGGAAGACTGGCATCTTGCCGTTCGCCTCAGTGGTCTGGCCTGCGAAGTCCTCCACATTGCGGCCAAGCTGGTTGGCTGCCTGCTTGCGGTACTTCATCGCCGAAATGGTGAACCAAATCAGCACGGCGATTGCAATGCCCCATATCCACTCGATAGCGTCCAGGTGCCACTGCCACTCCCAGGGGAGAATGTTATCCCAGGGAAGATTGCCACCAGTGCGGTTGATAGTCTCGTTTGGGTCCATCAGTATTCTCCCATCAACTCTTTGTATTCTTCACCGTCCTGCTCAAGCATCCGGTACTTGCTCTCCTCAAAGTTGCTGAACTGCCCCTTACGCCAGGCGTAGAAGATGACAAAGGCAGTGCTGGCAACCAGAAAGAGGGTGAAGTAGAGCATCTCCATTGCCCCCGACAACTCCTCACCCGCTACTGCGTCGTGGGCGTAGGCGGGGCTAGCCATTGCCGCTATAAGCAGGCTGCTTGCCAGCGCAAGAGTAGTGCGCCTCATTCGTTTCATCACTGCACCGCTTTCCAGGCCAGCTTGCTGCTGGCAGGGCGCAAGAGGGGGTTGCCACCCCTGCGCTCTTCTCTTGTGCTACTTGCTGCCGCCGCTAGTGCTGCCAGTGCCGCTGCCTCCGCTGGTGCCGCCAGTGCCAGTGCTGCCTGCTCCACCGTTGCCGTTGTTGCCACCGCTGCTAGGCGGCATTGAACCACCGTTGTCTGCGGGGCCAGTTGAACCATTGCCAACTGAGGAGGAGACCGGGGTGACAACCCCGCTGGTGCCAACCTGATAGGGTGGTGGGTAGATCGAGTTTTGGATTGGGTAGTTACCCACGTCGGGACGCTGCTGCTGACCGCCAGTGCTGGGGTCTTCTACGCCAGTGCTGGGGCCAGATGGGTTGAACTTCGGCCCGATATTCTGTGGGTTGTAGTAGCTGCCCTTGTTTACGATGTTGAACTGGGTGCGGTAGGGGTTCTTGGAGGGGTCTTGTGGGTTGGCGCGCACCAGTTCTTCGCTCCGCTGGAACATCTCAATCGTCGGCTCGCGTCCAGCGGTCAGGCTGCCATAAGGGACAGTACGCAGGAAGTTGACCGTGTCCCAAATATCATTGACGGTAAGGAAGTCGCCCCAGGCTGGCATGGAGGTGCCTTCTACGCCGTAGAGCAGCGCGAGGTACATCTGGCCGTCGGAGAGCCACGCCTGCTGGTTAGCCTGGGTGAAGTTGAAGGGCTGCGGCTGAACATAGCGAGCTGCTGGCCCCTTGCCGTCGGCGTAGACCCCATGGCAGCCGATGCAATTGGTCTGGAAGACGTATTTGCCATGCTGCAAGCTGCGCGGGCTGGTCGGGATCGGGTTGGTCACGTTAGCCCAACTGTCATCGAACATAGCCTGTACCTGCAAGCGACGGTTCTTGAACGGGTCTTTCGGGTCGTCACTGGGCAAGCCACGTGTTTGTAGGGTGGCTGACTTGACTTCGCGCTGCTTCTGCGAACGGGCTACCCCTGGCTTGCCGCCCAGGCTCTGCACGTAGCTGATCGTGTCGTTGCGTTCCTCATCGCTCCAGAAGCTAAACTCTGGCATGATCGACTTGACGCTGGTGTAGCGTGGGTTGTAGAAGTGGGCTACGTGCCAGTCGTCGGGGTGCGCGCCACCCTCCTGCGACAGGTCGGGGCCGGTGCGCTCCGAGCCGAGCAGCATCCCCTTCTGGTAAGCGAAGTCACCCGCTTGGGCCACGCGGCCCAGGGTCTCGAATGACTTAACCCCTGTCCAGTCCTGGGGGCGAAGATACTGGCTGTGGCAGTACCAGCAACCGTTGCTAGCGTAGATCGCCCGACCATGCTCCTCCGCTACACTGAGCGGGCGGGCATCAGGCGAGGGTTCGACCTTGTAGGTAAAGAAGGGCAGGGCGACCACAACCGCAGTCACGCTGAGGACGATCAGCAGTGCGCCAAAGAAGATGGTGGGGTAGTCCATCCGCAGCACAAAGCGTCGCGCCTTCAGTCCCGTGGCCGCCTCGCGAAAGCCCTTCTTGATGTTGTCGGTAATCTGTGCCATTCTTGATCCTCAGTCGCTAGTAGTCAGTCGTGGGTAGTCGCTTGCTGGCATTGCTGCGCGAGGCAGCCAATGAGCAGCATTACTCTAAACGTGCTGGTAGTCAGTCGTGGGTAGTCGCTTGCTGGCATTGCTGCCCTGCTACGTTGGCATGTCTGCTCACCGCCAGTTTGTGGCTGACGGCTGACCACTAAGCTGGTACATCAGCCGCCGAGATTGCGCTGCTGGCGCGGATCGGTTCGCTGGAACGAATCGTCTTGTAGATGTTGTAAAATTGGAGGGAGAAGCCTGCAAAGAGCAGGATACCGCTGATTGCCCGCCCAATGTAGTAGGGGCGCATTTGTGGCACGCCTGCGTAGACCGTCTGGCCTGCCATCCACATACCACCCTGCACGAGGCCACCGACCTGCAAGGTGATCATCATCAGGATGAAGCCCATCGTCACTAGCCAGAACTGCGCTTCGGCCAAAGCGGGTGACCAGAGCCGTTTACGGCTGATTACTGGCACCATGTATAGCACCGCCCCCATCGCCCAACTACTCATCGTCCCCAGCATAGCGAGGTGGGCGTGGCCTACGATCCAGTTGGTGAAGTGGATCAAGCGGTTGAAGCCCTGGATCGCCTGGAATGGCCCCTGCACGCAGGTGACGAAGTACCAGACCGTGCCGACGATCAGGAACTTGAGGGGGATGCTCTCGTATATCTTACCCCAGCTTCCACGCATCGTCATCCAGATGTTGCCGAGGAAGGTGAAGACTGGCACGAACAGACCGATGCTACCGAGCGTGGCAATTGTCTTCAGGTAGCCGGGGGTAGGTGTTTGCAAGATGTGGTGGTGGCCGACCATCGTGTAGAAGAAGGCTAGCCCCCAGAAGCCGATCAAGCTGAGGGTGTGGCTGTAGAGTGGAGAGCGGATGATCACTGGCAGGAAGTAGTAGACCATAGCAACGCCACCAGGGGTGAACCAGAGGCCAAGAACGTTGTGGCCGTAGTACCAGTTCCAGATCGAGTCGCGAATGCCGTCAAGGCTGCCGCCGGGGAAGCCGAGCAGCAGATTGCCGTTGAAGGTGCCAGTACTGATCCAACTGGTGAACGGATCCCAGATCACGTTGCCGATGGCGTAGACGATTGGCAGCCAGAGCATAGCACCTGTGATGTACCAGAGGGAGACGAACAGCTTCTTCTCTTTGCGAGCGAGGATGGTACGCACAATATTATAGAGGTTCATCAGCAGGACGACTTCTACCAGAATGTCAATCGGCCAGATCAGTTCAGCATACTCGCGGCCCTGGGTGTAGCCGGTAAGCAGGGTAAAGAGGGCGAAGATGCCGACGAAGTTCCACAGCACCATTGCAACATTGCCCAGCTTCTCGCTGTATAGCTTGGTGCCGCAGAGTTTTGGCACAATGTAGAGGAACGCCCCAAAGTAGATACTGCTGACCCAGAGGAAGAACATCACGTTGACGTGCAGCGGGCGCAGGCGACCAAAGACGAAGAAGGGGATGCCACCGAGGAAGTCGGGGCTGACCATCTCCGTGGCGGCGACCAGCCCCACCAGGCCGCCGATGATCACCCAGAATGCCCCGGTTACTACAAAGTTTCGGGCTGCACTGTACTCTTTGTCCATTAACCTCTCCCCTCACCTTCCGCTTTTACCCGATCTCGCCCATTTGTGGGGACGTACTATCACGCCCCCGGTTAACTGCTAAAGCCCATTACTCTGCCCTCTACTCTACATCCGCCGCGATCTCGCTGTCAACTTGAGGGCGCGGTTGGCCGGGGTATCAGCGGCGGGCCTTCCCTCTGTGTCAACTTGGGGACTAGCCACTACCGCTTGTGCGCTGATCGTGCGCGGGGTCAGCTTCAAGGCGAGGCCGATCAGTACCACGCTTGCGCCGAGGATCAGGATCAGGTTAAGCCAGGTCAGGTCAACCTTCGTCCCAGCCACCACGTTGAACTGCACCCAGCTAGCTACTGCCTTGCGGCTTTTCTGCTCGAACACCCCTGGTGCGCCGTTCCAGACTGCGAAGGCGACGTTGGTGCTGTGGCCTGGTTCGATAGCGGCAGAATTAGCGTCGCCCGTGCTGAACTTGCGGCTGAAGACAACGCTCCAACCCGTCTGCTCTGCGCCAGTCTCATCCTTGAACTTGCCCCACACACCATGACCCTGGGGGATCATGCCTGCTGCATCGGCAGCCTTGCAAATACCATTGCTCATCAAGTTGTAGACAGGGGGCTGGCCGTTGCCAGTGGTCTCGTTGGTCGTCTGGAGGCTAGCTTTCCACTGCCAAATGTTTACTGGCGCATCAAGCTGACCCATGCACTGGAAGGGAAGGGCTTCACCGACCTTCATCGGCCACTGCACCGCCACTGCATCGCTAGCCTGGTAGCCGTCCTCCTGGTTGTTCATCGTGTCGTCGTGCCAGCTAATCTTGATCGCCAGTTGTTCGCTGCTCGCGACGGCTCGGACGACTACGGCCTTCGTGCTGCCACCACTGGGCCGCACCATCTGCTGCGCACTCATCGGCACCACGATAGCAGCCACGTCCTTGCCACCCGCCTGCGTCCATATTGCAGCGTCGGGGTCGTTAACTGGCAGCTTTTCGTTGCTGCCGAGGATACTTGGCTCGATGGTGATGGTTGCCGAATTGACCAGGCTGAGGTTGGCACTGCTAAGCAGTAGAGCCAGCACCGCCAATCCAGCCACCAGCAGGCTTGGAGCAGTAAACTTGTGCTTACGGAAGTTGATCATCACTGTACCCTGCTATGGGGTTTTGGCCCCACATAGAGGGCGCGCTTGTTGCACGCCCAGCTTGGCTTCACTTGTGGTTGCGTTGCACGCTTAGCGCAGGCGCGATAGGTAGCCCGCGATGTCGAACAGGTCGTTAATGCCATTGTTGTCGCGATCCTGGAACTCGATCTTCGGCATATAGCTAGGGTTCATGTGCGCTGCCTTGTCTACGATAGCGACAGCGGGCTGACCCATAACCACAGTCTGGGTGTAAGCAGGCAGGGTCGGCATTGGGGTAGTGTTGTAGAGGCGCATGGTCTGGGTAGCACTGAAAACCCAGGTGTAGGGGCCACGATTCCAGGCTGGCATCTCCTGGGGATTGTAAATCCAGGCAGTCAGCCAGTTTTGGGTGCGCCGCCCGCCAACCGCGCTCAGGTTGGCAGCTACCTGCCCACCGACATTGCCGACCAGGTGGCAGTTGAGGCAGCCATAGCCAAGCAGCATCTCCTTCATCCCCTTGTTGCGGCCAGCGGGGTCGCCAGGAGCATTCGGGATGTCGCCTGCCAGGTTTGCCGAGGGAACGTAGTAGAGGGTATTGCTAAAGTCGCCATATTGCAGGTAGTCGGTCAGGTTGTTGATCTGCTCAGTGTTGAGTGAGCCGCCATTCTCTTGACCCCACGCTGGCATATTAGGAACCTGGGGGTTGGGCTGGATACCCTGCCGCCCCTGGTGCAGCGTCTTGTTGATGTAGTCATGAGCGGCGACCAGGTCAGCAGTAGCATCACCACCCACCTCCTTCGCTCTCCACTCACCGCGCTGCACTGCTGGGCCGATGCAGCCCTCACCGAGCGGGCCATGGCACTGGGCGCAATACTGGCCGAACAGCTTCTGTCCAGCCAGAGCCGAGGATTGCAATTGTGCGTTGCTGATCTGCGTACCACGCTGCCCGTCGATGACGAAGTAGGCAATTGCGCCGAAGATCAACGCCAGGGTCAGGGCGATACTCAGGATTCCTTTGTCGTTCATGATTGCCTCGTTTCCTCAGCTTCCCCGCCACTGCCTCCAGCGAGGTTGCGCGAACTAAACTTTGGTCGCCTGCGTCTTGGGGTCAGCCTTGATCCGCTGCTTAATCTTACCAGTGTCCACCGTCACGTTGTCGCCCTCGAGGGTGATCTCCATGTAGTCAAGTGGGCGCGGGGCAGGGCCAGCAACGATCTGGCCGTCGGGGATGTAGGTCGAGCCGTGGCAGGGGCAGTGGAACATCCCCACGTACTTGACCCCCTCGTAGGTGAACTCCTCTTGCGGGTTCCAGGGGACGGTGCAGCCGAGGTGGACGCACTTCCAGTAGAGGGCGATCAAGCCGTCCTCCAGGTGTATCATGTAGAAGCGGCCATCGCGGTTGCGGGCGGTTGCCCCGATCACGCTGGTGATGGTGCTACCCGCTTTGGTCTGGATTGGAAAGTCGGCTACCTTGCCCGCCTTCACTTTGCTGCCAAAAGCCTGCGTCTTGCGTGGCAGAAAGAAGCTGAAGAAGCTGCCCGCACCCAGTGCGCCCAACCCGGCCATCGCGCCCATGAAAATGTACTTGAAGAAGCTGCGGCGGGTCACATCCCCTTCGGCTGTCACCGAACCGAGATCCATCTGCTTGCTTTGTTCGAGATCGGGATTAATGATGCGACTCATTTAGGGTAACTCCTGTCGCTAAACTTGATAGCAAGGGGCTGGTACCTGCCAGCCCCAACCTCAACCAACTAGCTGGTTTCGCCCAATGCCCAGGGCCAAAGCAAGGACATCGAGTGGCCGCGGAAGGCAGTACCAATGATCGTCAGCAGGACGTAGCTGGCAACAAAGCCAGTGAACATGGCAATTACGATCTCGCTCTTGTTCGCCTTCCAAATCAAGCGTACCAGGAAGCCGAGGACGAGGGCGAGCATCACGATCACGCCGATGGGGAAGAACCAGCCAGAGAGAGCTTCTAGCAGTTGGCCCTGGAAGGAAGCCGCGCTATCATCCTTTGGCACACCGAATACTCCCCTTATCAGGCCGCCAATCCACTGCTTGGCGGGTAGGGCCGCATCGATCAGCACCAGGGCGATCTCAGCGATCAGGGTGTAAAGGAAGCTGAAGATGAGGACGGGGATGCCTTTGTTCGAGTAGAACCAGACCCCAGTCCCCTCTGGCTTGTTGTCGATGTAAGGGATCGCTGCCAAAGCACCAAGCGCAACGCTGGGGATGATCACCCCAGCGAGGGCGGGGTTCATGTGCAGCAGCAACTCTTGCAGGTTGAGGAAGTACCAGGGAGCCTTCGACGGGTTCGGGGTCTTCTCCGGGTTGGCAATCTCAACCAGTGGCGCATTGATCAGCACGCCCAGCAACAGTGTGTTGAGGGTAATCACCACGGTGGCGATGAACTGGCGGATCATCAAGTGCGGCCAAACCTGCACGGTGTTGGCTCGCCTGCGCGAAACACTAACCTGTGCCTGCCCACGTTGCTCTGCCAGCCGGTCGATCATCTCGCGGCGGCTGGGGGTTGCCCCTTGTGGCTTTGTTGCAGCCATGTCAATCTCCTAATCTTGTTCCACCTTGAAAGAGGTTGGGCGGGGGTCTGTCTAGAGGCCGCGAGAGAAGCCATCCTTGCGGATGCGCCAGAAGTGGACGCTGAGAAACAGCGCAGTGAGCAACGGCATGGCGATCACGTGCAGGGTGTAAAAGCGCACCAGGGTTGCCTGACCCACCGACTTGTCGCCGAGCAGGAGCAGGCTGACCAGTTCGCCGAGGTAGGGGGTAGCCCCTGCCATGTTCGCGCCAACCGTTACCGCCCAGAAGCTCAACTGATCCCAGGGCAGTAGATAGCCGGTGTAGCTAAGGAAGAAAGTGCAGAATAGTAGCACTACGCCAACCACCCAGTTGAACTCACGGGGTGGGCGATAGCTGCCAGTGTAGAAGACACGGCACATATGGAGGAAGACAGTGATCACCATACCATGCGCCGACCAGCGATGGACGTTCCGCATCAACTGGCCGAAGCTGACCGTACCCTGAAGCTCCTTCATATAGTTGTAAGCATCTGGCACCGTCGGCACGTAGTAGAACATCAACATCACGCCAGTGATCGTCAGCAGCAAAAAGAATAGGAACGAGATGCCACCGAGACCCCAGGTGTAGGTGATCTTGATCGCCTCCGGGCGGGTGCGCGTCGGTTGCAGGTGCAGGAAGACGCTGTTCATCACCGCCAGGGCGCGAGTACGGGCGTTGTTCGGCCAGGGGTTGCGGATCACAGAGCGATAAATCTGCGAGCGCGTAAACCCCTCATACAGACTGCCTGGGCTGAACCGGCCCAATCCTTTTCGGCTATTAGCCATCCTCTACTTCTCCCTCGTCGTAGCCTCTCCTCAACCCCGGTGGGGTGTGGCGGTGCAGCTTACTGGTCGGTTTCCTTCGTATCGTCGCTGGTAAACCGCTCAATTGCATAGAGCATCGCCAACGAGAAGACGATCATGCCAAACACGATCAACAGTTCAATCGTCTCACCAACAACCATAGCAACACCTCCTGAGAACCCCGGATTAGCATTGAGGTTAGCTGACTGTGCCAATGCTGGTCAGTGCTGACTTCCTCTCCGCTATTATACCACGCGGTGGCCCAGCGCAAACGCACTTAGCGCATAAACCTTGACGGTGAAAACATTAACGTGGCTTTAATGTAAGGTTAATCCAGCCTTTGGGCGCAAGCCCACAGGTGCTGCTCTTACGCCTGCCAACGAGGCCGATTGTAGCACACGATCAGCATTGCCGTCAAGGACGGTCACGCCCGATCTACGGCAGCAATGTTCGTGCCGCCGCCCTGCTTGACAGCCCCTGGCCCTACCTGTATAATCGCAGTTAGAATAGGTGAAGATCGGATGGGAGGCAGGCCCGAAATGGCGATCCGCGAACAACTGAAGCAGGATTTGGCCGCTGCAATGCGCGCTAAGGATGAGGTGCGCCGTGATACGATCCGTATGTTGCAGGCCGCCGTCAAGAACACCGAGCTTGAGAGCCGCCAGAAGCAGATGCAGACGATCTTCGCTGCCGAGCAGCACGACTTGCAGCAGCACCTGGCTGGGTTGCAAGGGGCGGAGCTGGTCGCCTTCAAGAGCAGGGTGCAAAACGCCAGTGATGATGAATTGGCCGCAATCAAGGAGGAGCTTGGTATCCGCCGCACAGCAGAGCGGGAGGCGATCATCGCTGACCCACCTAGCCTGAGCGATGCAGAAATCACCGACGTGATCCGCAGGCAGATCAAGCAGCGTCGCGACTCGATTGAGGCTTATGACAAGGCGAACCGCCCCGAACTGGCCGCTGCCGAGCGCGCAGAACTGGCAGTGCTGCTGGCCTACCTGCCAGAGCAGCCCTTCAGTGAACAGGAGTTGCGCGCTCTGGTTCACCAAGTGATTGCCGAAGTGGGAGCGACTGGCCCCCGTGAGATGGGCAAGGTGATGGGTGCGTTGCAACCACGCATCAAAGACCGCGCTGATGGACGGGCCGCTAGCCAAATGGTCAAGGACCTTCTTGCTAGCTTGTAGCAGATGGTAGATGGTGAATAGTAGCCCAGCAAATAAGCCCCTCAACCAGCAGCCCCAGCCTGTATCATAACTCTATAGAAGTGGGTGACTCGATGCCCGAACCGCGGAATGGTAGCCTGGAGCCAACCCGACCCCCCCGCCCTGATAAGCTGACGAGCGGCAGCTTGCCCCTCCCATCTGCCGAGAGCAGCTTCAGCGGCAACCGCGACTGGTCGGGCTGGCTTACCTTCGTTGGCTTCAACCTGATCATGGCTGTGTTGGTCAGCCTGATCCTCCTGTTCCAGTACCTGCCCACCGGCCTCGTTACCAACACCGTCCTCGGTCAACCCGCTGGGCAGACGATCTACGCCCCACGCTACGTCCGCTATGTTAGCAGTGTGCAGACCCAGGCGGCCAAGCAGGCGGCTCGTAACGACCCAACCAACCTCGTCTACGACTACAACGCCAGCCTGATCGCTGGGCAGAGCGCAGACCTGCAAGCGACTATCCGCTCGATCACTGCTGTGCGTGGTCGCCTGCTCAGTGCCGCCGACAAACTCAGCAGCCTTGTCACTTTGCCTGGCTTCAGCGTCCAGCGTGGCGAGGCGCAGGTGATCATCAGTCTCAGCGAGACTCAGTGGCAGGAGACAGTCAGTGACACCCTTCGTACCTTCGACGTGCTGATGAATGGGCGGCGGATAGTGGATGCACGGGCGGTGGACGATGCCCGCTCTACTATCCTTGCTCTCAGTGACCGCAGCCTCGACGAGCAGCAGCGGTTGGCCGAGCAAGCTCTCGTCGGTGCCTACCTCAAGCCCAACGTCCTGGTCAATGAGACGGCCAGCAATGCTCTGCGCGACAAGGCAGAGGCAGCCGTCCCTGCTGTTACGGTGGAGGTGCAGAAGAACCAGATCGTGGTCAGCAAGGGAGAGATCGTCACCGCCCAGCACGTGGAGACGCTCGAACGGATCGGCCTGACGGCGCGGGCGATAGACTGGGAGGATGTGATCGGCACCGTCGGGCTGGTCACTGTGCTGCTACTGGTTGCCAGCAGCTACCTGTTCCTCAGCCACCACCAGATGTGGCAACGCCGCCGCCCACTGCTGCTGATCGCCATGTGCCTGCTGATCCCGATTGGCAGCGCACACTTCATCACCGATCATGTGCTGTTGCCGTACCTGCTGCCCTTCGCCAGCTTCAGCATCCTGCTAGCCGTGCTGCTCAACACCGATGTAGGCATAGTCTACACGATCATCATCAGCCTGCTGGTGGGCCTGCTAGGCAACAACAACTTTGAGCTAACCGTCTTCTATCTGGTCAGCGGCATGGTTGGTATCTACGCAGCGTGGCGGGCTGAGCGTAGCAGCGACTTCGTGCGGGCGGGGCTGGCGGTGGCGGCGATCAACTACCTGGTGATCATCCTCTCGCGCATCCTCAGCCACAGCTATGATAACACCGCGCTGCTCGAACTGGCGGGGGTGAGTTTGCTTAACGGTGTTCTTTCTGCTGCCTTCAGCTTCGCCGCGTTCAACCTGCTGGGCAATCTATTTGGTACCACCACTCCCCTGCAACTGCTCGAATTGGCCCACCCCACCCAGCCGCTCTTGCGCCGCCTGATGTATGATGCGCCTGGCACCTATCACCACAGTCTGGTCGTGGGCAATCTGGCCGAGCGTGCTGCCGAGGTGGTGGGGGCCGACCCGCTGCTGGCCCGCGTTGGTGCCTACTATCATGACATCGGCAAGGTGCTGCATCCCGCCTACTTCATAGACAACCAGACCGGCATGGACAACATCCATGACAGCCTGCCACCCCGCGAGAGTGCCTACATCATCAGTGACCACGTGCGCGATGGAGTGGAGTTGGCGAAGAAGTACCGCCTGCCCAAGCGGGTGAGCGACATCGTGGCCCAGCATCATGGCACTACCGCTATCAGATTCTTCTATGACAAGGCGGTGGCGCAGGAGGGCGCAGGGCGGGTGGACAAGGCGGACTACCAGTACCCTGGCCCGCGCCCGCGGACGAAGGAGGCGGCCATTGTCATGCTAGCCGACTCGGTGGAGGCTGCCACCCGCGCCGCTGTGCAGAGCGGCCAACTCAGCCGTCGGGCCGAGGGCGAAAGTGGTCAGTTCAGCAGCAACTTCGACGAGGAGCAGTTGGGGCAGGTCGTCCACAAGGTGATCGGGGCGCGACTGGCCGAGGGGCAGCTTGACGAGTGCGACCTGACCATCCGTGACATCGCCAGCATCGAAGGGGCCTTTCGGGCTATGCTGCGCGGCATCTACCACCCGCGCATCGTCTACCCCGACCGCAAGACGCTGGCTGCTACCTCCAACACTGCCGAAGCCGAACTACCAGCGGTGCTGGAGCCGGTAGTCCTTAGCAGCGTTAGGGGCGGCACTGCCAGCCATCGCCAGCGTAACCTGTTTGCTCTCCGCAAGCGCGGCAAACCAGAGTCGCGCAGCTAACCAGTGGGCAAAACAAAACGCCCGCTCCTGGTGGGATGGGCGTTTGCTACAAGGGGCTGGGTTAGTTACTCCGGCATTGGTACCGGGGCGTAACGCTCGACAGTGGGAGTAATGTAACCCTGGGCCTTCGACAGCTTCTTCGCCATCCGCGACTTGCGGCGAGCGGCCTGGTTGGGGTGGATGATCCCCTTCTGCGCGGCCTTGTCCAGGGTTTTCTGTGCCTCTTGCAAAGATTGGGTAGCAGCGGTCAGGTCAGGTGCCTGGCGCGTCTTGCCAATACCGTAGCCGAAGATCAGCCGCTCGGTATTGGTTACGAAAGTCTTCAGGGCCGACCGAATCGGCTTGTTCCGCAGCCGCTTGCGCTCAGACGAGCGGATTGCCTTGAGGGCAGCCTTCTTATTAGCCAAACTAACTTGCCTCCATTGATCTCTGTCTGGTAAAATGGCGCATGGCGCGCCGTCGTATCTACAATTCTAAGCCTGCACTAACGGCAGGGTGCAGCAGCAGAACTTTGCGAACGGTTCAGTGGCAAGAAATTATAACCCACTTCGCCGCAAATAGCAAGCATTGGCGCAACCGCTGGGGTAGCCAGTGGGTTGGCACGACAGATAGTGCAGATTGCAGAGCAGCGGCGATCATCCACTGGCTGCTGCCACTACCCGGTGTTGTGCAGCTTGCCATAGTCAGTAGCCGAAGAAATGAGCGTAAGATGCATATTCGTCCGATGCGTGAGGCCGATGTTGACCACCTCGATCAGATCGACCCCACCTATGTCAGCCGTAGCTACCTGCACGTAGAGGTAGAGGAGGGTGGCAGCCTGGGGCGTAGCTTCCGCCTGGTAGAGCGTGAGGTTTGCCCGCCAGAGGTGCATGGTGACGGCAACCGCTACGGCGCAGCAGAGCAGGCCCACGCCCGCCAATCACTGCTGACAGGTGATGGACTGCTGCTGGTAGTCGAACACGAGGGGCGGATCGTCGGTGCGCTAGAGGTGGAAACGCGCCTCTGGAACAATACGGCGGTCGTCTGGCTGCTCGTTCTCTCGCCAATAGCGCGCGGTAAGGGGGTGGGCGCGCAGTTGATCGCGCAGGGGGTGGCCTGGGCGCAGGCGCGCTACTTTCGCGCTATCTGGTTGGAGACGCAAACCAGCAACCTCCCGGCCTGCCGCTTCTACGCCCGCTGCGGCTTCCAACTGGCGGGCTTGGACACGATGTTCTATACTAACGAGGACGTAGCCAATGGTTCGGTCGCCCTATTTTGGTCTCTGAACCTGGTAGCGGCGGACGATGGGCAGCCGCAAGTAGCTGACGCGAAAGGACAACCAGTTGGCTCGTCTTGACACTGCCATACTACCCCAGGATGACGAACCCACCGCGAAGGGTGCCAGCCCTCATTCTACGCCAACCACCCTCTCCTTTCCGATCTTGGATGAGGGCAACCCGCTCGACCCTGGCGGCACAGAGATGTACGCCACTGCCAACCTGCTAGCCGATCAGCCAGCAGCCAGCCCGCAACCTGTCTCTGGCCTCGGTCGCTCGATCTTGCGTAACTTCTCGGTGGTGATGATCGCCTTCGTCCTCAGTCGCGTCCTCGGCTTGCTCCGCGACGTGGTGATTGCCGCCCGCTTTGATCAGACAGAACGCGACGCATACTACGCTGCCTTCCGCATCCCTGACACGATCTTCCTCCTAGTGGTCGGTGGCGCAGTCAGTTCGGCCTTCATCCCCGTCTTCAGCGCACAGCGGGCGCAGGGCAAGGATGCGGCGGCCTGGCGGCTAGCTAGCACGCTGATCAACCTCTCGATCATCCTGGTCAGCCTCTTTGGGATCGTGGCCGCCTTGCTTGCACCGCAGATCATCGGCGGGCTGATCGCCCCTGGCTATACGGGCGAAAAGCTGCAACTGACCATCAACCTGACGACAGTGCTAATGCTCTCGCCACTTTTCATGGGGCTAGGGGCCTGGGCGCAGGGCATCTTGAACGCCGAACACCGCTTTGTCCTCTCCGCCTTCGCCCCCATCTTTTATAACCTCGGCATTATCGTTGGCGCACTGTTCTTTGCCCCCTACATCGGGCCAGTAGGGCTGGCCTGGGGCGTTGTCTTGGGGGCGATCCTGCACATTGCCACGCAGGTACCAGGCCTGTTGCGGCTAGGCATGAAGTACCAGTTGCGGCTCAACCTGCGCGACGCAGGGACAGGTGAAGTGCTGCGCCTGATTGGGCCGCGTGTCGTGGGCCAGATCGCCTTCCAGGCCAACTTCATCATCATCACCTCCTTTGCCAGCAGCAATAGTGGTTGGGTCAACGCAGTCAACTACGCCTTCACTCTAATGATGCTCCCCTTTGGCGTGTTCGCCCTCAGCCTCAGCACGGTCGTCTTCCCCACCCTGGCCGAGCAGTTTGGGCGGCGGGAAGTGGCTCAGATGCGGGTGACGGTTTGGGGTGGCGTGCGCCTACTCGTCTTTCTCAGTGCAGTCAGCAGCGTGTTCCTGCTTGTGATGCGCGAACCCATCGTGCGCCTGCTTTATCAGCGCAACAAGTTCACTGCCTCTGACACCGCACAGGTGGCTGACGCGCTGCTCTACTTCAGCCTGGGGCTGATCAGCTACGCGGTGGTGGAGGTACTAACCCGCTCATTCTATGCCATGCACGATACCCGCACGCCGGTGGTGATCGCCCTGATCACCGTAGCGGTCAACTTCCTCTGCTGCCTGCTGTTCGTCGGCCCACTGGGGCAGGGTGGCCTTGCCCTCGCCCTGGTGCTAAGTACAACAGCCGAACTGCTGATCCTGCTGCTGACCATTCGCCGCCGCTTCAGCCGCCTCGATCCCCAGAACGCTGCCGTGCAGCAGGATGAACGCAGGGCGATTAGCGGTGCGCTCAAGAGCATCGGGGCGGCGGCGGTGGTCGGTCTGCTACTGCAAGGCTACCTCTCCTTCCTTGCGCCCATCTTTCCCGCTGGCCTCTTTGGGCAACTGCTATCTATGAGTGGGGCTGGCTTGCTGGCGGTGCTAGCCTACCTTGCCCTCAGCCTGCTGCTCGGCAACGCAGAGGCACGGCAGTTGTCTGCGCTGATTACGCGCCGTCTGCGTCGCTGACCTCCAAATCGCACTTTCCAACCCCATCTGTCAGCCGCTTTACTGACCTGGGTCAAAGGGTTTACATTCCAGCCAATCCAACTACGGGTTGGCGAGACGCATAGTACCATTTTCCCCCCCTCAACAGGACTTCTACCCTATTGTGAGCATCTACCTTTCACTGCTATAATAGGCTCAGGTGGTAAGGAAGCGGTAAGGCTTACGCAGCCATCGCAATCATCCGCACTAATTCTTTTTCGCCCCAAGAGGGCAAGCGTAGGAGCCACACAATGTCTAGCCTGAACTTTGTCCGTCGCCTCAGTTTTGCTTTCATCGCTGCTATGCTGCTAGTTACGCTAGCACACATCGGCAATGCTGCTGCCCAAACCGCCCCCGCCGCTGCCATCATCAAGTTGAATGTGCAGGAGCAGGCACTGTTCGACAAGATCAATGCCGCACGCAAGACCGCTGGGGCCGCTCAGGTGACTCTCAGCCCGGTGCTGGTTGACCTCACCCGCTACCGCGCCAGTGACATGGCAAAGCGCAACTACTTCGCCCACGTCACCCCCGAAGGCACCAGCCTGATGGATTGGCTAGTGGCCCGCAATGTGGACTTCCAGGACGCTGGCGAAATCATCCACCGCAACACCTACAGCCTTGCCACCACTGCTGACCAGGCTTTCCAGGGCTACTTCAACAGCAAGGTTCATCATGACATCATGCTAGACCCGATTTTCAGCCAGGCCGGGGTTGGTATGGCGAGCGACGGTAACGGCAAGAACTACTTCGTGGTTATCTTCATCCAGCCTTATTGATAACCCACTAGCAGCAGGTAACGGCGCATCCACTCTGGATGCGCCGTTTTAGTTTGTCTGTTCTCGGCCAGGATCAGACCGCTAGCCTGTCAGGCTGCTCTGCACTCAGCCGCTCGCAACCACGCCGTTGTTGGCTGCTTAGCTGGTTAACCCTACTGTTCGGGGGTCTAGGAAACAGTTACCGCGAAGTGGACGTTTGGCGGTAGACGACCACGTTGAAACCCAGTACCCAGGGTTGTGGGGAACAATTACTCCGCAACGTGGCATGAGCTTTCCAGTTGTTGCCCTGACCTGCTGTCGATAGAGGGGCGCAAAATCCTGCGCCCCTCCTGCTCACCTGCTTCCTAGCTAGCGCAGTGGTAGAGCTTCGATAGCCCGCCGCACAACCTTGCTCAACTCCCCCCGCCGAATGTTGTCGTTGGGTCGGAAGCAGAGGGTGGAGCCGCCACTGGTGCAGGCCGCCCCGTTGATGATACCCCGTGCTGCCAGCGTTTCGATAGCAGCGTAGGCGAAGTTGTTGCTCGGCACATCGGCGAAGGTCGGCACTGCTGGGCTGGCGATAGCGTAACCGCGGCTGCGCTGCACTATGATCGCAACCTGCGCCCGCGTCACGTTTTGGTTGGGGCGGAAGCAGGGCTGGCTGGTAACAGGAGTGCCTGCACCCACGCACTGAGCGGGAGTGAAGCCGGTGATCGCCCCGGCCTGCGCCGCTGACTCTACATAGCCGTAGAAGACGCTACTGGTTGGCACATCGCTGAAGGTAGGGGTGAGCGGGTTGAAACTGGGCAGGGCAAAGCCGAGCGTGGTGACTTTGGCGAACTGGCCGCGACTGGTGTTCGCGTTGGGCTGGAAGCTGCCACCCGTGAAGCCGCTGATTACCCCGCGACAGGCCAGGAAGGTGATATCGGCGTAGAACAGGTTGCTGGTCGGCACATCGGTGAAGCTAATCGTGCAGGGGGTAGCGGTCGCCGTTGGTGTACCAGTCAGGGTCGCGGTAGCAGTCAGGGTTGAGGTGGCAGTGCCAGTCAAGGTGGCGGTCGAGGTTGGGATGACAGTGCCAGTCAGGGTCGTGGTACCAGTCAGGGTTGGCGTGCTGCTTGCTGGGCTGCCTGTGGCCGTCGCTGTCGCGGTACTGACGATCCCAGTTGCGGTACGGCTGACGGTCGCGCTAGGGCTGGCAGTCAGAGTTGGCGTGCTGGTTGTGGTGTTGAGCGGTGTGCTGGTTGCTGTACGAGTGGGGGTAGGGGTAGCGGGCGGTGGGTTGTTGAGCCGAGCCACGAACGCATCCTGGTTGCCGAGGATGGTGGGCGAGAGGGCGTTAGTGGTGGTCAGGTTGGTGGATTGGCTGTCGCCCACAATGTAGGCGTTGTTGGCCGCATCCAGCCCGATACCAAAAGCGCGGTCGGTGCCGTTGCCGCCCAGGTAGGTCGAGTAAGCGAGATTGAGGCTGCTACCCACGTAGTTGAACTTGCTGACGAATGCATCGCAGCCGCCTCTGTTCTCCACCTGGTAGGGGTCACGGGTGGGGAAGTCGGTGGAGCAGGTGAGGCCAGTCAGGTAGGGGTTGGCCGCCGTGTCGAGGGCAAGCGCAAAGGCGAGGTCGTCGCTGGTGCCGCCGCCGAGGTAGGTCGAGTAGATCAGCGAACCTGTCCCGCTGATCGTCGTGTTCAGGCGGCTGAGGAAGGCATCGGTGCCGCCCTGGTCAACCTGGTAGGGGTTGCGAGTGGGGAAGTTGGCCGAGGCGGTGAAGCCTGCCACGTAGGCGTTGCCCGCACTGTCGGCGGCTATCCCTCTGCCAACATCGTAGCTGTCGGTGCCACCCAGGTAGCTGGAATAGGCGAGCGTGAGGGTGGGGCTGATGTAATTCAGCTTGCTGACGAACACATCTGCGCTACCCTGGTAGCTTTGATATGCCCCGACCAGCGGGAAGTTGGTGGAGGCAGTGTCGCCCGTGACATAGACATTGCCCGCAGCGTCCACGGTGACCGCCCGCCCAAAGTCGCTGTTCGTGTCGCCAGCCAGATAGGTTGACCAGAGCAGCGAGTTAGTGCCAATCAGGGTCGTGTTGATCGCACTAACCACGGCATCGGTGTTGCCATACGGTCCCTGGAAGGTCTGATACTGGTTGCTCGTCGGGTAGCTGTCGCCGTAAGTGCTGCCGGTGAGGTAGGCCAACCCACTACCGCCCACCGCCACCGCCAAGCCGTCGCTGTCGCCACCATTGGTGGAGCCGAGGTAGGTGGAGTAGAGCAACGCGGTGCCGCTGCTGTTCAGGCGGCTGAGGAAGATATCGTTGCTGTTTGAGGGATTGGTCTGGTACTGGCCGACGGTGGGGAAGTTGCTGCTGGTGGTGGTGCCGACCACGTAGACGGTGCCAGTTACGTCCACCGCGATGCTGTTCGCCGTATCATTGCCGCCGCCACCCAGATAGGTGGAGTAGAGAAGCGTGCCAGTAGGGCTGAATTTGGTGATAAAGCTGTCGCGGCTACCTGCGTTGCTGGGCTGCAAAGCCCCAGTGGTAGTGATGAAGTTGGTGGCGGTAGTTACGCCAGTGACGTAAGCGTTGCCCGCCGCATCAACCGCAACTGCGTTGGCCGAGTCGCTATCACCGCTGCCACCGAGGTAGGTGACATAGCCAGTAGTTAGTTCAACCTGTGGGTCGATCACTAGCGGTTGGCTGCGGTCGTAAGCCAACACCGCAAAGCCGAGGCTGCCGTCTGCGTGCAGTTGGTAGCCACCCGCCACCTCCCGCCGTCCCGCCGCCGTCTGCTGGTAGATGGTCGGGGCAGGCTGGCGCAACAGCCCAGCGGCAGTGTGCAGCAGCAGGTCGCCACCAACCATCTCCACCCGCTCGGCCCCAGCGATCTTCAGGCTGATAGCGGCTGGATCAGCCCCCACTGCCAGCCCAAAATCGTACTCAAGGTTGCCCGCTGCTCCTTCATAGTAGGTCAGGTTGATACCAGGATAGACCCCCTGGTAGGTGACGCTGGCATAGGATGCCACCCCTGTCCGCCAAAGCGTGGGGTCGTTGCCTAGCAGGTAGTTGCTCACCCCTGCCCGCCGCTCGCCTGCGACAAGGGTCGGTTGCTGGTTGCCGCTCTGTACCTGGAAGGCCAGCACTGCTCCCGCATGGCTGGCGGATGCTGCTTGCGCTCCGATCTGCATCACTGCCCCCTCCGCAGTCAGGTAGAGGCTATAGCCCTTGCCGCGAGCGTGGTATAGTACACCGGGGTCAAACTGGCCGACATTCGGCTCAAATCGCAGGCTGTGGCCGTAGCTGGGCGCGCTGGTCTGGGGGTTGGTGACCAGCAGGGTAGGTGTCGCCACCTGCCCCCCAAATCCGCCACCCGCCAGTAGCACGGCGACAAGGACGACTAGCAGATAGCGCAGCAACTTCTTGTTCATCACTTAACTCCTCTTGCTCAACCAGATGAAAGACACGATAATAGCTTGCTCCGCCGCTGATTATAGCATCATTGCTGTGGACTTGCAGTAGCCTGTGCGAATCAGTACAGGGGCAGCCGCAGTGGGCCGAGCAGTGGATTGTGCAAGCGGACACGTTGATGCTAGCTCTCCTGCACCAATGGGTGGTATAATAGGGGCTGAGAGAACCGCAGGCCCTGGGGAGGTAGTATACCATGCGTTGGCTACGTAGCAGGCAAGCTGAACACAGTATCATCCTCTACAGCAAGGCGGGTTGCCACCTGTGCGTTGAGGCCGAGGGGGTGATTGCCCGCCTCGCCCGCCGCTATCGCATTAGCCTGCTGAAGGTGGACATTCAGGACGATCCTGCCCTCTACGAACGCTACAAATACACGATCCCGGTGGTTGAGGTTGACGAACGAGCGGAGATGGAGTGGCCGTTTGATGAGGCGAGCCTGGCCCACACCCTGGAGATGACAGTTTGAGCTATGCACCGTATCCAACTCAACAACCGCGCGGGCCGATGGCCTGGCTAGACGCTGCCGCCGAAGGGGTAGCCCGCCACTGGCTGGCGATCCTCAACAGCCTGCTCGGTTTGTTCGTCACCCTGCCCTGGCTAGCTCCGCTCTTTATGGCGCTCGGCTGGCAGGGAGCGGGTGGCTTGCTCAACCGCATCTATGCAGGCTTCTGCCACCAGTTGCCAGAGCGTAGCTACTTTATCTTCGGCTACCAGGTGGCCCACTGCCACCGCTGCGTCTTCTTCTACGGTGGCATCTTCGTGGCTGGGTTGCTCTACGCCCGCGCAAGGCCACGCCTGCTACATAATGATGGTCGCGGGCTGATCAACTACACGGCTCTTGCTATCCCCACCGCTGTGTTGCTCTGCCTGCCAATGCTGGTGGATACTGTCACCCATATCGTAGGGCTACGCAATGGTGGCTGGGGCGGCGACCAGCTTGGTTCGCTCAACTGGTGGCTGCGGCTGGCAACTGGCTTGCCCGCTGCCTTTGCTCTAGTCTTCGCCGCCTACCCTCGCATAGATGCAGGCTTCGCCCGCTCTCTCGCCTACACCGCTTACTACCGCGCCGCCGAACAAGTACCAGTAGACGGGGGTAACCACAATGACTGACATCTCGATCTTCGTGGCATAGATGCGCCTGCCACAAAGTGTTCGGTGAAAACGGGTAACCACAATGACTGACATCTCGATCTTCGTGGCCTTCACCGCTGGGCTGTTGGCCTTCCTCTCGCCCTGCGTGCTGCCGCTCGTGCCTGCCTATATCGCCTACCTGAGCGGGGCCGCCGTGCAGCAGGTTGACCTCAACGCGCTGCCTAGTGGGGCAGGCAGTAGCCTCAAGGTCGCGCCGGTCGCTGGGCAGGCGATCTGGAGGCGGATGCACGTCTTCCTGCACGCACTGGCCTTCGTCTTCGGCTTCGCCATCATCTTCAGCCTGCTGGGTCTAGGCCTCAGCTTCGTCAGCAGCCTGCGCTTCCTGCAAGACAACCGGGAGGTAGTACGTTGGGTGGCAGGGGGGCTGCTGATCATCTTCGGCCTGCACTCGCTCACTATGATCAACATCCCCTTCCTCAACCTGGAGAAGCGGCTAGAGGTTAACGCCAATCCTGCCCTCGGCTACTTCAGTTCAACCCTTGTCGGTATGGGCTTCGCGGTTGGTTGGACCCCCTGCGTGGGGGCCGTCCTCGGCTCGATCTTCAGCCTGATCCTCAGCGATCCCCACCCCAACCTCTTGCAGGACGGCTTGCTGCTGTTCAGCTTCGCCCTCGGTCTCGGCGTGCCATTCCTGGTCGCTAGCCTGGGCGTGGTCGCCATTACTGGCTTGCTGCGCCGTCTCACAGCACGGGGGCTGACCTGGCGGCTGGGCAATTGGCTGGTGTTCAACAACCTCAACGTGGTCTCAGCGGTCAGTGGCGTGTTCCTGATCCTGATGGGCTTCTTTATTGCCACCAACCAGATCAGCCAGCTCAACCAGTTCTTCAACTTCCTGCCCACCAATGGCCTGAGCTAACCACCCCTCATTATGCAAGAGACCGCCAGCGAAGAACTAAACATTGAGGCTGCGCCACCGGCTAATCCGCCACCAGTGGCAGGCACGCGCCGCCCAAAGCTGGCCGCCCGTCTGCTGCTGCTCGGCTTGCTGCTGCTCGGCTTGGGCTTGCTGCTGTTCTACCGACCTAGCGGCGGCCTGGGTGATGATGTGGTGGCAGTGGTGAACGGTGAGCAGGTGCTACAGAGTGACGTAGACGTGCAGATTAGCCTGCGCCGGGCCTTGCAGGAGGAGGGGCTGTACCCCAAACAGGCGGTTGCCCCCAGCGATCTGCTCAACGAGGTGGTGCAGCAGCGATTGATCGTGCAGGAAGCGGCCAAGCACAACTTTGCCGCCCCTGCCGCCGCAACGGTGAGTAGCTACCTGAGCAGCAGCTTGCAAGCGGCGAATGGCAATCTTGACCGCCTCTACGCCACCCTCGCCCGCTACGGCCTCAGCCGCACTGTGCTGCTGGACACGGTGCGCGTGAAGTTGTTGGTAGACGACTACCTCGCCAAAGTGGTGCTGCTGGGGGTCAAGGACGCTGCTGAGCGACAGGAGCGGCTGAACAGTTGGCGTACCCAGCTTTACGCGGCCAACGTCATCTACCCCCACCCCTTGCGCGACGACAGCGGCCCAGCGGCGAAGGTAGGCCGCCTGGCCCCAGAGATTGCTGGCCGCGATCTGGACGGTCAGCCCTTTAGCCTGACTGCCCTCAAGGGCAAGCCCCTGCTGATCAACTTCTGGGCGACCTGGTGTACCTACTGCAAGCGCGAGATGCCGTTGCTCAACGCCGCTTACCAGCAGTACAGGGCGGCTGGCTTGCAGATGCTAGCCCTGAACACGGGCGACACCGCCGACGCTGCAACGATTGACCGCTTCCGCAAAGACTTGAAGCTGGATATGCCAGTGCTGATCGACCCTGGCAATATAGGGCAGACCTACAACGTAGCAGCCTTCCCGACCACCGTGTTTGTGGACAGGGAGGGGAAGATCGCCTTGATCTTCTACGGTGAGATGAAGGAAGCGACGCTGGCCCAGGGGTTGGCCCTGATCCTCAAGTAGCAAGTGGCCCTGGGCAAGCTAACCCACCTGGGCTAGCAGCCACGTGAACTCGCTGGCGAACTCTGCGTCGTGGTCGAGCAACCACTGGTAGTCGGCTCGGTCAGCCTCTGCCGTTTCGCGGGCGGCGGGGTCAACCTGGATCGCCTCGCGCAGATAGCGCAGACACTCCTCTGCCTCGTGCAGCAGCGCGTAGGTCCAGGCAGTATTGTAGAGTGCGTCCTCGTCGTCTGGGTCAAGTGCAAGCACGCGCTGGAAGTCGGCCAGCCCCTCGGCATAGCGGCCCAGGCGGGCATAGCTGATCCCCCGCTGGTTGAGGGCTACATCATCCTCCGGCTCAAGGGTGAGGGCCGCGTCGAAGTCCTCTAGCGATTGCTCATACTGGCCGAGAGCCTGGTAGCTGCTGCCCCGATTGACCCAGGGGTTGAGGAAGCTGGGGTCGAGCGCGATGGCCGCGTCGAAGTCCTGGATCGCCCGCTGCTGGTCGCCCGTTCCCGCGAGGGTGAGACCGCGGTTGTCGAGGTGTACAGCATTGTCCGGCTCAAGGGCGATGATCTGGTCGCAGTCGGCCAGCGCATCCGCAACGCGACCAAGCTGAGCGTAGGTGGCCGCTCGGTTGGTGAGGATGTCGCTGCTCTCTGGATCAAGCTTGAGGGCGGTATTGAACTCGCGCAGTGCGGCTGCGTAGTCCTCCGCCTCGTAGTAGGTGATGCCTAGCGTGAAGTGGCGTTGGATCACCCCACTGCCGTCTTGTCCACCCTTCGGCTTGCCTGCCTGTTGCCTGTTCATCTTCTCCCCCCCTCATTGCCAGACCAAAAAGGAAGCCCCTCTCCTGTCAAGAGGAGAGGAGCCTGCGTGCTGCGCTAGCCTAGCTGCCGTCGCTGTTGCTGCTGCTGTGGGTCGCCAACAGGTTGTCATCACCCTGGAAGGGGTGTTCGAGCATGATCTGCTTAATTTGTTGGCTGATGCTGATCGCCTGGTCGTGCGGGCGTTGCCAGATGTTGCGACCAAAGATTAGGCCACTTGCGCCGTTTGCCATTGCCTGGCGGGCCTTCTCCAACAGGTCAGTGTCGCCTAGCTTGCTGCCCCCGCTGAACAGTACCATCGAGCGACCCGCGCTGAGGACAACGCGGCGGATTGCGCTGCCGTAATCCTCGCTGAGAGCCTGGTATTCCTTCGGCATAGCGTTGAAGGCGGCGGCTTCCTTCTCGTTGCTCATGTTGTACTGGTAGACCGGCACGTTGACCTTCACGATGTCTGCGCCCACTTCGAGGGCGGCGCGGGCGGCATAGTCCACCGCATAGAGGCTATCCACTCCACCCTTCGCCTTAACCGCTGTGCCACGCGGGTAGCTCCAGACGATCAGCGGTAGGCCATACTTCTCGCACTCCTCGCGCACCTTCCAGATTTGGCGGAAGTCCTCATCCTGGCGCGACGAGCCAACGTAGAGGGTGTAGCCGACCGCATCCGCGCCCAGGTAGTGGGCATCCTGGATGCTGGCGAGTTGGGGAGAGAAGGGGGCATCGTCGTTCGGCAGGTTGGTCTTGCCGTTCAGTTTGAGGACGAGCGGCACCCGCCCGGCGTACTTGTGCATATACTTGTTGGCGATACCGACCTGGTAGACGATCCCACTGTAGCCGCCTTCGAGGGCGACCCGCAGTTGGAACTCTGGGTCGAGGGCATCGGGGTTGCCGAGGAAGTCAATCGGGCCATGCTCCAAACCCTGGTCAATTGGCAGCAACAGCATGGTACCGTTGCCGGGGCCATACTGGTAGAGCAGGCGGTGCAGGCGGGCCTTCTTGCCAGAGCCGAAACCCATTTCGTCGAGGCTGTAGCGGCGGGGCGCATTGGCGGGCTGGCTACCGTTGCTGTGGCCGTTGCTGCTCTGCGACGACGCTGGCGCAGTCGTGGTGGTTTCCATCGAAAACTCCTTCTTTGTTAGCTATTTGGGTAAAGGCGTGCTACGCCCCTCAATGTTGCTGACCGCAGTAGGTAACTCGGCTTAGAAGCCAGATGCTACACAAACTGTTCGCAGGAAGTATACCAAAAGGGGTTGACGGCGATCAAACGGGCTGCTCGCTCCTTCTGCAAGGGCGCAGCTAGGGTGCTACTTGCTGATGAACCATCGTTCCACATTCCAGAGCGGGTTGGGCGAGTTGAGGCTGAGCGGGGTGCCGTCGCTAGCCGCCAGTTTGCGACTGGCGACGGTGAAGTACTGGGCGGCCCAGAGCGGGTCGTAGGGTAGTTCGGCAGCAAGGGTGTTTTGCAGGTCGGCAGCCTGGGCCTTGCGGGCGGCAAAATCGTACTCGCGGCGGGCAGCGGCGGCGCGGGCGGTGAAGTCGGCGTTGTTGTAGCCGACGTAGTTGAGCAGACCCGGCGCGGCTGCGGTCGGCTGCTGGTCGCTGGCAAGCAAGGGGTAGGGGTCGAAGTCGTAGCCGAGCGTCCCCCAGCCCGCAAGGATCGCCTCAAAGTCGAAGGCCGGGTCGCGGGTCGGGTCGAGCAGGGCAGATAGAACGGAGTTGGGGTCAACCGCCGCGACCGTCACGCTGATGCCCAGTGTCGCTGCCTGCGCGGCAATCAGGTTGGCAGCCTGGCGGCGAGTGGGGTCGTCGGCCCGCAGGTAGAGCTTGAAGGCTAGGAGCTTGCCGCCCTGTTGCAGTCCGCCACCCGCCCCTGGCTGCCAGCCCGCCTCGGCTAGCAGCCGCTTCGCTTCGCCAATGTTCTGTCCATAGCGAGGGGTAGTTGGCTCATAGGCCCAGGTGTTGGGCAGGGCGAAGCTCCAGAGCGGCAAGCCCTGCCCAGCAGTGGCTTGGCGCACGATAGCATCACGGTCGAGGCTGTAGGCGAGGGCGCGGCGCAGACGGTAGTCGCTGAACAGGTGGCCGGGCCGCAGGTTGAAGGCTAGAAAGTAGTAGCCATCCTCTGGGTAGCTACCGAAGGCTAGGCCGGCAGTGATCCCCGCAGTCGCTTGCAAGCTGACCGCCTGCTCGTGGTTGAGGCTGGCGTAGAGTAGGTTACCGTCGCGCACGGCCTGGGCTGCAATGCGCTCGTCGGGGGCGACGACGAAGGCTAGCCGTTCAAGATTGGGTGCGCCCAGGTGGTAGGCAGGGTTGGCGGTGAGGATGATGTTCTGGCCCACCTCGTGGCTGGCAAACTTGAAGGGGCCAGTGCCGACTGGCTGGAAGGCGAAGGGGTCGCTGCCCAGCTTCTCCAACGGCACATCGCGCAGGCGATGGGCGGGCAGGATCGGCGTGCTGAGGTCGGCCAAGAGGGGGGCATAGGGCTGACCCATCTCGAAGACGACGGTCAGGCCCGCCGGGTCAGGGGTCGTCACGCGCACCCGTGCTGCGGTCAGGTGCGCTTGCAGCCGCGTGGTCTGGGGCAAGCGTGACCAGGCCTCGTAGGTGTAGATTACATCAGCAGCGGTAAGCGGCTGCCCGTCGTGCCACAGCACGCCCTGGCGCAGGCGGAAGCTGAGGCGTAGGCCGTCGGGCGAAACCTGCCAGCTTTCGGCCAGGTCGGGCTGCGGCTGCAAGCTACCGTCTAGCCGGGTCAAGCCGTTGAACAGCGCGCTGTTGACTAGCCCCGCGCTCGCGTCGGCGACGTTGAGTAGGGGATTGAAGTTGTTGAGGTCGGCCAGCAGCCGCACGGTCAGAGTGCCGCCCTTCGGCACGCTAACTGGGGTGGGCGGCGGGGTGGCAGTGGCTAGGGCTGGACGGGGCGTATTGCTCGGCAGTTTTGGTGGGGCAACGGTGGGGGCAGGCGGGCTGGTCGGGGTGGGGGTTGGCCTGTCCTGGTCGCAGCCAACAAGGGTAAGGAGCAGGGTAGCTAGTAGCACGGCGGCAAACAGGTGTCGGGTCGCTCTAGACAAGCGTATGCTCCGTATCAGCGTTGTAGTTGGGGAAGAACCAGTAGCGGGCTGGCTGCTCGCGGTGGGCAAGGAAGTAGCGCAGGGGCAGGCCGAGGCTGGGGCTGGTGATCACTGCCGCCAATGCGCTAAGCAGCACGAAGCGGGCCGCCGCCACCACCCCCTCTGGGTCGTGCCAGTTGGTGGGCAATTCCGCTCCCACCTCTGCCGCAACCAGGTAGGCGCAGGTGAGGTAGAGCTTGCCCTCCACTTCGCTGCGCGCTTCGGCAACATAGGCTAGCTGGAGCGGACTAACCTGCACCCCAGTTTCCTCGCCAAACTCGCGCTGCAAGGTAGAGTGCAGCGGTTCGCCCTGCTCTGCTCTGCCACCTGGTAGCGTCCAGACCAGCCCCACCTGCCCCGGCCAGCGGTTGCCAACCAGCAGTACGCTGTCACTGGCTGGTGAAAGCAGGATGCAATGGGCCACCCGGTAATGCTGCCACTGCTTCATCCGTTCTGGCATATCGCTGCTGCTCATCCACCCTTCTGGTTGTTAATTTGCCTCTATCATTGCTACTGTACTAGCGGCAGGGTGAAGAAGAAGGTAGAGCCTTTACCCTCCCCCGCACTCTCCACCCACATTCGGCCACCATGCGCCTGGACGATGCCGCTGCTGATATAGAGGCCGAGACCGAGGCCGCTGGCGGTCTGCTTGCCCTTCTCCGTGCGGTAGAACCGTTCAAAGAGGTGCGCTTGTTGCTCTGCCGGGATGCCAATGCCCTCGTCTTGGACGCTGACGGTGGCAAACTCATCACCGCGCTCGACGCTGACGGTGATCGCGCCGCCAGCTGGACTGTACTTGGCGGCATTGCCGATCAGGTTGTTGAGAACCTGCTCCACCAACCGTTCCTCCCCCTTGACGATCACTGGCTCGTCAGGCAGGTGCAGTTGGATAGGCAACTGGTGGGCAACCTCGGCCTCCTCGCTTCGGTTGCTGGCGAGTGCCGCAATGTCTATCGCCTGCCCCACCACCTCGAAGCGGCCAGTGGCAATGCGCGACACATCCAACAGGTCGTTGACCATGCTGATCATCCGCTCACTGCGCTCGGTGATCGTATCCAGTGGCTTCTGCAACTCCTGGCGGGCGGCATTCTCAATGTCCAGTTTGCGCAGCTTACGCGCCAACATCTGGCTGTAGCCCTTGATCGTGGTCAGGGGAGTACGCAGTTCGTGCGAAGTGATCGAGATGAACTCGTCCTTGAGCCGGTCAAGCTCCTTCAGTTCGCTGATGTCTTGGAAGGTGCTGGCTACGCTGAAGACGACCCCCTCGCCTTCGCGCTCCTCATAGATCGGCACGGCACTAACCAACAGGTCGCGCATGGTGCCGTCCTGGCAGCGCACGCGCCACTGTTCACCAAGAACACGTTCGCCCAGGATAGCGCGGTTCACCGGCCACTGCTCGGCGGGCAAGGAACTACCGTCGGGCCTGATCATCTCATAGAGGGCCGTATCATCTTGCTCGCCGATCTGCTCCGGCTCGCCAAGTCTGAGGATTTCGTTGGCGAAGCTGTTGCGGGCCAACACGGTCAGGTCAGGGGCAGAGAGGACGATCACCCCGGCGGGCAACTGCTCGATCACGGTCAGTAGCCGCTGGCGGTCGCGGTCGGACTGCATCAGCAATTGGGAGATTTGGTTCTCGATCTCGCGCTGGCTGCTGACATCGCGGAAGACGTTGATCGCCAGCCGCACCGCACCCGCCTCGTCGCTCACGGCACTGCCGCCGACACTGAGCAGCAAGCGTTGGCCGTCGGGTCGCAGATAGTATATTTCGCTATCAGTGAAGACTGCACCCTGCGCCGCTTGGTTGAGCGGATAATCGGCAAGTGGCACTTTAAGCCCGTTGGGGTAGGTAATGCTCATCTGGCTAAAGTCGCCTAGTATCTTCACGTCCACACCGAGGTCAACGCCAAGCATCTTGCGACCAGCCCGGTTGATGTAGCTCAGGTTGCCGTCCGGGTGCATCAGGATCACCCCTTCGGTCATGTTCTCCAAGATAGCCTGCAACTCGTCGCGGCTGCTAGCGAGGCTGCGTTCGAGCAGGTATTGGCTGGTAATATCGCGGGTGATCACCACCCCGTAGCGCAGGAGGCCCTCGTCGTCGTCGATGTGGAAGCCGCTAGCAGTGACCACCCGCTCCACACCATGCAGATCGGTGAATAGGGCGAATTGGTCGTTGAACACTTCGCCCCTGGCAGCCCTTGCGGTAGGGAAGTTCTCGGCGGCCACTGGGGTACCGTCAAGCTCGCGCACAGCCAATACGCTGTAGTCGCTGTTGGTCTTGAACCGCTCAGGCCGGTCTGCCCCAGCTAGCCGCATGGCGGTGGCGTTGCTGTAAACCACTCGATGGTCGGACGTAGTCAGCACGACCGACTCGCTCATGTTGTCGAGGATCGCCTGCAACTGGTCGCGGCTAGACTTGAGTTCGCGCTCAAGTTCGCGTTGCTCTGTGATGTCGCGGTAGATGGTAATCGCCCGGGTGATGTGCCCCTGCTCAGCACTAATATGCGAGCCGCTAATGCTGATCACCTTCTCCTGACCGCGCAAGTCGGTTAGGATGAAGCGCAGGTCGTTGAACACTTCGCCGTTGAGGGCGCGGGTGCGCGGATATTGCGCTTCAGTCATCTGGCTACCATCAATATTGCGTGGGCGGGTATCCACCAGCACTGTTTCAGGCAGGGTCTCGCCCCCTTCCATCCCAGCAATAGCCAAACCAGCCCGGTTGGTATAGGTTCTCAGGCCATCGCTGCTGACTGTGGTTACGCCCTCACTCAGGTTGTCGAGGATCGCCTGCAACTCGTCGCTCTTGGCCTTGTAGTTCTGCTCAAGCTCACGCTGCTCGGTGATGTCACGGGTAACCAGGATTGCCATGTCGCCCTCGCCCGACGCGCTCCGCAGGAGGCTGCCACTGACACTGATGTAGTGCAGCCCTGACGAGGTGGAAAAGAGCAGGGCCTCATTGCTGACTTGCGCCCCACGCAGCAGGCGGCTGATCGGGCGTTCGTCGGTTACCAGTTCCCGACCATCCAGGGTGAACAACTGCAAGTCGCTCTCTGCATGCTTCTGGTTCACCTGCGCCACATCGTAGTCGGTAAGCTGTTGGCTGGCCCGGTTGCGGTAGCGGGTAATACCATCGGCCCCTACCAGCACCACAGCGTCGGGCATATTGTCCAATATAGTCTGCAACTGGTCGCGGCTCTGGCGCAGTTCGCGCTCAAGGTTGTAGATACGGCTGACATCGTGGCTGTTGATCACGCCGAGCGTGACATTGCCCTGTTCGTCGCGCACCGCCGCCCCAGAGACGCTCATCAGGCGGCTAAGCCCATCAGGGCCAGTAAAGTAGTACTCAAAGTCGCTAAAATCCTCGCCTGCCAGCACGCGGCGGTCGGGGTACATCTCGCTGCCCAGCGGGTTGCCCTCCAGGTCGAACACGCCGAGGGTGGCAGAGCTAAGCACTGTGCTGGGCTGCCCATCCTTGCTCATGCCTAGAAGTTGCAGTTGGGCCGGGTTACGGTAGATCGCCTTGCCACCGGGGGCAACCAGGACAACCGGGTTGGGGATGCTATCTAGCACCGTCTGCAACTGGTCGCGGCTGGCCCGCACTTCTTCTTCAAGCCTACGCTGGGCAGTAATGTCGTGGGCGACGCTGATCGCCAGGATGATCTTGCCTTCGTCGTCGTGGATCGGCCCGGCGTTGACGTTGAGGATGTGCTTGTCGCCAGCCTCGTCAACGTAGTGTATCTCGGCATCACGCACCACCTCCCCCTTCGCAGCCCGCATACGGGGGTACTCCTCAAGCGACATCGGCCTGCCATCTGGGTAGAAGCTGCCTGCCCCCAAGTCCCGCTCACCGCTGAGCGGCTCGCCATTTACCCGCGTGCGAAGGTTGTGGTTTGCCTGGTTGCGGAGAACCACTTTGCCTTGTGGGTCTACCACGATCACCGAGTCGGGCAGGCTGTCGATGATGCGCTGCAATTGGTCGCGCTGCTGCTCAAGGCTACGTTCAAGCTGCCACTGGTGGGTAATATCGCGGCCAACCAGCACCACATTGCGGGTCTGGCCGTCTTCATCCTGCACCACATTGCCGCCGAAGCTGAAGATGCGACTGCGTTCGCCCAAGCCATAGCGCACCTCGGCCTCGCTGAAGTTTTCGCCACGGAGGGCGCGAGCAATCGGTAGTTCTGCGGGCGGCAACGGGCTACCGTCGGGCCGCTGCAAAGCGGGGTAGCTGCCATCAGCCAGCCGCTCGCCGCGCATTGCCTTGCCCGCCTGGTTAATGTAGCCCGACTTGCCGTCCGGTTCGATCACCATCACCACATCGGGGATGTGGTCGAGGGTGGCCTGCAAGTCAGCATTGCGGGCGCGCAGGCTCTCAGCCTCAGCCTGGCTCTGGCGCAGGGCAAGCTGGGCGGCGGTTACGTCGCTGGCGGTAAACAGTAGGCCACGCCCGCTAGCAATGGTCAACGGGGCGCAGGTGAGATTTAGATGGCGTTCGCTTTCCCCCGCGCCGCTCTGGATCAGCATCTCTGCCACCCTACCGTCCGCCAGTGCTGCTTGCAAGGCCGCTTCGTCCAGCCCGCTCATGATGCTGGTCAGCAGCTTACCGCTCGCTGCTTCATCGCCCAACAGATGGCGCGCAGCTCGGTTAACTCTCTGCACTCGCAGGTCTGCGTTGCAAAAAATCAGCGCAACAGGTGTGCTTTCAAAGAGGACTGCTTCAAGCGTGGTTGCCGGTTGGCTCATCGCGGTCTCCTGGGAAGATAGTCGGGGGCTGCCCTGTTGGTTCGCTGTTCACATCTGGTCTGGTAAGGTCACCGGTCTTGTGTTCAAGCGCATTGGCGGCTTCCTGGGGCGAGACGCTGAAGCGGTCGAAAGCCTCGCGCAGGTGGGAGGTGGTGTAGTGGGCGTAAATCTTCTTGGTTGTCTCTGGCGAAGCGTGGCCGAGCAAGTCCTGCACTTCGCTCAACTGCGCGCCACGGTTGAGCAGGGTGCTAGCCTTCGCGTGGCGGAAGTCGTGGGTGGTCGCCTCGATACCTGCCACCAACGCCCACTGCTTGACGATGCCCCAGACCGACTGCGCGCTGAGGCGATAGTTGGTGCCGCCCCGTGCTGGCTTGCCGCGCCCTCGGTCGTGGCGGGTAAAGAGCGGCTGGTAGTTGTCGGCGCGGGCGATTATATAAGCGCGGATGTGCTTGAGCGCGTCGGGGCCGAAGAAGACGACCCGTTCTTTGTCGCCTTTGCCTGTGATAATCGCCTGGCTACGGCGGCCATCCTCAATGTCGGCGCGGTTGAGGCGGCTGACCTCCTCGCGGCGCAAGCCAGTGGAGAAAAGAACGTGTAGTACGGCCCGGTCGCGCAGCACTTCCAGCCGCTTCTGGCGCGAACTGTAGTCGCTACCCTCGATTGGCACCGTGCAGTTCTCGGCGGCCATCACGATCAGGGGGATGCGGCTGTCAATGCGCGGCGTTTTGTAGGAGGAGCGACCCATCAGGGCGCGTACCTCCTCGCGCATCCTGGAGTACGATGCTTCCTCTGGCAGCCAGCGGCGGCGATCCAGATAGCGCACGAAGGCGGAGATCGCCGCGACATAGGTGCTGATCGTCATCCGTGCGTCGCGGCCATGAATGTCTACCAGCCAGAGGTAGAAGTCCTCCAACAGGGTGTCGGGCAGAGCAGTGCTGGGGTCGGTCGCTATCTTGAGCTTGCGCGACTCCAGGAACTGGGCCATACGGCGCAATCCCGTAGCGTAGGTTGTCACCGTACGTGGTGACTTACCGCTGAGGGTGGCCTTGAAGCTGTCCATTGCCCCACTGATCGTCGGTACCTCGCGGGGCTTGGGCCTGCTCATCAGCGGCTCGCGCACCGCTGCGGGTGGGGCGACCTCGGCAGCCTCGGCTTCGGGAGCGGTTGTTTCCAGCACGGCTGGTATAGCGATCCCCTCGCTCGCTTCTAGCCCGGCTGGACTTGCTTCTCTCTCAACGACCTTTAGTTTGCGGTGCGTAGCAGGCTCTTTGACTGGCATAACTGGCCCTCCCATTGGTAGAACTATTGTATGCTTTTAACCTATGTATGTCAAGCGTAATCTGGATAGTAATTGTCTCACCTTGCCAGGACTGGCTAGCAGTTAGCAGTCGCCTCTGCAAGCTGGTACAATAGCAGCATGGACACGATTAAAGACCACGCTCTGCCCTCGCCACTTGCAGGCGTGCGCGTGCTAGACCTCAGCCGCGTGCTAGCAGGGCCGTACTGCACCATGCTGCTTGGCGACCTCGGCGCGGAGGTGCTGAAGGTGGAGGTGCCGGGGACGGGCGATGACACCCGCCAATGGGGGCCGCCCTATGTTGCGGGCGAGAGTGCCTACTACCTGGCGATCAACCGCAACAAGTGTAGCCTAACCCTCAATCTCAAGAGTGCGGCTGGGCAGGCGATCCTGCGGCGGTTGGCGAAGGAGAGCCACGTGTTGGTCGAGAACTTCAAGCCTGGCACGTTGGAGTCGCTCGGCCTCGGTTACGACACTCTGCGCGAACTCAACCCCGCTCTGGTCTACTGTCGGATTAGTGGCTACGGGGCGAGCGGGCCGGATGCGCACCTGCCTGGCTACGACTTCGTGATGCAGGCGGCCAGCGGACTGATGAGCATCACTGGCCCGGCTGATGGTGAGCCTAGCAAATTGGGTGTAGCTATCGTAGATGTGCTGACCGGCCTCTTTGCCGCCAATGGTGTACAGGCGGCTCTGCGGGTGGCCGAGGCCAGTGGGCGGGGGCAAGTGGTAGACATATCTCTGCTAGAGAGTGCGCTAGCGGTGCTGATCAACGTTGCCAGTGGCTACCTGCTGACCGGCCAGCCGCCCCAGCGTCACGGCAACGCCCACGCCAACATTGCGCCCTACGAGACCTACCGCGCTGCCGATGGCTACCTGGCTATTGGCTGCGGCAACGACCGCCAGTTCGCCAGCCTCTGCGCCGTCCTCGGCCAAGCGGCGTTGGCGCAGGATGAGCGGTTCGCTAGCAATCCTGCCCGCGTGCAGCACCGCTCCGCCCTAAAGTCGGTATTTGAGAGCCTGCTAGCCGCCCACACGGTGACAGAGTGGCTGCCGTCGATCAGGGCTGCGGGCATCCCGGCGGGGCGGATCAACGACCTACCCACCATCCTGAACGACCCCCAGACCCTGGCCCGCGAGATGGTCGTCAGCGTCGAACACCCGACTATTGAGGCTCTGCGGCTGGTTGGCATCCCGCTCAAGTTCAGCCTGACCGCCGCGACGATCCGCCGCCACCCGCCGCTGCTGGGCGAGCATACGGCGCAGGTGTTGGCCGAACTAGGCTATGGGGTGGACGAGATCGCCAGCCTACGGGCTGCGGGCGTAGTCTGAGCAGCTTAAGCCTAGCGCAGCTAGCAGCAACCCCCACTGCGCCAAAGTCAGTTCCTCGGCCCGCGCATTGGGGTTGAGTTCGGCGGCAGCGAGGGCGGCGATGACCAGCGGCTTCGCCAGTCCCAGTCCACTGCTGACTGAGTTCGCCAACGTCTTGCGCTTCTGGCCGAAACCAGCGCGCACCAGGCGGAAGAAGTCCTCGGCTGCCACCTGCAATGGTCGCTCGGCCTGAGGGTAGACCGCCACCCGCACGACGGCGGAGTGAACCTTCGGCGATGGATAGAAGGCACTCGGCGGCACGCTGAATACGATCTGGGGCTGACCGTAAAACTGCACGCTGAGGCCTAGCAGGTTGCCGTCGGGGGCGACCGCCACCATCCGTTGGGCGACTTCCTGCTGCACCATGACCACCAGGTGGCTGGGCGGCTGGTTGGCTTCCAAGAAGTGGCGTAGCACGGCTGAGGTGATGTAGTAGGGGAGGTTGGCAACCAGCTTGTAGGGGAGGCCGTGGGCCAGGGTCGCCGGGTCGGTCTTCAGCACATCAGCTTCGACCACCTCGATCTGCGGTTGGTTGAGGCGGTCGCGCAGGCGGGCAGCCAGTTCGCGGTCAAGCTCGACCGCCACCAGCCTGCCCGCAGGCACAGCCGCCAGCAGCCGTCTGGTCAGCACACCGAGGCCAGGGCCGATCTCAATCACAGTGTCGTCGGGGGCAAGCTCCGCCGCCGCCATGATCCTATCCACTACCTGCTCATCGGTGAGGAAGTTCTGGCCCAGCGACTTGCGCGGGTGCAGGCCATACTCGCGAAGCAGGTCGGTAGTTTCGCTCATTGAGGGTTGGCGGCATGGTTAGCTGCCGCCCCTGATTGCCCAAGTTTGCTCTCATCCACTAGCCCACCTGCCTTCATTGCTTGAGGGGCTGCAAGGTTCGCGTGATGGGGGCAGTATAGCATGGCAGCGGGGGTGGGGCAACTCGCGGCTGGCTGCTCGCGCCGAAAGCCCTTGCAAAGAACCAGCTATCGATGCTATAATCCCTAGCAGCAAAGAGTAATTGCTCGTTCATGGGGCGATTAACAACTAGAGAGCAGGAACAAAGATGGAAATGAAACTAGAACTTGTGCCTCTACCAGTTGCTGATATTGACCGTGCCAAAGCCTTCTACGTCGAGAAGCTCGGCTTCAGTGTAGACCATGACGTTCGGCCCAGCGAGACGGTCAGGGTTCTCCAACTAACCCCCCCAGGCTCGGCCTGCTCTATCGTGCTTGGGGCTGGGCTGCCTGGTATTGTGATGCAGCCTGGCTCACTGCGGGGTCTCCATCTGGTGGTAGCAGAGATAAGCGAGGTTCGCACAGTGCTGGCTGGCCGAGGTGTGGCCGTCAGCGAGATTGACGACCAGGGCGGCATTCTGTATGTCTCCTTCAGCGACCCTGATGGCAACACCTGGGTATTGCAGGAGATACCGGCTAACCTCCCTGCCTTTGAGGGGATTGGCGGCGACAAGGCCGACTGAGGGCTTAGAGCAAGCACGGGTCAGCACTACCCTTTGTCACAACCCGCTACCGCTGCCCTGCGCTCCTTGCAAAGCAGGGGCGATTGATTTATGATAAGCTATCGGTTTGTTGGGGCAAGCTAGCAGGGACGGGCCGACCGTGCTACGAGAACGCCTGACGGATGAGGAGAAGGAAAAGCTCAATCGCTTGCAGGCGCGGGTCAGGCTGCGCCGCGCCCAGCAGGTGGACGGGCGGTTGCAGGTGGCGATCTCCACGTCCGCTGTTTTGCCGCTGCCCCGCACCAACCGTCCGCGCAGGCGGCCTGGCCTGCCGCTGTTCGTAATCAGCCGCCGCCCCCTGCACGCCAGCCGCTTCAACCGCCGCAGCCGTGTGCAAGGTGCCGCCAACCGTGGGCGCAGGCGCAACGCCGTGGTCTTGGGCGGCCTCCTCAGCTTCCTGCTGTTGTGCTTTGGCCTCGTTGCTGGGGCAGGGGCAGTTGGGGTCGGATACTTCCTCTACTACACCCGCGACCTACCATCGGTGGATAACCTGGCTAGCCTCGCCGACAGCTTTCGTACCTCCGAAATATATGACCGACATGGCACGCTGCTCTACAAAATCTGGGACGAGGGCAAACGCACCTACCGCCACCTCGATCAGATCAGCCCCTACGTGATCAGCGCGACCCTAGCTGCCGAAGACCCGACCTTCTACAGCAACGGGGGGGTTGACGCACAGGGCATTGTGCGGGCCGTCTACATCAACGTCAGCGGCAAGGGGCAGGCGGGTGGCTCAACGATCACCCAGCAGCTAGTGCGTCGCGTGTTGCTACCAGAGAAGGACGAGAAGACGTTGGAGCGCAAGGTGCGTGAGGCAGTCCTTGCGGTGCGCCTGACTGACCGTTACAGCAAGAATGAAATACTGGAAATCTACCTCAACCAGATATACTACGGCCAGCTAAGTTATGGCATTGCCGCTGCCGCTGACACCTACTACAACCGCCCAGCTAGCGAGTTGAGCCTCGCGCAGGCTGCGATGCTAGCGGGCATCCCCCAACTGCCAGAGCGCAACCCTGCTCAGGACACGGCGGCCAGCCGAGCGCGCCAGCAGCACGTGCTGGAATTGATGGTGCGCTTCGGCTACGTCAACCAGCCGCAGGCCACCGCTGCCCTCGCCGAAGACGTGACTTCCCACGCCCGTGCTGACGGCAACACCCTCGCTCCTCACTTTGTCAACTACGTGCGCGAGTTGTTGAGCAGCCATTACAGCCCGGCGCAACTGGCTCGTGGTGGCCTCCGCATCACCACCAGCCTCGACCTCGGCTACCAGCAGTTGGCAGAGCAGCAGGTGATTTCGCAGGTGCGCGCCCTCACCGACCAGCACGCAAGCAATGGCGCGCTGGTCGCGGTGCAGCCGCAGACGGGGGAGATACTGGCGATGGTGGGCAGCGTGGACTACCGGCAGGCAGGCTGGGGTCAGTACAACGTGGCGGTGGCGCGGCGGCAACCCGGCTCTGCTTTCAAGCCATTCGCCTATGCCCTCGCGCTGCACAAGGGTTACACGCCCGCGACCGTGATTGCCGACCTGACCACCAGCTTCGCCAACGGTGATGGAGCCGCCCCCTACATTCCCACTAACTATGACAACCAGGAGCATGGCCCGGTTACGCTGCGGAAGGCTCTGGCCGGCTCGCTCAACATCCCCGCCGTCAAGGTGCTGCAATTTGCGGGCGTGGCCGACACGGTTCGGCTCGCCAGCGACCTCGGCCTCTACGACCTCGCCAACACCAGCCAGTACGGTCTTGCCCTCGTCCTCGGTGGGGGCGAAGTGCGCTTGCTCGACCTGACCGCCGCCTATGCTATGTTCGCCAATGCGGGCGAGTACCTGCCGCCAGTGGCGATCCTCAAGGTGGCCGACAGCGAAGGCCATGTATTGGAGGAGTACCAGCCCAACCTTGCCCCCCGCCTGCGCTCCTTCAGTGCAGAGGAGAGCTACCTGATCAGCAGCATCCTCAGCGACAACGCCGCCCGCGCCTACGTCTTTGGCGAAGAAAACGCCCTCAAACTTAGCCGCCCTGCCGCCGCCAAGACCGGCACTACCAACGACTATCGCGACAACTGGACGTTTGGCTATACACCCAACCTGGCGGTGGGAGTGTGGCTGGGCAACAATGACAACTCACCGCTAGCGAAGGTGGCGGGCGCACGGGGGGCTGGCCCCATCTGGCACGGCTTCATGGAGGCTATCTTCGCTCGCCCTGACCTCGAAGCGGTGCTGAAGGCCAACCCTGACGCAGCCCTGCCCCGCGACTTCGCCCGCCCGCTCAACATCGTGGATGCCGACGTGTGCGGCCTCAGCGGGCTAAAGCCGGGGGCTGCCTGCCAGGCGGCGGGGGATATCCACCGCGAGTTCTTCGTGCGGGGGACGGAGCCGCAGCAGGAGGATACTGTCTACCGCCTGCTGCGTATTTGCGAACTGCCCGGCCACGCCCCCTGTCAGGCCAACCCCTACTGCCCGCTCACCCTGGTCGCCAGCAAAGCCTACCCGCAGATGAGCGACGAGTACAAGGGCTGGGTAGCCAGTCATCCGCAGTTGCAGACTCCGCCGCTCTGCACCGAGCCGGGGCCGCCCAGCCCGCAGCCGATTGAGGTGCCGCCGATTGTGAGCAGCACCACCAGCCTGCCGCCCGCCCCGCTTGCCGACGGCGACTTCCCCGCTCTCAAGCTGGCAATCACCAACCCGACGAATGGCACTGCCGTGCGCGGCCTGGTCAGCATCCGCGGCGCAGCAGCCAGCGCAAACTTCGCCAGCTACCGCCTCGACTTTGGCCCCGCTGCCGATGGCCCCATCTGGCTGCCGATTGGTAGCTCCCACACCATAGCGGTAGATGACGGCTTCCTCGACAACTGGAACAGCGACGAACTGCCAGAGGGCCGCTATGTGCTGCGCCTGACCCTCAGCAATGTGGCTGGCAAGGTGCAGCGTGCCTTCGCCAGCGTGCAGGTAGTGCGCAGCAGCCCCAGCATCACCCTACGGCCACCGAGCAGTGACGGGCTGCTGCTGCCTGGCCGCACAATCCAGCTTGCCGCCGACGCTAGCAATGCCGCCCAGGTAATCTTCCTGGTAGACGGCGTGGCGGTCAAGTACGTGAATGCTGCCCCCTGGCAGGTGGATTGGCCGGTGTTGGCTGGTGAACACACGATTACAGCGCAGGCTCGCAGTGCAGGCGGCCAGACAGCGGACAGTCAGCCCTATCGCTACAGTGCGATCCCCAATCTCGGCGCGCCGCTGCAACCAGCCGCCCGCCCGGCCTCGACCAGCATTCCTGGCAGCCCACCGCCATTCAGCGATGCACCACTAAGTCTGGTCGGCCTCAGCGAGGGCATGACCTTCTACGAAGCGCGCCTGACCCTGCAAGTGGCGGTGGCGACCAGCAGCGGCATTGATGCGGTGCGCTTCGTTGTGGATGGCACAGAGGTTGGCCGCGTCAACGCCCCCTGGACGCTGATCTGGACGACCAGCCCTGGCGACCACCAGATCGCAGCCGAGGGTTACCGCGAGGGCAGGCTGATCGGCACAGCACGAGTGAGCGTAAGCGTTGGCAAAGCCAGCCCTTAACCTTGCTGCACTCTCACTGCACCAGGTAGCGACGCAACACCAGGCCGCCTGCCCGCCCTGTCTCGACCGCGAAGGTTGCCCCCTTGAGGGAAGGCGGTGCTGCGGCGGTGGAGAGCAGGTAGAAGTCGCGGCGATTGGTCTGGCGCAGGCTGGCGGCCCAGTCGTCGCTCTCACCGGGTTCGCTCAGGTGCAGGCGGCGTTCGGCGTAGAGGTTGAGTCGCAACGGCACCCACCACTCGGTCGTTAGGATCAGCGCGTCAGCGGCTGTCGTTTGCCGCACCAGGGTGCGCCAGGCCCGCGTTTGTGCGCGCACCTGTTCGCCAGCCAGCCAACCGCGCACCTCCAGCCCGCCGCCAACCAGCAGGCTGACCGCCAGCACTGTCGCTAGCAGCCAGCGTCCCCCTCCCCGCCACAAGCGCGGCAAGGCTACGACTGCCAGGCAGACCAGTAGGGGGTAGGCAGGTAGCAGGTAACGCTGGCCCCACTCTACCTGACTGCTTGGCCCCAACCCACTGAGCAAGCTGATCGCCAGGGTGTGCAGACCGATGTAGGCGGCAACGATGGCAGTGAACAAGGTACTGGCGGCTGGCTGGGAGGGCGGTAGAAGTGCATTGCCCTGCACCCTCCTACTTACTGGCCCAACCGTCAGCGTCGCCAGCAGCAGCGCAGGGGTGGGTAGCAGGAAGCCGTGCAGAGCAGTGTACTGCTCGCCGCTGAACAGGACGATGCCGCTGACTAGCGTGGTTGCCGCCAGCCCCCCGCCCAGGCAGATCGCTCGCCGCCAGCCGGGGCGCAGCACGCAGCCGACGATAAACAGACCGATAGCTAGCAGAAAGAGGCTGCGCAGCGGCGAGGCTAGTTGGGGGCCGAGGTCGGGGGTGGGGGCCAGATCGTCGCGGGGGCCAAGCAGGAAGGTGCCGAGGAAGGTTCGTATGCCCCCTTCGCTGATGAAGCGGGCGGGCGGCAGACCTCCCTTGCCGTCGCTGAGGTAGGGCGTGGCGTGCTTCGGCAAGAGGCTACCCCAGGCCGCTAGGTAGAAGCCCCAGAGTGGCAACAAACCTGCCAGCAAACCGCCACCAACCGCCAGCACCTTTCTCCACGAGTCGGCAATGTTGCGGGGGTTGGCAGTGAATGGCTGAAGCACAAGGCTGGCGACTACTACCACCGCCAGGATGTACAACTCCGAGCGCAGCCAGATCGCCCCAGCCAGCGCAAGCCCGCACAGTAGCAGCCACCGCTCGCCCCCCCTGCCACCTTCGCTTGCGAGGGGGATAGGAGGCGAGTAAGCGCGGACTAGGGCGTAGCAGGCCAGCACTACCAGGGCGCAGGCGAGGGTATGCTCGAAGTAGACAGTGCTGTAGAAGGCGAGTGGGGTAGTCAGGCCGAGGATGGGGATGCTCAGCCAGGCACGGCCTTGCTCTGTGGCGGGTAGTAGACGACAGGTTAGCTGGTAAGTTAGCCAGAGGGTGAGCAGGCCCGCCAGCAGCGGCACTACGTAGAGGCCGAGGCTGCCTAGTAGCTTCCAGGGTAGCCAAGTCAGCAGAGGTAGGAAGACGGGCCATTGCAGGTAGAGCTTGCCCTCTTGCACGAACGATTGCTTGCTCAGAAAGGGTGGGTAGCGGTAGGCAGGGTCAACGTCGCTGCCAGGGTACGGTACGCTCAGGTTGAGGCTGGGCTGCCAGCGCAGGCTAGTAAGTTGTACATACTTCGCGCCTTCGTCTGGTGACCAGAAAAGCGGCTCGTCATGTGCTTGCAGTAGCAAGGCGGCAAGATAGAGCGTACCAACCAGCAGCAGGCTGATGGGAGCGGGGCGAAGCGCATGGCGCAGGGTGCTAATCACTCCCCGATCATACAGGGGCAGGTGGTGACACGTCAAGTTGGTCGCCATTTACCGCTTCTACTGCACCGACCAGCCACCGTAGCAATTCTATGCAATTCAGCCGCTTTTTGCTACATCCCAGCGCGCTACTGGATAATCAGTGCGACGAAATGGTATTGGCAAACGTAAAGGAAGGTGCAAGTGCTGTGTAAATTGACAAGCAGCCAACTATGCGGCATGCTAGTGTCGCTCGAAGGCTGGTTCGCCCAGCACAAAGCGGCGGAGCGCAACCTAAACTTGAACAAAGAGGGACAACGATGGAGCAGATGACAACCAGCCGCTCGCAGGTGGCGCAGAACAGCGACGGCAAGGCCCAGCCAATGGTTGAGGCGATCAACCTGGTCAAGCACTTTGGCAAGGTAGAGGCGGTGAAGGGGGTCAGCTTCACCGTCGCTCACGGCGAGGTGTTCGGGCTGCTTGGTCACAACGGGGCGGGCAAGACGACGACGATCAAGATGCTAACGGGGCAGCTACTGCCTACCAGCGGCACGGCGAAGGTGGGCGGCTACGTGGTGGCCGACAACCCGCAGAAGGTCAGCCCCAGCTTCGGGATCGTCTTTGAGGATCAGAACCTCTACGAGCGGCTGACTGCGGTAGAGAACCTCAACTTCAACGCTCGCCTCTACGGCATACCGAACCCAAGTGCGCGTATTGCCGAGGTGCTGGCCCAGGTTGGGCTGGGCGAGAGTATCAAGCGGGCGGTCTCTACCTACAGTACGGGCATGAAGCAGCGGTTGCTGATCGCCCGCGCCATCCTGCACAAGCCGCAGGCTCTCTTTCTGGACGAGCCGACTCGTGGCCTCGACCCCGCCAGCGCACAAGAGTTGCGCGACCTGATCCGCAGGCTGAGCGAGCAGGGGACGACTGTGCTGATCACCACTCACTATATGGAGGATGCCGACCAGCTTTGCCGCCGCATCGCCTTCATGAGCGCAGGCGAGATCATCGCGTTGGATACCCCCTATAACCTGAAGATCAAGTACGGCAAACAGACGATCACCGCCCACATCAACGACGGCAGTACAGATCGTAAAGAGGTGTTCCGCATGGGCGAGGCCGAGGATGCCCGCCGCTTCGCGAGCTACCTTGCTGGCGGCCAGATCGTCACTGCCCACAGCGATGAGGCGACGCTGGAAGAAGTATTCATCAAGCTGAGTGGCCGCAGCCTGCTTTAAGTGACCACTACCTTGCACAAACTCGCTGCCATGTTCTATAATCAGTTACCTGATCTACAGAGTATGACAACAAGGAAGTGAGCATGAAGTGGGCGTAAATTGGCGGATCATCAAGGCTCTGAGTGGCAACGAATGGCTCAACCTGCGGCACAACAAGGCAGCGATCATCCCCTTGATGCTGGCTGCGTTCCTTTCCCTGATCATCATTATCTTCAACAGCTTGATCACCACTGCTGCGACCACGCGCTTGCAGAACTATGTGGCCCTCTCGGTAGTAGCCTACGACCCCGACCACCTGGAGATGGATAAGGTGCTGGGCTTCACCCACATCTACACCACCACAGTGAAGCTGGTCAGCAATCCCCAGGCGGTGCGCGATGCAATGCAAGCGATCACCAGCACCTACTGTCTCGGCCTGGTACTGCCAGATGATCTGCGTGGGCTGGTGGCGGCGGGAGGTAAGCCAACTATCGAAATGTACGCTAGCCCACTGCTGACCGGTCCTTACTTCCGCGCTTTGGTGCAGAGTAATGTTGGCAGCTACCTGGACAAGGTGACTGCCTATCGCAAGCCTTATACTGTGACCCTCAAAATGCTATCACCCAGCCTGTCGCCAACCGCTACCGTCAGCAGTACGCTGGCTAGTATCAGCAGCAAGCTGAACGACCCGACCTACATAAACCACTTGCAGCAGGTATTCCTTCTCGTCTTCGTGCCGTTCCTGTTCAGCATCTACACGCTGCCAGAGGTGCTGGTCGAGGAGAAGGAGCGCAAGACACTGCGGATGCTGCTCACCTCGCCCGCCAGCCCACTAGCAATCATCATGGCGAAGGGGCTGGTTGGCAGTGGCTACGCACTAGTGCTGGCTAGCCCGGCAGTGCTGCTCAACTGGGGTCAGTTGCACAATCCGCTGGCGGCTCTCGGCTACGTAGTGCTGGCGATCCTGCTCGGTAGCTCCGTGGGCCTGCTGCTGGGTACGCTGGTCAACACGGTGCGGGCGGTTAGTATCTGGGCTGGGGTGATCCTGACCCTCCTGACCATGCCAGCATTGATTGGTCTGTTCATTAGCAATGGCCCCCTGCGGCTGCTGCACGCCTGGCCCACCTATCCGCTGTTGGTGGGGGCGGGGGCAGCCGCTGACGGTAGCCTGCTTTGGGACAAAGGTCTGCTTTATGCAGCGGTGCCGCTGGTGGCCGCTGCTCTAACCTTTACCCTGGCCGCCTGGATCATGCAGCGAAGGGCGCGTAGTTAAGTTAAAGGAGAAAGATCATGAATCCTCGTGTCATTCGCGCGATCATCCAGAAGGATGTGGTGGATCTGTTGCGTAATCGCAGCACACTGCTCGGCCTACTCTCCCCCATCTTCTTTGCCCTATTCTACCTGTTGATCAGCAAGGTGTCTCCTACCTCTGACCCGGTGCCGATCTACACCTTCAACCCAGCGGGTATTGTCGTCACCCAGACGTTGGGGCTGGGGCAGGATGCGCCAACCAGGATCGTCAACGCTCCTGATGCAGCCAGCGTGGAGCGCGAACTGGCGAAGGCAAACACGGAGTACCGCTTTGGCGTGGTCTTGCCCGCCAACCTGGTTACCGATATGCAGGCAGGCAAGCAGCCGGGTGTGGCTCTCTACGTCAATGGCAAGAAGTTGGATGATAGCTTGCAGCGGCAACGCTACCAAAGCAGCTTCTACGCCTACCTCGCTAGCCTCGCGCCGCAACAGCCGCCCTTCAAGCTGACTTATCAGGAGTTTGGGGTGGATAAGGAGAAGGAGGCGAACAGCGCACTGAGCAAGCTGTTTGGTGGGCCGAAGGGTCTGGCAGGCTTCTATGCGGGCTTCACCCTCGCGCTCACCCCGATCCTGATTGGCCTGCAAGTGCTGCCGATCACCCTGGTGGAGGAGAAGGAGAAGAAGACGCTGCGGATGCTGCTCACCTCGCCCGCCAGCACGCTTGATGTGGTGATAGCGAAGGGGTTGGTGGGGGTTGGCTACGCCATGCTGATCTCGGCCATCGTCTTTGCGATCAACTGGTCGTTGTTCGACAACCCCCTGTTGGTCATCGCCTTCGCCCTGCTCAGCACCCTGTTCGCCTGCGGGCTGGGCATGATGCTGGGCGCAATTTTCAACACTGCGCAGTCACTCAACGCCTGGGCTGGACTGGCAATCACCGTCTTTCTCATCCCCGGCCTGATCGGTGTCTTCCAGCCGACTGGCATCGTCAACGTGCTGGTTCACCTGGTGCCTACTTACTATCTGTTCGACGGCACTATCGGGGCGACCGCTGGTACACTCAACTTCAGCAGCGGCCTGCTCGATCTGGCGGTGGGGGCGGTGCTGGTGGTGGTCGTCTTCACTGCGGCGGCCTTCGTGCTGCGGCGGCGTAGTCTCTACGCATGATAGCAGGTTGGTTAGCTACTGTGCGGCTAGCAGTTGGCCTTGCTCTAGCCTGGGCTGCCACCCCTTGCACGGGTCACTTTCGCAAACTACGCTGATAGCTTCGGCCCTTCCAGGTCACACCCTTACCACTGAGCAGGCGGTAGAGTGAGTTGATGATGATCGCCAGGAACATTATTGCGCCGAGCGGCACGGTCAGCAGGTAGCGGCGGGGCAGGTCGAAGCTGCGCTGGGTCTGGCGCAGGTAACTGGCAGCGGTGCCGACCTGGAGTAGGCTCTGGCCGAGGGCGAGTGCGTCTGCCGGTTGAGCCTTGCCCCGGCGTAGGTTGTGGAGCAGACGGTTGCTCAGGTAGAGCGGCAATGCGGGGCCGACTATCGTGGTCGCGCCCATTGCCGCTGCGCCCAGCACCGCTTGCACGGGGGTTTCGGCCACGCCGAAGGCTACGTTCTTGCTCCACCCCTCCCAGACCTCGGCAAAATTGGTGTACATCCGTACCTGCATCAGGCTGCGCCCCTCTGACAGCCAGAGGCGATAGCCACGGTGCTTGACCAGTTGGCCGAAGCGCAAGTCCTCTACTATCTCTGCCTTGATCGCTGCGAAGCCACCCACCGCCTCGTAGACTGCCCGCTTGACGAAGACGAACTGACCATTGGCGATAGCGGTCTTGCTGTGCGGGTTGTTGACCTTCGCAGGGGCGTAGACCGCGTAGATGCCGGTGACTACAATCGGCATGATCACCTTCTCCCAGAAGCTGCCGAGTTGCAGGAAGGGTGCGATGCTGTAGAGGTCGGTCTGGTGTAGGTCTGCGTCGTGCCAGGCCGAGGTAAGCGCGGCTGGGGCGAACACGGCATCTGCGTCGGTAAAGAGTAGCCAACCACCCTTGTGGGTCTGGGCAGCCTCTGCCCCCTGCCAGGCGGCGTGCGTCTTACCAGCCCAACCCTCCGGCAGCGGCTCGCCCGCTACGAGGCGGATGCGTGGATCACTGGCAAACTTGCGTAGGATAGCGGGCGTGCTGTCGGTCGAGTTGTCATCTACCACTAGCACCTCGTAGCGGTCGGCGGGGTAGTCTTGGGCGAGCAACGAGGGCAGCAGGCGCGGGAGATTGCGCTCCTCATTGCGGGCTGGCACGATCACCGAGATGAAGGGCAGCCGCTCTCGCTCTGCTGCTTCCAGGTCGGCGTAG
>JAYUUN010000070.1:0-37260 GCA_043754535.1 Chloroflexota bacterium | reverse complement strand
CACAGTCTTCGCCGGGCCACAGTGTGCTATAATCTATAATTAGCACCAAACAAAGCGGGCTGCCCGCAGAGGAGACACGATGAGCAGAAACCGACGGTTGGCAGACTGGCTTGGTACAGCGGGAACGGTCTTCGGCATCCTCGGCACTCTGCTGCTGGTCGGCTTCCTCTTTAATTTCGTGCCAACCCTCCTCTTTGCGGGCAGCGGCGTGCCAGCCACCGCCACCGTGGTGCGCCTCGACAACCGCAACGGCAACTACTATCCGGTGATCAGCTACCAGCTACCCAGCGGCGAACTGCACCTTGCCAACGTCCCCATCGGCAACAACCCGCCCGCCTTCAAGGTCGGTGAGCAAGTGGCTATCTTCTACGACCAGGACGACCCCCGTGAGGCGCGCATCAACCGCTTCATCTACATCTGGGCCATCCCGCTCGCCCTCGGCGGACTGGCTGCTGTACTCTGGCTGGTCGCTGGTCTCTGCCTGCTCCTCAGCCGCCACTTCAGCAGGCGCATCGGCTACGAGCAGCAGCCAACAGCCCGCTAGGGCGGGGGCGACGGCTGGCAGCTTGTGCTGGGGTGCAGCTTGCGGTCACGCCAGACCCTTACCCTGCGCTCTGGTTTCGCCGCCAGCCAGCCAGTTTGGTATAATGTATTGACCACCGCCACCTCAGGAGCAGAGATGGAGATCCACGACACCCGCCAGCTTGCCGCCAGCCTGGGTTTGGCCGAGCGTAGCTACCACGAGTTCATCCACCAGCCTGCCCTCAGCGTCGGCCTCTATCTGCTGCCCGCTGGCAGCGACGACCCCCAGCAGCCCCACACCGAGGACGAGGTCTACTACGTGGTCAGCGGCACTGGGCGCATCGTCGTTGGCGACGACGAGCAGGCGGTCGGCCCTGGCAGCAGCATCTTCGTCGCCGCCGAGGTCGAACACCGCTTCCAGCAGATTGCCGAAGCCCTGACCGTCCTCGTCTTCTTCGCCCCCGCCGAATACTCGCTCAGGCCGCAACTACGCACCAACCTCTAGCCCGCCGAAAGTAGCCCCTTGCAACCACTCTCTATCTACATCCACATCCCCTACTGCGAAGCCACCTGCATCTATTGCGACTTCAACACCTATGTTGGCCGTGAGGGGCAGTTCGAGGCCTACACCGTCGCTCTCTGCCAACACCTTGCCCTGGACGCACCGCTGGCCGCTGGCCGTGAGGTGCAGACCGTCTACCTCGGTGGCGGCACCCCCACCATCCTCAGCAACGAGCAGCTTGGCCGCATCATGGCGGCAGTGCAGGCCAATTACACCCTCGCCCCTGCCGCCGAGATCAGCATCGAGGGCAACCCCGGCACCGTCACGGTCGAGAGCCTGCGTGGGCTACGCGAGATCGGCTTCAACCGCCTCAGTCTCGGCGCACAGACGTTGGACGACACCATGCTCGTCACCCTCGGTCGTCACCACAACGCCCGCGAGATCGGCGTAGCCCTGGAGGCAGCCCGCACCGCTGGCTTCCAGAACGTCAGCCTGGACTTCATCTTCGCTCTCCCCGGCCAAGATGCCGCCCACTGGCAGCAGACCCTTGAGGGCGCGCTCCAGCTTGCCCCCGACCACCTCTCCGTCTACTCGCTGATCGTCGAGGACGGCACCCCCCTGGCGAAGTTCGTCAGCGAAGGGCGGCTGCACGTCCCCGACGACGATCTGGCGGGCGCGATGTACGAGTGGACGGTAGCGCGCCTGGCCCAGGCTGGCTACCAGCAGTACGAGATCAGCAACTGGGCGCGCCCTCCCTCCCCCGCTCCCGGCCTGCCACCCTCGTTTGAGAGCAGGCACAACAAGGCGTACTGGTACAATGACGACTGGCTGGCGTTCGGGCCGGGGGCGCACGGGCATTTGGCGGGCCGCCGCTACTGGCAGGTGCGCGCCCCCAACGCCTACATCAAGCGCATCGCCAGCCGCGAGTCTACGGTCAAGGGTGCAGAGCAGCTAGACCTGCTCAAGCAGGCGGGTGAGACGATGCTGCTCGGCCTGCGGCTGGTGCGCGAGGGGGTAGACGTGGCCGCCTTCGCTGCTCGCTACGGGCAGCCGCCCGCCACCCTGTTCGGCCCGCAGATCGAGAAGCTGCTGGCCCGTGGGCTGATCGAGTACGCCAGCCTGCCACCCGATGCCGCGGCTGCGGCCCGGCAGGTGATCCGCCTCACCCCACCGGCGTATGTGCTGGGCAACGAAGTCTTCGTCGAGTTCATTTGAGCGGGCAGCGGCGTTGCAAAGTTGCGGCTGTTGTTCTTCAGCCAGCCTCAGCGTTCTACCAGGTAGGCAGACTGCATGATCAGCGGCACGTCGGCCAGGTCCTGGTTGGCTAGCAGGCGGGGGATCAGCGGCATATTAGCTTGCCCTGGGCTACGCCAGCGCAGGCCAACCAGCCCTTCGCCGTCGGCTGCCACCCGCAGGTAGCAGAGCAGTTCGCCCGCCGCCGCCTCAACCCGCGCCAGGATGTCGCCACCGTCGGAGAGCAGGCTGGCTTCGCCCCGCAATGGCCCCCGCCCCTCCGCCAGTTCGCGCGCCGCCGCGTGGGTCAGGCGCAAGGCGGCGACCGCTTCCAGCAGGATCAGGATCAGGCGGGCGAACACGTCGCCACCGCTCTGGGTCAGCGGCGTGATGCGGAAGTCGTCGCTGCTGGCATAGGCAGCGTAGGGGCTGCTAGCCCGCACGTCGGTGGCAACGTCGCTGGCGCGGGCGAAGGGGCCGACCGCCCCGAAAGCCAGCCCGTCTTCAGTGGTCAGCACCCCCACCCCGACTAGCCGCCGCAGGATGGCCTGGTCGCGGATTAGCAACTCGGCCCCGCGCCGCAGCCGCTCCTCGACCACCGCCACCTGCTCGGCCAGAGCCGCTGGGTCGTTCAACTCGCGCGCCACCCCACCGATGGCAAGGATCGGCTCGTCGTTGGCCGCCAGCTTGTGCGCCTCCCGCAACAGCCGACCGCTGGCGGCAAGCTCTGCTACCCAGCCGTGCGCCCCCGCCAACTCGAACAGGCGGTAGGCTATCGCCAGGTGGCTGTCGGCCCGCTCAAGCTCGGCCAGCACGGTACGGATCAGGTTGGCTCGCTGGGGGATTGCATAGCGGCCCATCCTTTCGACCGCCAGCACATAAGCGAGCGAGCGGGCTACCCGCTCGTCGCCCGCCTGCTTGACCACCTCGGCCAGGCCCGCCGCCAGGTCTTTGCCAGCCACCGCGTCCTCGTCGGCATGGCCCAGGTCAGGGACAGCGAACTCGACAGCAGACACGTCGCTGCCGACCGCTTCCAGGGCCAGGGTTGCGCCGGGCGGCATTGCCACCTGCTGAGGGGTCAGGCGCAGGGTGTAACTCATGCCAGTAGCCCACCGATCTCCGCCTCGGTGAAGCGGATGTTGAAGCGTTCGGCGGTCGCCTCCTCCTGCCAGCCAGCCCCAGGGTAGTGCGCCGCGATGCTGACCAGCAGGCGGTTGTGGGTGCGAAACTTGACGGTGCAGACCCGCTCACGCCCACCCAGCTTGAGCGCATAGTGGTAGCAGACCATTATCTCGCCCTCATCGGCGTAGGCTGTCAGCCCAACCAGGCGCGCCCGCTGCTGGCGGAAGCTGGCTGCCAGCGGCACCGGCGACCCCTCGCGGAACTCCAACCAGACCTGATCGCTACCCTCGTCTACCGCCGCCGCTTGCAGCAGGGTCGCCAGTTGCCGTTCGTCCATCGCTTCCCCCTTCGCTCGCCCAGGCTGCGCCCAGTATAAACGCTGGGCAGCGATTGGTCAAAGCGGCGGGCTGGCAGTTGGCTGGCTGCCCTCCTCTACTTTGGCTTGAGGCTGTTGCCCTCGTAGGTGTACCACACGTCGGCGAACTTGACGTAGTAGTGCTGCTGCAAGGCGGCCCGCATCCCCGCTGTCATGATGTCGCGACGCAGTTCGTTCGGCGCGTTCGCCAGCAGCACCAGCGCAAAGCTCTCGCCCGCCAGCCCCGCCCGCACCGCGCTCTCATCCCACAGCCGCTTGTTCGCCAGGGCAGTCATCGTAAAGAGGTCGTCGTAGGCCGGTCGCTTACCCGCCAGCACCAGCAGCCCCACTTCGTCGGCCAGATAGTCCTTGCCAGGGTTGCTCGTCACATTGCTGACCACCCGCGCCAGTTGCGCTTGCGTCGCAGCGTCGGGCTGGCGCAGGTCGAGGCCATACCAGCCCGCCGGGGTTGAGCTGCTCAGCAGGTAGCCACCGATAGCCAGCACTACGATAGCCGCTGGCAAGTAGTAGCTAAGCGGGCGGCTCCCCCCAGCGGCGAGCATGGCGCGGCCCAGCCCTTCGCCCGCCACCAGCACCAGCGCGAGGGCCACCGCCAGCAGGTGATTGCTGTCCGCCCCCACCACCCCACCGCTCGGCAGCAGCAGCAGGCTGGCTAGCAGATAGGGCAAGCAGATTGCAAGCCGCGCGATCGTGGGCTGGCGACCCTGCTTGAGCAGCCGATAGCTTTCGTAGGCGAGGTAGGCTGCCGCCAACAACAGCAGCGGCCAGTGGTTCTCCAGCAAAGCAGCTAGCAGGCGGCTGAAGGTCTTGGCCTCCCAGGGCAGGTTGTGGTAAGTCACCATCTTGTCCCAATAACCCCCCCGCGTCGCCGCCGAGAGCAGCAGGGTGGGCAGCAGCAGCAGGGCCGCCAGCCCGCAGCCCCAGAGCAGCGCAAACCTGAACGTTACCCCTCGTGCTGCGTTCGACTGGCCCAGGCGGCGGCCCTGCCAGGATAGCAGCAGCAGATAAAGGCCGCCGCCCAGTGGCCCGGCCAAATACGTCTGCTTGGTGTAGAAGGAGAGGGCGAAGGCGGCTGCCGCCAACCATGCTCCCCAGCCAGCGGGCCGCGCCTGCATCGCCGCCAGCCCCGCCGCCACCAGCGCAAGAGCCACCATGTCTGCCCGATAGCGGCTGGCCCAGACCAGCACTGGCGGCAAGCTGAGGAACAGCCCCCCCGCTACCGCCGCTGCTAGCAGCCGAGCCGCCCCGCCAAACCGTCCTGGTAGCCCCGCCCTCCCGCCCACCGCGCAGTAGACCGTCAGCCCCACGCAGGTGGCAGCGACGAAGCTGGCCCCGAAGGAAAGTAGCCGCCCCGCCGCAAAGTCGGGCCGCTGCGGGTCGAGCAAGGCAGCGGTCAACAGGTAGTAGAGGGGAGGATAAGGGGCCGAGATGAAGCGCGTGGGGCTGAGCGGCAGGTAGATGTTTTCGCCGCCACGCAGCAGCAACGCCTCGTACATGGTCAAGCCCTCCGACCCCTGGCGCGGGAAGGGGTAGGGCAGCCAGTAGCTCGAAGTCGCCACAAAATCGGCCACCCGCCAGCCGACCAGCAGCAGCAGCCCCCCCGCTAGCAGCAATAGTAGCCAGCTACCCACCCCCAGGCGGGGAAAGTTCGGGCTGGCGGTGGCTGTTGGCGGGTTGCTCATCGGCGCATTGTACGTGGCAAGCAGCCTGGCTGTCAAGCGGCAGCTAGCCTGTGACAAAGTTGAAGACCACTTCGGCAGCATAGAGGCGCACCCTGCAACCTTGACACTAGTCGCGGGTTTAGGGCATAATAGGCCCATCCGGGGCCGCTCGCCCTGCCGTAAGAGACGCGCCCGCCGCGTCCACTTTTTGCCTGTACGGTGGGTCATCACCGTTAGTGAAGGAGACAAGGTGCCTAGTTTCAACAGTCTGGCAGGGCGCAAGCGCGGCCTGCTCCTCCCCACCATGCTGGTGATCAGCCTGCTGCTTAGTGGCTGCGACCTGTTCGGCAGCAGCGCGCCTGCTACCCCGCTCGCCAGCAGTAGCACCTCCGCCAGCAACACCCCCGTTGCAGCCGCCAATAGTAGCGGCACCCTCACCACTAGCACTGTCACAGCTGGCAGCAGCGGCACAGTAGCGACCAACAATACGCCCGCCAGCGACAGCCAACCAACTGGCACCAGCGATCTCGCCCTTGCTGCCGCCACTGCCAGCCCTCCCCCTGCCCTGCCGACCGCCACCCAGCCCACGGCAGGTCGTAGCCTCAACCTCAGCGTCACCGATGCCTTCAGCGGCAAGCCGATTGTGGGCGCGACCATCAGCGGCGGCGCGGCCAACGCCAGCACCGATGCGAACGGTGGCTACAGCTTCGCCAGCCTCGACCCCGGTGCCAGCCTCAAGGTCAATGCGCCCGACTATCATGAGGCGACAGTAGACACCGCCAGCCTCGCCCAGGTGACGGCCAGCCTGATCCCCAGCACCCTCCGTGGTAGGGTAACGGATGGCACGACTGGCAAGCCGCTGCCCAACGTGATGGTGCGCGTCGCGCTCCCCGAAGGGCAGCCTGCCCCAGAGCAGCCCGCCCAGCCGATCACCGCCACCCCTGGCGCAGCCCTCTACCATAAAGTACAGGCTGCGCCCCTCGCCCAGGCCCTCACTGGCACTGGCGCGACGACGGCGACCAACGCCTCGGCTGCTCTCCTGTACCTGCGGGTCAGTGGCACCGATGGTGATGGCCTCTCGATGGTCGTGGCGGCACAGAAGGGGGCCGAGCGCGTCGGCATCATCCCCGAAGGCACTGTCCTTCAAGTAGTCGGGCCGGACGCGACCAACCCCGACAACAACCTCACCTATGCCAATGTGCAGACCCTGGATGGCACAAAGAAGGGCTACTGCTCCCGCCAGTTTCTCGCTGCCGACCCCGGCCCCAACCAGCCAACCTTTACCCCCGTGCCACCCACCGCCACCCCCGCTCCACCGCCGAAGGCCGACCTCTTGCAGCAGCCGATTACCACCAGCACCCTGATCACCTTCACCAACGAGAACGGCGAGTACACCCTGCGCGACGTGCCGCTCAACCCCATGCTGCACTTCAAGTATTCGGGTTACGAGCTGACTAGGGTGCAAGTCAACAACGAGGCAACCAAGGATGTCGCCCTCAAGCAGTTCCACGTCAAGGCGGTCTACTTCACTGCCGAGTTCGCGGCCACCAGCGATCTGATCAACAAGCAGTTGGCGATGGTCGACAGCAAGGAGATCAACGCCGTAGTCCTCAATGTGCAGACCAACCAGACCGCCGACTATCATGGGATCAACATCGCCTACGGTGGCAGCCAGATACCGCTGCTCAAGGCGGCTGGCGAAGATGTCTACATCAAGGATATGCGCGCCTTCGTCCAGAAGTTGAAGAAGGAACACAATCTCTACGTGATTGCCCGCATCAGCACCTTTGTGCAGAGCGACCTGGTGCAGAGCCGCCCCGACCTGGCGATCAAGAACGCCAGCACTGGCAAGCCGATCCGCGGTGGCCTCGGCCAACTCTGGCTGGATATGACCAACCCCGCCACCCGCGCTCACGTGATTAGCATCATCAACGAGGTCAAGACCCTGGGCTTCGACGAAATCCAGATGGACTACGTGCGCTTCCCCTCCGACACCGAGGGCGGCGGCCTGGTCTACTCTGTGGGCGCGATTGGCGACCACCCCGACAAGGCGCAGTGGTTGCAGAAGTTCCTCAGCGAGGCTTACGAGAACCTGCGCTACACTGATGTCTTCTTCAGCGCAGATGTATTCGGCTACTCGCTCTGGCCCGACCAGGCCGAGGGGCCGGTCAACCGCACCATCGGGCAGGTCTGGGAGTACCTGATCAAGAGCCTGGACTACGTCTCCCCGATGATTTACCCTTCGCACTTCAGCCCCGGCGAACTGGGCTTCAACCGCCCTAACGACCACCCCTACGAGATCATCAAGCAGGCTGGGGTCTACGCCGCCGCCCGCTTCGCCCGCAGCGGCGACAACCCGGCCAAGTACCGACCCTGGCTGCAATACTTCACCATGAATGGTACCCTGGAATATACCGGTGATGTGATCCGTCTGCAAAAGAAGGCTGCCGCCGAGACCAACACCTGGGGTTGGATCATGTGGGATGCCTCCAATCAGTACGTCTACCCAGACGCTTTCGACCCCAAGCCCAAGCCGTAGTCGGGCTGCTCTATGATGATGGTCGGTAGGGGAGGCTAGCAAACCACCCCTACCGCGAGGGGCTAGATGAGGTCAGGATGGCAGGCAAGGACAACTGGGGTTACTATCAGGATGAGGAGCAGAAGCGGCGGGTCAACCCGCTGCCCTACCTGCTGGTCGCTCTCCTCGCTGGGCTGGGCCTGGCTTACTACCAGTTTGTGCCAGAACGCTACACCACAGGGCTGCTCTACGACGCTTACTCGCGCCAGCCGATGGCCGGGGTCACCATCTCTGTCACCACCAACCTGCCGCTCTCGGACACCAATCCAATCCCCGCCCTGCGCCACGACCCCACCCTGACTGCCACCACCGACTTGAGCGGCACCTATACGCTCAAGAACTTGCCCGCCGATGCCGTAATCCATATCGCAGCGGAGGGGTACACTAGCGAAGCGATTACCCTCTCCCAGGCGATTGGCCTGCGCGCCTTCGAGCGGGCGATGCAGCCGGTGGCCCTACGCGGGCGCATCCTGGACGCGAGTACGGGCAAGGCGGTACCAGCCGCCTTCATCCTGATTGGCGAACCGGGCGCAATGGCTGCCGCCCGCAACCTCAGCCCGACCGTCAACGTAGCCGCCGTGGGGGCGATGATCGCCGACCCGGATGGCAGCTTCCTGCTTACCCTCGGCAACCTCAATCTCACGCGCACCTTGATGATCAAGGCTCCCGGCTACCGCGTCCTCACCGCCACCGTTGCCGCCACCAGCACCGTTACCTACCACCTCGATCCCTTCCAGGCGCGCGCAATCTACGTCAACTCGGATAGCATCGCCACCCCCAGCACCTTCGCCCACCTGCTTGAGCTAGCCGACCAGACGGGGATCAACGCCTTTGTGATCGAAATCAAAGAGCCAGAGAGCGGCACCGTCCTCTACGATAGCCAGAGCGCGACCGTGCTGGCAGGGGGGCAGGTTAGTCCCCGCTTCAACCTGGACGACGTGGTGGCGACGCTGAAGGAACACCACATCTACGCTATCGCCCGTATCGCCACCTTCCTCGACCCGGCGGCCACCGCCCGCCACCCCGATTGGGCAATCCAGAGCATCAGCCGCCGCACCCCCTGGACGGACGCGAATGGCAGCCGCTGGCTCAACCCGCTCAACCCCGCCGCCGTGGAGTACAACCTGGCGGTCGCCAAAGAGGTGATCGCCCGCGGCTTTGACGAGGTGCAGTTCGACTCGGCCTGGTTCCCCACCGCTGGCAACCTGAACGACGCGGACACCGGGGCAGGCAGGCAGGCAGATGCGCTGCAAGCCTTCTACATCGAAGCGCAGAAGGCGGTCGGCCCGCTTGGTGGCTTCGTCGCGGCCAACACCTACGGCCTGGTCGTCTCCAACAAAGGCGATCAGGGGGGAGGGCAGGAGTTGGAGAGCCTGGCCGCTTACGCCGACTACATCTGCCCCACCCTGTTCCCTACCTCCTACGGCAAGGGCTTCCTCGGCTACGACCTGCCAGAGCAGCACCCGGCGGAGATCATCGCCTGGGCCTTGAAGCGGTCGCAGGCCCGCATCAGCCTGCTGCATGGCCGGGTGCGCCCGTGGCTGCAAGCCTTCGCCTCCAACAACGTTCCCTACGGCCCCAACGAGGTGAAGGCGCAGACCGCAACTGCCAGCCAGTACAATACCAGTGGTTGGATGCTCTGGAACTATGGCAACAACTACGACCCCGCCGCCCTCGGCAACCGCGAGTAGCAGGCCCAGTTCAAACGAAATCCCTAACGCTGCCCCCACCTCTACTACCTACCCTGTTGGCGTATAATGGCCGCAAACCAACAGGAGAGTAGCGCATGATGGCAGAACCGAAGCAACTGGCCGCCCAGGACGAGCAGCAGCGGCGAACAGGTGCGCGCAATGACCCGCTCCTACCTGTTCGGGCCAGTCTTCTACACCCTCACCTTCATCCTCTCCTTCTTCAGCATCGAAGCCTCCCTGGTCTTCTATGCCCTCGCCTCACTCTACTTCCTGATCCCCCGCTCAATGGATCGCTTCTGAGCAGGGGCAATCTGCTACCGCCGCTGGCTCTGCTCGTGGGTGGAGAGATGGTGTATAATAGCGGCTAACCGAGAGCCAGCAAAGGAGGGGATGCTGTCTACATGTCGGCGAACAGCAGTCCGCAGTAGTGGCAGAAGGAGGCTGGTAACCTTGATCCCCTCAAGGTCACAAGTCGTTAACAATCTCATCCAGATCATCACCAGGTTAAGGAGCTGCTATGCGCGAGGAGATTGCGGAAGCTGCCGTCGAGCAGGCGCGGCGGGCTGGGGCCACTTATGCCGAGGCCCGCATGGAGGATAGTTTCACCGAGACGATCAGTGCGCGGGATGGCGCGTTGGCGAGCATGGAGCGCACCGAGGATAACGGCTGGGGCGTGCGCGTGCTGGTCGGCGGCGGCTGGGGTTTCGCCAGCACCACCCGCAGCGACAGCCACGCCGTGCGCGACCTGGTAGCCCAGGCGGTAGAGATCGCCCACGCCAGCGCAACGGCGCGCAAGTCGCCCTCGCTGTTCTACGCCAGCGACTTCGACCCCGCCCCCTCTAGCGAGGTCGCCGAGTACGCCAGCCTGGTGCAGCGTGACCCCGCCACAGTGCCACTCAGCGAGAAGGTCGCCCTGGTGCTGGACGCTTGCAACGAGGCCAGCAAGGGAGCGCAGGTCAACACCGCCACCGCCCACCTCTACAGCCGCCAGCAGAGCAAGTACTTCGTCAGCAGTAATGACCTGCGCCTGCGCCAGCGGCTCACCTCCACTGGCGGCGGGGTGACAGCCCACGCCCGCGCCGAGGGAGCCAGCTACCGCCGCAGCTTCGACAACTACCACCAGGCGGGCTTCGAGTACGTGGAGAGCTTGAACCTGCGCGAGGTTGCCCAGCGGGTCGGCGCAGAGGCAGGTGCGCTAGTCGTCGCCCCCTGGGTGCAGGATCGCCGCACCACAGTAGTGCTGGGTTCGCAGATGCTCTCCCTGCTCTGCCACGAGAGTTGCGGCCACCCGATTGAGCTTGACCGCGTGCTGGGGGCCGAGACCGCCTTCGCTGGCACCTCATTCTTGACTACCGACAAGCTGGGCGGCTTCCAGTACGGTTCGCCCCAGGTCAACCTGACCGCCGACGCAACCCTGGCCGAGGGGCTGGGGACGTTCGGCTGGGATGACGAGGGGGTGACGGCCCAGAACCTGCCGATTGTGCGCGAAGGCAACTTCGTGGGCTACCTGAGCAGCCGCGATACCGCTCCCGCGATTGGGCGCAGCAGCGGCGGTTGCGCCCGCGCCGACGGCTGGGGGCGGATGCCGATGGTGAGGATGACCAATGTCAGCCTCGAAGCGGGGCCGGGCGACACCACCCTTGCCGACCTGATCGCCCAGGTGGACGACGGCTACTACCTCGACACCCCCTCTAGCTGGAGCCTCGACGACAAGCGGCTGAACTTCAACTTTAGCACAGAACTTTGCTACGAGATCAAGAACGGCAAGTTGGGCGAGTTGCGGAAGGGGGCCAGCTTCAGCGAACTAACCCCCACCTTCTGGGGCAACTGCCAGGCGGTGGCGGGGCTGGGCGAGTGGCAGTTGTGGGGCTTCCTCGGCTGCGCGAAGGGCGAACCGCTGCAATCTGCCGCTGTCAGCCATGGAGCCAGCCCCGCCGTCTTTACCAACCTCAACGTGGTCAAGGGAGGAAAGTGATGTCGCTCAACTTGATTGGACAGGAGCAAGCGTTGGCCCGGCTAGAAGCCGCGCTCAAGACCTCGACCGCCGAGCAGACCGAACTGCTGCTGCTGCGTCGTTCGCAGGCTGTCACCCGCTATGCCCACGGCGAAATCCACCAGAACGTCTACCAGGACGACGTGCAGGTAGGAGTGCGCGTAGTAGTCAATGGAGCGGTCGCCCGCCTGACCGTCCACAGCCTCGAACCCGACGCGCTGGCCCGCACCCTGGCGCAGGCGGTGGCGACCGCGAAGCTGTTGCAGCCCAATCCCCTGTTCAAGTCGCTGCCAGGGCCGCAGGCCGACAGCACAGGGCCAGCCGCCGCCCCCTACTTCTACGCGAGCGTAGCAGGGCAACTGCCGCAGACGCGGGCTGATGCCGTGCGCGAGATAGTGGCTGCCGCCGAGGGCGCGGGCTTCGCCAGCTTTGGCACCTACAAGTCAACCGTAGACGAACTGGCGGTAGTCAACTCGCTGGGCGTGCGGGCCTACGCGCCGAGTACAACCGCCTACCTGCGCGCCCTGTTCGACAACGGCCAGGGGACAGGCTACGCCGATGCCCTCAGCCGCGATGCTGGCGAGTTGGACGCAGCAGCCCTGGGCCGCACCGCTGCCGAGAAGTGCCGCCTAAACCAGAACCAGCGCGAGATCGCCCCTGGCGACTACGCTGTGGTGTTGGAGCCAGACTGCGTGGCCGACATGGTGCGCTTCCCAGTCGGCTGGGGTCTTCACGCCCGCGCCGTGCAAGACGGCTACTCGTTCATGATCGACAAGCTGGGCCAGCAGGTGACAGGCGCGCAGGTGACGCTGTGGGATGATGCCCGCGACCCCCGCTGCCGCCCGCTAGCGATTGACTACGAGGGCCAGCCCACCCAGCGGGTCAACCTGATCACCAATGGGGTCGCCGAGGGGGTCGTCTACGACAGCTATACCGCCAGCCAGGAGCCAGGCAAGACGACCACCGGCCACGCCTACAACCCCTTTGAGTATGGCGACGCTAGCCTGCCCGCCAACGTGCTGATGGCAGCGGGCGAGGCCAGCATTAGCGACCTGGTCGGCCACCTGGAGCGCGGCCTGCTCGTCACCCGCCTACACTACACCCACTGCCCCGACCCCCAGCGGGTAGTAGCTACTGGCACCACGCGGGACGGCACCTTCCTGGTAGAGGACGGCAAGATTGTCGGGGCCGTCCGCAACCTCCGCTTCACCCAGAGCGTCCTCGAACTGCTGGACACGGTAGAGGAGCTAGGCCAGGCGAAGCTGTGCCAGGACTGGTGGAGCCAGAACGGGATGGGCGACATCAACTACTACGTGCCAGCCCTGCGGATTGGTCGCTGCACCTTTACGGGGGTGACAACATTCTAGAGTTACTCACCGCTCGAACTGCTCGGCCTGCTCGACCGCAAGAAGCTGATGGGCCGCGGCCCGCACTTCGCCAGCCTGCTGACGCGCATCGGCGAGCTAGGGGCTGCGTTAGGTTGCCAAACTGCGCCGTAGCGTGGTATAATCAGCAGCACACGCACTGTATTGTGCCATTCTGCCTGCTACTTACCGCACCGTCACCGAGGCGTAGCCTGCGCCCTGCTTAGAAGGAGTAGTTCCCGTTGAACTTTAATGTTTCGTTCGACATCGTGATGATCATCCTGGGCATCAGCCTGATCGCCCTGATCCTGACCCAGAGCCGCTCGTCGGCCTTCAGTGGCGGCTTCGGCAGCGATGCTGGCTCGGTCTACCGCTCGCGGCGCGGTCTCGAACTGCTCATCTTCCGCCTGACCATTGGCTTGGCCGCTGCCTTCCTGCTGATCGTCCTGATCTACGCCATCATCAGCGCAAAGCCAGCCTAAGCAGATGGTGCGCGGCTTCCGCACCCAGGCGATTATCGCGGCGGTGGGTATCATCCTCTGCCTGCTACTGGTACTTACCGCCCTGCCCACTGGTCAGGAGCGGCCTGCCGTCGGTGGCACGATGATCGAAGGGGTTACATTGCCTGCTGGTGGGGTGGCCCGCCTCAACCTCAACCCCCTCTTTGCCCGCGAGGATGCCGAACGTGACGTTGGCAGCCTGCTGTTCAGCGGCCTCACGCGCCGCGATGGGGACGGCAGGTTGGTGGCAGACCTTGCTACCAACTGGCAGGCTAGCAGTGACGGCACCCGCTACCGCTTCAACCTGCGCCGCGAGGTGACCTGGCACGACGGCGCGCCCTTCACCGCCGCCGATGTCCTCTCCACCGTCGCCCTGCTCAAAGACCCAGCCTTCGCCGGTGATGCGACCCTGGCTGCCCCCTGGCAGCAGGTGACGGCCCAGGCGGTGGACAGCGCGACAGTGGAGTTTAGCCTGCCCCAGGCCTATGCCCCCTTCCTCGGCCTCACCACCCTGGCGATCCTACCTGCTCACCTGCTTGCCAGCAACCCCGCTGCCCTCAATCAGCAGCCGATTGGCACGGGACCCTATCGGCTGGTCAGCGGTGACGGCACACCCGGCCCAGGGCCAGCGGCAATTACCCTCGAACGCTATGGCCGCTACCATCTGGCGAACGTCGGCCCCGCCAGCCTACCGTACTACATCCAGCGGCTAGTCTTCCGCTTCTACCCCACCACCGCCACCCTGCTCACCGCCTACCAGCAGGGCGAGATCGACGCAATCAGCTACGTTGCGCCAGAGGCGGTGGCCCAACTGGCCCGGCAGCCGGGTCTGACGGTGCAGAGTAAAGAACTGGGCCGTACCACCTTCATCTTCCTCAACCTGCGCGAGGCTATCTTCCGCCAGAAGGAGGTGCGCCAGGCCCTGCTCTACGCCCTTGACCGCCCCCAACTGGTCGCCGATGCGCTCTACGGTCAGGGAGTGGTCAGCAGCAGCCCCTTGCTGCCAAGTTCGGGCGTGTACAGCAACGATCTCCTCGCCTACGCTCACGATCCCGCGAAGGCCGCCAGCCTGCTCGATGCGGCAGGCTGGCGGCTGACGGCGGACGGCACCCGGCGCAACCCAGCGGGCCAACCCCTCAGCTTTACCCTGCTAGCCAACGCCGACAACCCCTACTTTGCGCGGATGGCTGGCTTGATCGTCCGCGATCTCGGTGCAATCGGGGTGCCAGTCACGGTTACGCTGCTCAGCCGCAACCAGTTGATCGAAGAACACCTGCAAGCACGCAACTTTGACGCGGTGCTGCTCGGTTGGCAGAGCCTGCCCTACGAACCCGATCCCTACAGCCTCTGGCACTCGACCCAGGCCGATGACCCCCAGGGTATCAACTTTGCAGGCTGGCAGAACGACCAGGCCGACCGCGACATGGAGAATGGCCGCCAGAGCAGTGACCCACTCAAGCGCGCTGCCTACTACGCCGACTTCCAGCGCATCTTCGCCGACGAGCTACCCAGCCTGCCCCTCTACTACCCCCTCTACTGCTATGCCACCAGCAGTCGGGTGGCGGGCGTAATCCTGCCCGCGATGTACGAGAGCAGCGACCGCTTCCGCACCCTCGGTGGCTGGTACGTCAAGACGGACGTGGTGACCACCAAGTAACCCCAACCCAGCTACTTTATCACCGCAATTTGACAGACTTGCCCCGATAGCTTATCATGGCAAGGAGAGAACGGAGCGGGCCGCAAGTGGCGGCCAGCCAGCTAACTGCTGGGGAGGAGGATAGATGCTCAATCGAAGCGGGGGTAACGGCTGCGTCAGCCTGCTTGCCACCATCGGCCTCATACTGCTGATCCTGCTGGTGCTGGGGGCTTTCACCAACGTCGGCCTCAGCCTGGGGCTGGCCGAGAAGACCAGCGTGCAGCAGAGCGGCCCCGAAGTGGCAGCGGCTAGCAGCATTGAAGTGCAGAACCAGATTGGCAGGGTGACAGTGCGCGGCGGTGACAGCCTCAGCTACCGCATCACCCGCCACGCCTGGGGCGCAACCGACGGCACAGCCTCGGCAGAGCTTGAGCGGATGAAGGTAACGGTGGCCCAAAACGGCGGCAACCTCCTGATCATCGCCGAAGCCAAATCCGACCTCGGCAAGCTACGCTTCAACCTGATCCACGATAGCAGCATTGACGTGGAGGTTGTCGCCCCAGCCAGTGTCGCAGTCAAGGTGCGGGCTGACGTAAGTGATGTGGAGGTGAGCAGCTACGGCGGCAGCCTCGACTTGCTGGCGAACGTCGGCAGCCTCAAGGTCGCCACCGCTGCCCTTAGTGGCCCGCTCAAGCTGGAGACCAAAACCGGGAGCATCAACTTCAGCGGTCAGCTTGCCCCCGGCGAGAACAGCATCAAAACGGCGGTCGGCTCTATTGACCTTATCCTGCCCACTAACCCGTCGATTAGCTTCAGTGGCAAGTGCGATGTGGGTAATATCAGCCTCGATCCCGCCTTCAACCTACCCAATGCTGTGCAGCGGGCTGGCACCGGCGAGACAATCCAAACGACGGGCAACGTAGCAGAGCGCAAGCTGAACGTCCAGGCCGCCACCGGTTCGATCAACATCAAGGCTAGCAAGTAGTAGACTGGGGGAAGCAAGATGGAGCAGGATGCTCGCAGCGAAGAAGTACGGCGCGCCCAACGTGCTGGCAAGACTGTACTGGTCGCCGACGACGACAACAGCATCCGCAGCCTCCTGCGCGAGTTCCTGGATGGTGAGGGGCTAGCGGTGGTCGAAGTGCGTAGTGGTCAGGAGTTGCTCGATCAAGTCAAAGTAGATCGCCCCGACGTGGTGTTGATGGACATGAGGATGCCAGAGTTGGACGGGATCGCTGTTCTACGCGAGATGCAGGCTAGCGGCAGCGGCGTTCCCTTCATCATGATGACCGCCTACGGCAGTTCCACCCTGGCGATCCAGGCCACCCAACTGGGGGCATACGACTACATTACCAAGCCGTTCGACCTGGATGAGGTGTTGATCACCATTGACCGCCTGATCGAGCGGCAACGGCTGACCAGCGAGTTGCAGAACCTGCGCGCCCGCGTAGATCGGCCAAGAGAGCGCATCATCGGCGAGAGCGCGGCCATGCAGACGATCTACAAGATGATTGGCCGCGTGGCTGGCACCGATGCGACCGTGCTGATCACTGGCGAGAGCGGCAGCGGCAAGGAACTGGTGGCCGAGGCGATCCACACCAACTCTACCTACCGCCACGGCCAGTTGGTCAAAGTCAACTGCGCGGCGATGCCAGAGACGCTGTTGGAGAGCGAACTGTTCGGCCACGAGAAGGGGTCGTTCACCGGGGCGGTCGCCACCTACAAGGGCCGCTTCGAGCGGGCGCACAAGGGGTCGATCTTCTTGGACGAGATTGGCGAGATGAGCCTGAACATCCAGCGCAAGTTCTTGCGGGTGCTGCAAGAGCGCGAGATCGAGCGGGTGGGCGGCAGCGTCACCATCCCCGTCGATGCCCGCGTGATTGCCGCCACCAACCGCCGCCTGGAGGACGAGGTGGCCGCTGGCCGCTTCCGCCAGGACTTGTACTACCGCCTCAACGTCGTTACCATCTACGTACCCCCCCTGCGTGAGCGCAAAGAGGACATCCCGCTGCTGACCGAACACTTCTTGGAGAAGCACCGCTATACCGACGACTCGCCGCCCGCCCGCATCTCCTCCGAGGCGATCCAGGTGTTGCAGGGCTACGACTGGCCGGGCAACGTGCGCGAGTTGGAGAACACCCTGCGCCGCGCCGTCGTCCTCGCCCAGGGCGAAGTGGTCACCAGCCACCAGATCGTCTTCAGTGGGCGCACCGAGCGCGGCAAGATAGTAGATATTGCGGCGCGGGTGCGCGAACACAACAGCCTCCGCAGCATCGTGGCCGAGGTGGAGAAGCTGACGATCATGGAGGCTCTGGAACAGTACAGCGGCGACCGCACCCGCACCGCCCACAGCCTCAGTCTCGAACTCCCCCAACTCTACAGCATGATGCGCGATTACGGCCTGAGCGACTAACCGCCAGGGCTGCCGCAACCTTGCCGCCCCTATTTGCCAGCGACAGTGCCAGCCGCCTGCTCCACCAGCCAGGCCCCTGCCTGTTCTCTGCAACCCCGCTCAGCCGCCCACAACCAGGGGCGGCTACTTCTATTTCACATCCAACTCAAACCCTGTACAAACTATTGACAAAGCAACCCGGTTATGGTAAGATCAAAGCACATAAGGTAGCCACCTTATGTCTATTGGCAAATGAAGGGCATGAAAGATGAATGTCAAACAGTTTATCGAGGGCCACGACGACAGGTCGCTCTACAACACCAAAGCGGTAGTCAAGATGACCAGCATCCCCGCCAGTACCCTGCGGGCCTGGGAGCGACGCTACAGCATCCTTGCCCCGCGCCGCACCAGCAAGGCCTACCGCCTCTACTCTGAGCGTGATATAGCCACCATCCGCTGGCTGCAACAGCAGCTTGAGGGCGGCATGACGATCAGCCAGGCTTCTGCGATGCTGAACGCTATCAATGACGGCGACCAGGAGACCGCCCAGCCTGTGGCGGAGCAGAGGGCGACCAGTATCAGCCTCCCCCTGGACGCGCCGATCAGCGCACTCAAGGCCCTCAGCGACCAACTCTACGATGCCTTCGTCAACTTTGATGAGCAGGCGGCGGAGCATATCGTGGGCAAGGCAATGATCGTCTATCCTGTTGATACGGTGTGCCACGAACTGCTGGCCCAAACGATGGTGCGGGTGGGCGAAGCCTGGCACCAGGGTAGCCTGAACGTGGCGGTCGAACACTTCGCCACCAACTATGTGCGTAACAAGCTGATTTCGCTGCTCAATCTCCAACCACTCAACGGCGAAGCCCCGCTCGTGGTGGTTGCTTGCGCCCCCGACGAGCAGCACGAGATTGGCGCGCTGCTATCCGCTCTCTTTCTGCGCTGGCAGGGCTTCCGCGTCGTCTACCTGGGCCAGAACACGCCCGCAGCCGACCTGCTAACCACGGTGGAGCAGTTGCAGCCCGCGATGGTCTGTATGTCGGCGATGACCGATGGCACCGCCCGCAAGGTGATCGACTTCAGCCAGCAGCTAGCGCGCCTGGATGCGCCGCCGCTCTTTGCCTTCGGTGGCGGAGCCTTCAACCGCGACCCTGCTCTGCGCTCTGCCGTGCGTGGCGAGTTCCTCGGTGAGGATGTTAACACCCTGTCCCGCAACGCCGACAACATCCTGCGCGGCAACAAAACGGGCGGCGGAATCAACTAACCGCTTGAACAATATGGTAATGGACGATAAAGGAGATTGCGAACGATGATCCTTATCACAGGGGCGACTGGCTACGTGGGTAGCGCAATGTTGCCGCACATCGTAGCCACTGGCGAGCCGGTGCGTGCTTTGGTACGCGACGCGAAGGGGGCGGCAAAGGTCAAGGCGGCTGGGGCTGAGGCGGCAATCGGCAGCGTTAGCGATCCCGCCAGCCTCGACCTGGCGATGCAGGGGGTGACGACCGTGATCCACCTGGTGGCCGTCAACAAGAACAAGGGCAGCCAGACGATGGAGAGCATCAACCACCAGGGGACAGTCAACGTGGTGGCGGCAGCCAAGAAGGCTGGGGTGACGCGCTTTATCCACATGAGTGGCTGCAATCTGCACTCCAATATGCCCCAGGAGTTCGCCAAAACCAAGGGGCTGGGCGCAGACGCAGTCAAGGCCAGCGGCATCCCCTACACGATCATTGGTCCCAGCGTGATCTTCGGCGCGGGCGATGAGTTCGTCAACAACCTGGCCGACCTGTTCAAGCTCTGGTTCTACCCGGTCGCCCCCGTCGTCGGCAATGGCAAGACGCGGTTCGCCCCAGTCTGGAAGGAGGACGTGGCCCGCGTCTTCGTCAAGTGCCTGCAAGACCCACAGACGATTAACCAATCCTACGAGATTGGCGGGCCAGAGAACCTTGAGTACAAGCAACTGATGCAAATCATCAAGGACAAGCTCGGTTCGCACAAGGCGATGCTAAATGTGCCAGTTTGGATGATCAAGCCGGGCGTAGTGGTGATGAACGCCGTGCTGAGCAAGCCGCCAGTTACGCCAGGGCTGCTCGACCTGCTGGCGATTGACAACACGCCCAACCCCAACGCAATCACCACCGTCTTCGGCATCCAGCCCAAACCGCTGCGCGATGGCATAGACTACATCGTGCAGCAGGCTGCAAAGCACGACTAACCTACCCTGCTCGCGCATGAGGTAGCTAGAGACTGGGGCGCGTTCCGCAGGGGATGCGCCCTTCGGCTTGACAGCCCGCCAACTACCTTGTTATCATACCACCATGCAGGCCGCCACTTTCCCCTCCGCTCTCGTCAGCGACAGCCCCCCCGCCCCCGCCCCGCACACCCTGCGGCGCGAGGTATGGCCCTGCCTGCTCCTCGGCCTGCTCACCATCCTGCTAGCCTGCGTCGCCCTCTGGCCGCTGCCGCTGCGCGCTGCTACCCACCTGGTCAATCTATATGACCCGCTGGACAGCACCTGGCGCATCTGGCAAACCAACCACAACCTGTTCCGCGACCCGCTGCACTTCAGCAGCGCGCCGGTCGGCTTCCCCTACCACGACACCCTGTTCTTCGACGAACTGATCCTCGGTGAAGCAGTGCTGGCCTCCCCGCTGCTCTGGCTGACTGGCAATCCTGTTCTCTGCTACAACTTCATCCTGCTGCTCACCTTCCCGCTGGCTGCTGTCGGTGCCTACCTGCTCACCTACCAGTGGAGCCGCTCACGGCTGGCGGCGGCGGCGGCGGGGCTGCTCTACGCCTTCAGTGCCTACCACTTCATGCGCGTCACCCAGATCGGCCTGGCGAACATCGGCTACCTGCCCCTCCTGCTGCTAGCTATGGATCGCCTGCTGCGGAGCCGTGGGCGCAGCCGGGGTTGGGCGGCGGCCCTGGCAGGGCTGCTAGTGGTGCAGGCACTCTCGGCCCAGTATTACTTCTTCTACATGATCATCCTGCTCAGCCTCTACCTGGCCTACGCCCTGGCCCGCAAGGTTAGCCGCCCACTGTTTAGCGGTCGCTTCTTCGTCAGCCTGCTGCTAGTCGGGCTGGCCGCTAGCCTGCCGGTGCTGCCCTTCTACCTCCAATTCTTGCAGGTCAAGGATAGGTGGAGCTTCGCCACCGACTCCGATATTGCCCTCTACTCGGCCAACTTCAAGACGATCTTCGCCGCCCCCGCCTCGGCCCCCTGGCTGCGCGACCTGCTCGCCCCCTTCTTTGCTGGCGGCTGGACTGACCGCGAGCGCAGCCTGTTCCCCGGCTTCGTGCCACTGCTGCTGCTGGTCGTCGCCGTAGTCGGCTGGTTGGTCAACCGTCGCGGGCAACCCCTGCCGTTGAGCGCAGACGCTGCGCCCGCCGCCAACCCTACGGGCCGCTACTACCTGCCCTTCCTGCTGCTCCTGTTCTTCAGCAGCCTCGTCCTCTCCTTCGGTCCCTACTTGCAGCTTGACTATCAGACGCAGACGGCAGTGCCGCTCCCCTACTGGCTGCTCTACCAGTTCGTGCCTGGCATCAACGGGCTGCACGGGGTCGCCCGCATATGGGTGCTGGGGACGCTGGCTCTCAGTGTGCTGGCTGGCTTTGGCCTAAAGGCCATCCTGGACTACCTGCTGCTACGCTGGCGCACAGGCGCGCCCCGCGTCAGGTTGGCGGCCAGCTTGCCGCTCGCGCTGCTCACCCTCGCCCTGTTCGAGCAGATTGGCCCCCCTTACCCGACCAAGATCGCCCCGACCTTGAGCGACCCCCCACCCTACGTCAGCTACCTGGCGGCCCAACCAGCGGGCGGCTTGCTCAACTTCCCGACCATGCGCGAGAAGGATTCGCGTAGTGCCTATGTCAACAACATCTACCAGTTCTACACCATCGTGCATGGCAAGCCGGTGTTCAACATCCCACCGAACAGCGTCAACCCCAGCGGCTACCGCAAGCTGAACGCCGACTTTCGTGATGGCTTCCTCGACCGCCTGGAGGTGGATATCCTCTACGCAGTCGGCGTGCGCTACGTGGCCGCCCAACCGGGCTTGATGAACAAGCAGCAGCGGGCCAGCTTGCAGCCCAACCCGGCCCTACGTTGGTTGATTGCCTACAACGGCGACGAGCAGCCGATCAGCGAGGTAGCTAGCCGCGACGGACAGGCCGCGGTGATCATCTACGCCCTCGAACCGAGCAGCGATTCGCTGACCAGCCTCGCCCAGCGGGTGCCAGCCGGGAGCAGCGTCTACCTCTCCGAACTCGACCCCAAAGGCCACCCGGCGGTACTGGGCGCGGCGGCCTACGTCCTCGCCAACGCGGGCGCGCAAGTCTACGGCTACGACTACGCCAACTTTGGGGTGCCAGTGGGAGCCGCCAACCGCAGCCGCTACGACTACACCATCCTCTACAAGGACGAACCGCCACCCGCAGCCAGCCATCTCCTCTGGGCCAACCAGTGGTTGACCCTCTACCAGCACGACTAGAACTGCCTGGGCTGGTTGACTGCAAAGGGCATCTTAGCGGGTCAGTTGTCGTTGGCTGAGTAGCTGAGGTTGGCGAGCCGTCAGCCGCCGCGCCTGGCCGCCAGCCTTGACATTGTTTCTCCCGCTCTGTTACGATCCCCTCATGCAAGCAGCGGATGCACAGTTGAGCGAGTTGAGCGGGCGGATCAAGGCGGCGGCGTTGGCTGTCGGCTTCGACGTGGTCGGTATCACCCCCGCCCTGCCCTTCCCCCAGGCCGAGGCGCGCCTGACCAGCGCGGTTGAGGCGGGCCTGCTAACTGGCCTTGACTGGTTTGATGCGGAGCGCGCCCGCACCGCTGCCGACCCGCGCAATATGATGCAGACTGCCCAGAGCGTCGTCTCCGTCGGCCTCTGCTACCTGACCGCCGATAGCAACCCGTCCGCAGCGGAGGAGGGCGAGTTGCGGGGGCGAGTGGCAAAGTATGCGCTGGGCGACGACTACCACGCGATCTTTCGGCGCAAGCTGCGCGAGTTGCTGGCCCAGGTGCAGGCCATCCTCGGCGAGTTCGCCCTGGCCCAGGGCCTGGAGGCGCGCTTGCTGGCTGATACTGCCCGCATCGCAGACAGGGCCGCCGCGCAACAGGCGGGGGTAGGCTGGTACGGCAAGAACACCAACATCCTCACCCGCCGCTATGGGTCGTGGGTGCTACTTGGCGAACTGCTGCTCACCGTGCCGCTGGCCTACGACGCGCCGATCCCCCGTGATTGCGGCAGTTGCGACCTCTGCCTGCGCGCCTGCCCCACCGCCGCCCTCTCGCCCGACGACCCTTACCGCCTGCGCGCCAACCAGTGCATCTCCTATCTCACGATTGAGCTACGCGGCAGCATCCCCCGCGACCTGCGAGCCGCTATGGGCGACAACATCTTCGGCTGCGACATCTGCCAGGACGTTTGCCCGCACAACGCCAACGTCGCCAGCCGCTTGCCCGCAGGCGACGGCCACCCAGAGTTCCGCGCCCAGGTGATCGCGGCGCGCCCAGCCCTGCTGCCCCTCTTGCAGATCACAGAGGAGCAGTTCCGCGCCCGCTTTGCTGGCAAGCCCGTGCGCCGGGCCAAGCGCGAAGGTCTGCGCCGCAATGTTGCCATTGCCCTCGGCAACAGCGGCCAACCCGCCGCCCTGCCTGCCCTGATCGCCACCCTGGCCGATCCCTCGGCTGTCTTGCGCGAACACGCAGCCTGGGCTGTTGGCCGCATCGGTGGGCCAGCGGCGGTCGCTGCCCTGCAAGCGCACCTGCTGGTGGAAGATGACCCGGCAGTACGCACCGAGATCGAACTCTCTTTGACCGAGATGACCACCGCTAGCGAAGGAGAAGGATGAGCCAGCCCCCACGTTCCAGCACCGGGCCGATCCGCCGCACCAGCCGCAAGCTCTGGCCTATCCTGCGCGACTACATCGTAATCAGCGTCGGCGTGGTCATCCTTGCGCTCGGCATTGACCTCTTTCTCGCCCCCAACGACGTGGTGACCGGCGGAGCCAGCGGCGTGGCGATCATCCTCAATCGGCTGCTGGCTACCCCAATCGGCCCTGTGGTGCTAGCGATCAACGTGCCGCTGTTCGTCGTCGGCCTGCGCTACCTCGGCGGCCTCAGCTTCGCCGCCCGCACCATCTACGCTGTCTTCTTCTTCTCGGCCATCGTAGACCAGATTCCGCTAGTGCTGGACAACTTCCCGACCCTGAAGGCGGGGCTGGCAGTCAAAGAGCCGCTGCTCTACATCCTCTACGGTGGCATCCTCAATGGGCTGGGTACTGGCCTCGTCTTCCGCGCCCGTGGCACCACTGGTGGCAGCGATATCGGCGCACGGCTGCTCAACCGCTTCGCCCGCATGAGCATGGGTAACGCCTTCCTCGTGTTGGACGCGGTCGTGTTCGTGGTCGCGGGCTTCTACTTTGGGCTGGCGAACGTGCTGTATGCCCTCACCGTCAGCTTCATTAGCAGTCGCGTGGTGGACTTCGTGCAGGAGGGCTTGAGCTACACCCGCCAACTAATCATTATCACCAACCGTATGGAAGAAGTCTCTGGCGAAATCATGCGCCAGACCGGGCATGGCGTGACCATCCTCGAAGGCATGGGGGCGTATACCATGCAGCAGCGGCCAGTACTGCTGACGGTAGTCCTCCCCTCCGAACTGAGCGTAGTGCGTAGTATCATCGAAGAAGTCGACCCCGCCGCCTTCGTGATCGTCAGCCAGGCGCAGGAGGTACTGGGCCAGGGCTTTCGCCCGCTGCAACCACCCACCCCCACCAGCCCGCCAGCCAGCCCGCTCCCGCGCAAGCCAGGCAAGCGACGCTAACACAACGCATATGCCGCCAGCCCCCATTTCGGGCGTGCGCAGCCAGGAGCAAACTTGACAATAAGGGGGGAATGGCTTATACTAGAGCAGGTGAGCGGTAAAGCTGTATCTGAAGGTAAGGCAAGTTGCACGGTAAGACCAAATCCCCGTCGTTCCCCCCGCCAGACTGCAATGCTGTTCCCCCCCTGCTCGTAAGCCCGCCTCAGCTGGAAGTAGCGTTTCACGGACGCAAGCAACGCTAGCGTTCGTCTTTCGTGTCTCTCTCGCCAGGTGCATAGCGCGCAGGTGTACTATCAGTGGCACCGTATTAGGAAAGGAATTAAGTTTCATGCGTATCAATGGTACCGTCAAATGGTTCAACGACGCTAAGGGCTACGGCTTCATCAGCCACCCGAATGGCGGCGATGTCTTCGTCCACTACTCCGCGATCCAGGGCAACGGCTTCAAGACGCTCGCCCAGGGCCAGGAAGTCGAGTTCGAGATCGTACAGGGGCCGAAGGGCCAGCAGGCGGTCAACGTCATGCCGACCGGGGCTGCCCCCGAACAGCAGCCGCAGGAGCAGTCTGGCTATCAGGATCGCGGCTACAGCAGCGAATACTAAAGCACACACCAGGGGCTTTGCCGCCCCTACTGGCTAGAAACCAGGCGGTAGCCCCTCGGATAGCCTCCGGGGGGCTATTCTATTGTGGAGGAGAGGCACAAAGCACGATGGCAGAGAACAAACTTGGCTTCGAATTGCAGGGCTGCGATCCCAGCGGCACCCTCGCCCGCTGGGGGGTGCTGCATACCGCCCACGGCGACGTACAGACTCCAGTATTCATGCCGGTTGGCACCCAGGCCACGGTCAAAGCCCTCGCCCCCGACGACCTGCTGGCGATGGACGCACAGATCATCCTCAGCAATACCTACCACCTCTACCTGCGCCCCGGCGCACAAACGATTGCCGACCTCGGTGGGCTGCACGGCTTCATGCGCTGGCCGCGCCCAATCCTGACCGACAGCGGCGGCTTCCAGGTCTTCAGCCTCGCCGGGCGGCGCAAGCTGACCGCCGAAGGGGTCGTCTTTCAGTCGCACCTGGACGGCAGCCGCCACCTGTTCACCCCCGCTAGCGTGATGGAAACTGAGTCGCTGCTGGGGGCCGACGTGATCATGGCCCTGGACGAGTGCGCCCCGGCGGAGAGCGATCATGCCTACCACCGCCAGGCGTTGGCCCGCACCCACCAGTGGGCAGCCCAGTGCAAGGCAGCCTTCGCCCACTTGCAGCAAGAGCAGGGCGACCGCTTCCCCAACCCCCACCAACTGCTGTTTGGCATCGTGCAGGGCGGCATCTACCCCGACTTGCGCGCCGAGTCTGCCGCCGCCCTCAGCGACCTGGACTTCCCCGGCTACGGCGTGGGTGGCCTCAGCGTGGGCGAGAGCAAGGCGCAGATGTACGAAATTACCGCCCTCACCACCCCCCTGCTGCCCGCCAACAAGCCGCGCTACCTGATGGGGGTTGGCAGCCCAGAGGACTTGTTGGCCTGCATCGCGGGCGGCGTTGATATGTTTGATTGCGTGCTGCCCAGTCGCCTCGCCCGCAACGGCGCGCTGCTCACCCACGCCGGTCGCCTCCAGGTCAAGTCGCCGCGCTACGCGAAGCTGGACGCGCCCATCGAGCAGGGCTGCACCTGCTACACCTGCCAGCACTTCTCGCTCGCCTACCTCAACCACCTCTACCGCGCCGAGGAGTTGCTCTCCTACCGCCTGAACACGATCCACAACCTCCACTTTATGGTCGAGCTAACCCGCCAGATACGCGCCGCCCTGATCGCGGGCCGCTTCAGCAGCTACAAAGCCGAGTTCCTGGCCCGCTACCAGCCTGCCAACCAGGAGGTCGCTGCCAGCCAGCGCGAAGCTCGCGTACGAGCGATGCGGGCGAAGGCTAGCAATTGAGCAGCGGCCACCGCTTAGCTGCCAGCGGATCGTGCCGATCAGCGCGCGTGCATTGCAGATAGCCAGCCGCCCAGCCAGCCGCTCACTCATGTGGTATAATAAGGCGAAGATTGGCTGAAGGAGCGACCAGTTGAGCGAAGAACCTGGACAGCAGATGCGCGTTATAATAACAGGCCGGGTGCATGGCGTGGGCTTCCGCCAGCTCGTACTGACGCGAGCGCAAAGGCTGGGGCTGCGCGGCTACGTCTGCAACCTCGCCGCTGGGCAGTCGGTTATGGGCCGCCGCATGGAGGTCGTCGCCGAGGGGTCGCGCAGGCGGCTCGACGACCTGTTGGAGGCGATCACCATCGGCCCTGAAGCGGCAGCGGTGCTGGCGACCGAGGTTGACTACGGTCAGTTCGCCACCGTTGGCGACTTTGAGATCAGGAGCGACAAAGAGTAGCTTTGGCAAAAACTGTGCAGCCAGCTAAACAGCAGGCGATCAGACGGCATTTCTGGGCGGCATGGCTGGCTCTGGTAGTCGCCTTCGCCCTCTTTTGCGCCGTGGCCTTTGGCGTGGTGCAGTTGGTGCGCGGCTACTTCGACTCCTCGACCAACGCCGCCACCGCCACCCTCAGCCGCGTCCCCGGCACTGGCACCACCCTCTATACCGAGCGCAACACGCGCCAATGGCGGCTCTTTGCCGACGGCAAGGGCGCAAGTGCTGACAACAAGCTGACCGAAGGCGACGGGGTGCGAACCGATGAGGACACCAACGCCCGCCTCAGCTTCCCCGGCGGCATCACCGCCACCCTCTACAGCAACAGCAGCGTACTGATCCGCCGCCTGCAAACCAGCAGCTTCAGCCAGAACGAAGCGGTGATCGAACTAGTCGTGGTCAAGGGCTTGGTGCAGGTGGACAGCAGCGGCCAGAGTGAGTACAGCCAGCAGCAGGTGACCATTCACGGCTGCGCCCAGGATACGAGCAAGGATGATACTCGCTGCCCCGGCTACCAGGATATCGCTCATACTACACTCGGCGCAGACACCGTCAGCAGCGTGCGCGTACAGGTCGGCGATGACCCCTTCCAGGCCGATGCCAGAAACCCCCTGCGCGGCAAGTATAGCCGTACCACTGTGCTGACCGGCACGGCTACCGTCGAGGCCCAGGACCGCCGTCCTTCACCTGACGGGCGGCAGCAGATCGCCCTCACCGCCAAGCAGATGAGTACCACTGGCATTGGTGGGCCACTGGGTGGCTCGGAGGATGCCTGGGACGAGTTGCTGGTGGACGGCAACTTCCACGACAACCTGCTATATTGGGGCAAGCCGCAGTTCGATCCGGGTGATGATGGCGATAAGGGGCCACCGCCGAGTGCCGGTGTGATCCTGACCGACACGGTGGCGGGCGGCCAGGTCAAAGCTCTAATCTTCTCCCGCTGCCCTACAGTCGTACCGGGAACTGGCTGCGACGACTATGCCGGCATCCTCGTCGGTCAGCTACTCAGCCGCGACGTGCGCCCCTACAGCACCATTCGCTTCGAGGCTGACCTTAAGTTGCAGTATCAGGACCCGCCTGGTGGCGGCAGCACTGGCTACGAGTTCCCCGTAATCCTCAAAATTAGCTATACGACCGATGCGGACAAGGGTTCGCCAGGTTGGGTACGTGGCTACTACTTCCAGTGCGAAGTTGAGGTTAGTTGCATCAGTAGCTCGGCGATCCGTGGGCGTAGCCAGAAGCTGGAGAAGGACACCTGGCAGCACGTCACTATCGACAACCTGCGTTCGATACCGCTGCTGAAGGACGCGGCCCAGATCGTCCGCGTGGAGTTCTACGCTGCTGGTCACAAATACCAGAGCATGATCGCCAACGTCTCGCTCAAGGCCAGATGAGGGCCAGAGCCTCCGCCGCCAAAGTTCCAAGTTTAAGGAGAAAGTGTGTTGAGTAAGATTTGCGTAATCGGCACCGGCTATGTTGGCCTGACCACTGGCACCTGCTTCGCCGACCTCGGCAACCAGGTGACCTGTGTGGACGTGATCCCAGAGAAGGTGGCGATGCTGCGGCGCGGCGAGACCCCGATCTACGAGCCGGGGTTGGAGGAGATGCTGCAACGTAACCTCAAGGCCGGGCGCATCCGCTTTACCCTCGATTATGCCGAGGGTGTGCCGGATGCCGACTTCGTGTTCATCGCTGTCGGCACCCCAGAGGGGCCAGATGGCCGCACCGATATGCGCTACGTGCATCAGGCCGCCGCTAGCATCGGCCCCCACCTGCGCGGCCACACCGTGGTGGTCAACAAAAGTACAGTGCCAATCGGCACCGGCGGCGACGTACACCAGATCATCGCCCGCAATACCACGAACGGCGCAACCTACGCCGTCGCCTCCAACCCAGAGTTCCTGCGCGAGGGCCAGGCGATCTTCGACTTCTTCAACCCTGATCGCATCGTGATCGGCTCAACCGACCGCCCCGCCGCCGACAAGGTAGCCACCCTCTACGAGCCGCTGAACGCGCGCGTGGTGATCACCGACCTGCCGACGGCGGAGATGATCAAGTACGCCTCCAACTCGATGCTGGCCGCCCGCATCTCCTTCATGAACGAGGTAGCGATGATCTGCGACCTGCTCGGTGCCGACGTGCGCTCGGTTGCCCTCGGCATGGGCGCGGACAAGCGGATTGGCCCCGACTTCCTCAACGCTGGTATTGGCTTTGGCGGCTCCTGCTTCCCCAAGGATGTCAAGTCGCTGGCGATGGTGGCGAAGGATGCGAAGGTGCCGGGCGGGATGCTCGACTCGATCCTGCTCGTCAACCAGAACATGAGAAGTTGGTTCGTGCAGAAGGTAACACGGATGCTGGGCGGCGACCTGCGCGGCAAGGTAGTGGCAGTCTGGGGGCTAGCCTTCAAGCCCAACACCGACGATATGCGCGAAGCCCCCTCGCTGGATATCATCGCTGCCCTGCAAGCAGCAGGCGCAGAGGTGCGCGCCTACGACCCAATCGCAATGGAGCTTGCCAGCAAGCTGCTGCCTGGCCTCAAGCTGTGCAGCGACGCTTACGAGGCGGCAAGCGGGGCTGACGCGGTGCTGCTGGTCACCGAATGGAACGAGTTCAAGCAACTGGACATGGCCCGCCTCAAGCAGACGATGCGCCAGCCCTTGATCGTGGATGGGCGCAACCTCTACGACCCCGCCGACGTGCGCGCTGCGGGCTTCACCTACAGCAGCGTGGGCCGCCAGTGAGCAGCGCAGGCACGGAGGAGCAAAATCGTGACTGACCAGCAGCCCCCGCCAGACCGCCCGCCGTTGCCGCCCAGCCGTGCTGCCTTCGACGACCCGGCTTTCGTCTGGCCGCCCTTCATCGCTAAGGGGGTAGACCCCGACGCTTTCGTAGCGAACAACCTGCAAGCGGGCGTGGACATCATCGAGATACCACGCATCGCGGGCGTGCTAGAACGCTGGGGCCAGAAGTTCCTGGATCGCGTCTACACCGCCGCCGAGCAGCAGTTCTGTCGTGGGCGGGTGCCAGAACTGGCGGTGCGCTTTGCCGCAAAGGAGGCTGTCTCCAAAGCCCTCGGCACTGGCATCGTCGGCATCCGCTGGCAGCAGATCGAAATCTTGATCGACCGCCGTGGCAGGCCGATGGTCTTCCTGCACGGTGAAGCAGCGGCGCGGGCGCAGGCGATCAACCTGACCCGCTGGGCGATCAGCATGACCCACGAGCATACCATCGGGGTCGTCTTCGTGGTCGCCAGCAGCGGCGAAGGCGGCCAGTACGTGGCAACTGACTAGCATTAAGGAGGTAGAAGTGATGACCAGGCACGCAATGGCCCAGGCGATCCCGCCTACCGGGGCTGGGCATATTAGCAGCGACCCGCTCAGTGCCAACGCGCAGGCGATTGCGCCGGGCGCGGCGGGCCTGCTCGCGCTAACCCCCCTCAGCATCGGCGCACAGGCGGTCGCCCCTGGCAGCGTGGGCATGAGTGCGCTTGCCCCTGGCACGCTGGCGGTGCAGGCGGTCGCTCCGGGCGCAGTCGGCGTGCAGTTCCTCGCCCCTTGCACTCTCGCCCTGCAAGTGATCGCCCCTGGTGGGGTTGGCGTGCAGGTGGCCGCCCCGTTCGCGGTCGGCGTGCAGGTGGTCGCTCCCGGCGGCATCCGCGTCAAGCTCGCTGCGCCAAAGGCAGTTGACCTCGAAGTGGCAGCCCCCGGCAGTATCCGCTCTGAGACGCTAGCCCCTGGCACGATCCAGCGGCGGTGGGGCATGAAGGGGTAAGCAGATGCAAACAGTGACGGTCGCGCAGATGCGTGCGCTTGAGGCGGAAGCCAACGCGAAGGGGCTGCCCTACGCCGAGATGATGCGGCGGGCGGGGGCGGCTTGCGGGCAGCGGGTGCTGACCATGCTGAACAGCCTTAAACCTGATCGTGAAAACCGAGTGGTCTTCTTGATTGGGCCGGGCAACAATGGTGGGGATGGTTTGGTCTGTGCGGCTGCCCTCAAGCGGCTTCTGCCGCAAGCTCTGGTGGTGGTGTACATCTGGGAACGGCAGCACCTCCCAGAAGCTGAAAGTGACTGGCCGCAGCGAGGGCTTGACGAGGCAGGGGTGGATTCGACTCTGTACCATGTGTCGGGCGACGCAGACAGTTTTGAAGCTATCCACCTTTTGATGCAACACGCAGATATTGTTGTAGACGCGCTCTTTGGCGCGGGTCAACGCGGGCCGTTCCCCGCTGACCTGGAAGCGATCTTGCAAGCTCTGCGGATGGTGCAGGCCAATCAGCCTACGCTGAAGGTGGTGGCGGTGGACATCCCGACCGGCATTGATGCAGACACTGGGGTGGCCTTGAGCGAGAACTACGTGCGGGCCGACCTCACCTGCACCTTCGCCTACGCCAAGCCGGGCCTCTTGCAAGGGGCGGGCAAGGCAGCAGCGGGCGAGATCATGGTCAGCGACATCGGCTTCAGCGAGGTGGGGGTGGGCCTCTAGCTCATTAGTCTACATATCTAGTCAGAGGATTGGCCGCGGGCCAGAACGCAGTGCGAAAGGGAGAGCAAACAGACAGCTATGGCAAACAATATCACCTGGCAACCGATCACGAGCGAACTGGTAGAGAGCCTGCTACCACAACGGGCGGTAGACGCGAACAAGGGGACGTTTGGCCGCTGCCTGATCGTTGCGGGCAGCATCAACTACACTGGGGCGGCTTACCTGGCGACTAGCGCAGCTCTGCGTTCTGGCGTAGGCTTGGCGACCCTGGCGGCCCCCGGCGACCTGCTCACCCTCTTTCAAATCAAGCTGACCGAGGCTACCTTCCTGCCCTTGCCGACCAACCAGGGGGTGATCGCCAGCCGCGCTAGCGAGTCGCTGACGAAGGCGATGGCCGAACGCGAGTATGCCGCTCTGCTGGTCGGCCCTGGCCTGGGCGACGACAAAGAGACGCAGCAGTTTGTCTACAACTTGCTGGGGGTGCGGCGCGAGGTTGGCAAGGCGCGGCCTAGCACCCCCATTGGCTTTGGCAGCCGCCACGCCGCTGAAGCGAAGGAGGAGGAGGCGAAGGAGAGCAAGCTGCCCAGCCGCCTCGTCCTTGACGCAGATGCGCTCAACGCCCTGGCTGCCTTCGAGGGGGAGTGGTGGCACAACCTGCCCGCTGACACGGTGATCACCCCCCACCCTGGCGAACTCGCCCGCCTGCTCGGTGGCGACCTGACCGCTGAGGCGATCCAGAGCGACCGTGCAGGCCACGCCCTGGCGGCGGTGGCGAAGTTCGGCTGCACTGTAGTGCTGAAGGGGGCGAATACCCTCGTCGTTAGCCCGCAGGGTAGCAAGCTGCGCGGCCACCGCAGTGACTATGCCAGCCCGTTGCTAGCCAGTGGTGGCACGGGCGATGTGCTAGCGGGCATCATTGCGGGCTTGCTGACCCAGGGTATGGGCGCACACGAAGCGGCAGCGGTGGCCGTCTACGCCCACGCCGCCGCCGCAGAGTTGGCCGCCCACGCCCTCAACCTGCGCCACCAGCGGGGGCTGCTCGCCAGCGACCTGCTCCCCTACCTCGGCGCGGTGCTGTAGGCTCAAGTGTTGGAGCAGAGGCGATTACCATGAGCAGCAACCAAGCAAACCGCAAGTGGGCCGGGCGCGCTACCCATGCCGAGGTCAACCTGGACGCACTGGCAGCCAACGTGCGGGCGATCAAGGCCTGGGTGGGCGAGAGCGTCGAGGTGATGGCGGTGGTCAAGGCCAACGCCTATGGCCTGGGCGCAATCACGGTCGCTGGTACTGCGCTGGATAGCGGGGCTGGCTGGCTGGGGGTCGCCTGCGTGGATGAGGGGGTGCAATTGCGCCGCGCCGGGTTCGTCCAGCCGATCTTCGTCCTCGGCTACGCCCAGCCATCGGAGGCGGGGGCGGTGATTGCCCACCACCTGACCATCACCGTCAACAGCCTGCCCCTCGCCCACGCTCTCAACAACATCGCCTTCCAGTGCCGTGCCACTGCCCCCGTCCACCTCAAGCTGGACAGCGGCCTGGTGCGCTATGGTAGGCCCGCAGCCGAGTTGGAGGACCTGGTGCGGGCTTGCACTGAGCTACGCAATCTCCACCTTGAGGGGCTGTACACCCACTTCGCCAGCGCGGACGAAGCCGACCACAGCTTTGTCCTCACCCAGCTTGAACGCTTCCTGGCTATGCGCGACAAGCTGACCGCCCAGGGCCACCGCTTCGCCTACTACCACGCGGCCAACTCTGCCGCCACCCTGACGGTGCCAAGCAGCCACCTGAGCCTGGTACGCGTCGGCCTGGCCCTACACGGCATCTACCCCAGCCCTGCAACGCGCACGATCAGTTCGCTGCACCTGCAACCCGTCCTCACCCTGCGGAGCGTGGTCGCTCGCCTGGGCGAGGTAGAGCCGGGCGATAGCGTGGGCTACAATCGCACCTGGCGGGCCAACCGCCCCACCCTGGCCGCCACAATCCCGCTCGGCTATGCCGACGGCTACCGTCGTAGCCTGAGCAATCGCGGGTCGGTGCTGGTGCGGGGGCGGCGTGCGCCACTGATCGGGCGGGTTAGTATGGACAACATCGTGGTAGATGTGACCAACGTGCCGGGCGTGGCTGAGGGGGACGAAGTGGTGCTGATTGGCGAACAGGCGGGGGCGGCGATCAGCATCGACGAGCTAGCCGAGGCCAGTGGCACGATCAGCTATGAGGTCAGTGCGGGCCTTGCTCCCCGCGTCCCCCGCCTCTACTATCGGGGCGGCACCCTGCTCAACGCCACCACCCTGCTGGGCCGCGAGGATTTGAGCGTCAACGAGTCGTTGCCAGGGGCGACCCCGGCCCCGCCGCCACCGAGCGACGACGAGGGCTTCTCCACAGCACTGCTAGCCGAACTGCAAGCCGCCAGCCCCGCAGCGGCTGGCCCAGAGGAGACGAGATGAGAGCGGTTGAGATAATCCTTGCCAAGCGCAACGGGCGCACCCTCGACCAGAGCGAGATCGCCTTCATGGTGCAGGGCTACACGCGGGGTGAAATCCCCGACTACCAGATCGCGGCCTGGTTGATGGCGATTTGTTGGCGGGGGATGCTGGCCGAGGAAACCGCCGCCTTGACCCTGGAGATGGTTCGCAGCGGCGCGCACCTCAACCTAGCCCAGGCGACAGGCCTGCCCTTCGTCGGCGACAAGCACAGCACTGGTGGCGTGGGCGACAAAACCACCCTCGTGGTCGCCCCAGCGGTGGCGGCGGCGGGCCTGCCGATTGGCAAGATGAGCGGGCGCGGTCTCGGCTTCAGCGGTGGCACGATTGACAAGCTGGAAGCGATCCCCGGCTTCAAGGTTAGTCTCAGCCAGGGCGAGTTCATCCGCTCGGTGCGCGAAGTCGGCCTCGTCGTCGTCGCCCAATCCCCCGATCTCGCCCCCGCCGACGGCAAGCTCTACGCCTTGCGCGACGTGACGGGTACGGTCGAGTCGCTACCGCTGATCGCCAGCAGCATCATGTCCAAGAAGATTGCGGCTGGCGCAAGCGGCTGCGTGCTAGACGTGAAGTACGGGCGCGGCGCGTTCATGAAAGACCTGACCGCCGCCCGCGCCCTGGCAACCACCATGGTCGAGATCGGCAGGCAGGTGGGCTTGCCCGTGCGGGCCGTCCTTAGCGGCATGGAGCAGCCGCTCGGCTATGCAGTCGGCAACGGGCTGGAGGTGCAGGAGGCGATTGCAACCCTGCGCGGCGGTGGGCCGGACGACCTCTGGCAGGTGAGCCGCGAACTGGGCCGCGAGTTGCTGCTCCTGGCGGGGCTGGCGGCGGAGGCTGGAGCCGCAGAAGCGATGCTGGACGAGGCCCGCCACAGTGGGGCAGCCCTGGCGAAGCTACGGGCGATGGTCGCCAACCAGGGCGGCGACGTTGGCTATATCGACGACCCCAGCCGCTTCCCAGCCGCCCCCGTGCAGCAGCCGCTGATCGCCAGCATGGGCGGCTACCTGGTGGCGGTGGATGCTGAAGCCCTCGGCCACGCCTCGGTCAGCCTCGGCGCAGGCCGCCTGGTCAAGGGCGCAGAGATCGATCACCGCGTCGGCTTTGTACTACACAAGAAAGTAGGCGATTGGGTAGCTGCTGGCGACCCCTTGCTAACCATCCACGCTGCCAACGAGCAAGCCGCTGCTGCCGTCAGCCCGGCCTTGCAAGCAGCCTACCAGTTCGGCCCAGAGCCAGTCACCCCGCCGCCGCTCTCCAATGGGGTGATCAGCTAGCCGCGCCAGACCTTACCGCTACCTTGCCTCATCTACTACGCTGTTGCACAGATGTGGCAGCAGCTATTGCGCGGCGGGGTAAAAGTAGCTTATAATAGTCTCATTATGTTTGATTGGCTAGCCGCGAACTAATCTGTCATCCAGGGATGGGGTTTAATGTACTCTCAACAGGAACACAAGATGCCGGTCGAGGTGTTTACTGCCGACCAGCGGATCACCGGCTATATGGCGGCCCGCGAGTTGCGCCTGCTAGACATCCTCAACAACGCCGGGCAGTCCTTCCTCTTGCTGCACGAGGTCAGCATGATCAGCCTGCGTGGCCCGCTCAGCCAGGTGACGCAGGTTAGTATGCTGCGCGTCAACAAGAATGGTGTTCTCTTTGTGCTGCCCCACGACGAGGTTGGCACCGCCCCACGCAAGCGGCTCTACTCCTATGTTGCCAAGAAGCAGCTTTGCCTCTACGTCGCCATGCAGGGCTTCGAGTTGCGCGGCAACGCCCACTTTAACACGGTAGGCGTTCACACCCGTGATATGCTCATCGACCTGCCCGGTAGCCACTTCATGCCGCTGACCGACACCCAGATCGCCTTCTTCGCCAACCCCGCGATCAGCTTTCAGGCGGGGGTGGTGGGCGTAAACAAGGCCTTGATCGAGACGGTCGGTATTGACGATAGGTTAGCCGCGCACTTCTTCCAATAGTGGGTTGTCGCAAGCGTGGCGGCCCACCTTCGCCAGGTCATACCACTGCCCCGCAATCTTGACCCGTACAATATCCGAGGTGTAGTCGTTGTTGGTGTTGTTGTCGTCGCAGTTGTTGAGCAGGCTGCTACCCACCCCATAGATGTCGGCTGGCACCTGGAGCGACTCGAAGTGCTTGATCTTCTCTGGCGTGAAGCCACCAGTGACCACGATCTTGACGTTCTGACACCACTGCTGCGCCCGCAACTGCCACTGGCCCGCCAGTTCCCAGCCCTGCCAGGCGTTGTCAATCGCCTGCCGCATAGCAAAGACCAGGCGCGGGTTCACCCCCATGTCCAGCTGCTTGTCGCCCAGTGGTGCCACGCTCACGTCGCGCATACTGCCGCCAGTGTCGGGTCGCACCCCAGCGAGGATATACTTCTGCGCCTCCGCTTCCTCACCCTGCTCCATCAGCTCCTTGTACTTGAAGAACATACGCTGCATCACCGCCACTGAAGTGCCTACGCAGTCGTTGTTGAAGTCTACCAGCGCGATGCGCGGGATATTGGCTGGGCGCACTGCTGAGAAGGCCATCACCGTCTCTGGTGTGTCGCCGAGGAAGCAGGCAATGGCGGCATGGGCGATAGTGCCGCCCCCAGCCCCCCCCCACCAGTCGCCCTGCGCGTCGGTGGAGACTGACGAGTTGAGGACACCGCCGCCATTGTGGTTGTAGAGTTCAACCGCGATGTGGTAGGCGTAGCCGTCGGCAGCCTGCACCTCATGTGCGTCGAAGCGGGCAGGGAAGAACAGCACCTGCTTGCCACCCGCCGCCTTCATCGTATTGTAGACGTTGGTGGCAATGCGCGAACCCCGCGTCAGTGCGCCGAGGGTGGGCGTTTCGAGGATGGCGAAGTCGCGGTAGCGGCCTCGCACCTTGATCACCGGCTGCACGTTGCGCGGGTCGCCTTCGTAATACGCCTTCACCCCGTCCTGCACCGCCAGCACCTGCTCAAGCTGGGCGAAGGTGTTGACAAACTCGCCCGCCTCATCAAAGTAGCCCGTGCATTCGCGCAGCATCGCCACCGCCTTGTCCACGCCAACTACCACGCTGTAGGGGGCGCGGCGGGTAAACCACTGCATCTCCACCTCGATGTTGCCCACATCAATGTTCGCCAGGTCCAGGCCCAGGTCGCTGAGGTCAGGGCTGCTGCCGCCGAAGCGGTAGCCCTGGGCTGCCAGCGCGCTGAGAACGGCCACGATGTTGTCAAAATACTTGTCCGAGTACCAGCCGCGCCGCATCCGCTCGATGTCTAGCTTGAAGATTTCTACGGGCAGCCGCTTGCCGTCAAAGATGCTCATTGTTCCGCTCCTATGCTCCGTTAGTGTCAATTATACACCATCAAGCGGTGATAGTCAATATGCAAGCAGCCCCGCTAGCCGAAGCTGGCGGGGCTGCTGGTTGCTGCTGGTTGGTTGCTTAGTTGCTGGTGATCATCGCTCGGTGAACTACCTTGCTCAGTTCACCGCGACGGATGTTGTCGTTCGGG
>JAYUUN010000069.1:0-37271 GCA_043754535.1 Chloroflexota bacterium | reverse complement strand
CCAGGGAGCATCAAGCCGCACACGCACTTCATGGCGGAGGTGTACGTGTTGAGCAAGGATGAAGGAGGGCGACACACGCCGTTCTTCAACGGGTACCGACCGCAGTTCTACGTACGGACGACGGACGTGACTGGGGCGATCAAGCTGCCGGATGGGATGGAGATGGTCGTGCCAGGAGACAACGTGCAGATGGATGTGACGTTGATCGTGCCAGTGGCGATGGAAGAAGGGTTGCACTTCGCCATCCGCGAGGGTGGACGCACGGTTGGTGCAGGGGTCGTGACCAAGATTATCGCCTAACTGCCCTTGCGGGGAGTTGGGGAAGGTTATGGTGGGTAGCGCAGCAAAGTTTGTGCTACCCGCCCCTAGCAGGAGGCTGGACAATGGCGAAGAAAGATAATCGCGGCCTGATTAAGCTGCGAAGCAGCGAAAGCGGCCACGTCTACTACACTCAGAAGAATAAGAAGAACGACCCGCAACGCCTTGAACTGAAGAAGTTTGATCCCATCGTGCGCCGCAAGGTTACGTACAAAGAGGCCAAGTAACTCCAGTCCCACCTCCTTACGGGGGTGGCTGGCACAGGGTACACGAGAGACACCGCACTGGTGTCTTTTTTGTTTGCTCGCCTGCTTCTACTCGCTGCCGAGATATGCCTCGATCACCTGTGGGTCGCTGCTGATGCGAGCAGGGGTGTCTTCGGCCAGTTTGCGCCCAAAGTTCAGCACCGCCACCTCGTCGCACACGCCCATCACAAGGGGCATATCATGCTCGATCAGCAGGATGGTAATACCTTCGGCAGCGAACTGGCGCAGCAGTTCACGCAGAGTGGCTGTCTCTGCGTTGTTCAGCCCAGCGGCTGGCTCATCCAGCAGCAGCATAGTTGGGCCGGTGGCGAGGGCGCGGGCCATCTCCAACCGCCGCTGATCGCCATAGGAGAGGGAGGCGGCTGGCTCGTAGGCGTAGGTATGTAGCCCAAAACGATAGAGTAGCTCCATTGCCCGCAAGCTGTTGTGCTGCTCCTCGGCGCGCACCCGTCGGCTGAAGAACAGGCGGGCTAGCAGATTGCTGCGGGTGCGACCATGTAGGCCCACCAGCACGTTGTCCAACACGCTGAGGGTAGGGAATAGGCGGATGTTTTGGTAAGTACGCGCCAGACCGAGCGTGCTGAGGCGGTGGGGTGGCAGGCCGTTGATCACCTGGCCTTTGAAGCTGATCTGGCCGCCGCTGGGGGCGAGTACCCCACTGATCAGGTTGACCAGCGTCGTCTTGCCTGCGCCGTTTGGCCCAATCAAACCGAACACGTCACCGCGTGCAACCGTCAGGCTCACATCGTCCACCGCTATCACCCCCCCGAAGCGGCGGCTTAGATGGCTGATTTGCAGCAGCGGCTCCGCAAGTGGTTCAGGAGGGCGCAGGCTGGCTGGTTCGTCTCCCCCTGCTGTGCCACCCGCTTCGCTGACCAACCCTGGCGGGCTGAACGCAGGGGGTATGCCGACTAGAAGCGTGCGCTTGCCTCGCACAACCTTGCTGAACAGCCCGAACAAGCCGCCGGGCAAAAAGAGGATAACCAGCAGCAGCACCGCCCCGCTGAACACCTGGCGGTACTCTTGCAGGAAGCGGAGCAACTCTGGCAGGCTGGTGATCAGCAGCGCACCGAGGATTGGGCCAACAAAGCTGAAGGTGCCACCAACGACCGCGTAGGTGAGGATGTCTACCGCCCGACTGAAGCCGAAGTCGTTGGGGTTGATGAAGGCGTAGAGGTGCGCGCTGAGGCCGCCCGCCCAGCCCGCAATGAACGCACTGAGAACAAAGGCGATCAGCTTGTAGCGGCGCACATCAACGCCGATGCTCTCTGCCGCCGTCTCATCCTCGCGGATGGCGGCCAGGGCGCGGCCCATCCGCGACCCGCGTAGCCTCCAAAAGAAGTAGATGAGGGCGAGCAATGCGCCGTAGCTGTACCAGCCGTTGGTCAGGGGCGGCTGACTGAGGCGCAGCCCCTCTGCCCCACCGGGGTAAGCCTGGTCTATATTGCCGATCTTGTAGCCGAAGGCAGGGATGGCGGCGTTGGTGACGACTACGCGTAGTACCTCACCGAAACCAATGGTGGCGATAGCAAGGAACACCCCGCGCAGCCTCAGCACTGGCGCGCCGAGCGGCAAGGCAACCACTGCCGCCACCAGCCCACCAAGCAGCAGGGCAGGCAAGAGTTGCCAGCCGAAATGCTGACTGCACAGGGCAGAGGAGTACGCCCCCAGGCCCATGAAGGCGGCGTTTGCCAACGACAGCATCGCAGCAGAAAGGGTTATGTATACGCTAAGAGCCAGCAGTGCGCTGATCGCAAGCTGGTTGAGCAGAAGGCTATTCTGGTTGTAGAAGTCTGTCATGCACCGTCACCCTGAGCCTGTGGAGGGAGGAGAAGCATCAACCCGCTCGCCGCGCCCGGCTGCCAAACAGCCCGCTGGGGCGCACCAGCAGCATCAAAAAGAGGATGGCGAAAGGGATCGCGTCGCTGTAGCCGCTGGCACCGAGGGCGATGGTCAGCACCTCGCTGATGCCGAGTAGGAAGCCGCCTACCACACTGCCTGGTATGCTACCCATGCCGCCGAGGATGATCACCGCTAGCCCCTTCAGTTCTACCTTGCTGCCCATGTCGTAGCTGACGGGTGAGGGCGCGTCCTTGACCGCGAACAGCAGACCCGCCACCCCACCGAGAGCCGAAGCGATGAAGAAGGTGATCATGATCACCCGCTCGATGTTGATACCCAACAAAGCTGCGGCTTTTGGCGACTCGGCAACCGCCCGCATCTCGCGCCCCAGTCGGGTGCGCTGCACCAGGTAGGTGAGGGCGACCATGCCGAGCAAAGCAGTGCCGAGAACGACTAGCTTAGCGAAGGTGATTGTCACTGCCCCCGTCCCGCTACCGAGTGTGAAGCGACCGTCCGGCACCACCGCCGCTGGCAGGTACTTGGTTTCTGTGTGCGAGAAGGCGAGAGCGGCCCCCTCTAGCATGGTAGCAACCGCGATGCTGCTGATCAGGGCCGAGAGTTGGGGCGCACCCTGACGGCGCAAGGGCCAAAAGGCAATCCTATCGAGCAGCACCCCTAGCAGACCGCCCACCAGGGCAGCAACCAGCACGGCAACCAGCAGGTTTTGGCCGTAAGCCTCGGCCACCCACCAGGCGGCAAAAGCAGCCACCATGAAGATGGCAGCGTGCGCTACATTAAGGATGTCTAGCACGCCGAACACCAGGGTGTAGCCGAGCGCAAACAGTGCGTAGATACTGCCCAGGAAGATGCCGTTGACCACCTGCTGCGCGTCGAGTACCGCGAACGTCTGCCAGTGCATGGGCGTGGTTCCCTGCTACGGGTGCGTAGCCAGTGGCGCGGGGCTGATTACCAGCCCCACCCCGAACAGCTTACTTGTAGATGGCGAACTTGCCACCTTGCACGATTTGGACAACCGCCGCCATGTCAGGGTCCTGGTCGGCGTTGAACTTGAAGGCACCCATCACGCTGTCGTAGCTGACAGTGCGGAGGGCCGCCGCCACATCTGCCCCGCTCATGCTCTTGGCGTTCTTGATGCCGAAGTAGGCAACGTGCAGCCCGGTGTAAGCCTGAGCCGCAAACTGATCGGGGTTGCTGCCAAACTTCGCCTGGTAGCGGGTGATGAAGTCTGCGCTCTTGGGGTTGTCGCTAGCGATGTTCCAGGCCGCGCCGACGATTACGTTCTCGGCAGCGTCGCCCGCCCCCTTCTCCTTGCTAAACAAGCGCGGGTTGTTGAAGCCGTTGCCACCGATGATCGGCAAAGTAACACCCGCGTCGCGCATCTGCTTGACCACGGGGATTGCCTCGGCGATCAGCCCAGAGACGACTATCACATCCGGGGCTGCCGCCTTGATGTTGCTGATCTGGCCGCTGAAGTCGGTTGCGCCCTTCTTGTAAGTCTCGGTCGCTACGATCTGCACACCGTTGTCGGCCAAAGCCTGCTTGAACACCTCGGCCCCCGACTTGGTGAAAGCGTCGTCGTCGCCAAAGAGCAGGGCCGCTTTGCTGAAGTTGAGCTTGGCCTTCGCAGCCTTGATCGTCGGTGGGATCGCTTGCCGCTCAGAGAGGCTAGCGCGGAAGATGTACTCGCCGATGCCGTTCTTGCCGCTGATCTTGTCAGCCGTATTAGAGATCGCCAGCACTGGAATGCCCGCCTGCTGGGCGATGGGGTCAGCGGTGAAGGCACCGTTGCTCAGGGTCGGCCCGATCACCAGCACCGACTTGGCACTAACCAGCTTCTGCATTACCTGCCCCGCCTGGTCAGCCTTGCTAGCATCATCCTGAATGTCCAGTTCGAGCTTGAGACCGCCTGCCATCGCGTTAATGTCGTCGCGGGCCATCTCCAGGCCGTTCTTCTGGCTGGTGCCGTAGGGCGCAGCGGCCCCACTGAGGCTGAGGATCGCGCCAATCTTGGCCGTGCCAGTCTGCCCCCCACCCATGCCCCCTGTGCCAGTCATTGGCATACCGTCGCCACTCAGCGCGGTAGCAACCGTGCTAAAGGTGCTACAAACCTTGCCACTAGCAGTGACGGTGCAGTTCGGCTCCGCAGTAGCGTTGCCCATGCCGCCGCTGATTGCGCTTGTGTTTGTCGCTCCCACCACCATCGGCGTGTTAGTAGGGGCAGTAGTTGCCGTCGTCGCGTTGTTATCGCAGGCGGCTAGCGCAAGACTGCACAGCAGCAGTGCGACCAGGTAGAAGCCAAACTTACGTGCTATCCTCGACATTGAAGTTCCTCCTTGTACGTAGAAACCCAAGACCAGCCCGCCAACTCAGGGCGATAACGCTGGGCCGATTATAGCATAGCTAGAGCATGAGCAAGCAGGGCAGCCGGGGTGCGATCACAGAGCTACTGCTCGTTCCTTGCTGTAGGCAGGGGCAGACCACTAGCCACCCTGAACTTAGCTTGCAAGCAACAAGCCGCTGCCGTTCTACTTGCCCTCCACGGTACGACGCTGGCGACGCATGGTGCGCCAGCCCACCAGCAGGCCAATCACCAGCAGCAGGACGAACAGGAACAGCGGGGGAGCAAACTGCTCTACCGCCTGGCAGTGGCCGCGATAGTAGCAGACGAAATAGCTGAGGCCACGCACGCGGAAGAAAGGGGCGGCGGGGCTGGCAAGCAGCAGCAGCCCAGTGTACAACCACTCTGGGATGCGCTTGTTCTCCAACTCGTTGTCAAGAATGAAGGTGTAGAGGCCACCATAGGCCAGCCAGAAGGCAGCAATCACGAAGCTGACCGCCGCGAGGGTGACGAACTTCTCTAGCCACGAGCTATCCTCCACCGCGAAGGTGCGGCGGGCAATGAACACCTGGGCCAGCAGCAGGATCAGGATTACGGGCAACAACATCAGCGACAGGATGATGAACACAGGCGAACCTCTATCATGGTTTGGCCTTATTATAGCACACTGCGCCTTGTGCTATAATAGCGGCACCGAAACGGCAACGCAACCCATAATTGGAGGAGGCCAACGATGATCTTCACCAGCCCTTACCCGTCCGTCGAGATACCCGATGTGTCGCTGCCCAGCTATGTGCTACGGCGGGCCGCTGCTCTGGGCGACAAGCCCGCCCTGGTGGATGGGCCGAGTGGCCGCACTGTCACCTACCGTCAGTTGCTATCGGCTGTTGGGAGCGTAGCCGCCGGTCTGCACCAGCGCGGGTTGAAGAAGGGTGAGGTGTTCGCCATCTATGCGCCTAATATACCAGAGTACGCCATCGCCTTCCATGCCGTCGGGCGGCTGGGGGCGGTCTGCACCACTGCCAACCCACTCTACACCACTGAGGAACTGGCCTTCCAACTAAACGACTCTGGCGCACGCTTTCTGCTGACCATCCCGCAACTGCTGGACAAGGCGCAAGAGGCAGCGGCGCACTCGAAGGTGGAGGAGGTATTCGTCTTTGGCGAGGCGGCGGGCGCGACTCCTTTTGCCAGCCTGATGAGCAGCGAGCCAGCCCCAGAGGTGGCGATCAACCCGGCAGAGGATGTGGTGGCGATGCCTTATTCCAGCGGCACCACTGGCGTGCCAAAGGGGGTTATGCTAACCCACCGCAACCTGGTTGCCAACCTATGCCAGTGCGTCACCGAGCCGATGAACGAGCAAGACACCTTGATTGGTATCCTACCGCTCTACCACATCTACGGCATGGAGCTGATCCTCAACCTGGCCGTCGCCAGCGGCTCAACCGTAGTCACCATGCCGCGCTTCGATATGGAGCAGTTCCTCAGCTTGATGCAGGATTACGGGGTGACCCGTGCTTACGTTGCCCCACCGCTTGTCCTTGCCCTGGCAAAGCACCCGCTGGTAGACAAGTACAAGCTGGACAAGCTGAAGGTAGTGATGTCTGGGGCGGCCCCCCTCAGTGCGGCACTGGCGATTGCCTGCGCCGAGCGGTTGGGCTGCAACGTCAAGCAGGGCTACGGCATGACCGAAACCAGCCCGGTTACGCACATCAACCCCGACGAGAGCGAGTTGATCAAGCAGGGTTCTATTGGTGTGCCAATGCCCCTGACCGAGGTCAAGGTAGTTGACCCAGAGAGTGGCCGCGAACTGGGTGCGGGCGAGACCGGCGAAATCTGCATTCGTGGCCCCCAGGTGATGAAGGGCTATCTCAATAACCCCGCCGCCACCGCCAGCATGATCGAGCCAGACGGCTGGTTGCACACTGGTGACCTCGGCTATGCCGACGCAGACGGCTACTTCTACATCGTAGATAGGCTGAAGGAGTTGATCAAGTACAAGGGCTTTCAGGTTGCCCCCGCCGAGCTTGAAGCGATCTTGCTCACCCACCCCGCTGTGGCGGACGCAGCGGTAATCCCGGTCGCCGACGAGGAGGCAGGCGAGGTGCCGAAGGCCTACGTCGTCCTGAGCGGTGAGGCCACGCCAGAGCAGATCATGGCCTACGTGGCAGGACGCGTCAGCCCCCAGAAGCGCGTGCGCCTGCTAGAAGTGACTGATGTGATCCCCAAGTCGTCCAGCGGCAAAATCCTGCGCCGCGTACTGCGCGAACAAGAGCGCGCCCGCCAGCAGCCGCAGATCGCTGACACCAGCGACGGCATCATCTAAACCCAGGCGGCGCAAGACTACTGGCGCAGCACCCCCTCGGTGTCGAAGCTGCGGATCAACTTGACCGTCGCCGCATCAGGGCTGGGGGTGATTGGCACGGCGGCGGGGATCAGCAGGTCGAAGCCAGTGGCAGCCTGCACCTGGGCCAGCGTTACGCCGGGGTGCAGCGAAAGCAGCCGCATCCGCTTGCTGCTCTCGTCGAAGTCGAGCAGGGCCAGCGGGGTAGCAACCAGGGCGGGGCCAGTGCTGCTGAGCGGGGTTGGCCGCGCGTACTCTCCGCCGTCGGCCAGCAAGACCTGCTGGGCGCGGGCGAAGTCCACTGCCCCATGCAAGAAGCCAGGGCCGGTGATGAAGTCTACCTTCGGCACGAAGATACGCGGCGTGTGCGCACTGAGGTAGATGATCGTGCGGCCAAAGCGGCTCATGAACGGCAGGCTGGCCGCCCCCGGCCCGCGCAACAGAGGTTGCTGCCAGTCGGGGCCGATGCTGCTGAGGTTGCAATTGCCGAACTGATCCACCTGCATCCCACCAGCAAAAAAGGTGTTGATGAAACCTGGTCTGCCCTGCAACATGATCAACTCTGGCAGCGGCAAGACCGCCTCCGCCGCCAGGTAACTGTAGTCGCACGAGGGGAAGACCAACGGCTCGACCAGCGAGTTGACGCTACCGCCCCCTCCACCCAGGAAGCTGAGGTTGGGCGCGTGCAGCAGTTGGGCCAGGCGGCAGGCAGCCACGGGCAGCGCATTGTTCGCCCCGGTCAACACAACCTCCCCGTCGCGCAGAGCAAGGGCAAGATTGTAGGCCAGCAGTTCGTTGCTGCTGAAGGGCGGTTCCTTCTTTGGGGCAGTGAAGAAACTAAGGGGCTGGTTCATCATGGCTCCTCTGTGTGGGCTAGCGGCTAGCGGTACGATTAGAGCGAAGGCGAGGTGAAGCTGTCGGGCGTGTCGGTACGGACGCGCAGCATATATTCCTCGTGGCTGTCTGGTTCGTAGACGTAGCGTTGCAGGTAGGCGGTCATGCCCTCCACCGTCCCTCCCTTCTTCACGTAGTCCTTCAGGTGTGGCTCATCGTGGTTGTAGTAGCGGTGACTGGCGCAAGGGTGGTTGCCAAAGGCCTGCTCGACTACGCCCGCAACCAGGGCCGCTGGCAGGCCAACCTGGGTAGCCATGCTGTAGAGGCTGCTGGCCCGCACCACATTCTCTACCTGCACAATAGTGCGCTCCGCAGCCATCGCCATCAAGCGGTCGGTGAAGACCGAGCCGCGAAAGATCGCGTTGCCAAACTCGTCGGCCTGCTGACAGTGGATTAGCGCGACTGTCGGGCGCAGCGGCGGCACGCAGAGGGCTGGCACGCCAGTGTAAGGGTCGGTAGTCCACTTGTAGAAGGTGGGCGCAGCCCTATGCACGTCGCTCAGTTCCAGGCCGGGGGGCAGGGTAGCGAAGGGCTGACCAGCGGCTGCCGCCTGCAAGCCATAGACCAGCAGCGGCGCGTCCGCCTCGACCAGGCGCAGCTTGCCCGCTTCGACCGCTCGGCGGAAGGCGGGGGCCAGGCCAAGGTACTCGAAGCCGACATAGCTGGTCACGATCTCCTCCACCAATCCCGCAGCGATCAGCAAGTCGGCCTGGATGCTGGCTGAAGGGCTGGTGATTAGCCGCCCGATCCGTATCCGCTGGCGGATCACCTCACGCACCAGGGTCATCGGTGCGTTCTGCTGGTGCATACCACCCACCGCCAGCACCGGGCAGGGGTTCGGCACCATCTCGCGGATTGCTTCCTCTGCCGTGCGTAGCTTGTTCGTGCGTGCCTGCTGCTCCTCCACTGTGCGCCCCCATCTATACTGTATCAGCAACTGCTGCAATTATCATACCGCAGTTGGGCGGCGGTTGGCAAGGCTGGAACCGCTACCCTGGCCTGCCCTAAACTGCTACCCCAGCCGCGAACCGGGCGGCGATCTGGTACAATGGGGGCATGAGCAAGCCACTCTACGACAATCTGTTGGCCCACTTGCAGCGGCGTGCGCCCAGCTTTGAGCAGGCTACGCTTGAGGCGGCCTTGCAGGCGGTGGGTGCAGAAGGCGACGAGGCCGACGCTGCTACGCTGCTGACCGCCCTGGCCGACCTCTACACGGCAGAGCGGGAGCGCACCCGCCAGCTTACCCGCCTCTACAAGCTGACCCGCAGCATTGGCATCTCGCTGGAATTGGATGAGGTGTTGCAGGAGATTTGCACCGCAGCCGCCCACCTGCTGGGTGCGCCCCAGGCTACCATCTTCATTATTGACCACGAGGCGGGGGTGTTGGCCGCCCGCACCGCTTATGGGCTGCCGCCTTCTGCCCTTAGCATCCTCAACTTCAAGGTGGGCGAGGGAGTCACCGGCGGGGTGGCTGCTAATGGGTTGGCGAAGCTGGTGGCCGATACGCATACGGAGCCGCTAGTGCTACGCCGCATTGCCGACCCGCTGCACGCCCGCTCGATGGCGGTGGTGCCGATCAGCCTCCGCGGCCTCCTGCTCGGCGTGCTGAACGTCGCCAGCGACCGCCCTGCCAACTTTAGCGAGGAGGATGTCCACCTACTCCAACTGCTCACCCACCAGGCGGGCCAGGCGATTGAGAACGCGCAACTGCACCACCAAGCCCGCGAACTGGCGGCCCAAGAGGAACGCCAACGGCTGGCCCGCGACCTGCACGACTCGGTTACGCAGTCGCTCTTTGCGATCAACCTGATCAGCCAGGTGATCCCCAGCATTTGGCAGAGCCACCCAGAGCAGGCCGCCACCGCCCTTGACCAGATGGCGACCCTCAGCAGCGATGCCCTCAGCGAGATGCGCGCCCTCCTCTTTCAACTGCGGCCTATCGGGGTGGACGAGGTGGGGCTGGAGGATGCACTGCGCCGCTACGTGGACGCGCTGCAAGGGCGTGGCTACAACATCCAGTTTGTGATCAGCAGCCAACTGGCCGCCGAGCAGCAGTTGCCGCCCCCCCTGCAAGAGGCGATCTACCGCGTGGCCCAGGAGGCGACCAACAACGCCACCCGCCACGCCCACGCCAGCCAGATCGCCATCAGCCTCAATCTTGACCCTCAGCGGGTCAGCCTGATGGTTCACGACGACGGTATCGGCTTCAGCCAGGATGAGCGCGCCCGCCCTGGTCATCTGGGTATCGGCAATATGTACGAGCGGGCAGCCCAGGTCGGCGGCCAACTATACGTGGTCAGCGTCCCCGGCGAGGGTACGGCGGTCAGGTTGGAAGTGCCGCTTGGCTTGGGCCAGGACTGAACAGTGCGGGCATAGCTGAGCAAACGGGTGAGGAAGCGGCAGGCAGCCAATCAGCCCACCCCGTACGGCTTCAGTTGCTCCGTCTCCGTCGCTAGCCTGCTAGCAGCCCCAACTTCGGCCCCGCTACCAGTGGTTACCGGCTGGCGGATGCAGGCGGCGAAGTGGCCGGGGGTCTTCTCCTCCAACGCTGGCACCACCTCGGCGCACTCCTTGATCGCAATCGGGCAGCGGGTGCGGAAGCGGCAGCCACTCGGCGGGTTGACTGGACTCGGCACATCCCCTTGCAAGATGATGCGCCGTCGGCTGCGTTCGGCTACCGGGTCGGGGATCGGCACTGCTGAGAGCAACGCCTGGCTGTAGGGGTGCAGGGGATTGCGGTAGAGGTCGAGTCGGTCGGCGATCTCCACGATCTTGCCAAGATACATCACCGCGATGCGGTCGCTAATATGGCGCACCACGCTGAGATCGTGGGCAATAAAGAGATAGGTCAGCTTGAACTCGCCCTGCAAGTCTTGCAGCAGGTTGATGATCTGCGCCTGGATTGACACATCTAGGGCCGAGATCGGCTCGTCGGCAACGATGAACTCTGGCTCAACCGCCAGGGCGCGAGCGATGCCGATGCGTTGGCGTTGCCCGCCGCTGAACTCGTGCGGGTAGCGGTTGGCGAAGCCGGGGTTGAGGCCGACGGTGCCGAGCAACTCGCGCACCCGCTTGATCAGCCCCGGCCCGTGCGCCAGCTTGTGGACACGCAGGGGTTCGCCTACGATGTCGGCAACGGTCATGCGCGGGTTGAGACTGGCGTAGGGGTCTTGGAAAATAATCTGCAACCGCCGCCGCTCCAGGCGCAACTGCTCGCGGCTCATAGTGGTCAGGTCACGGCCATGAAAGTAGACGTGGCCTTCGCTGGGTCGATAGAGTTGCAGCACGGCCCGCCCAGTAGTGGACTTGCCGCAGCCGCTCTCGCCGACCAGCCCCAGCGTTTCGCCCCGCTGGATGCTGAAGTCCACCCCGTCAACCGCATGGACGTAGCCCGTCACCCGCTGGCGGATCAAACCCTGGGTGATCGGAAAGAGCATCTTGAGGTGCTGCACATCGAGCAGCACTTCGTCATGCTTGTTGCTGGCGGTGGCGGGTAGCCCCTCTACGCTCAAATCAGCCATCATTTTGTCCTGTCATCCAGCATCAACTGCATATAGATCACGTCCAGCCAGCGGTCGAACTTGTAGCTCACTTCCTTTAGTTGCGCGACGGTCTGAAAGCCAAAGGCAGCGTGCAGGTGCAGACTGGCTGTGTTGCCGCTATCGATCCCAGCCAGGATCGTGTGGTAGCCACCCTCTTTCGCGCTGGCGATTAGCGTGGTCAGCAGCAGCTTGCCCACGCCGCGACCCTGGGCCACCACCGCGACATAGACCGAGTTCTCCACCGTAAAGCGGTAGCCATAGCGTGGACGATGCTGGTTGAGTGCGCCCCAACCCAGCACCTGCCCCCCTTCTTCAGCAACAAACATCGGCAGGCTGGCGGCCAGGTGTTCAGCATACCAGGTCTGGCGGGCGGCCAGGCTTTGCTCCACTACATCCGCCGTGGCGACAGTGTGTAGCACTGCCTCGTTGTAGATCGTCAGGATCGCAGGTAGATCAGCTTCAGTGGCAGAACGTACGATCATCTAGGCTACCTCCCCTGCACCCTCAACCAGTGCAGCGTGTTGCTTCGCGCCGGGGATATCCACCCAACAGGCGACCTCGTGGTGGTGGCCGACGCTGCGAAGTTCTGGTCGCTCCTTAAGCGAGTGTTCGACGGCGAAGCGGCAGCGTGGGGCAAAGGGGCAGCCGGGTGGCACGTGGGCCAGATCGGGTGGCAGGCCGCCGATTGGCTCCAACCGCCCCCGCTGCTCTGCGTCCAGGCGCGGCACGCTGTTGAGCAGGCCGAGCGTGTAGGGGTGGCGCGGGTCCTGGTAGAGGTCGAGTGCGTCGGCTCGCTCTACCACGTGGCCCGCGTACATGACGATGATACGGTCGGCCATGCCCGCCACCACGCCCAGGTCGTGGGTGATCAGCATTACCGCCATCTTGAACTCCTCGCGCAGGCGCATCATCAACTCAAGTATCTGCGCCTGGATCGTCACGTCCAGGGCTGTAGTCGGCTCATCGGCGATCAGCAGGCGAGGATTGCAGGAGAGAGCCATAGCGATCATCACCCGCTGGCGCATCCCCCCGCTAAACTGATGGGCGTAGTCGTTCAGCCGCTTGCTAGCCCCAGGGATGCCCACCAGGTCTAGCATCTCGGCGGCACGGCTGCGGGCAGCGGCCCCATTCAGCTTCAGGTGCAACTCAAGCGACTCGGTGATCTGGCGGCCAATCGGCAGTACCGGGTTGAGCGAAGTCATTGGGTCTTGAAAGATCATCGCGATCTCATTGCCGCGCACCCGCCGCATCTGTTCCTCGCTCAGGCTCAGGAGGTCGCGGCCGTCGAATATCACCTTGCCGCCCACGATCTTGCCAGGGGGTGATTGCACCAGGCGCATGATGCTCAGGCTAGTCACGCTCTTGCCACAACCGCTCTCGCCTACTACCCCCAGTGTTTCGCCCGGCGCAATGTCGAACGAGACATCATCCACCGACTTCACCACCCCATCTGGCGTGTAGAAGTAGGTCTTGAGGTTCTGGACGGAGAGCAGCGGCTCTTGGGGCTTGGTTTGGTCTACTTGCATTGGCGATCCCGTCTTGTCAGGTTGGCTCAGGCGAAGGGCAGGCGGCGGGTGAGCGACACCAACCCCTCTGGCAGGAACAGCAGGCCGAGGCCGAGGATGAAGCCCAGCACGGCGGTGAAGGTCAGGCGGCCAGGGTTGGAGACGACCACGCCAAAGGCAGCCCGCAGGATGGTGAAGATTGCTGCCACCAACGCGATGCCCAGCAGTATCCAGCCAATGAAGGTGAGTGCGCGCAACTGGTTGATCGCGATCAGCAGGATGCCACCGATCACCGCCCCCTCTAGCGAAGCGGAGACCAGGTTCTGCGACCCCGCTGCCGCCCGCGTCACCGACAGGTCGGCTACCGCGATGATCAGGGCCAGCACGGCCACTACCGCTCCCTGCAACACAAAGTAGTTGGCGGCTAGTGCCACCCAACCGTACTCAGTCTCCCCGCCCAGGCGCAGCAGCAAAGGGCCACCCAGTGCGCCAGAGGCAAAGAGGAACAAGAGGCTGCCCTCGGTCGAGACCCGCACATTGAGCGAGCCGCGGAAGCCCAGCACCTCGCGCAGCAGCAGCACCAGGTGGGCGAAAACACCAATAGCTAGCAGGGTATAGCCAACCAGCTTGAGAACTAGCATCGCTTTGTTTTCCTACTTCCGCGTGCGCGGATCGAGAGCGTCGCGCAGGCCGTCGCCGAAGAAGTTGAAGGCGAACAGGGTTAGCGAGATCGCCAGGCCAGGGAAGATCACCAGGGAAGGGTCAGTTCGCATATATTGGCGCGCATCAGAGACCATCGAACCCCAGCTTGGCTGCGGCACTGGGATACCGATGCCCAGGAAGCTGAGGAAGGCTTCGGTCATGATCGCAAAGGGGATGCCGAAGGTGATCGAGACGATCACTGGGCTGAGGATGTTGGGCAGGATGTGGCGAAAGATGATCCCCCTATCTTTCACCCCAATCGCCCGTGCCGCCTCCACGTACTCCTTCTCGCGCACCGATAGCACCTGGCTACGCACCAGGCGGGCCATTGGCGGCCAGAAGGTGAGGCCGATGGCGATCAGGATGTTGAGGAACGACTGCCCGAAGACCGCCAGCACCACGATGGCGAACAGAATGGTGGGGAAGGCGTACATCACGTCGGTCACGCGCATCAGCAGGTAGTCTACCCAGCGGCCATAATAACCGGCGACCAGGCCGAGCGGCACGCCAACCAGGATGATCAGCAGTTGGCTGATCAGGCCGACCGAGATCGAGACCCGCGCCCCATGCACCAGGCGGCTGAACACGTCGCGGCCCAGGCTGTCGGTGCCGAGCCAGAAGTGCGAACTGACCGGCAGCAGCTTGGCCGAGCAGCGACCACTAGCCGGGCAGAGGCCAGCTTTACGCACGTCGCCCACACCAAACTGGAAGGCAGGGTCATAGGGGGCGATCAGGTCAGCGAAGATAGCTACCAGGATGATCAGCACGATCACCACCGCCCCACCGACCGCCAGCTTGTTGCGGCGCAGGCGCAGCCAGGCATCGCTCCACAAGCTGTTGGCCGTGGCTGCCACATCGCCGCCAACTGTTGGCAGCACCGGGACGGCGCGGCGGGCTGGCACTCCACTTTCATCCAACGCGCTATCGTGGGCTGGCACGCCCGCCGGGTCGCGCAGGGGCTGGTTTTCTTCTCTTGCCATAGCCTAAGCCCTCGCCTTCGTGTAGCTGATGCGTGGGTCAACAAAAGCGTAGAGGATGTCTACCGCCAGGTTGATCAGCACGACAATGAAAGCATAGAAGATCGTCGTCCCCATGATGATGTTGTAGTCCAGGTCTTGCACACTCCGTACAAACTGCTGGCCGAGGCCGTTGATCACAAACACCTGCTCAACCACGATGCTGCCGGTGATCAGGTTGCCCAGTTCGTCGCCAAGAACAGTGATCACTGGCAGCAGTGCGTTCCGTAGGGCGTGGCGGATCACCACCACCCGCTGGCCCAGCCCCTTCGACCAGGCGGTGCGAATGTAGTCCTGGCGGATCACCTCCAACATACTGGCGCGGGTGAGGCGGGCTAGCACGCTGGTGGGCCGCAGCGAGAGGACTAGCACTGGCAGGATCGCCGCCCCCGGCCCGTATTGTTGAAGCCAACCGCCAATCGGTAGCTGCAAACCAGCGGGCAGGATCGGGTTCAGCACGGTGGTGGCAAAGAGCAGCAGCAGCGTCCCCAGCACGAAGTTAGGGATCGAGTAGCCCGCAAGCGAGAGGGTCATCGTGCTGTAGTCCAACCAGGTGTTTTGGCCGACCGCCGCAAGTACACCGAGCAGCAGGCCGAAGAAGATGGTGAAGGCGAAAGCGAGGATGCCCAGTTGGAAGGAGTTGGCGAAACCGGTGAAGATGATGTCGCGCACTTCTGCCCCCACCTGCTGCTTGTAGGAGATGCTGAAGTCACCATGCAGCAACCCCCAGATGTACTTGACAAATTGGATAGGTAGCGGCTGATCGAGGCCATAGCTGGCGTTGATGCGCTCCACCGCCGCTGCTGGCAGCCGTTCGCTGGAGAAGGGGCTACCCGGTGCAAGGTGCATCAGGGTGAAAGTCAGAGCGGCAATGCCGAGCAAGACAAAGATCAGGCCAATCATTCTTCTGATAATGTATTGTGTCATAAGTTTTTGCTGGTGGGTAATGTTTGCTGGGGTTCGCTACGAGACGAAGATTACAAGATACAGGGCAGGGGTGAGCGCACAGCCCACCCCCACCGCTAGCCAGCCGGTAACCAGCGACTCGCATCGCTGGCTACTCGGCAGCCAATCGGTTTATTGCTTGGTGAGGAAACGGAAGGGGTAGGCGAACTGGGAGTTGTAGCCCCAGCCGCTCCAACCTGGCTTGATCAGGAAGTCTAGCGAGGTCTGGTAGAGCGGCACGATAGCTGCGTCATCGAGCATCAACTTCTCAGCATCGTTGTACAGCTTCATGCGCTCGGCAACCCTGGCCGGGTCAGCCAGCTTGTTAGCCTGGTCAACCATGCTGTCGAATTGCTTGTTGGCCCAGCCCTCGTTGTTCTGGCTAATCGTGCTGTACTTCAGCGCGTACAACCAGTCCTGCGGGTCTGGGTAGTCCTGACCCCAGCGACCGTAGAAGAAGTCGTACTTGTGGTTCTGGCGTTCAATCAGGAAGGTAGACCAGGGAACGGCCTTGACTTCGACGTTGATCCCCAGGTTCTGCTTCAGTTGGGCCTGGATCACTTCGCCAACCTTGCGCTGATCTTCGCGGTCACGGGTGTAGTAGGTCAGCTTGAGGCTGCTGGCATCACTGTAGCCAGCATCGGCCAAAGCCTTCTTCGCTGCGGGAATGTCTAGCTTGTAAGCCTGGTAGTCCTTGAAGCCTGGCACGCCTTGTGGCACCAGAGTGTAGGCCGGTGCGCCCACGCCATCCAGAGCCTTGTCGATCAGGTCTTCGCGGTCCATCGCCTGGGCAACGGCCTGACGCAGCTTGAGAGCCTTCTCGCCGCCGCTCTGCGCGAACACGCCGCTCAGGGCGTTGAAGCCGAGCCACATAGTACTGGCCTGCGGTACTTCCTTCAGTTCCTTGCTCATGATCGGGTCGTTCTTCAGGCGGTTGTAGTCGGCCACGTAGATTTCGCTGCTATCAAGCTGCTTGTTCTCGTAGCGAAGCTGGGCGGTGCTGCCGTCAGCGATGATCAGGATGTCGATCTCCTTGACGCTGGCCTTCGGCGTGTTCCAGTAAGCATCGTTGGCTTCCAGAACCATGTGGTCGTTGCGTACCCACTCCTTGACGGTGTAAGCACCACTGCCCGACCCCTTCATCGTCTCGGCCTTCTGCGCCCAATCGCTGCTCAGGGGGTTGCTGCCAACCACCTTCTGGTTCACCACCCAGTACGACCAGAGGGCGGTCTGGGGGATGAAGTAGGCACTTGCCTGCTTGAGGGTCACCTGGAGAGTGTAGTCGTCCACTGCCTTGATACCCTCGGCAGCAGTCAGCTTGGTCTTAGTCGTGTCGGTGCTAGCCGCCGAAGCAACCACTTCGCTGGCTCCCTTGATGTCGTCGAAGACAAAGGAGTAAGGCGCAGCGGGGTTCGCCAGCAGGCGGTTCCAAGAATAGACGAAGTCCTTAGCCGTGATCGGGGTGCCGTCAGTGAACTTGGCATCCTTGCGCAGCTTGAAGGTGTAGACCGTGGCATCGGCATTGACGGTGTAGGTTTCGGCGATAGAAGGCTTGGGCGAGAGGGTAGCCGGGTCAAACTCCATCAGGCCATCAAAGAGGTTCTGGCTGAAGTTGATCGAAACCGAGTCCTGCATCAAGGCCGGGTCGAGGTTGGGTGCATCCTCAGCCTGCCGCCAGCGGAACGCGCCCACGCTGCCGGTGAAGGTCGAGTTGGGGGCAATCTCGGTGGGGGCAGCCGCAGCGGTGGTCATCGTGCCGGTGCTGGTCATCGTTCCCATGCCTGGCATCATGGGGGTCATCATCGTGCCAGTCATCGCGGTTGCCATCATCATCGCGGTCGGGGTTGCCATTGCCATCATCGCGGTGTCAGTTGGCTTCGCCATCATCGGCGTGTCGGTCATCGCAGCCATCATCGTGGTGTTGGTTGCAGCCGCCATCATGGTCGTGGCAGTCGAGGCCGCCATCGCGGTGGTGGCGGATGCCACCGGGCGCGGTGTTGGCGTAGCATCGCCACCGCAGGCTGCCAGCAGGGGCAGGAGCAGGGCGAGGGTCGCCAGACCGCTGAGAAACTTAGGTCGCCTTAGCATAACTGATCTTCCTCCTTGTGTTGAACAAAGGTTAGCTGCTGGCTCCCGCCGAAGCGGACCCATTGAGCCAGCCAGCCAACCTACCTTGTGCGTGGCTCCATTGCCGCGCAGGGCTGCGGATCGTCGTCAACCAGGGCCACAGCCTATTGTATAGGTACAAGCAGGCAGGCACTTTTGGTTCAGCAATTATCACGCAGGTTAGCCGACATTATAGCACGTAGGAAGTATTTGTCAAGCACGGTTGGCTGAGACAGCACGACTGTTCATCGTCTTGCAGCTACAGGTTCCTTGTCGGTTAGCGGTTGAGCATGGCACCTGGATGTTGCGCCCCCGCTACTAACCAAGCCACTATCTTGCACAGCCCTACTGCCCCCAGCTCGTTGGATTGACAAAGCTGCCACTGTTCACGTACAATCGGACTAACGATGAGCTTGATGGCTTGGCACCTTCGCAGCAGCGGGGCAGCGAGCAGCTACACAGGAGGCTAGTACGATGGAAGACCATAAGGAGCGTAGCACATTTGGTTTGCGCGAAGTAGGTGAGGACTTGCAAGACCTGAGTCAGGCTGCGCTCAACCTGGCTAGTGACCTGTTCCAACTCGGCAGCCGAATTATCACCCTACCCTTCCGCCTGCTGCCAGAGGAGACCCAGACCCACCTCGGCGAGGCCGCTCGTGAGGCTGGCTATGCTGTGCAGAGCCTCTTTGATGAGGCGATCAGTGCGGGTTCGCGGGCAATCCAGGGGCTGAATGAGGGCTTCGCCAGCATGAGCGACCAGGCTAACGACGATGACAGCGAAGACCTGATCATTGTATACGAAGAAATTGTGGTTGACGACGCTGCCAGCAGCGAGGCGGGCAGTAGCAATGACGAAGCTAGCGTAGCCGCCGTAAGCGACGAGAGCAACAACCAAAGCGCAGACCTGGGCAGCATTGAGGCGGTCACGGACGAGCGCAGCGGCGGCAGCGACATTGAGAGCAGCGGCAGTGAAGGTGGCTTCGAGGGTGAGCGCGGCGAGAGCTTCTAATCTGGAGCTAGTTTAGTGGTAAGTAGCAACCTGCTCTGCGACCACGGGCAGGTGGATGGAGGCGGATTGCGCCGCCACCCCCACCCGGTTCTTGCCCGCTCGCTTTGCCAGGTAGAGGGCGCGGTCGGCCTGGGCGATCAGTTCTATGCTGCTGACCAACTCTGGCCGCCAACCCGCCAGCCCAATGCTGACCGTCGCCAGCTTGTGTTCGTCGCCAGCAGCGTACTCAGCCAGAGCCGCGTCAATCGCCTGCCGCAGGGTGTCGGCCAGTACTTGCCCACCTGCTATGTCGGTGTTGGCTAGCATGACGATGAACTCGTCGCCGCCATAGCGACCAGCAAGGTCGGTGGCCCGCAGCCGCTCTTGCAGGGTGCGGGCGGTAAGAGCAATCACCATGTCGCCCGCCACGTGGCCGTAACGGTCGTTCACCAGCTTGAGGTTGTCTACATCAAGCATCAGCAGGGTGAGGGGCTGGTTGAAGCGGCGGCAACGCTCGGTCTCCTGGGCGAGCCGATCTGCAAAGCCACGGCGGTTCGCCAGCCCAGTCAGCCAGTCAGTAGCCGCTAGTTGCTCGATCATCCGCTGGGCATCACGCATCACCAGCACCGCCCCACCGACGATCAGGTAGAGGGCGACCAGGCTGATCCCATTCCAGGCCACGCTACTGTCAGCCGCAGTGGGATACCTGCCCGTGATCTGGTTGTGCAGCAAGGTAGCCAGCAGGCTAATCAGGGCGAAGGGGGCGAAGCCACGCAGACCCCAGGCGTAGGTGCCGAGGATAATCGCCAGCACGTGTAGGGAGGTGAAGGAGAAGCGGGACTCCACTAGTAGATCACAGATCGTCACGGCCAGTAGCAGGGTGCAACCAACTGCCCCCGGCCAGGGTGAGCGGGCCAGCTTCTTGTAGTAATTAACCAATCGATCATTTCGGCGGTAGGCCATCAGTTTTGTCTTTCCAGTTCGCAACCTGCGACGCTAGATAGTTTGTAGCAGAAGCAGCATAAGCAACGTTCCGTATCATTGTACGATACTTGGGAGGCTAGAAGCAAGTAATGGCACAGCAGCCAGATTTGGTAATCCTCCAGGCTGTCACCCCCCTGGGCTTTGGTTCTGAGGCCGGTTTGTACGCCCGCCGCCTGGCTATCGACCTCGCCAGCGTGCTTGGGCGGCTGGGGCTGGCAGCCCATTGTCCCTTGCTGACCAGCGGCCAGCCGCCCAGCTACATCCTGCTCACCGCACCGCTAAGCCAGAAGCAGCTACAGCCCCTTCTTTTTACACCAGGTAGTAGCATTACAACTTGCAAGTTTGAGGCCACCGCAACTCGCCGGGCCACAGCCTTGCGCTACGATGCCAGCGGGCGGCTGGTTGACGAGCAACCAATCGGCGAACTGGGCGCAGGGGGGGTAGCAGAAGTCGCCACTTTGCTGACCAACCTGACTAACTACGTGGCGCAGACGCTGGATTTGCCCAGCAGCGACTTTGCCGCGCAGGTCGCCGCCAGCCTCGGCACCCGCTCCAGTGCGGCACTGCTAGCCTGCTGGCAGGCGGAGGATTACCTGGCCCTCGACCCACACGACCCAGACGCGTTCGACCTGCTGGTTGAGAGCCTGACCGACCGCGAGTATGAGCGGGCTGCCAACCTCTACCCCCGGCTGGCAACGGCGGGGCTACTGAGCGCAGCAGATGCGCTAGCTGCCCTCGAAAGGCTGTACGCTGCCAGCAATCATGCCCCGGCTGTCGCCTTCGCCCTGGCCGCCGCGTTGCTGGCCCACCGCGAGGGGCCACGAGCCTTGCAGCTTACATTGGAGGGGCTGGCCGAGCAGCAACAGAGCCTGACAGGTCAACGACTAGCCAGCCGCCTCTACGAGATGAAGCGCGACCTTGCCGCTGCCAACCAGCACGCGGCCAATGCCACCGCCCTCGCCCCAGAGAGCGTAGCAGACTGGGAGCGGCAGGGCCACCTGTTGGCAAGCCTGGGCAACCTGGAGCAGGCGACTGTTGCCTGGCAGCAGGTAGTAGCCCACGATCCACAGAACGCTAACGCCCTCTTTACTCTGGGGCAGGCTGCCGAGCAGCAGCACGATGAGCAGGAGGCCCGTGCCTACTACCAGCGGGCCATTGTCGCTGACGGTGCGCACGCCCATGCCCATGCTGCCCTGGGCGACCTGCTCTATCGGCGCAAGGAGAGGGCTGCTGCCCGCCCCCACCTCGAACGCGCCGCTAGCCTCGACCCCAGCGACCACGATTCTGCCTTCCTTGCCGCCCGCAGCTACGAGCAAGCAGGCGAGGATGAGCAGGCGTTGGTTTGGTACGCAAAGGCAGCGGTGGCGAAGGCCGACTTCTGGCAGGCGAACTTCTACGCTGCCAATCTGCACCGCCGCCGAGGTGATCTGGAGGCTGCCTTGCGCGCTATGCTGGGCGTGCTGGCGATTGACCCCCAACAGGCGCAGACGCTAGCCGAGACTGGTGCGCTGCTGGCCGAGATGGGCAGGCTGGCGGAGGCGATCCCCTACCTCGAACGGGCTGCCGCTGCCCTGCCACAGGCCGAAGCCCCCCGCACGAACCTTGCCCGCGTGCGTGCGCTACTGGGCGGGGCTGAAGCAGGGCCGTGATGCTCAGCCCTGCTCTAGTGCCTGCCCATCTCAATAAACCCCCCACGGTACTCGGTTGCTGTGCCAATACTGCTCAGCACAAAGAGAAGCCGCCAGAGCTTGTGCCTCTGGCGGCTTCCCTACTGCAACTAACCTAGCTATAGAGCCTGGGGTTGAGAACGCGGCACTGGCTGCCCACTCGTCACCTCGCCCGCTGCGCCGTCCAGCTTCAGCACCCGCCGCAGGTAGGGCAGCACGAAGCGGTCAAGCCCGTAGTAGCCAGCATACACCCCGGCGAAGACAATCGCCACCTCAGCCACCAGCATCTCTGGGTTGTTGCTGCTCGTGCCTGCATAGAGGAAGGCCAGGTTCAGCAGAATGCCCATCCCTGCCGCGAAGCGAGTGAACAGCCCGATAATCAACGCTGCTCCAATCATGAACTCGCCGAAGGCTACCAGGTAGCTGAAGACTACCGCGTTGGGGATGAAGAAGTTGCGGGTCAGGTCAGCGTACCAGGCGTGTACCTCTGGGTGTTCGCCGCCGGCCTTGCCCAACGCGCCCTTGAGGAAGCCGCCGACGGCCAGGCCCGCCTTGCTGTCGATCCAACCACCACCAGTCAGCTTCTCCCAGCCGCCTGTGATCCAGGAATAGCCGAGCCACAACCGAACGATGCCCCAAACCGCGCCCTGTACCGACTTGCTGTTCCAGTTGCTAGAGATAGTGTTCATCTTGTCCTCCTCTGTGTGTGCTGTCTTGCTAACGTTGTTGCTGCCCTGTTCACTCACCTAACTCTATTGTACGGTGCGTCGGTGGCGATTTTGGTGCGCGTTGGTAAACAGGCGGTGAACGATCCTTGCAGCGACGTGTATACGGCCTGGCCTAGCCTGGCACCGTACCCGACACCAACCAGCGGTTGAGAGGGGAGCTTGTTCACCAAACGTTCACCAACCTTCACCTGATCTCTATCTGCCTACCGCCTGCTGCCCCATCGCGCTATGCTATAATCGCACTAAGATGAGGTAAGAACAGAGAGGGACTATAATGAAGATACTGATCGTGGATGATGACCGCAGCATTGTGGAAGCGATCACTATTGGCCTGGAGTTGCAGTGGCAAGACGCACAGGTGATCACCGCAGGGGATGGCGAGAAGGGTTTGGACCTGTTCTTTAAGCAGTCGCCCGACCTCACCCTGCTGGATGTCAATATGCCGCGCATGAGCGGTTGGGAGATGCTCAAGCGGCTGCGCGAACTATCCGACGCACCGGTGATCATGCTGACCGCACGGGGCGAGGAGACTGACAAGGTGAAGGGGCTGGAACTGGGGGCGGATGACTACCTGACCAAGCCGTTCGGCCACCTGGAACTGTTTGCCCGCATCAAGGCGGTGCTACGCCGCACCGACCTGAGCCAACCGATCTCCGCCAGCCCCAGCTTCGTGAGTGGCGACCTGACGATCAACTTCCAGAGCCATGAGGTGGCGGTGGCGGGCAAGACACTGAAGCTGACCCCAACCGAGTACAAGCTGCTCTACCTGCTAGCCCGCAATGCTGGGCGGGTACTCACCTTCGACCTACTGCTCAGCAAGGTCTGGGGCGACGAGTACAAGGGCCAGAGCGACTACCTCAAGACTTATGTCAGTCGGTTGCGGCGCAAACTGGGCGACGATGCCGAGAACCCCCTCTACATCCTGACCGAGCGGGGCAGCGGCTATCGCCTTGCCAGAGCAACCCCACCGCCCGCTAGTGGGGGATGGTGAAACGAAAGATGCTGCCGCCGCCTGGCACATCTTCCACCCACAGCCGTCCACCGTGCAACTCCACCAGTTGGCGGGCAATCGGTAGGCCGAGGCCGCTACCCGCCTGCGCTGTCCCCTCATCCTCGCGGCGGTAGAACCGCTCGAAGATGTGTTCACGTTCATGGGCTGGAATGCCGGGGCCATTGTCGGCTACTGCGATGGTCGTCACCCCGCGCCCGTAGTTCACGCTGACCTGGATGTTGCCGCCCGCCGGGGTGTACTTGATTGCGTTGGCGATCAGGTTGAGTACCACTTGCTCAATCCGCCCTGGATCGGCTTCCAGCGCGCAAGATTGGTCGGCGATCACCGTCAATTGCTGGCTCTTGCGCTCGGCCAGCGGTAGCGTCTCATCTACTATGCGATTGAGCAGGGCGCAGAGGTCGAAAGGGCGGCAGTAGAGGCGCAGCCGCCCATGCTCCAGCCTGCTGAGGTCGAGCAAGTCGTCCACCAACGTCCCCAACCGCCGCGCACTCTCATCCACCAGGGCCGCCAGCCCAGCCACCCGCCCACCCTGGGCCAGCAACAGTTCGGCCAGTAGGCCAGAAGACATGGTGATCGAGGTCAGCGGCGTGCGTAGCTCATGGGTCGCCATGGAGAAGAACTCGTCCTTCAGTCGAGCTAGCTCTGTGATCTGGCTGATGTCCTGGTAGACGGCCACTGCGCCAGCCAGGGTGCCACTACTGTCGAGCAGGGGAGCAGTGCTGGTCAATACATCCACCACCTTGCCATGCGGCTGGCTGACGGTCATCTGCTGGCCGCTGAGGGCCACGCCCTCCCGCAGAGTGTGAACGAGGGGCAAACTCGCCGTCGTATAGGGGCTGCCGTCGGGCTGGGTAGTGAGGTAGGGCCGCGCCTGAACGTCGTCGCCCACCTGCCAGCCGAGCAAGAGGTGGGCGGTTTCGTTCAACAGCAACACCCGCCCTGCTTTGTCGCAAACCACAATGCCCTCTGGCAGAGCCGCCATGATCACAGCCAGGCGGCGGTGGTTGGCTTCGGCGTGTTCCTGCTGGAGCTTCAGTTCGTGGTAGAGGTAGGCATTGCTGATCGCAACTGCCGCGTGGCTGGCGAGTAGGCCAGTCAGCCACTCGTCCTCATCGCTCCAGAACAGCCCGTTCTCCTTGTCGGTCAGGTAGAGGTCGCCAACCACGCGACCGAGGTAGCGGATCGGCATTCCCAGCAGGGTGGTCATTGGCGGATGGTTGGGGGGGAAGCCGCTGCTACGCTGGTCGGCGGCGATGTTGGGGATGCGGATCGGCTTGCCCTCTTTAATCAGCACGCCCAGCAGGCCGTGACCGCGAGGCAGTTCACCCATCACTTCGCGCTTCTCAGCCGGGATGCCGCTGGTGATGAACATAGTGATCAGGCCATCTTCGCCGACCATGCCAAGAGCCGCATAGCGCGAAGCGGTCAGCCGCCGGGCGGTATCCACCACCCGCTGCAAGATCACGCTGAGTTCGAGCGTGCTGCTGATCGCGAGTGCGCCCTCATGCAACTCAAGCAGGTGAAGGATCAACTGGTCGCTGCTCTCATTATCCGCTTGGGGCTGATGCTGCACTGAACTCATTCGTCGTCTCCCTGTCCAATCGCGTTCACCATAATTCTAGCACAGGATTGCGCTTAAAGGCAAGCCGCTGCGTTCACCTTATTGTCACCCATTTTCACCGCGCTGTATACCTCAGCGTGCAATGATAAGGGTAGCCTGGTTTAGCTACTAAGCTGCGGAGATGATCACCCAGGAGGGTTGGATGGCAGGACAGGCCAAAGACAGCACGGCGGAAGGCGCGCCACTAACCCCCCATAGTGAACCAGCGGGTGGCACTGACACGCTGGAAGCGGCTATGCTGGCGGAGCGCAATCCAGTCAAGCGGCTGCTCAAGGTACTCGGCCCCGGCCTGGTCACGGGCGCGTCCGATGACGACCCCAGTGGCATTGGCACCTACACCACAGCGGGCGCACAATTCGGCTTCGCTACCCTCTGGCTGGCTGTCTTCAGCTTCCCCCTGATGGCGGGCGTACAGTACGCCTGCGCTAAGGTTGGCATGGTCAGCGGCATGGGTCTGGCAGGCGTGCTACGACGGCACTACCCACGCCCACTGCTCTACCTGGCTGTGCTTGCCTTGCTAGTCGCCAACACGATCAACGCCGGGGCTGACATTGGGGCTATCGCCGCTGCTATCAACCTGCTGATCCCCACCGTACCCGCCTGGCTGTTCGTTGTGCCTACCAGCCTCACTATCCTCGCTATCCAAATCTGGGGTTCCTACCGCCTGATCGCCAACATCTTCAAGTGGTTGACCCTTGCCCTCTTTGCCTACATTGCCGCTGCTTTCTTCGCCCGCCCCGACTGGGGGGAGGTCTTGCGCGCCAGCCTGATCCCCACTCTCCACTTCGATGCCACCTTCCTCGCCATTGTGGTAGCCATTCTCGGTACGACTATCTCCCCCTACTTGTTCTTCTGGCAGGCTAGTCAAGAGGTGGAGGAGGAGATCAGCGTGGGTCGCAAGCAACTCTGGCAGCGTAAAGGCGCGACCAACAACGAGTTGAAGTATGCAGCCTGGGATGTGAATATTGGGATGCTGCTCTCCAATGCAGTGATGTACTTCATCATCCTGGCAACCGCCGCCACGCTGTTCAAGGCGGGTAAGACCGATGTGCAGACGGCGACCGACGCGGCCCAGGCCCTGCGCCCAATCGCTGGTGACGCAGCCGGGTTGCTGCTAGCGGTGGGTCTGATCGGGGCGGGCTTCCTCGCGGTGCCGATCCTGACTGGCAGTGCTGCCTACGCCGTCTCCGAAGCTCTGGGCTGGCAGTTCGGCTTCGACCAGAAGGTGGCTAAGGCCAAGCAGTTCTACGCTGTCATCGCCGCCTCCACCCTGGTCGGGATGTTGATCAACTTCACAGGCATTGGGCAGATTGCTGCCCTGTTCTGGACAGCAGTAATCAACGGCTTCCTCGCTCCGCCGCTGCTGGTCGTGCTAATGCTGGTCGCCAACAACCGCACTGTGATGGGCAAGCGGGTGAACGGCTGGTTGGTCAACCTGTTGTGCGGGGTGGCTACACTAATTATGTTCGCAGCAGCAATTGCGCTGGTGCTAACCTGGGGCAAGTCGTGAACGCGGCTGCTGATCAGCCTGAGCAACCCCCACCCCGCTGAGTATTGGCCGACAGTGCTTGGCCTGGAGACCAGCCCCGGTTACGATACGACCATAGACTGCCGCAATCTGTGAGCCGGGCGCGAATCTAATGCTCAACCAATTGACGGCTAGCAGACTTATATGATATAGTTACAGCCACAAGCTGCCAGACCAGGCGGCTTAGGGTCGTTGCTGCACCAGTGGCGACTGTCTACGCAGATAGGTGAGGGTGCAACCATTGCGCCCGCTGTTGCAAACAGGAGGCTTAGTCATCGGTAAGAACCTGCGGGTAAATGAGCGCATCCGCGTCCGCGAGGTGCGGGTAATTGACGAGAACAACAACCAGCTAGGGATCATGCAGACTCGTGAGGCCCAGACGATGGCTCGTGAGCGGGGGCTGGACCTGGTTGAGGTCGCGCCGACGGCGGTGCCACCAGTCTGCCGCATGATGGATTACGGCAAGTTCCGCTACGACCAGGATAAGCGGGATCGTGAGGCGCGCAAGACGCAGAAGATCACCACGATCAAGGAAGTGCGCCTGTCGCCGATCATGGATGACCACGATATTGATGTGAAGACCAACATGGTACACCGCTTCCTGGAGCAGGGCTACAAGGTTAAGCTGACCGTGCAGTTCAAGGGGCGGCAAATCACCCATCAAGAGCTTGGCCGCCAGGTACTCGACCGCATGAGCGAACACCTGCGCGAGGTCGGCACCCCGGAGCAGCTATCGAAGATGGAGGGGCGTAACATGACGATGGTCTTCGCCCCACGTGCGGATCGCGCTCGTACTACCCCGCGCCCACCCCGCGAACAGCCCGCGACTGGGCAGCCTGGGGCTAGCGATGACGCGCTGACAGCAGGTAGCACGGCAATGGCTGATGCACTCAACGCGGCGGGGGCCAGCCAGCTAGTCGGTGGCGAGCAACCCACCGGGGGCGGCCAGCCCGCTGAAGCTGAGCAGCAGCCTGAAGTTGAGCAGCAGCCTGAAGTTGAGCAGCAGCCCGCTGAAGCTGAGCAGCAGCCCAAAGCTGAGCAGCAGCCCGAAGCTGAGCAGCAGTCGGTCAGCTAACCCACTGCATCTTCACAGGGAGCTACCCACATGGGTGGCTCCCCTTCTTATCGCCACTAGAGGCGCAGATTATGGCAGGGATAAGCAAAACCTATGGTCGCAGGCTGGACAGCAGTTTGCCCCTGGTGCTATAATTGAGCGCAACGCTGACGTTTCAAGAAAGGGGAATCAACAACGTGGTTGAAGCCGCCACCGCCGAGAAGACTGAAAAGAAGAAACCCTCCGGCCTCGAAGATGCCGTAGTGGGCAACACCTCGATCAGTACGATTATTGAGAAGGAAGCCACCCTGATCTATGGGGGCTACACCATCGAAGACCTGGCTGCTAATGCCAGCTTTGAGGAAGTAATCCACCTGATCTGGTATGGCAAGCTGCCAAACCAGGTAGAGCTTGCCGAGTTGAACAGCAAGCTAGTTGCCAACCGCCCGGCCCCTGAGGGGGTGTTGGCGATGCTGCGTAACCTGCCACAGCATGGCAACTCTATGGATGTGCTGCGAACTGCCGTCTCTGCCCTCGCCCTCTACGACGAGGAGGCGCAGGAGATGAGCCATGAGGCCAACCTGCGGAAGGCGATCCGCATTACCGCTCAAATCCCCACCCTGGTTGCCGCCTACGAACGCCTGGGCCAGGGGCAGGAGCCGATTGCACCCAGCAGCCACCTCAGCCACGCCTCCAACTTCCTCTATATGCTTGAAGGGGAGGAGCCGAACGCGTTGCGGGCCGAGACGATTGACACTGCCCTTATCTTGCACGCCGACCACGAGTTGAACGCCTCCGCCTTCGCCACCATCGTCACTGCCTCCACCCTCTCCGACCTGCACTCGGCCATCGTCACCGCGATTGGCACACTCAAGGGGCCGCTGCATGGGGGCGCAAATCAGGCGGTGATGAAGACACTTGAGCAGATCGACGCAGCCGGTCTGGACGCGGGGGCGTGGACAGCGGAGCAGTTCGCCAACAAGAAGCTGGTGATGGGCTTCGGCCACCGTGTCTACAAGCACGGTGACCCTCGCGCCTTCATCCTCAAGAAGCTGGCGCAGCAACTCGGCCAGCAGAATGGCGAGAGCAAGTGGTACGACATGAGCGCGGCTATCGAGCGGGCCGTGCTAGAGATTCGCGGCCTCTACCCCAACGTAGACTTCTACTCGGCCAGCACTTACCGCGCCTTGGGGATCAAGACCGGCCTCTACATCCCCCTGTTCGTGGTCAGCCGTGTGGTCGGCTGGATCGGCCACGCCTTCGAGCAGTACGCCGACAACCGCATCATCCGCCCCCGCGCCGAGTACATCGGCCCTGAAGGGCTGAAGTACGGACCAATCAGCAACCGCAAGTAAGCAGGCGGGTAGGGAAGAAGGGCGCACCCACGTGGGTGCGCCCTCTTTGTTGCCAGCGCAGGCGGCTAGCGGCCACCAATGTTGGCGTTGATATAGCCAACTACCAACAGGTATTCGGCGTTCTGCTGCTTGAGCAGCGTGTTAATTTTCTCCTGACGGCTAACCCCGCTGTTCCAAAGGTCAATGCTGTCATTGGCGATACCCTGCCGCAGGTCGCTGGTAGAGGAGCGCACCTCGCTCAAGCGGGCGAAGGTAAGGTCGTGATAGTGGCGGGCGCGTTCTGGTGGCAGCAGCTTGGCATAGCGGGCCAGCACATCGTCCAGCTTGACCACAAAGGCATCCGAGACCTTGATGAAATCGTTGCGGCGGGCGAACACATCCGCGAACTCAGCAACGTTGCCAGAATTGTTCAGGTAATCTACCTCTGCCGCCCGTGCTTCGCTAACCAGGCTGTTCGCCTCGTTCATGTAGGCCGCCAGTGCGCTCGCTTCCAGGTAGCCAGCCGGGACGGGGGTGATCGTGGGCGGCGGGGTGGGGCTGGCGGTCAGCTGCGGGGTGGGGCTGGCTGGGATCGCGGTGGAGAGCAGGCCGAGGGAGACTTCCAGGCGGTTGGGCGGGCTACCGCCGTCGCAGGCGAGCAGGAGCAGGCAGCAGAGTAGGGCGGCGGGCAGGGGGCGACGAATCATGCACTTGTCCTGTAACGTTTAGGCTGGATGGATCGTAATATAGGGTGGAAGATCGGGCTGGCGCATTGTCAGCGGCGGGCATTTATGCTATCATAGCCGCAAGGCCAGGCCACATCGTTGCTGCTTTAGCATAGCGGCCCAGCCCTCGCTTGTCAAGCCCACCAGAAGCAGAAACAACGCCAGAAGGAGAATAAAAGATGCCCGGAATCCTCAGCCGGATCAGCACCCTGATCGGTGCCAATATCAACGCGATGATCGACAATGCCGAAGACCCGGAGAAGATGGTCGCCGAGTACCTGCGCCAACTCAACGAGCAGTTGAGCGAAGCCCGTGCTGCAACCGCGCAGGCGATGGCCGTCGAGCAGGACTTGCTGGGCAAGCAGCAGACCCATGTCAATGCCGCCGACAACTGGCAAGGCAAGGCCGAGATGGCGGTGCGAGCTAACAACGACGAACTCGCCACCGAAGCCCTGACCCGCAAGGCGAATGAGAGCAAGATCGCCCAGCAGTATCGCATACAGTACGATGCCCAGCACGGCCAGGTTAGCGAACTGCGCCAGGCACTTGCCAACCTGGAGGCGAAGATCAGTGAGGCGCAGACCAAGCAGGAGGTCATCCGCGCCAAGATCGCCCGCGCTCGCAGCCAGCAGGCGATCAACCAGGCCAATGCCAGCATGACCAACCCCAACGCCACCAGCAGCTTCGACCGCATGGATCAGAAGGCCGATGAGGACCTCTATCGTGCGCAGGCCGAAGGCCAGTTGCAGAGCGGCAATGACCTCGACGCGCAGTTCCGCGACCTTGAAACCCAGGGCGAAGTGCAGAATGACCTCGCCGCCCTCAAGGCCAAGCTGGGCAAGTAGCGGCGCGGTGAGCAGTAGCGAGTGAGGAGAATAGGGGGCAGGTGGTTGGCGGCTGACAGCCGACCCTGCCCTCAGCACTCGTCACTCCCCCGAAGGGGAAAGCATGAAACCTCGTAACGTGATTGTCTTTGCCCTCTTTATCCTCGCTGCCCTCGGCGTTGTTGGCTGGCAGTTGCTCGGCATTGGCAAGCCGGGCGGCGCACTTGCCACGCCTGCCAGCCCGCTGGAGATCAGCGTCTCCTACTCCAGCGAGACGCAGGACTGGCTAACTGCTGCTATTGCTACTTACAACCAGCAGCAGGTCAAGGTTGGCGAACGGCAGGTGATCGTCAAGGCTAGCCGCATCGAGGACGAGGAGGCGGTCAGGCAGATCGCCGAGCGGGTGATTACCCCTACCGTCTGGATACCTTCTAGCACCCTGTGGGTGAACAAGCTGAACAACCGCTGGCGCAGCCTCGGCAACAACAGCGACCTTGTGCTGCGTAGCGGCGAGTACCAGGCCGCCCCCCTCGTCCTCAGCCCGATGGTCTTCGTCATGTACCAGGAGCGGGCCGACCCGTTCATCAAGAAGTACAAGCAGGCCGACTGGGTGACGGTGCAGCAGGCGATCACCGAGCCAGGGGGCTGGGCGGCTATTGGCGGTGATGCCAATTGGCAGACCTTCAAGCTCGGTCAGGCCAACCCACGCACCACCAACGCGGGCCTGATGGCCGTCACCCTTGCTAGCTACGGCTACTTCGCCAGCAAGGGTCAGCTTAACCTCGCGGGCCTCACCGCTGCCCAACTGAAGGACAGCAACTACGGCACGTGGCTGAACAGCCTGGAGCGGGGGGTGATTACCTTCGATACTGACCCCGCCGTGATGATGCGGAACATGGTCAGTATTGGAGCTGCCCAGTACGACTTGATCGCTGTGCCAGAGAACCTGGCCGCTACCCAGATGAAGAACGCCGCCGAACTGCGCGTGTTCTACCCGCCAATCAACATTTGGAGCGACCATCCCTACGGCATCCTGCAAACAGGCAGCAGCGCAGAACAGAAGGATGCAGCCCTCAACTTCCAGGAGTTCCTCTACTCTGAAGCGCAGCAGCGGACGGGCCTCAAGTACGGCTTCCGCCCAGCCAACCCCGACGTGTCGGTAGTTTCTAACGACGCAGACAACCCCTTCAACAAGTACGCTGCCCAGGGCTTGCAGGCGCGCATTGCCCGCAGCAGCGTGGCGGCAGCCCCCAGCGGCGAGGTGACCCAGGCACTCGACGACGCGCTCGGTAGCATAGTGGACTCAGCGGGGAACAAGCGATGAAGGATTTTGAGCAGCAGCAGAAGGAAGGGCGCGACCGTAAGCTCCGGGTGATGCTCCTCTACGCCCTGACAAGGCCCATTGGCGGCTTCATCCTTGCTATCTCGATCATCATCTCGGTCTTTACCTCCTTCTGGTGGTTCTTCCTGATTGGTCTCGCCTTCTACGGCTACTTCGTCTGGGCCTCGCTCAACGACGCGGAGGCGAACCGCCAGGTGGTCAACCAGAGCTTCTACCCAGAGCAGAGCAACGACCTTGGCAGGTTGCGCGACGATTATCGCGGCATCATGCAGCAGGCTTTGGCAAAGCGCAAGGAGATCGAGCAGGAGGTGGCGAACACCGGCAGCACGCCAATCCGCAGCAGCCTGACCAGCGCAATCGACGGGGTGGACGAACTGACCGACCACGTGTACACCATCTGCTACAAGGCGCAATCGCTAGAGGGCTACCTACGGAACATCAACCCGGCAGCTTTGGGCAATGAGGCGGCAATGATCCGCGCCCGCGTCGCCCAGAGCAACGACGAGTTTCAGCGGCAGCAGTACGAGGAGGCGTTGAAGGCCAAAGAGAACCAGCTAACCAACACCCAAGAGATGCAGCAGGCACTGATGCGCTGGCAGGCCCAGCTGACCAACGCCCTGACTGCCCTCGACGCGATCCACTCCAACGTGCTGAAGATCAAGTCCGCTGAAGTGCGCAGCCTGAGCAGCGCGACCGATCAGGTGTCCTACGACATCAAGCAGCAGGTGGATACCCTCCGCAATATCGCCAACGCCTACGACTCGGTACTGAGCGGCAAGATCAGCTAGCCGCAGCGGTCTGCGCTGCCAACCGACGCTGCTTCCCCCTCTACGATCTATCATCAGCCAGGATATGTAGTGCCAGAGGTGACGAATGGACGAGCAACTAAAGGATTGGGCGAAGGACATGGCAAAGAGCGAGCTACCCAAGAAGCAGGATGGGCAGCCTGGTGGACAACCGGATCGCGCTAAAGCTACGCCTCTGTCCAGGCCAATCATGATTGCGCTTGCTGTACTTGTCGGGCTTGCCTTCTTGCTGCTCGCTTGCGACAGCGGCAGCAGCACCCCTGTGCCGACTGCGCCCACCATCGGCACCCCAAAGGCGCAGCAGAACTTTAATAATGGCGAGATCAAGATTGGCGTGGCTGCGCCGCTCTCTGGCGACACCGCTGACGGTGGCATCCAGATCGCCCAGGGAGTGCTACTGGCGGCCCAAGAGGTCAACGACAATGGGGGGCTGCTAGGTAAGAAGATCGTGGTGGTGCAGAAGGATGACAAGGCCAACGCGGATGCGGGCAAGTTGGCGGCCACCGAGCTTGTCCACGAGAAGGTAGTGGCGGTAATCGGCCACAAGGATAGCGGAGTGTCGGCGGCAGCGGCCCCGATCTACAAGGCCGCTGGGCTGCTACAAATCTCCCCCACCAGCAGCCGCCCCGACCTGACCGCGCAAGGGCTGGACAACTTCCTGCGTACCTGCCCCAACGACGCATACCAGGGGCCAGTGATCGCCGATTACGTAGTCAACAAGCTGGGCAAGAAGAAGATAGCCATCGTTAACGGCAACACCGCCTACGGTCAGGGCTTGCGCCAGTACTACGAGCAGAAGTTGAGCGCATTGGGGGTTAAGCCGCTGATCGCCATCGAGGTTCAGCGGGGTGGGCTGGACTTTACCGACGCGCTCAAGCAGGTAAAGGCGACCAACCCCGAAGTGCTGCTCTACGCGGGCAGCATCCCCGAAGCAATCATCCTCACCCAGCAGATGCACGACCAGGCCGCCCCTGACACCCTGATGCCCGATGTGGAGTTTGTGGCAGGCGATACAGTGTTCCAGCGCGACTACATCAAGTCCACTGGCAAGGCCAGTGAAGGGGCTATCGTTTCCTCCTTCTTCACCGACACGACGAAGGTGGACAGCCTGCGGCCCTGGGTCAACAACTACCGCGCCCTCTTTCAGCGTGACCCTGGCGGCAACAGTGCGGGTGGCTACGCAGCGGCCCAGGTGATCTTCGCTGCGATCAAGCAGGCTAATAGCGACGACCCAGCCCAGGTGAAGGCAGCGGCGAAGGCGGTACAGCTGGGCGACAGCATTGTTGGCCCAATCTCCTTCAATGCACAGGGCGATCTCGCCGACCCCTCTGCTCACCTCCACCTGTTCAAGGTGCAAGGCGGCCAGTTTGTGCCAGCGGACAAGTAGCCATGCCAGTGATCAAACTGCTGACCGAGATTGTTGCGCCGCTCAAGCTGGTCTTCGACCTTGCCCGCAGCATTGACTTCCACACCCAACAGCAGGGGCGGAACGGTGAACAGGCGGTGGCAGGGGTCACAACAGGGCTGATCGGCCTGGGCGAAGAAGTCACTTTTCGGGCGCGGCACTTTGGGGTCTGGCAGCAACTGACCACGCGCATCACGATCTTTGAACCACCCTGGCACTTCAGGGACACGCTGCTCAGGGGTGCTTTCCACAGCTTCAACCACGATCACTACTTTACCGCCTCACTGGGCGTGACGATCATGGCCGACCGCTTCGCCTACCAGTCGCCCTTGCACCTGCTGGGCCGTGCCGCCGACTGGCTGTTCTTGGAACGCTACATGACAGCCTTCCTACGTGAACGCAACCAGGTACTTAAGCAGACAGCCGAGGCAGGGGCATGGCCGGAACTGCTAGCCGACGATTATGAGCAAGACTGGAGCGATATGACTCAGAGGAGTAACAAGGTGCAGGGCGATTACGCTTAGTGGCAAACGAAATATGGCTGCGGAAAACCAGGTGAGCAGGGGGTGGCGAACGTTCTAAATCCCCATGTCTGCACCGCCCGCTACTGCCGCTCCATCTCGTCGGTCAGCAGCACGGCATCAGCGATCTCGCGCATAGACTTGCGGGTGTCCATACTGCGCTTCTGGATGCGGCGGAAAGCATCCTGTTCACTCAGGTTGTAGCGTTCCATCAGCAGACCCTTTGCCCTCTCGATCACCTTGCGGGCATCTAGCGCGTCTTGCAGGTTGCCAAGTTGCTGCTCTAGCTTGCGAAACTCGCCGAAGCGGGCAATCGTCACCTCAATCTGCGGCACTAGGTCGGCTTCGCGGAAGGGCTTGACCAGGTAGCCGACTACACCAGCCTCCTTCGCCTGGGCGACCAGTTCGCGGTCGTTGTAGGCAGTAAGCAGCAGCACAGGGGCGATCTTCTCGACGGTAAGCAGGCGGGCCGCCGTGATCCCATCCATGCCAGGAGGCATCTTGATGTCCATGATCACTATGTCAGGCTTCTGTTCGCGGGCTAGCTTGATCGCTTCGTCACCGTTGCTGGCTTCGCCGACGACCAGGTAGCCCAGGCCGACCAATGTCTCGCGCAGGTTCATGCGGATCAGCGTCTCGTCGTCGGCTACGATCACGCGCACTGGCTGGCTTTGCTCTTGTTGTTGCATCTTGCTCCTTTGACCCACCGCAATTTGTTTGGAGAAACAACTAATAGTGTCACATTATATAAGAGGCGCATCACTTTTGTCAAGGTCGCTGGCCGCACTGCTGCTGTTGCTACTGCTGGGCTGTGGCGAGGAGGTGAGCAACACACGCACGGCGGGCAACGCAGCCCTCAACTTCTATACCTTCCTTGAGCATGGCGAAGTGGCGAACGCCGAGGCTTACTATCCGTCACGCACGATCAGCTCCAGCGATGTGAGCAAAGTGGCGGCAGCGGCGGCACGGCTGAAGGGCTATGTCAGCCGCAGCGTGCTGGCTCACGCCCAGCCGATCAGCGATAGCAACCTGCTGACCGAGCGCGACTGGACAGCAGCCGCTATCGTCACCGTCACCGCCGAGTTGCAGCCACCCGGCAAGGGCTGGCAGCCTGGCAGCGAGGTGCTGACCGCCACGCTGGTCAACACCAGCATTGGTTGGCGGGTGCGCGACTTCAAGCTGCGGCTGCCCTTAGTTGGGATGGCTACTTGAAGGCCGCCGCCTGCCAGAGGCACAGGCTGCCGTTCCACGCGCCCGCTGCTAGCTGCTGGCCGTCGGGCGACCAGGCCAAGCTGGTGATGCCGTCGGTTGGCCCGGTCAGGCGAGCGACCACCTCCTGGCGGCCAACATCCCAGACAAACACCCACTTGTGGTAGGATGATGCGGCAGCAATCTGCCGCCCGTTGGGCGACCAGACTACGCTCTTGACCCGCTCGGCGAAACCGTTGAGCCAGCCGACTACCTGTTTACGGGCGACATCCCAGACGCGCAGGGTGCCGCTCTCGTGGGCCGCCACCAGTTGGTGCGAGGAGGGAGACCAGGCTACGCTGTCGAGAGAGCCAGCCGGGACGCTCAAGCGGGCCAGCATCTCGCCGTTATTGCGCCAGAGCCGCACGCTGCTGTCGCCGCTGGCCGAGGCTAGCGTCTGACTGTCACCAGCCCAGGCTACACTACTGACGCGATCCCAGTGTTCTTCGAGGCTGGCAAACTGCTGGCCGCTGGCGGGTTGCCAGAGGCGCACGCTGGCATCGTCGCCGCCGCTGGCGATCAGCAGCCCGTCGCCAGACCAGGCCACCGCGTTGACCTTGCCCTCATGCCCGCGCATTTCGAGGCTGGCAGTTGTGGCCCACTCTATGATGCGGACTACCCCATCCTGCCCTGCCACCGCGAGGCGCAGACCGTCGGGCGACCAGGTGACGGCGTTGGCGGGGGTGGAGGTTCTGAGGCTGGGTAGGGATTGGCCGCCCACCCAGAATAGCAGGCTGCCATCATTGCAGGCTGCCGCCAGGGTGTGGCTGTCGGGCGACCAGGCCAAGCCGTTGATTGGCAACGCCTGGGTCAGCGTCAGGCCAGGCACGACGCTGACCTCCTGGGGCTGCTCGTCCTTCTTCGGCCACAGCTTCCTGAACATAGGCTAACGAGCCAGGCAAGTTGAGTCGGTTGAGGGATAGGCGGCGCACTGCCTGCAAGCGGCCCAGCAGACCCTCGCTCAGGTCTAGCAGGTGGGACAGGCCAATGCTAGCCCGTGCCTGCTCGTGGCCGAAGATCGACTCATGCTCGCGATCCATGTCGCGCATCCGCGACAGACGCTCATCGAGCAGCTTGGTGCGGAGGGCAATGATCGCCCGGCGGTCGCCGTCGCGCCAGAGGTTGACGAACAGGCGGGTGCGCGTCTCCAGGCCGTTGGAGATGTAGCGGAAGGCGCGCTGGTAGCGAGCATCACCCACTTCCAGGCTGGTCAGGTCGTCAAAGTGCCAGATGATCCGCAGGTTGTCCTTAGGGAACACAGGCGCATCCTGCTCGTCGTCGTTGGAAATGGTGATGATAAAGTCGAAATCGTCATCTAGGAACTGATCGTAGTGCTTGGGCGTGTACTTGGCTGGGTCATAGCCCTGCATCTCGATCATCTGGCGGGTGAGCAGCTCAAGTTCGCTGCCGGGTTCGCTGCCAGCACTATGCACCTCAAAGCGGGGGCCACCAATCTTGTGAAGCAACACTTCGGCAAGCTGAGAGCGGTCGGTATTTGCCCGGCACAGGAACAGCACCTTGATCTTCTCTGCCACACTACCCCCCTTTTAACCCTATCCCTGTCAACCATCCTCGCAGCAGCGAACTGGCAGCCTGCAAGAGGGGCGGGTAAGCCCCACGCCTTGCCTTTATTCTAGCAGACCATC
>JAYUUN010000068.1:0-12022 GCA_043754535.1 Chloroflexota bacterium | reverse complement strand
TCTGCTTGACCTTGCTTCACCGACAAGGGCAGGTAGGCAAGGCGGCTTCCGGCCTTGCCCCTGCCTCTGTTGCTGGACAGCCCTCACGTTGGCGCAGTACGGCTCTGCTCAACATCATGCGTTGCTAATATAGGGGTGCTTGCAGGCACAAAATGGGGGTAAAACGGTAACGTGCGACGAACAAACGGCGTAAACAAAACGAACAAGCCGCGAATGGCGGACGAACAAAACGCTGGCTGCTGGACTGGGGGTGGAATCGTTCCACCCTGCGCTACTGGCCCTCGCTCGTTGCACCTGCCCTTCGGGGTGGGGATTGTGAAACCAGGCCGACCGGCAACAGTCGTTCAATGATTGCAGCCTTCACATCCTGGTAAGCACGTAACACCCCCACCCTTGCGCTGCGCAGCAGACACGCTGTTGCCTGCCGACTCAAGGAAGTGTAGACCGAACGGCTCGCTGCGGCTGGATCGCAAAGCAACGCCCTTGCAGGATCAGCCCGCCGTTGAACAACCCCTTTAGCCAGGAGAGGGGTTGCAGGCTTGGCTAGCTGCTTACAGCTACTTGGTGGTGAAGATGGAGGAGTCGAACGGCACGTTAAGCTCGATACCCTCCACCTCACCCTGGAAAACCATGTTACCATCGTCGTTGCGCCATTCTGTCTTGAGCGTGATCAGGGTGGCTTGGTCAATCCAGAGCGTGATCTTGTCGGCAGGATGATAAAAGTCTCTCAACTGACATTGCTTGTTGCTGGTGGTTTTTAGCACCCACGTCTGGCGGCCCAAAACCGTCGTCTCGCTGCTCACCACTAGTGGCTTGTAGCAGGCCGAGTCGCTGGCAAGCGTCAGATAGCTGGCTAGATCGCTTGCGCTATATGGATTTGGCTCACCCTGGCGGGCAGAGTTGTTAAGCTCGATTGTGCGCTGACCCTCGGCTTCGGTTTCCGTGCGCCAGTAGCTAGGTGCTTGATACCAAACCTTGTGCCTGACTTCACCCTGCCGAGCAGGCATATAAGGTGACCTGGTGGTTTTGGTCGTCATCGTCATAACCAACGTATCGGTGTAGCAGTTGCGGGGGGCGGCAAAGAAGTACGCCATGTCTTGAGCGGCGAAGCGGCTGAAAAAATCGTTGTCGTCAGAGTAGATAAAGGCTCTGGTCACAGCGCCATCACGCTCACGATAGCTGACTTCGTTGCCATTTGCGATGATGAGTTCACCAGTGTTGTACTCGCTTCGCCACTGACTAGGTGCTCTGTAGTAAAAGCTATGGGTGCCGCTAGTCAAGGCTGCTTGCTGGTTGGCTGCTAGACCCTCAGCCCGGCTCTGGATCGTCTCGGTCAGGGCGAGGAATGCAATAGCATCCACCAGCAGCGGCACATCTGGGTGTTCCGTACTGTTACTATGTCCAATGGCGTTGTTGTCAAACACATCGTTGCTGCGCTGCAAGATTTTCTGGGCGGTAAGGCCCGCCAGTGGGATGGTAGCGGCGGTGGGTAGAGGGGTTGGGACGCTGGTTGGGGTGGGAGTCGGCTTGGTAAACAAGACGGGGTTGAGCGGCACATCATATTCAACCTGGGTGGTGTACAGCTCTCCAGCCTCAACCACGCCCTCCTTTGTAGCTTCTATCTGCACGCGCAAGTCTATATACGTGTGCTGATCCACCCAAATCAAGGCATCGCCGAGACCTTGCTGCTGGCGGCATTCCTCGGTGGGCGGTACACGCACAACCCAGGCTTGCTGACCAGACATCTTACCCGTTCCAGCCACCACTGCTCTGCCCATCTTATAGCACTCACCCATGCCCACAAACTCTGTACCGAACAGCAACATGAGGAAGCTACTACCCATACTAGCCCCGCCATTGATGTCATAGCTGCCGTTGCGGTCACGAATCATAACCCCTCCCCATACTCAGCCCGCCATTTGTCGGGAGCCTGGTAGAAGGTTACGTACTTAGTGGTTTGAGCCTTGGCTGTGTCAGAGCCGGAGTTAGCAGTCAGGGTCAACACGGCACTACTCACCTTGGACAATGGCAGGCTGACATAATAAGCCTGCTCTGAGCGGTTGAGTATCTCCAACGCTGGTAGGGGTGGGGTACTGATCGTGGTGATGGCCGATGTACCGAGTGCTTGCACCGTTGGGGTACCAGCTGGCTGCTCCGCAGCACAGGCAGCCAGCAACAAGAGGGGAACGAGGACTAGCAGCACCGCGAGGCAGGTTGACTTAGAGCGAGTGGCGCACATAGCAGCTCCTTGAGCGATTTGACCAGGCTAATAAATCAGTGTTTATATGATAGCACAAACGGGGAGGAAACACAAGTAGTTATTTATGCGCGCTGTTGCCGCCTCAGCAAACTTCCCCTCAGGGGCGATTGTGAGTGGTTGTTCAGGCTGCTCGAAGGTTGGCAGCTCGGTTTCATCACCTGAGGCTGGGCATGGCTGAGGGTGGAGCGGTTCTACCATGTGTAGGCTGCTAGCCGGAGCAACGCGAGGAGGGAGCAGGGCGGCTGCGCTTGCATGAAGGGGAGGGGTTGGTGGAGTGGAGGCCGGATGCTGTTGTGCCGCACTGGAGACTCTCCCACGCTTATAATACAAAGAGCTGGTGAACAGAGTGGTGAAAATAGGTGGCAGTTTCGTAACAATTACCAGGTAGCCACCTATTTTCACCTGCTGTTCACCAATCCCTACCCGCTTTTTCACAGGGCGGTGCCATCATCAAATTGGTGGGGCTTACCGATGCGCTCACCTTGCGAGTACAAAAAGGAGATGTCACCATGAGAGTCCTTGTTGTTGTGGCAAGTAAACATGGCAGCACGCGCGAGATCGCTACTGCCATCACCGAGGAGTTGGGCAACGCACAGTTCAGCGTAGACCTGCACGATTTGCAGGCCGAAGACACAGTGGGCGATATAGCTGGATATGATGCAGTGATCCTGGGCAGTGCAATCTACTTGGGGAGCTGGCTACCAGCGGCTCGCCGCTTTGCCGAGCAGCATCGCGCCGCTCTCGCCAAGGTGCCACTGTGGGTTTTCAGTAGCGGGCCGGTGGGTAAGGAAGGCTCCCAGGCACCTCAAGACCCTGACAAGCTCGCTGCTTCGTTCGACGACATGTCGATCTGCGACCACCAGATTTTTGTCGGTAAGATTGACCAGGCGGATCTAGGCTTTTGGGAAGGTTTGCTTATGAAGGTGATGAAGCCGACGACAGGGGATTTCCGCAACTGGGATGCAATCCGCGCCTGGGCGCGGGAGATTGCCACTACGCTCCAAGCCACCGACTCTGCACCGGCACGTTAGTCACCCTGCTGACCGCTACTACTGCGTGGTGTAGCCACCGTCTACCAGCACGCTGCTACCAGTGACAAAGGATGCCTCGTCCGAGCAGAGCCAGCGCACCAGCCTTGCTACTTCGTCGGCCCGTCCCAGTCGGCCAATGGGTTGGCGGCTCACGATCATGTCGTAGATCGCCTGGTCTTGGTGAATACCACCACGTTCTAGCATCGGGGTTTCAATGAAGCCGGGACACACCGCGTTGACACGAATGCCCTGAGCAGCGTACTCTGCGGCTGCCGTTTTGGTTAGCCCCAGCACGCCGTGCTTGGCGGCGACGTAAGCACAGGCAGTGGGGAAGCCGACCGTGCCGAGGATCGAAGCATTGTTCACGATTGCGCCGTAACCCTGCTTCGCCATCTGCTCAAGTTCATACCTCATGCACAGGTACACCCCAGTCAGGTTGACGGCAATGACCCGTGTCCAAACCTCCTCCGGGTACGCACCAGTAAGCGCAGGCGTACCTTCAATGCCAGCGTTGTTGAAGGCATAGTCCAGCCGCCCGTGCAGCTTGATCGTAGTTTCGATCAGAGCTTTTACCGCCGCCACCTCAGCTACGTCACAGCGGACGAAGCTAGCCACACCGCCCATCCCCTCAATCATGCTCACGGTGGCCTCGCCGTGTTCGGTACCGATGTCGGAGACAACTACCTTCGCGCCCGCCTGGGCGAAAAGGATTGCCGTTGCTTGACCAATGCCCGATCCTGCGCCGGTCACTACCACTACTTTGCTGTGCATCTGACTATCCATGATGACTCCTTTTCACAGGCACTAATTCAACACTCAACGCCCTCGGCTACTGGCGAGAGGGGAGGTTGTCGGCCAAGCAACCGACGCAGTAGCCCAGTGGACGATTAACGATCTGCCAGTGGTGTCGTATGCAAGCTGCCGAGCAGCGAACTACGCTGTTGCGGCCTGGGCAGGCTGAAGGTAGACGTGCTGACTTGCCCAGTGTTAGCTCCACCCTCATCAACCCAGAGACAACCGCCTTGCCGCTGGATTATGCGGCTGATGCGGCGCAGCATAGGCTGGCTGACAGCTTCGATTGTCTTGTTGGCTACGCTGGCTGACCTTCCGCACAGGTAGACGTGGTATTCGTCCCGACCAGGGCGGATGGCGGCCTCCACACAATCTCTGGTTGGGATTGTCGCCGAGCTTACCAGTTGGCCGACCACTTGCTGAGCAGCAGCTTCGTCAAAGTACGCTGGGCAGGAAGTATGGGGAGCAACGACAACAAGGCTTTTACTACTAGCCTCCGCTAGCGGTCGCAGCAGGTCGACAGCCGCTATCACGCTAGCGGCTACGTCGTGCAGGGGCATCGCCCTCAGCCCGGCACGCAGCGGACGAACAAGCTGCTTCCTGTCAATCGGTACGCTCATCGTTTGTCTCCTGCCTCGTTCTCTTGTACCTTAATTCTAGCTGTGGTTGCTTACCACGGCGGTACACAACGGTGAACATTTGGTGAATAAGTGTTTGGCAACAAGGCATCGCCGTAGCTCTTGTGTTATTCACCATTCTGCAACCTCTGTTCACCGCCAAAACAACCTCTATCCTTTAGACTGGGAAGGAGACATTCTTGAGAACAAACGGAGAACAAACCATGTTCAAGCGCATTATGATAGCGTTGGACGGTTCCCGGTTCGCCGAGCGGTCGTTGCCGGTGGCTACCCGCATGGCAGTGGAGTATGAGGCCAGCATCACCTTGGCACACGCGGTTAGCAGCACTGCCGCCGCCGCTGGTGGCTTGTCGCTTGACTTGGCCCTCGCAACCAAACAGTTCGACTATGGCCTAGCCGACGCGGAGACCTACCTCGGCGAAATGAGTACCCAGCTCAAGGCAAGCGGAGTGGCGGAGGTACACACCCTCGTGTTGTGCGGCACGGTCGTCTTTACGCTGCTCGTCGCCGAGGCGAACGATTACGACCTGGTAGTGATGAGTACGCACGGGCGTACCGGCCTTGCCCGCACTGTGCTTGGCAGCGTGGCCGCAGCAGTGATCAGCGAGACCAGGGTACCCGTGCTGCTGGTTAGCAGCCACCAGCCGCTGATGAGCCTAACGGAGGGCAGCGACCAGTCGTGGCGCATCCTCGTGCCGCTCGACGGTACCCCTCTCGCTGAACAGGTTTTGCCTCTAGCCCTGGCCTCGGTGGGAGAAGCTGGCACCATCCTGTTGCTGAGGGTAACACCTGATGAACACAGGATCGGGGAGTTCGTGCTGGTAGAGCTTGCCCCACCGTACGCACTTGAGTACACAACCAGCTTGCTTGCCGATATTGAACACGACACCTATCAGTACCTACGCGAGGTAGCAGAAAGCTACCTGCTCGACCATGTGCCTTACGGGATTGCTAGGTATGAGGGCAAAGTGGCCGCAGCGATCCTGCGGGCGGCAGGGGAACACCGCTGCAACCTGATCGTGATGGCGACCCACGCCGCCCACAGCGGCCTTAACCGCCTGCTACATGGCAGCGTGAGCGAGCAAGTGGTGGCTGGCGCAAGGGCACCGGTGCTGCTCCTGCACGGTGCGCCTGTAGCTGCGGTTGCTGGCAGTGAAGTGGGGCGGTGAGATAGCGGCCCGGCATGGTTGAAAGCGGTAGCTTGACTTGAGCCAGAGCTAGTTGTGGGGTAAGAAGATGAGTAAACGCCTGATGTTTGTCGGGGAGCCGTGCCTCGGTAATGTGATCCACAAACACTTCACCAATCAGGGCTACCAGGTTGAGCTAGTCTGCTCCGGCGAATTGGTACTCGATGCTGTGCTGGCCGGTCTTCCCGACCTTGTCCTGGTAGACGTAGAGCTGCCTGAGATGCGGGGGGACACGCTTTGTCAGACGCTGCGTGAGGATGACCGTCTGCTGGATATGCCGATCATCTTGCTTGCCCGCGATGGTAGCCGGGAGAACCACATAGCGGCCTACGCTGCGGGAGCCAACGATTTTGTGACCAAGCCGTTCGACCTGGAGGAGCTAGCCAGCCGCATACACGTCCAGCTACAGCAACACAGCGAGAGTAGTTGGTCGCAGTTGACAGCCTTGCCTGGCGGCGTGGCTCTGCGCCAAGCTCTGCTCTACTCACTGAACAACCCCACAGCCGGACAGGTGCTTGTCTATGTCAACATCGAACATCTAGCTGCCTACAACGAAACTTACAGCTACCTGGAAGGTGACGAGTTGATCGGTCGTACCGCCCAAATCCTTCGTGAAGCATTGGCGGTCACTGCTGATGGCAACAAATTCCTCGGCTACGTCGGTAATGGGGAGTTTATTCTGATCACCACTGCTTCCAGGCGAGCAATATTCCAGCATCTTGCTACTGCCAGGTTCAACCAGGTGATCCCGCCTGATTTCTACCCGGTCGCTGCTCGTGAGAGTGGTTACTTCCAGATCTGTGAACATGATGGCACGACCCACCCCTGCCCATTGGTAGCCCTGCGCTTTGAGACAGTTTTGGTTGATGAGGAGAGCGACAATACATGGGTGAGCCGCGTGGCCCTACCGCCTGCTCTTTTCGTCACCCTATTAGCCCGCTGCTGCGGAGAAAGAGACTAACAATGTTCAAGCGCATCCTTGTACCTTTGGATGGTTCCAGCGAGAGCGAGCGGGCGATCCCGCTGGCTGCTGCTGTAGCAAGTCGCTACGGAGCAGCCGTGACACTCACTGAGGTGGTGGGTAGCGGCGCGATGGTAGAACTGGAGGAAGTGGTCTTCGCGGATAGTGGCGTACTCCCGGCTGAGTACAGCAGTCAGGCAGTGCAGGAGCAGGGTATAGATTACCTGAATAGCGTTGCAGTTGACCTACGGCGAGGTGGCCTGGCGCAAGTGGAGGTCGTTCTGTGCCGAGGTGATACTGGGTCTGAGATCCAGAGGCTTGCGGGCGATGCCGACCTGGTAGTAATGGCGACGCATGGGCGCAGCGGTTTGGCCCGCCTGCTTCTCGGCAGTATGGCGATGAATACGGTACGGCAAGTCACCACCCCTGTGTTGCTCGTCAACGGCCACCTCACTGGGCTGGAGGCAACGTACAGCTTCAAGCGACTGCTGGTGCCGCTCGATCGCAGCCGCCTGGCCGAGAGTGCCTTGCCCCTTGCCGTAAGCGTCGCCCAACAGCTTGGAGCCGAACTTGTGCTGCTGGAACTTGAACCGCAAGGCATCGAGGCATCGGTCTACATCGCTCATCATGTTGGGCAAAACGGCGCAAGCGAGGATGAGGTATATCTACTGGGGCCGGATGCGGAGGTGCTGCCTGCCTACATTTACCTGGAAGACATAGCAGACCGCTATTTGCCAGTTGATCTCCACTACACCCTGGTTGCGGGGGAAGGGCAGTCCGCCAATCACATCAGCCAGGTGGCGCAGGAACGAGGCTGCGACCTGATCGTGATGGCAACACATGGGCAGGCTGGTATCAACCGCCTGCTGCATGGCAGTGTCACCAAGCAGGTACTGACGAGTTCACCTGTGCCAGTATTGGTATTGCACTCCACAAGTGGAGTAGCGGCAGCCTCTACAGCCAGCCCTCAAAAGTTGGTGCCGTTACCGCTTGCGGCAGGGAGTAATTTATGTTCAAGCACATCCTTGTGCCAGTGGACGGATCGCCGCTTAGTGAGCGAGCGGTGGGGCTGGCAGTGCTACTCGCTCGTCGGCTCCATAGCACCCTGACCCTGACCTGCGTGGTCAGCACTATCGACCCTTCCATGACACCCAGCCTGGTGGCAGCCGCTAATCCAGCTACTAACCTATCCGGTGAGGATATGATCCGGGCCACCCAATACCTCGACAACCTCGCTAACAAGATCAAGCAAGAGGGGGTAGGCGAGATCAGCACGGCGGTATTGCGTGGGAGCATCAGTCAGTGCGTCGGGGAACTGGCTGACCGACGTGGTAGCATGGTTGTCCTGAGTAGCCACACGCGCAAGGAGCTAGCTGGTTATCCGCTCGTCAGTGCAGCCGCTGCTATTGTGCTAGGCGGGAGTACCCCGGTGCTGCTGGTCGGTAGCCAGCAGGTCACAGGCGATCCATTCATCTCCGATCAAGACGATCCGATCCTGGTAGTAGTAAAGGAGGGTGACTTCGCCGAACAGATGTTGCTGGCGGTGGGGCAGCTTGCGTTGGCGACGGGTAGTAGGTTGCTGCTGCTGGCAACGGCCCGTAGCGGCGGGCTGGGTGACGATTACCCCAGCAGCCTGGCTCACCTGCGAGCTTACAACCACTTGCGCTTGCTGGCCCAGCAGCTACTCCCGTCAAGAGTAGATTACTCGGTGCTGGAGATGGCTGGCCCCACGGAGCCGACCATCGTGGCAGTAGAGCGGGTGGAGGCAGCGGCGTTGGTGGTACTAGCAGCTGCTAGCTACGACGGACTCGACCGCGCAGTAGCCTGGAGTAGCTTGTGCGAGCTGGTCAACTGCACCCCTGCACCAGTGCTGCTGTGGTGGGACAGCTGCGAACAGCCTGCTAAAGAATTGACCCAGCGCACCGACGCAGCATTGGGTACACACCACGACTTCGTTCTTCAGCCAGCACAGCGGCCATAGGAGCCGCAGTATCGCTAGCTACCGCTGCTTGGATCATGCCGTGAAGGAGAGCATATTGACACAAACGGAGTGGCCGTCTGCCTGGCGGCACAAGCTGACTACCGCTACGCAGGCGATTACAAGGATCAAGTCTGGGCAGCGCGTCTATCTGGGTGGCGGTTGCGGCGTACCACAAGTGCTGGCCGGGGCATTGGCTGAGCAGGCTGCCACCTTGCATGGAATAGAGATTATCCAGGTAATGACGGCAGGCGCGGCCACTTATGCCGAACCAGACCTGGCAGAGACGTTCCGGGTCAATGCCCTGTTCATCGGGGCCAACCTGCGCTCGGCGGTGCAGACTGGCCGGGCCGACTTCACCCCGGTGTTCCTTTCCGAAATCCCACGGCTGTTTAAGGACGGCTACCTCCCTCTGGATGTGGCCTTGATCAGCGTCTCACTGCCCGATCCTCACGGCTACTGCAGCTTTGGGGTTGAGGTGGGCGTGACCAAGCCCGCTGCCGAGGCTGCCAGCCTAGTCATTGCCGAGGTAAACCCGCAGATGCCGCGCACCTGGGGTAATTCGTTCATCCACCTGAGCCAGATTGATGCCTGTGTGCCTGTAGATTACCCCCTACCTGAGTTGGTGCAGGACGAACCAACTGCGCTCTATCAGCAAATCGCTCGTCACATAGCTGAGTTGATCCCTGATGGCGCGACCTTGCAGCTAGGCATTGGCGCGATCCCCAACGCCGTCCTGGGCTACCTGCACGAGAAGCGCGATCTGGGCGTGCATAGTGAGATGATCTCCGATGGGGTTGTTGACCTGGTGGAGGCGGGGGTGATCACAGGGCGGCGCAAGAGCTACCTGCCTGGCAAGATCGTGACAGGCTTCATGCTCGGCACCAAACGCCTGTACCAGTTCGTCCACGACAACCCGATCATCGAGATGCGGACGACAGACTACACCAACGACCCGTTCATCATCAGCCGCAACAACGATATGGTGGCGATCAACGCCGCTTTGCAGCTGGATTTGACCGGACAGGTTGGTGCCGACTCGCTAGGTACACGCTTCTACAGCGGAGTGGGTGGGCAAGTTGATTTCATGCGCGGGGCAGCACGGTCAGCCGGTGGGCGACCGATCATCGCGCTGCCATCTACGGCGGTGAACGGTACCCTCTCGCGCATCGTGGACACGCTCGACCCTGGCACGGGGGTGACAACCAGCCGCAACGACGTTCACTACGTTACTACCGAGTTCGGGGTGGCCGCCCTCTACGGACGGAGCGTGCGCCAGCGCGCCGAGGCTCTAATCGCTATTGCCCACCCCGATTTTCGGTCTGACCTTCAGGTCGCTGCCCGCGCCAGGCATCTGCTGTAGCTACAGCCATCCCTGTGCTGATACCTTCCCTACAGGTATTTTCACCTTCTGTTTACCCGCAGGTTCTCCGCAGTATGCGGGTTGCTAGTGGTGGCACCGCCACCATTCGCGGCGAGGTGCAACGTACCCTGAGTGTGGCGGCAACATCTGCGCGATTGGAAAAGAACGGACGGATTGGGCGTAGTACACAGTTCGCCGCCAACGATGTAACGCTGGCCGGTCAGGTGAGCGAGGACGTATTGGTGGCGGCCACCAAGTTCGACTTCGTGGCGGGCGCAGTCGTCAGCGGCAAGCTGACCTATCAAGCGGAAACTCCGCTGCTCGCTGGCACCGCCGCTACCAGCGAGCGGGTCACTAACCTTGTCACTAACCAGCAAGGGTCTAACGTTGTAACCAGCAAGTTGGGTGGGCTGTTGTTCACCCTGCTGACATCTCTAGTCACCGGACTGCTCCTACTCCTGATCGCACCGGCGGCAATCCGCACCGCCACCGACCAGGCGATCCGCTACCCCTGGGCATCAAGCGGTTGGGGTCTGCTGCTGTTCCTGATGCTGCCTGTCGTGGCCGTGTTGCTAGCTCTGGTGACGGTGTTTACTGCCTAGCCGATCACAATGCTGCTGCTTGCATTGTGGCTAGTGCTGACGATCCTCAGCACTGCGCTTGTGGGTATTGCCATTGGGCGACGGCTGCTAAAGCCACAAACCAACTCCTACCTGTCCGCCCTGGTAGGCATTGGCGGGCTGCAACTCACACTCTGGGTGGCCTCCTTGCTACTAGGCGGAGGCGTGGTCAGTGGGCTGTTGGTGCTGTTCGTGGTTGCGCTTGGCTTTGGCGCACTGGCCTTGACGATTTGGACATCGCTGCGTGGGCATGGGGCGGGCGTTAGCCCGGCACCAGCAATGCCTACCTTTGCCTCAACAGCCGCTTAGAGCCAGCTTTGGGTGCAGACCACCAGCCTACGCCTGGCTCCGTCACAATGTTCACCTACCTGTCGCAGAAGTGAGACCAGGGTTGATCCCTGAAATCAAGGTTTCGGGGTGCGGTCCTACCAGAGGTTCTATTTAGTAAAGGAGCAAGACAATGCAAGCAATCCGTATTCACCAACGTGGTGGGCCAGAGGTGCTGACCCTGGAGGAAGTGCCAACCCCAATGCCCGGCCCAGGCGAGATGTTGATTAAAGTGGCGGCTGGGGTCAACTACTCAGATGTCGGTCAGCAGCGCGGTAACTACCCCAACCTGGTGCCGCTGCCAACCATCCTCGGCAACGAAGTGGTAGGCACGATCGTTGGTTGGGGGCCAGGTGTGACCGGCCCGGTTCGCGGCAGCCGCATGGCGGCAGTGGTTCAGGGCGGCTACGCCGAGTATGCAGTAGCCCCGGCAGACCGCACTATCCCCCTCCCCGACGAGGTGTCCTTCGCCCAGGCCACCGCCATTCCGATCCAGGGGCAGACTGCCTACCTGCTGCTGACCAAAGCGGGGCGGCTGGCGCACGGTGAGCGGGTGTTGATCCACGGCGCAGCGGGTGGCGTTGGTTCATTGGCGGTACAGTTGGCAAAGATGCTTGGTGCTGGCCTGATCATCGGCACGGATCGCGCCCCGGAGAAGCTGGATTTCATTCGGCAGTTGGGTGCCGACCACGCCCTCCTAACCGGCGATCCTGGCTGGGTTGAGCAGGTACAGCGGCTCGGCGCGTAGCTCCTGTACCAGTCGGGCTTGCAGGCTGCTACCAACCGGCAGGGTGAGCAGCAGTTCGCAGGCAGAGCGGCGCACCTCAGCCCCCAGCCCGTAGGGGCTGCGCTCGAACAAGCTGGC
>JAYUUN010000067.1:0-3970 GCA_043754535.1 Chloroflexota bacterium | reverse complement strand
AGGACAGCGATCTTGGCGAACTCACCGCGCCTGGTGCTGTCGTTGGGGCGGAACAGGCCGTTCGCGCCGTTGACGATGTTGCGGCAAGCCAGGAACTGAATGTCACTGTAGAAGATGTTGGTGGTCAGCACGTCACTGAAGGTGATGTTGCAGGGGGTGGCGGTCACAGTAGCGGTACCAGTCATGGTGGCAGTGCCAGTCATGGCGGCGGTACCAGTCATGGTGGCAGTGCCAGTGATGGCGGTGCCAGTGCCAGTCACGGTGGCGGTGCCAGTGACCACAGCAGTAGCGGTGCTAGTGCCAGTCACGGTGCTAGTGCCAGTCACGGTGGCGGTGGCAGTGGCAGTACCAACGCTGGCACTAGGAGTGCTGGTGGGGGTCGCGATGCTGGTCCCCGTGCTAGTCACGGTGCTGGTGGGGGTGCCAGTGTTAGTAGCGGTCACGGTGGGGCTACTACAGCCGCCGCTGTCCATCGTAATCTCCAGGCCCAGGCCGCTGAGGTAGCCGTAGTCACCGCCCGCATCGTCATAGATGTAGAGGCTCCAGGCACCATTAGCGGTACTGGTGATGAAGGTGCTGAAAGCGACATTGGTAGTCTGGGTTGGGGCAGGTGCAGGGAAGCCATCCAAACCGCTGTAGTTAGCGGGGCGGTAGGTGGTATTGCTGAGGATTTGGCTAACTGCTGGTAGCTGGGTAGCCCCATCGTCGGCTAGGCGCAACGTGGCACTGATCAGGCCATTACTGCCGCCCGCGTCAGACCAGATGGTGGCGTTTTGGCCGCTGGGCGAAACGAGCATCATGTCGAGGTCAGCAGGGTAGGTGTGGTTGACATTGGTGAACGACATAGCGACCTTGATGATGTTGCCGCTCAAGCCGGTGGTGGTAATCACTGCCGGGTAGGGATTGGCGATACCAAAGGTCGCACCGGGCTGGCCCGCTGGCAGGTCAACCTGGCCCAGCCTGCTGAACGAGGTGGTGCGGGCGCAGGGGTTGGGGGTGGGGGTAGCGGTGACAGTGGCAGTGCCAGTGGCGGTAGCGGTACCAATACCCAGGCTACCCAGCAGGCGGAATGCCTGGTCGGGGCCGACTACCGTAGGCAGGCAGGTTGTCTTAACCCCCCAACTGGCGCAAGCAGTAGCGAAACCATTACCAGGATTGCGCCAAGCCGAAGCACTGTTCGTCTGCACGGTAGCGTTGCGCCAGAACCACTGACCGGCTGGGGTAAAGTCCTGACGACTCTGCACTGAGAGCCAGTAGGTACCAGCAGGCAGCACTGCCGCAGTGGTGAGGAGCGTATTGAAGCTAGGTCCACCAGTGTAAGCCAGGCTGGTGGCAGTGTATACCGACGCGCCAGGCAGGGTGCCGCTGTTGGCATAGAAGTAGATGTTTATTCCTGCAGCGGGGCCGGGACCATTACTGTAATCACCGATAACATCAACCTCGGTGATCGTCCAGGTTGCCCCAACCGGTACCACAAAGTCATCAGCAGCCTGATCGCTGAACGTGGCGTTGGCTGCCTCGAAGTCCTGGGAGGACACATTATTGTTGGCAGATGCATTGGCAGTCTGGTCGTAGAGGATCGCCTGGGGGTTGGCGGCAGGCAGCTTGCTGCTGCTACCAGTGGTGCCAGCACTGGAGGTTTGAGGCTTGCCACTCGCCTGTTGGGCTAGCTTGCTTGCTGTGGGTTGTAGTGCAGCAGGGCTGCTGTTGCTCTTGGCCGCTATCACTACCATGCTGTTCGCCATTAGTGCGAATACCAGCAGGGCTACCATCAGCCGACGGTTGATTTTGAACATCTGTACCTCTCTCTCGTGAAACCAGGATCACTAAACGGGGGATGGCCGATACCCTACCCTTCTGCTCCAAAGGGGGGAACGCGGTTGTACGTTGTACCTGGCGGGGGAACCCACTTCACTCAGGGGCTTTGTTCTTCTACACCACTGCCTGGTACGCTATCCATTATACATGAATGTTAGCCCTAAGGCAAGCGGTGGAGCGGTTTGATTCTAATCAGCCTTTAAGGGAAGGATAAATCTGCTCCTCTGCGGCGGGCAAAGCTAGGCCCCAGATCGCTGCCGATCTGGGCCTGGGCTGCTGGCTACGCTTAGGGGCGGCAGCTTCGATAGCCCGGCGCACGACCTTGCTCAGTTCGCCACGGCGGATGTTGTCGTTGGGCAGTTTGGGCCGCTAGGGCGAGCCAGTCGGAGACAGAAAGCAGGTCAGCATCACACTACGCTGCCTCCCTGCATAGCGGATGTTGGGGCGGCTGTGGTATAATTACAAGCACTAGAAAAGGCGTTCTAAGCACAAAGGTGAGACGGTATGGCGATGGAGCGGGTAGTCAGTGGGCAGAACCAGCAGGAAGATGACCTGGTCGAATCGAGCCTGCGCCCGAAGCGGCTGGAGGAGTATCTTGGTCAGGAGAAGATTAAGGAGAGCCTGCGTATCTTCATTGAAGCCTCTAAGCAGCGCGAGGAGGCTTTGGATCACGTGCTGCTTTATGGCCCGCCGGGGCTAGGCAAGACGACGCTGGCGAACATCATCGCCACCGAGATGGGCGTGGGCATCAAGCCGACTGCTGGCCCAGCTATCGAGCGACCGGGTGACCTGGCTAGCATCCTGACCAACTTGCAGAAGGACGACATCCTGTTCATTGACGAAATCCATCGCCTCAATCACATGGTCGAGGAGGTGATGTACCCGGCGATGGAAGACTACGCCCTGGATATCATCATTGGCAAGGGGCCGAGCGCACGCAGCCTGCGCCTCAACCTCCCGCGCTTTACGATCATTGGGGCTACCACCCGCCTGGCCCTGCTGACCAGCCCCCTACGCGCCCGCTTTGGGGTCACCTACCACCTGGACTTCTACGACGTGCCGACGATGGAGAAGATCATCACCCAGTCGGCTCGCTTCTTGCGGGTGCCAATCGAGGTGGGCGGCACGGCAGAGATCGCAAGGCGCAGCCGAGGTACCCCGCGCATCGCCAACCGCCTGCTCAAGCGGGTGCGCGACTATGCCCAGGTGCGGGCGGGTGGGGTAATCACCGAGCAGGCGGCAATAGAAGCTCTCAATATGCTGGGTGTAGACCGTCTGGGCCTGGACGAGATCGACCGCCGCATCATTGAGGCGATCATTGACAAGTTCAATGGCGGGCCAGTTGGCATCGAGACGATAGCGGCCAGCACCAGCGAGGAGACCGACACGATCATGGATGTGTACGAGCCGTACCTGCTGCAACTGGGCTTCCTGACCCGCACTCCCCGTGGCCGGGTTGCTACCCGCCGCGCCTACGAACACCTGGGCATCCCCTTCCCCGCCAGCCGCCAGCGGGAGCTAGAGCGGCTGCAAGCTGCCGATGACGAGGCCGAGGCTGTGCAGCAGGGCAAGCTAGCGTTGTTATAGACCTGACAGGCCGAGGCAGCCGCCTGTTACCCGATAGGAACAGTGATCCTGTGAAAATCTCCGACTACGACTACAACCTGCCCGAAGCACTAATCGCTCAGACCCCCGCCGAGCCGCGTGATAGCAGCCGCTTGCTGGTCTTGCACCGCGACACGGGCGCGCTTGAGCATCGGCACTTCCGCGACCTGGGCGACTACCTGCACCCCGGTGACCTGCTGGTGGCGAACAATAGCAAGGTATTGCCAGTGCGTCTCTACGGTAAAAAGGCAGACAGTGGTGGCGCGGTGGAGGTGCTGCTGCTGAAGAAGCGTGACAGTGTGACTTGGGAGGCTCTGGTGCGGCCTGGGCGGTCGCTCAACCCAGGGGTGCGCCTGCTCTTTGCCGGTTCGCCCGCCCGTCAGCCGAGCGACAGCGACTTCCGCCACCGCGTACGACCTCCGCACGAGGGGGCGCACGCCTACGCCGAGGTTGTTAGTCGGGTGGAGGACGGCAGCGGCGTACGCCTGCTGCGCTTTGACCGCGAGATCGAACCGCTGCTGGACGAGCTTGGCATGATGCCGCTGCC
>JAYUUN010000066.1:0-4040 GCA_043754535.1 Chloroflexota bacterium | reverse complement strand
CTGGCGGCTTGATGGGTAGCAGCACCCAGCAGCACGAAGCCGCCCGCATTGCAGGCTCCGCTGTGGCCGAGACTACAACTCTGGTGCAGCAGACCAGTGCCGCAGCACAGCAGATGACGTTGCTGGCCAGCAACGTCATGAAGATCGGCGTGCAGGCCAAAGATGCTGCTCAGGCTGGACAAGCGGCTCTGACCGACGACCTGAGCCAGTTGCAAGGGGCGGTTCTCACCGCCGAGCAGGTGCGCGATAATGCACGGGTTATGCTCAAGGCCAGCCACCAGATACAGCAGGTTCTGGAGTTGCTCAGGCGCATTGCTGACGAAACTCACCTGCTGTCGCTAAACGCCACCATTGAAGCGGCAGGGGCTGGCCTGTCGGGCAAGCGGTTTGCCGTAGTTGCTCATCAGGTTGCTGAACTGGCCTCGCAGGTAAGTAATGGTGTTCTCCAAGCCGAAGGCATTGTCAAAGGGGTTGAGCTTGCGGCGAACATGACCCTCACGGCTGGGGAGCAGAGCCTGGTGCAACTACGCTACAGTCAATAGGCAATCAGCGAGGTTGTAGTCTAGCTTGACCAGATCACGGCAGTGGTGGCACAAAAAGTGCGAGTATGGAGCAGGAGATAGCCACTGTGACCAGGCAGCAGCAGCGGGCCGCGATGCAGATCGACCAGGCGATGCGTGACATCCAAAGCCTCTCGCAACAATCGCTGCGCCTCAGCGAAGGTTTGGGGGTGCAGGCCACGCAACTTAACCAGGTAGCTGCTTACCTAACCAGTACGCAAGTGGGTGCGGAGGGGGATCGGAGTGGTGTGGGAGGTGTGGCAGTCCTGACACCAACTTTAGTAGGTGGCAAGCCGAATGTCACCCTGCAACACACGGCTTAAGGTCTAGTCTTTGTCCATAACCAGCCCCATTAACCAACTAAGGAGCCTACATGAAACTTAAAAGATACCGACTAGCCATCGCCCTGAGCTTGTTGCTACCCATGCTACTGCTGCTGGCCGCACCCGCGCTAGCCGCAACGCTACCCAATTTGGGTACGGCAGCCACTTACGGCGTACTCGCAGGCACTACCGTGACGAACACTGGCCCCAGCCGTATACTCGGCGGTGCTGGGGTAAGCCCGGGGACAGCCATAGTTGGCTTCCCACCTGGCACCCTGACTGGCTCGATCCACGCTGGTGACCCTGCGGCCCAGCAAGCCCAGAATGATGTGGCCTCCGCCTACGACGGTGCCGCTGGGCAGCCTTGCGTCACCAATCTGACAGGTCAGAACCTGGGCGGCCAGACCCTTGCACCAGCAGTGTACTGCTTCAACTCCTCGGCCCAACTCACTGGGCAGCTTATCCTCGACGGTCAAGGCAACTCTGCCAGCGTCTTCATCTTCCAGATTGGTAGCACCCTGACTACGGCTAGCAATGCCAACGTGCTGCTTGTCAATGGGGCGCAAGCATGTAATATCCTCTGGCAAGTCAGCAGTTCCACTACCCTAGGAACAAACACCAACTTCAGGGGCAACATCCTGGCCTTGACCTCGATCACGCTCAATACTTCAGCATCGTCTGATGGTGGTCTGTACGCCCGTAATGGTGCGGTTACTCTGGACGCTAACACCGTTCAAGCCTGCACTGGCCCAGCACCCACCAACACCCCGCAGCCCAGCATGACCAACACCTTGCAGCCAAGTGCTACCAGCACGCCACAGCCAAGTGCTACCATCAGGCCACAGCCTACTAGGCCACTACCTGGAGACACGGTTGTGCCTTCACTCACTAGTCAGCGGCCTACCGACACAGCTGTGCCTGGACTTACAGATACGCCGCGTTCTACCAACACCGCTGTATCGAGTGCTACCATCACGCCACAGCAAGTTGCTACCGACACGCCAGTGCTAAGTATTACTGACACGCCGCAGCCGAGTGCTACCATCACGCCACAGCAAGTCACTACCGACACGCCAATGCCAATTGCTACCTATACCCCAGAGCAAGTTGCCAGCAACACCCCGCAACCTGGTGCTACGCCGTCGGTTCCAGTACCGGGCCTGCCACAGACTGGCAGCGGCCTTCCCTGGACTAGTTCACTCATTCTGCTATTGGCCTTGGGGCTGCTGGCTCTGGCTGTCGGCTTCACTCTCCGAGGATTACCGACCAAGCACGCTTAACGAAAGTGCGCTCTTGAGCCAAGCTCAAGAGCGCACCTGCTAACGAGTTTCGATAACTAAGTTTGTTACTACAAAGCTGAATATCGGTGTGTTGATGGACTACACAGATTAGATCAACGTGTATAAGCCCACTGGTAGAGCATAGTGGGATGGACACCATGTTCGGCGGCAAGCTGGGTGACGGACTTCTGTTCACGCAGTATCTCTTGGACGATCTAGGCCTTGAGGGCCGGGGTGTAGCGTTTTCTCATGGGCTGATTATAGCTTATCTGGAGCTTCTTTGTGGTCTAAATTATGGGGATCGTCGCACTTCACTATGTTGTGAGTGTCAGAAACGGCTAAATACTGACTGATAGAGTACAGATTCTCCATACCGAGCCGAAGCGACAATTCACCAACCAGGTAAAGCAGATAGGTATCTACTGCTTGCTCTAGCTGCTCCGGAGAAGCGGTACGAATAATCCTATCTCTAAAGAGTTTAACCAACGCAGCCAATTCTTCTGTGCTTTGCTGCCCAATACGCCGGATCAGAATAAGGCTGGCTTTCTGCACCTCTGGAGTAGTTAGACCAACCAAAGAGCCTATTACGAGGCTTTGAGTAGTGGCGAGCTTGGCAAGCTGTTCGGCTACCTTTGGCTATGCAACCTCAAAAGCCTTGTTGAGCCTGACATTGTTTAGACTACGAACCCGCTCAAGCCATTCAGGCTTAAGGTGTTCTACTGCAAGCACACTGGCCGACCAAAGCAAACGGGTAGGAGCAAATTGCTCAAGGTTGTTAGCATTTCCAAGCACATCAAGAAAGCTATCTTGGTTGTTCACAGCCAATCCTCCACTAAGATTAACAGCTTGCAAGGTATGTTCGTTGGCTTGATTCTATAACTAACTACGTACTTACCTGTTCTGTCATGGTACAAGATGTTTTACAAATCCTTACGAACATGAGTACGCATTGGTGCGTGTCAAGTCGGACCTCCACATCCAACCCACTGTCCCTACCCCGTTGCTAGCCGCCGACGTGATGTTGGTGGCCCCTGTCGCTACCTTCAGTTGCGTAGCCTGAGCAGGCTCTGGGGCAGCACCTGGTCAGCTCTGCTCTTGAGGTACTCGGCCCCATCGGGGCTGCGGGCGATCTCCAGGAAGACCAGTTGCCCACCCCTCACGATGTAGAAGCGGTCGCCAGCCTTCAGCCGTGCCACCGCCTCGGCCTGGCTGAGGTGCCAACCTGCGCCCCCAATCTTCTTGATCCAATCCTGCACCAGCCGCTGCACCCCACCCTGTACCCGCTCCACCTCTCTCACTTCCATCGCTTTCCTCCTTGCTGGGTTGTAGCTGGTAGTATAGCAACATCTGTGCTGCTCGGCAAGGGTGTCTTTGGCTGGTGGAAGGTGGGGTGGCTCCACCAGCAGGAGTAGCTAAACGGTAAGGTGAATGGTAAGGGGCAAAGGTATTGACTCTCATGAAGTAGCCATGCTGAAGTATGCAGTAGTGGTTAAGCTACTACCACCTCGAATGTTTGCCCCACAACAGAAAGAGTGATGTTTATGCAACGACGTACCCTCAATTTGGCCCTGGCCCTGATCCTGACCCTGCTGCTGCCTGCTGCGGCGGCCCACGCGCAGGAAACCAGTCACTTCTTCGGTGAGACCGGCCACAGCGTGCAGGGCCGCTTCCTGCAATACTGGAATGCACATGGCGGCCTGGCGATCCAGGGCTACCCGATCAGCGACCCCCTCGCCGAGCAGAGTGACCAGGACGGCCAGACCTACGTGGTGCAATATTTCGAGCGGGCCGAGTTCCAGTTGCATCAGGAGAACCAGCCGCCGAACGATGTGCTGCTCAGCCAACTGGGGGCGTTCCGCTACCAGGCCCTCTACCCT
>JAYUUN010000065.1:0-4048 GCA_043754535.1 Chloroflexota bacterium | reverse complement strand
CTTTGCCGCATAGTGCTGCTGCTACCAGACAAGCCTGGGCAGGCTGCTACCACAGCCTGGACGCTGGCTTGTGGCCTCCAGCGCAGCTACCCGGTCAGAGCAACCTGGCCGAGGTAGTGTGGCCGCCTGAACACGCGCCCGACGATCTGCTGCAAGAGTTGGAGCTGGAGTGAGCTACGCTCGTGCTGCTGCCGCTGCTTGGCGCGAACGGGTTGGCGAACATTGAAGCCTGCTACCTCGGCGGCAAAAGCTACGTGCCGGGTGGCACAGTGCGGGTTAGCGGGAACTTCATCTATACCGGCACGATGTTCATCTACGACACCGTTGCCGATAGCTGGACGCTGAGCGTAAACTACCCAGGCCTCGGCTCCTCGCACCCCGCCGTCGTCTGCGACCCCGCTAGCAACAAGGTATACGCCATCGGCGGCCTCAACAGCAGTGGCATTGGTGGGACGAACCTGACCCGCATCTACGACGTAGCGGCCAGCACGTGGCTGACCGACGGCGCAGCTATGCCCACCACCCGCTATGGCGCGGATGGTGGGCTGCTCAGTGATGGACGCATCATCGTGGCGGGCGGACGGCTTGGCGGCCAGACCTACGCCACCAACACGGTCGAAATCTACGACACCCAGGCCAACATCTGGTCAGCCGCCGCGCCGCTCAACGTGGTAGGGGCAGACTCAGCGCATGGGGTTGCGGTTGATGGCCGATTCTACGTTGCGGGCAGTGGCGCACGCGTCCAGGGTGGCAGCGGCGAAATCTATAGTAACCACATCGAAGCCTACAACCCTACCACTAACACCTGGACTGTCCTCAGTGATACGCTGCTGACCGGCGGCGATGTGCCGAACACCACCCCTGGCTGTGACAATGATCTCTGCCCCTTCAATCAGGTCTATGACCCCAGCACCTCCGCTGGTACGCTGACTGCCGCCGCTGGCACGCCGACCGCCACTTCAACAGCAGCTACCAGCTTCCCGCTGACTGGCACGATCAGCACGCCTTTGGGGACGATCTTCGACACTATCGTTACCGTGTAGGGACAGGGTATTTCGCAGACGCTGGGCAGCAGCGGCAGCTACAGCTTCAACCTGCCTGCTGGCACGTACACGATCCTGGCGGCAGGGACGAGCCTCTGCACCACCTCGGCCAGCGGCAGCATTACCATGAGCCACTCCAACTGGACGTGGAACGGAGTACACTACTGCCACTATGTATCCAACTTCACCGCCGTCGGTGGCGATCCAAACAGCAACTACCCGCCAATGGGTTTTATTCACGGTACGGGTGTTCCGCCACAGCCGACCAGCACGCCGATCCCTGCGCAGCCGACCAGCACCCCAGCTTTGCCTGCCCCGGTACTGGTCAGCCCCGCCAACAACGCCGTCGTCAGCAGCCTACCGCTGCTGTGCTGGAACGCTGTTCCGGGGGCGACGGAGTACCTGGCCCAGGTCTACAATGGTGGTCTGGGTCAGTTCAACGGCGGCTGGCAGCCGTCCACTTGCTGGACACCGACTGTGATTAACGGTCGCTACGAGGTGTGGACGTGGTGGGTAATCGCCCGCAACGCGGCTGGTAGCGGCCAGTCGAGTGAGTCCCGCTATTCACCTACATCAGGTGCCGGAACAGCAACCAGTACGCCGCCAGTGGCAACAGTGACCAGTACGCCGCCAGCACCAAGTGGCACCGTCAACCTATCGTCAACCGCCACTGCCTTCGGCTTCAGCGATGTGCCGCCCAGCCACCTGTTCTACAACGACATCATGTTCCTGGTTGGACGCAGGGCGATTGGCGGCTACTCGGATGGCTCCTTCCGGCCTGGCAACTCGACCAGTCGGGGCCAGTTCGCCAAAGTTGTGAGCTTGCTCTTCGCGCTCCCAATCCATACCCCCACCCAGCCGTCGTTTAGAGATGTCGGGGCGAGCAACGTGTTCTACACTTTCGTGGAGACGGCGGCACGGGCGGGGGTGGTCAACGGCCTGACCCAGAGCCAGTACTATCAGGTGCAGACCAACTTCCCCTGCTACGGGCCAAACGTCAACATCAGCCGAGGGCAGTTGGCGGTGATCGTCCAGCGGATTCGTAACTACCCAGTAGCTAGCCCCCACACAGCCGACCTTCGCCGATGTGCCAGCCAGCAACTTTGCCTACAACGCAGTCGAGACGCTGGCGCGGCGAGGGATCATTAACGGGGGGAACTGCATGAGTGGCGGCGGCCTCTGCTTCCGGCCCAACGACAACTAATCACGCCTCGTCTGCGACGATGGTAAAGATAATAAGAATTAGTTTTACCTTTTCTGTTCAACCACTCTGCGCTTTGTCGCCCAAGCTATCGCGTCAAAGACTGCGCCTCTTGCACCAACACCCCGTCACCCTGTGCTACGATGATCCCCAAAACTAGACCACAAAGAAGCTCAAAGTAAGCTGCAATTAGCCCATGAGAAAACGCTACACCTCGGCCTTCAAGGCCCAACTCGTCCGCGAAATACTCCGTGAACAGAAGTCCGTCGCCTATCTTGCCAGTGGGCGGCGCACGCTGTGGACTCTATGGGCCACATCATCAGCACTGCCGCTAGCAAGTAGTTGGCTGGCACTCTAAAGCAGCCAGCATCAGGCAGCGTGGCTTGTCAGTAGCCACTTCTTCTGTTAGAATGGTTATGTAAAACATTGCAGCACCTACATAACTGTGCAAGGGGTGGCTTGACCGATGCTGGATAGTGACGCGAATGTACAGGTTGCGGATGTACAACTGCTGTCGAGTGTGGATAATCTCGCTAGCTTCTTTGCGCGGCTGGGCTATGACACCGGCAGACGGGTGGTGCAGCAGGTTGAGGCGTTGGGCATCACCAACGACCCGCTGCGCCGTAGCATCCGCCAGATCGAACGTCTGGCCGATGAGGCTGCGCTGTTTCAGGTCTACCTCTTTGTCCTTGACAGCGTAACGCAAGCCAACATCAACGCCCTTGCCCGCACCTTCCGCAACCGGGCGGGCGATTTCTTGCTGGTGCTGACCCGCGACTTTGAGGAGCTTGATTTTGTGCTGCTGCAACGGCAGACCAACGACACTGCGTCGGTTAGCTACTTCAACAATGCGCCGCCGCCGACGCTACGGCAGTTGACTCTCAGCGTCAACCGCCGCAAACCTTTGCCGCTCGATCTGCGCGTGTTGCGCCGCTTCACCTACACCGAAGCCGATATCTTCGCCCAGCTTGACAAGCTCAAGGCTGCCTTCGACATCAACTACTGGTCGCAGCCCTTGTTCAACAACCGTGCGATGTTCAGCGACTACTTCCTGCTAAGTCGGCTGCCAGCCGAGAACGACAGCCGCAGCCCCCTCTACAATCTGTGGAGCGGGGAGTCGACTCGTCAGGCAGTGCAGGCTGCTAACCAGCAGTTGCGGCCACTCTACCACGCTGTCCGCGCCCGGCTAGCTGACAACACCGAGGCCACTATCCGCAGGCTTGTGCTTGATCCGGTGCTGCGCGGCGTGCTGGGCTTTAGCCTGCACGAGATGAAGGATGCCGAGGGCCAGCCCTATACCGCTCTGTTTGTCCCCAATTTGGATAAGCCGGTGGCAGTTGCGCTGCTCTACCCCTGGGGGCGCAATCTCGACCAGACCGACCCAGCCTTGCCCGCCCCGCTTGATGTCAACCCCACCGCTCGTGCCGTCGGCCTGCTCGATGCCGGGGCTGCGGACTGGGCGATTGTCAGCGATGGGCAGCATTGGCGGCTCTATGCGGCACAGGCGCACTCGCGGGCCACCAACTACTATGAGGTTGACCTTGTGGAGGCATTGGAGAGCGGCGACGGTGACGCGCTGCGCTACTGGCTGCTGCTCTTTCAGGCCGCTGCCTTCGCCCCGCTGCCGAGCAGTGAAGCGGGCCGCCCCCGCAACCGTCTCGACGCGATCATGGCAGGCAGTGCCGATTACGCGAAGGGGCTGGGCGAACAGCTTAAGGAGCGCATCTTTGAGGAGGTCTTTCCTTATTTTGCCGAGGGCTTCATCCGCACGATGCAGCAGGCTGGTCACAAGCAACTGTCCGAG
>JAYUUN010000064.1:0-12371 GCA_043754535.1 Chloroflexota bacterium | reverse complement strand
GTTCAACTGCACGGTTGAGGTCCTCCTTGCCACCAATCAGGTCATCCTCGTCATAAGGATCATCATCGTATTCACGAACGCTGACCCAATTGAGCCGTACTTGCGCACGCTTCATGTACGCTCTAGCATTGTCTGGTTCATGCTCAATCTGACCCGTAAGCTCAGCCACTTCAGCCCGATGTTTGTTGTTCTCTATCAACAGTGTTCTCTCATACTGGTCTAGCTTCTCATCATATTGTTCGCTCCCCATCGCTCTACTCCTCTCTATAATAAACCCCACTGTTACGATCTAGTGCTTCAGTATAAGCCGACAATGCAGCCTGGACAACGGTCAGGAGACTGATTTGGCTACATCCCCACCCCCTCACCCGCCGCAGGCAGATGAAGCGGGCCAATCCCCCCTGGGTAGAGCAGGGCCAGCGTCAAGTCGGTGAGGAGCGCACGGTAGTGCAGGCCACCGACGGGTGCAGCCAGCAGTGCGGCGCGGATGCTACTCTGCAACTCTGCCACCGTTGCAACCCGCACAGCCTTGATCTCGTGCGTGTCTATCGCCTGCAAGGGGCCGCTCTCTGGCAACACGCTGGCGGTGCAGACGTGCGATACCCAATCCAATTGCTCAAGCTGCCCACTGGCTAGCTGGCAGGTAAAGCGGGCTTTCAACCGCAAGAGGTAGCGTTCCAGCCGGATGCTTAGGCCCGTCTCCTCATAACCCTCGCGCACTGCCCCAACCACGAAGTCCTCGCCTACGTCCACCCCACCGCTGGGGGCGCGCCAGACCCCCGGCTGGTGATTCCACTTCTGGATCACCACGAAGCTGTCGGCTGCGCCTGGTGGAGTGATAAAGAGGGTAACATCATGGTTGCGCCGCTTCCGCACCGTGGCGTGGGTGACCACAAACTCGCGTTCGACCATGGCTGCCCCCACCTGCATCTCTAGCGGCTGACCGTAGACCGCCGCCACCGCCGCCAGTACCTCGTCTGTGATGTGCATAGTTCCCCCCTGAAACAGCAGTGTGGGGCTAGCTCCAGCCTCAAGTCCAAAGGACGAAGCAGCAGCCAGCCGCTCCCATCTTCATGCAAGCATCTTCCTTGATGTAAACTGGTTGTTCCAGCAAGGCGCGCAGGATCACCCGGTAGAACTCGGTCAGCATATAGCAGACTGGCTCGGTGCTAGCCTCGATCAGGGTGCAGTAGGGGCAAGGTTGTAGCAGGTAGTGAACGCGCCCATCTTCGACCCAAACCTCGCGCCGAACCTGGGTGGAAGATAGCTGCATCTTGCCCATCGCCACCATCGCAGCTTGCAACCGCTGCGCCTCTGGCAGGGTAGCAAGGTAGTCAGTTAGTTGCTGGAAGTCAGGGTGGGCAAAGTATTGCATGGCGGTGTGTGCGCCCAGCTTGCGATAGAGGACGAAAGCAAGGTTGCGGTTGAGGTTGCGGTAAACAATCGCAGTCAACTGGGCCAGTTCCAGGCTGCTAGCCATGTTCTCGTCGCTGTCGGGTGGCAAGTGCTGGCTGAAGCGGCCCAGCCCTGCCTCCTCCAACATCCCGATGTACTGGTAGCCCGCAACCGAGCGCAGGGAGATGATCACGCTGCGGATCAAGCGCGCTCTGATATCGTAGGCTGGTTGGTCAGTTGGCTGGCTCATTGGCAACCCTTCTGTTAGCGAAGTAGAGGGAACTGGGGGTTAGCTGAGCCTCAAGTCCAAAGGACGAAGCGGCAGTTAGCAGCACCCATCTTCATGCAAGCATCTTCCTTTTCGTTCATCCACCCTACCCCCTGTTGCCAACACGCCCACATCTATGTTACAGTATAACATGGTAGCCAATAGTGGTGGGTGCAAGATTAACAACGTTGAAGGTGGTGCAAGTGTTACGCTAGCCCAGGCCGAGCCAGCGCAGCAAGCCAAAGGCTAGCAGCCCAGCCGCGATAGTGAGAGCCATATTGCGGCTGAACCAGGCCACCGCCACTCCAAATAGCCCCGCCGCCAACTGCGCGTCAAGGTGCAGGCTGCCACGGGGGATCAGCAGGTCAGGAGTGATCAGCGCGGCGAAGATTGCGGGCGGCACGTAGCGCATGAAGCGTTCGAGGGTCGGGTTGATCGCTCCCCGCAAGGAAAGTAGGGGCAAGGCGCGGCAGGCGTAGGTGACCAGGGCCATACCGAAGATCGTCAGCCAGATGTTCATTCATGGCCCTCCAACCACATCCCAGTCAGGCTACCACCCAGCGCACCGATCAGCAGATACCACTTGTCGGGGATCAGCAGGTGGCAGACGAGCGAGAGCAGGCCACCAACCGCCGCCGCCGCCACCATAGGCCGTGAGCGCAGGTAGGGCAGTAGCATCACGCTGAAGCTGAGAGGGAAGACGAGGCCGAGGCCGAACTGAGTTGGGTCGCGGATCGAGCCGCTGAACAGCAGGCCAAGCAGAGTGCTGACTTGCCAGACGGCGTAAAGAACGACTTCTGCGCCCACCATGCGGCCTGGCCCCGCCTGGCGCGCCGTCACCTGCCGCACGCTGACGGCGAACGACTCGTCGGTGAGCGGGAAGGCGAGGGCGGCGCGCTGCCACCAGGGGAGGTGGCGCACGAAGGGAGCGAGGGTAGCACCCATCAGCAAGTGGCGCAGGTTGATCACCAGGGTAGCAAAGATGATCGAGAAGGGATTGGCAGCAACGGCAAAGAGGCCCGCCCCAGCAAACTGCGCCGCCCCTGCGTAGACCAGCAACGACATCCCCTGCGTCTGCCAGGGGTCGAGGCCAGCAGTGCGGGCTGCCAGAGCGTAGGCTACGCCGAATGGTGCCACCCCAATCCAGAGCGGCATGGTGTCTAGAAATCCATGCCAAATGTCGGTGGCAGTGTAGGGTAGCGGTTCAGGTAGGGCGGTCAGGTCAGCTTTAACCAGATTCTCATCTATGTTCATCGCAGCGATCCTTATGGTACGTACTATGTGCGCCAGACGTTCTTTGCTATGTACAGAACTTTACACCCCCAGAGTATACCGCTTGACAGGTGCAGCGGACAAGTTAGCGTACAATGGCTTCGTGCCGTGCGAATGGTAAGGTGATGGTAAGGTTAGGAACAAAGACGGAGGGACTCGTGGAGAACCAGAACGAAACTAACAATGTCGTTGAACGCTGTCGGGCTGGAGAAGTTGAAGCCTTTGACCTGCTGTTTGACCAGTACAAGAGCCAGGTTTATCGGGTTGCCCTTGCACTGCTGCGCCACCCCCAGGATGCAGAGGACGCAGTGCAGGATGTGTTCATCGGCCTATTGCGCTCAATCCGCACTTTCGACCCCCAGCGCGGCGTGTTCGAACGCTGGCTCAACCAGGTCGTAGCCAATCACTGCCGCCGCAAGTTGCGCCGCCACTTCCTCAGCGTCTCCCTCAGCAACCTCTGGGGCAGCAACGATGAGGATGCGGTTGAGTTCGACCTACCCGACCCCAGCCCTAGCAACCTGCCTGACCACGTGGCTCAGACCAACGACCTGCGCCGCCAGATGTGGGTAGTAGTCAACAAGATGGATGATAAGATGCGCTCTGTAGTTGTCCTGCGCTACTACCTAGATATGTCGTGCGCTGAGATCGCCAGCACGCTCCAGATCAACGAAGGCACTGTCCACTCACGGCTACATGAGGCCCGCCGCCGCCTACAACTGACTCTGCAAAGCGACGGTCTAACCGAGGCTTTTGGCTTTCTTGAAGGAAATCGCCGCAGACAGACTATAGCTCAACGTAGGAGTGCAAAATTAGAGGTCGAGGTTTGAGCGACAATGGCAGAATACGACAGGGTTGATGACTACCGCAGCCTGGATGCTTACCTGGATGGCACGATGGCTAGTACTGACCAACAGCAATTGGAGGCGCGAATCGCAGCGGATGCGGTTTTCGCTCGCGAAGTGGCGGCGGCACGAGGGACAGAGCGGCAGGCACGGGCAGCATTGCAAGGCCACCTGGGCCACCAGGTAATCAGCAACCAGGCGGCGGGGCGCATCCGCGAGGCGATGCACGCAACGATGAGTGGGCAATCACCGCCGCACTCTGACCGCCCAGCGGCTCACCGCCAATTGAAGATCGGCTATGCGCTAGCGACTGTAATCCTGCTCGCTAGCTTTGGCGTGTTGGCTGTCAGCCTCCTTGCCAACAGCCAGCCGAACCAGCTTGCTGGCCCCAATACACTCCTTACTGCTGACTTCCGCTATAGCCAGCAGGCACCGGACGGCCTGATCGTGCAGTTCAGCTACAGCGGCATAGGGGCTGATACCTTCCGTTGGGAGTTTGGCGACGGCAACAGCAGCACTGAAGCCAACCCTGCTCACCGCTACCCCAGGGTGGACACCCTCTACCAGGTTACTTTGCGCGCCAGCAACAGCAAGCTGGGTCAGGCCGCCCCACCGATAGTCAAGCCGATTACCCTCAGACCGCCCGCCCCTCTTTAAGCATCAAAGAGAACAACCAAAAGCCCCTCCTGGTTGCAGAGGGGCTTCCTTTTGCTCGCAGTTACCGCCGCTCACAACACAAGTGCGTAGAAGATGAGGAAGACTATGCCAACCAACAATAGTGCAAAGAAGCTGCCAGGGCTAGCTACTATGCGGTTGATTGCTGCCGCTGCGAAGACAACCGCCGTCCACAACAGCCCGTCGAGAGCGAACGCCCCCCATCGCCACTGACCGAGGTTGAGGACGGTAGCCGGGTTGTCGAGGGCCTTGAAGGGGTCTTCCTTCGCCACCGTCGCGGCGGTGTAGGGGAAGGGGAAGCCGTAGCCAACGTAGTAACGTTTGTTTACCCCGTCTGACCTGTTCTCCTCGGTGGTGCTGACCATCAGGCTGAACAAGGTCAGCAGCAGCCCGACCGTCAGCGCAAGGGCAAAGAGGGGGGGACTGGGCTGGAACGGAGGGCGCACAACGGGAACGGGTTGCTTTTCTTCTTCGTCCAAGTTCTCTCCTAACGCTCCCAGGCCCAAAGCAGCGGCATCCGCGTCACCGCGATCAGCGCGACCGCCACCAGGATCGCAGTGAGGCTAAATAGTAGCCAGCGACGCGGCGTAGTCAGGCCGAACGCAACTGCGAACCAGAATAGCAGGTTGGTGAGGAAAGGAGTTACCTGCCAGCTATTGCCCTCCCCAGCCCGGCTAACTGTGTTCTCGCTGCGCTGTTGGAGGAGAGTGAGTTGCTGAAAGTAGCCGAAGGGGAAGCCGTAGCTGACTACCCGCTGCGCCACCTGCTCGCCAGGGAGCATCCTCCCACCGTCGCGGATAGTTAGCCCCGCAACGGTCAGCAGCAAACCAACCACCAAAGCGAAGGCCACTCGGCGGTAGATAGTTTGGAAAATGAACATCCGATCTGTGCTAGTTACCATGCTTGCCCCACCTTGCCCCTAGCAGGGGATAAGAAGATCAGGCCACCGCAGTTAGCTATCAGCCCCCAGCCAGGCCAACCAACAGATCGCTCTCTGGTTTCTCTGCCACTGCAACCAGCGAGCGGGCGCGAATAAACCAGTCATGGCCGAAGGCAAGCGTCTGCATGTCCTCTGGCATAGTGAAGAACACACCGTCCTGGGCAAACTGGCTACGGTGGCAGCGAGCAGCCTGGAAGACCAGGTTGGTGTAAGCGGTATTGTCCATTTTGGTCGTCACGCGGGCAGCCTCAGCGATGCTCCGCTCCCTCTCCTTCTGCGTCTCATCAGCGCGCTTCTGCCTGTCCTCCTCGCTCAGATCGGCTGGCTCCTCGTCAGCACCCCAGGGCGAAGGCAGGCCGCGCTCCTTGAGGGTCTCCGTCAGCTTCTGCCACTCCTCGATGTTCCAGGAGGTGTAGTAGAGCTTCTTTGCCTGCCAGGGCGCGCCCGCCTGCGGGTAGAGGGTGGGGTCAGCGGCGGCATCGAAGGCGGCGACTGCAATGCGATGGGCGTTGATGTGGTCGGGGTGACCATAGCCGCCGAACTCGTTGTAGGTAACGATCACCTCTGGCTGATAGTGGCGCACATGGGCCACTAGCCTGCCAACCGCCTCCTCCATGTCGGCCATGTGGAAGGAGCGGGGGTCGTCGTTCTCCGCCGTCCCTACCATGCCGCTATCACGGTAGCCGAGTTGCTCCGAGTGCTGCACGCCGAGGATCGCCAAAGCGCAGGCCAGTTCGCGCAGGCGGATTTCGCCGAGGATCGGGCGCGCTTCCTCCTCTTTCAGGTCGGGATCGTGGATCTCCCCTGCCTCACCTCTCGTGCAGGTGACCAGCACGCATTCCACCCCCTCATGGGCGTAGCGAGCCAGCAACGGCCCAGTGCCGATCAATTCGTCGTCAGGGTGGGCGTGTACCGCCATAACCGTCAGCTTACCATTGTACATAGTGCCTGCTTGCTCCTCCAGAGTGTGATCTTCAGCCCCTAATATACACCAGCAGCGGGGGATCGTCAACGTGGGGCAGGTACCTGTGCTGGCGGCGGCAACGGACAGCGGGCTAGGACAGCAGATACCAGTCAGGCCCGCAGTGCCTTCTCTGGCTTGGGCCTGGTGGCAAGGATAGCGGCAGGAGCAACCAGGCAGTAAAGTACAAACGGCCAGATCGTGCCGAGCGTAGTGATCCCAATCAGCAAGGCCACCAGGCCAGCCAGCACCAACCAGCCCACTATCTTGTCCTGCCTACTTTTGGGTGCGGCAGGCTTGGGCGGCAGCACCCTGTAGTGGCCTGTATAAACAAGCAGGATCAGCAGCAAGCAGTAAGCAGTTGCCGCAGGCAGCCTCCAGAAGTAGCCAGTGGTGAACCAGGCTACCCCGATAGCAAGTATCCAGGTGGTCAACAGGTACCAACTCGCTTCGGGGGTAAAGCTGCGTGCTGTTTTGGCGGGCGGCAAATCTACCTTCGTCGGCTGCAACATCATCCGCCTTGCAAGCAGCAGCAAGTAGTAGAGGCCGATAACGATGAACTGCGCAGGGGTGAGATTTGTACTAAAGATCAGGGCAATGAGGTACAACTGGCCTACTGCCTGCCACCACTCTGGCTCTACTGGGCTGGGAGCCGCCTCGCTGTGCTGCTCGGCTGGCAAGGAAGGCAAGGGCGCACGCGGGGGCTGCTCATCAGTATTATAGATCATGCTAGCACCTCTCTGCTGATTTGTCCACTATTGTGCATCAAGCGGGCCAGGCTTGTCAATCCCCCCCCAGTCAGGTATAATTCCAGTCGCGTCAAGAGCGATCTACGGCTGTAAACCAGGATGGTGGGGCAAAAAGATGGCTAAGTATTACAGTTTCACGGTTGGCTGCCAGATGAACGTGGCCGACAGCAATTACATCTGTCGCGCATTGGAGAAGCTAGGTCACATCGCTGTGGACACGGCAGAGGAGGCAGACCTCGTAGTGCTGAACTCGTGCAGTGTGCGCCTCAGTGCCGAGGAGCGGGTTACCGGCAGGTTGGGCGAACTCTACCGGGTCAAGCGCAACCACCCAGAGATGAAGATCGCCCTGACCGGTTGCATGGTGCCGGGGCAGGAGGAGGCTCTGGCGAAGCGGTTCCCGATCATTGACTACTTCTTCAAGCCCTCGGCCTGGGAGGATTTCATCGCTATGCTGCCAGCCGACTTCCGTCAGGCTGTCCCCAACAGCCCTACCCTGCCCCCCACCGCAAGGGAGGGAGAAGCACTGCCAGCCAGCCCGCGCCGCTTCAGTAGCATGATCAGCTTGCAACCAGCCGATGCGCCGCTAGTTGCTACCGAACAGGCGATCCCCACGTTCGGCGACCTGCTGGCAAACCGCGACCCTCTCGACCCTGACTTGCTGCTGACCGACCCGCGCCGTTCCCCCCTATCCCACGCAGAGCAAGCTATCGTGGTGACATCGGGGCGCGAGGGTTCACCCTTCCCGCGCCCGCTGGGTACGCTGGCTGCTGCCGAGCAGCAGAATGTAACCGCCTACATCCCGGTGATCTACGGCTGCAACAAGCAGTGCAGCTACTGCGTGATCCCTTTCCGACGCGGGCGCGAGCGAAGCCGCACTGTCGTGGACATCGTGAACGAGGTGCGCGACCTGGTGGCGGCTGATGTGCGCGAGGTAACGCTGCTAGGCCAGAACGTGGACACCTACGGCCACGATCTCAGCCCGCGTAGCGACCTGGCCGACCTGCTCGAAGCGTTGGAGCAGGTGGAGGGCCTCTGGCGCGTGCGCTTCCTCACCAGCCACCCGAAGGACATGAGCCAGAAGTTGCTGGACACGGTGGGCCGCCTGAGTAAGGCTTGCGAACACATCAACCTGCCAGTGCAGGCGGGTGACGACCGCACCTTGCGGGCGATGCGGCGCAGCTACCGCATGGACTATTACATCGACTTGATCGGGCGCATTCGGGCAGCGATCCCTGGCGTGTCGCTGGCGACCGACATCATCGTGGGCTTCCCTGGCGAGAGCGAGGAGCAGTTCGCTAACACCTTCGCCATGCTGGAGGAGATCAAGTTTGATGCTGTTCACGTCGCTGCCTACTCGCCCCGCCCTGGCACCTACGCCTACACCCTGGGCGATGATGTGCCGCTGGCCGAGAAGCGTCGCCGCTTGCAGAAGATCGAACACTTGCAGGAGCAGGTGTTGACTGAACTGAATGCTCCACTGCTTGGTCAGGTGGCCGAGGTGCTGGTCGAGGGGATGCACAACGGTCGTTGGACGGGCCGCACCCGCCCGAACAAGGTCGCGCACTTTGACGGCGCAACTGGGGTAGACTATCGCGGCAGGCTAGTCAATTTGCGGCTGACGAAGGTTAGTGCCTGGTCGGTGCAAGGGGAGCTGGTCTAGCTACGGGATAGACTGCAACGATAGAAGATAGTTAGAGGACAAAACCGAATTAGGCAAAAAGTGCGTAGATTGTGTATAATTTAACTAGCAACCGTGACCCCGCTGAGGGGGAGAACAGGGGTAGCCCCAAACGTGAGCCAATACAATCCTGAAGAGAAGAACCGCCTCCGCCGCCTGCGAACCGAGCAGGCGATCAACCTGGCGATGCAGGGCAAGTGGCAGGAGGCCGCCGAAACCAACCGCACGATCATTGCCATGTTCCCCGACGATGCCGAGTCTTACAATCGGCTGGGCAAGGCATTGGCCGAACTGGAGCAGTACCGCGACAGCCACGATGCCTACAGCAAGGCGAGTGCGCTTGACCCTAGCAATACGATAGCCCAGAAGAACAAGAAGCGGCTGGCGGTGCTGGCCGAGCGGCAGACCGCTGCCCCTCGCCGAAGTGCGCCCAGCCAGAGCAAAGCCGCCCCGATCTTGCCCACCACCTTTATTGAGGAGACGGGCAAGAGTGGCACCGCCAGCCTCAACCAACTGGCTTCCACCGAAGTACTCAACCGAGTAATCCCTGGCGACACCGTGATCCTCAAAGTAGACGGCAATAGCCTGAAGGTCGAGTCCCGCGAGGGCGAGTACATCGGCACGGTAGAACCGAAAATGGGGCTGCACCTGAGCCGCTTCATCCAGGCAGGCAACCGCTACGCTGCCGCCGTGACCGTGATCAGCGAGAAGCAGGTCAAGATCATCATCCACGAAACCCACCAGGATGCCTCCATGGTCGGTCGCCCCTCCTTCACTTCCCAGGGGATGCCTGCTCCACGCCCCTACGTTCGCAGCACGGCAGTAGCGGAGGACGACGAGGAGAACGCCTACGAGCCAGACTTTGGCGAGGAGAGCGAGGTAGAGGAGAGCGACAACGAGGACGAAGTACCCTTTGAGGATGACGACGATGACGATAGCGATGAAGAAGGATAATCCTCTGCAACCGATAAACCACCTGTTTGTATACAAGTGGGTGCAGCGGGGCGCACGGCTGGTGCGCCTCTTTTGCGCGCCTCCTTTGTGGCGGTAGCCACCAACAGGTGGCTGGCACGTACCATGCAGTGTAGATAGATTAGCGGCTAGCCAGAGGCAATAGACAAGTGAGGTTGATAGGGATGGAAGACAACAAAAAGCGGGAGGCGGACAAAGGCGTAGCCAACGAGGTTGGTGAGGTCAGCAGCAACGGCTCCACTCCCCATGCCCCTACCGGCAACGCAAGTAGTGGAGCAGCGGAGGCGATCCCACCAGCGGTCGGCTGGCACACTGATCTGAATGCCAGACCAGAAATGATCGCCAGCAGTAGCGGAGGCCAGCCAACCAGCATCCGACGCAGCGTTCATCGCGTAACCCCACCTGACCCAGATGCTGCTCCCCGCGATATGGCCTGGTCGGAGGTGGCAGTGCAGCAGGGGGTACACCCAGGTGACCTCTACATCAAGCACCTGCGCCCCAGCCGCCTGTTCAATCCTGATGGCGCAGACAATCAGCGGGCTAGCGAGGATACGATCAAGCCGCGTGGCCCCTTCAGCCGCTTCACCCGCATCCTCTTTGGCAAGCCGCTAGCAACCAGCGAGGCAGCCCACGAGCGGCTCACCAAAGTTAAGGCTTTGGCGATCCTCAGTTCAGATGCGCTCTCCTCAGTCGCTTACGCCACCGAGGAGATCGTCAAGACGCTGGCGGTGGCAGGTGTAGCCGTAATCACCGGGGTTAGCATCCCCATCGCACTAGCTATTGCTACCTTGCTGCTGATCGTTGGCTTCAGCTATCGCCAGACGATCTTTGCCTACCCAAAGGGCGGCGGCAGCTACATCGTCAGCAAAGAGAACCTGGGGGTCAACTTTGGGCTGGTGGCTGGGGCGGCCCTGATGACCGACTACATCCTCACCGTTGCGGTGTCGGTCTCGGCAGGGACGGCGGCTATCGTTTCAGCCATCCCTGGCGCAGCTGACTCCAAGGTACTGATGGCTCTCGGCTTCGTGCTGGTGATCACGGTCGTCAACCTGCGGGGGATCAAGGAGTCGGGGGCAGTCTTCTCGGCTCCTACCTACCTGTTTATCCTTACTGTCACCCTGATGATCGTGGTTGGCGTGGTACAGACAATTAGCGGCTGGGGCTTCTTCACCGAAGATGTGAGTAAGTACCCGGCTCTCGCTAGCCAGCCAGAGCAGATTACTGGCTTCGCCTTCGTCTTCCTGGTTATGCGCGCTTTCGCTAGCGGCTGCTCGGCCCTCACTGGGGTAGAAGCGATCTCCGACGGCGTGCCTGCCTTCCACAAGCCAGAGGCGAAGAACGCAGCCACCACACTGATCGTGATGGTTGGCATCCTTGGCTTCATGTTCCTCGGTATCACCTTCCTCTCGCAAGCCTTCCATGTCGTGGGGGTGACAGCGCAAGGTCAGACCGTGATCGACCAGGTGGCCCGCCACACCTTCACTGGCTTCCTCGGACCTGTCTACCCGGTCTTTGTGGTCGCTACCACGCTGGTGCTAGTGCTGGCAGCTAATACCTGCTACTCCGACTTCCCCCGCGTCGCTTTCTTCCTCGCCCGCGACAAGTTTTTGCCCAACCAGTTTAGCTTCCGCGGTGATCGGCTGGCTTACAACACAGGCATCATCGTGTTGGCTGTTCTTGCTGCCCTGCTACTAGTGATCTTCAAGGCTGAAACGGGCGCACTAATTCCACTCTATGCTATTGGCGTGTTCCTTAGTTTTACCCTGTCGCAGAGCGGCATGGTCAGCAAGTGGCTACGCGAAAAGAACCCTGGCTGGCAGCGTGGCGCACTGATCAACGGCATTGGCGCAGTCACGACTACCATCGTGCTGCTGGTCGTGGCCGTTACCAAGTTCAACAGCGAAGAAGGGGCAGTAATGTTCACCATTGGCGACTTCAAGATACACGAAGGTGCCTGGATCGTGATGATCCTGATCCCGCTGATGGTAGCCATGTTCCGCGCAATCCACCGCCACTACGAGCGGGTGGCGACCGCGTTGAGCGTCAGCAACCTTGCGCTCAACGACCTCAGCTTGCAACCCCAGGACATCAAGCACGTCGCCATCGTGCCAATCTCCTCGATCAACATCGCCTCGCTGCGAACCATCGGCTACGCTCGCAGCATCTTCAGCAAGGTAATCGCTATCCACGCTACCGACGACCTGGAGGGGGCAGAGCGATTGAAGGAGAAGTGGAGCAAGTACTTCAGCGAAGGTGACGTGCGCCTGGTGATCCTGGAGACCCCCTACCGCTCGCTGGTGCGCCCTTTGATCAGCTTCGTAGAGGATATGCATCAGCGATACCCAGATCGGGCGGTCACGGTGATCCTGCCAGAGTTCGTCGCCGAACATTGGTGGGAGAACGTCCTGCACACCCACACTGCCCTGCGGCTCAAGGGTTCGCTGCTGGCTCATCCAGACGTGGTGGTAACAAGTGTCCCCTACCACATCGGTAAGCAGTTCAACATCCTGGGACGTGAGGATGAGCCAGTTGCGCCGCTGGCTAGCGAGCAAGCCAAGAAAAAGAGATAGCTACACGACGAAAGCCCCCTCCCCCACTGGGATGAGGGGACTTTTGTGG
>JAYUUN010000063.1:0-4152 GCA_043754535.1 Chloroflexota bacterium | reverse complement strand
CGCGCGACCAGCTACGGTCGTCCAGCCAAAGGAACTCGCCGTCTACCCACAAACCAGTACGGCAGGGGAAGCCGAGGGTGTGATTTTCGAGGCCAACGAAGGGGTAGTAGATGTCGCGGACGTTGTAATTTGCGTCGAAGTTGATCAGCAGATTGCCGTTACCAATGGGTAGATCGCGTGGCAAGTTGGGTTTCTCCCTAGCATGGATTGGCACGACGTTGTGCTGGTGAGCTTCATTTTACCACATTGTGGCCCGCCCTGCCCAGCCAGGCGACGGATGAGGCTGAGCGGTAGGCTCGCCCTCCTCCCCTCGCGGAGGATGAGCGCAGGCCGCTGGCTGTGACCTGGGGCGGCTATCGTGTGTTATAATGTGGTGATGACAGCAGATGAGTTGAACGAGCAGGCGGCGGGCTGGGGGCTGCGAGCTAGAGCGGGTGCGGTAGAGTGGCAAGTGCGGGCAACACCACGGGCCGCGCGTAACGTGATCCTCGGCCAGCAGGCTGGTGCTACCCGCATCGCCTTGACTGCGCCGCCGGTTGAGGGGGCTGCCAATGCCGCCCTGGCCGACTACATCGCGGCAGTGCTGGGGGTTAGTAAGCGGCAGGTGCGGCTGGTTCACGGCAGCAGGAGCCGCAGCAAACTGTTCCAGATCGAGGGCGTAGAGCTTGATCAGGCACTACGCCTGTTGCAGGCAGCCAGCAAATCGCAACCAGGAGAAGCAAAACCATGACCCACGACGAGATCATCACCGCTATCCCGAAGACGGCCCGCGCTCTCAACCAGATAGCCGACCGCCTGAGCGATGAGCAACTGCGCCAGCGACGCAACGACGGCCACTGGTCCTTCAAAGAGGTGATCGGCCACCTGCGCGATGTGGCCGCTGTCTACAACGAGCGTATCCAGGTAATCGGCCAGGTCGCCAATGCCACTCTCGCCCCCTTCGATCCAGAGAAGCTGGTAGCCGCCGGGGGCTACAACAGCCTGCCCGCCGCTCGAATGATCGCCGAGCTTGAGGGGCTAGAGCGCAGCATCACCCAGCTACTTAGCGGCTTGGACGAGGCGGGCTGGCAGCGCGGCGGTGTCCACCCCACACGCGGTACACTGACCATCGAACAGCTAGCCAGCAACTATGTTGAACACGCCAACGATCACGTGGACGACCTCTGGGAACGCATCGGCTCTTGCTAGCCGGTCAGCCCATTTAGCAAAGGAGCAACAAATTGACGCACGACGAGATCATTGCCGCTCTGCGTAGCAGCAACGGCCAGCTTGAGAGGATAGTGGCGGGCCTGGATGAGGGGCAAATGAGCGGGCGGCGGGCGGACGGCCATTGGTCGGTCAAAGAGGTGATCGGCCACCTGCGCGACGCTAGTGCGCTGTTCCACTATCGCATCAGCCGCATCAGCCACGAGGACAATCCGCTGCTCCCTGATGCGGACACTGACGCGCTGGTGGCGAACGGCAACTACAACGCCGCCGACGCTGCGGCCCTGTTCGCCGAGACTGCCAGGCTGGACAACCAACTGGCGGGGTTGCTGGCTGGGCTGGATGAGGCAGGCTGGCAGCGCAGTGGCACCCACGCCACCAACGGCCTAATCACCGTCGAGCAGATCGCCACCTATCACGTCAACCACGCACAGGGCCACAGCACGGAGATTAGCGAGCGGTTGGCCGGGGCTAAGTTGACGCACGAGCAGATGATTGCTGCTTTGCACCACAACGCAGGCCAGCTTGCCACACTGGTGGCGGGGCTGGACGAGGAGCGGTTGCGCCAGCCTGCGACCAACGGTTGGTCGATCAAGGAGCTGGTCGGCCACCTGTACGACGCTAGCGGCCAGTACGCCATCCGCTTCCGCCGCATCGCTGGCGAGCATAGCCCCACTCTCCCTGGCTACGATCAGGAGCAGATGGTTCGCGACGGCGACTACCAGAACCGCGAACTGGCCCCGCTGCTGCACGAGATCGCCAGCCGCGACGAGCAGACTGCCGCCTTCCTTAGCGGCTTGCCAGCAACGGCCTGGCAGCGCATTGGCGTACATGAGGAGCGCGGCCCGACTACGCTAGCCGAGATCGTCCTCCACTACGTTGAGCATGAACATGAGCATCTGGCAGAGGTGGCACAATTGGCAGGCTCACCAACCAATTAGGAAACCTGAGTGGCTATGACACCTTTCTTCTTTACCAACTGGGAGACGTTGGGCCGCATCCTCTTTGTCGGCGTACTAGCCTACGTCGCGCTGGCGATCTCGCTGCGCTTTGCGGGCAAGCGCATCCTGGCCCGCATGGACTCGTTCGATTTCGTGGGCAACGTCGCGCTCGGCTCCACCCTGGCAGCCATCGTCCTCACCCCTACCATCAGCCTGGCCGAGGGGCTGGCCGCCTTCGTCGTACTGGTCGGCATTCCATTCCTGATCAACCTGGCCTCTGCCCGCCAACCAAGTATCCGCACCTTCCTCAACGGTGAACCAACCATGTTGATGCATCGGGCCACTTCATCAGCCATGCAATGCGAGTCACCCATGTCAGCCGTGATGAGATTCTGGAGGCGATTCGCAAGGACGGTTATGGGGCATTGGAGGATGTGGACTCGGTAATCCTGGAGATTGACGGTCACTTCTCGGTGATTGGGCATAAGGAGAACAGCACCCATACCGCTATTGCGAACGTGCTGGACAACCCGCCCTCGCCGTAGCTGGGGCTAGCCGCTGGCTACTCAGGGGGGTAGCCGAAGCCTGCGCGAAAGGCGGCTACGAAGTGGGCAGCCACGGTCTCCATGGCTAGAGGTTGGCCGCACAGTGCTGCCAGGCTGGTTACGCCCTTGCCCGCCTCCTGGATGCCGCAGGGGACGATGTAGCCAAAGTAGGCAAGGTCGAGGTTGACGTTGAGCGCAAGCCCATGCGTGCTGATGCCACGCCCGTTGACATGGACACCGATGGCCGCTAGCTTGCCCAGCCTGCCGCTCTGCTCCGCCACCCATAGCCCGCTGTAGCCTGCTACCTGCTGCCCTACAATGCCGAAGCCTGCGACGGTGGCGACCAGCACCCGCTCAAGGTCGCGCACGTAGAGCGGGTAGTCGAGTGGTGCGCCGCGCAGGGCTAGCAGGTCGAGGATCGGGTAGGCGACTAGCTGGCCGGGGCCGTGGTAGGTCACGTCGCCGCCACGATCTACGTTGAAGGTGGCAGCCCCACGCTCGGCCAACTGCGCGCTGGTGAGCAGGATGTTCTCCGCTTTGCCGCTACGCCCCAGGGTGTAGGTGTGCGGGTGTTCGAGCAGCAGCAGGCTGTCGCCTACTGTGCCTGCTGCCCGCTGCGCTGCGAAATCCGCTTGTAGCCGCAAGCCCTCGGCATAGCTAACCAGCCCCAGGTGATGGCTAGTAAGGGTGGCGGTCATCAGTTCTCCTTTGTGGGGCAGGTTGCCCGTGCGCCAGGCTAACTCGTCTGCTGCTTCGCCACCGAGCAGGCTCAGCTGCTTGCCGCGTGGCCGCTCGCCACGGGTGGCGGTCTGCATCGTCTGCGCTTCGTAGTGCGGTGGCATCTCCACCCCCTTGCCCGCGATCAGGTCGGCAGCGGTGATTATTTGCAGGCGTGGGTAGCTCTGCTCGTGGCCGCGCATGATGTAGCTGCTCTCGTATGGCGCGGCCACCTGCGCCTCCTGGGTCATCGGGCGGGTTGGCTCCGCCGCCAGCACCAGCACGCCGATAGCCGCTTGCTCCCGCTCAACCGTGCCTGCCAGGTCGCGCATCATGCCCACGCCAACGTTCTGACCGCCCTTGACCGAGATGATCACTTTGCGCGGCTTGCCACCATCCTCGAAGTAAATCACGCCGTCTATGCCACCGTCCGCCCCCTTCTTGCTCTTGCCAGGGCGGGCTGCATCCTCGTGGATCGGCTGACCGCCCAGCTTCAACACCACCCAGTCCTGGAACTCGTACTTGTCGCGGGCGGCCAGTTCTAGCGCGTCCTCAGGGCTGTCGGGCAGGCCGACTACGCCAAAGCTAGCGTCGGGGTAGGTCTGGCGAATGCGCTTCTCGATCACCCCGATTGCCAGGCTGGTGATGTCGATCCCCAGCCAGCCGCGCCCCAGCTTCTCCGCCGCCACCACTGCCGTGCCGCAGCCGCAGAAGGGGTCTAGCACAACATCCCCTGGGTTGCT
>JAYUUN010000062.1:0-39394 GCA_043754535.1 Chloroflexota bacterium | reverse complement strand
GTATAGCCTCTAGCCCGCAGGGTAATAATCGCCACCTGCGCCCGCGTCACGTTCTGGTTGGGGCGGAAGGTGCTGTCGCTGAAGCCGGTGATTGCGCCCGCGTGGGCGGCTGCTTCCACGAACTGGTAGAAGACGTTGTTTGATGGCACATCGCTGAAGGTGGGCGTGGCTGGGGTAAACGCAGGTAGGGCGAAGCCGAGCGTGGCGATCTTGGCGAACTGCCCCCGTGTCGTGTTGCTGTTCGGCTCAAACCGGAACGTACCGTCGCCATTGGGGAAGCCGCTGATCACGCCCCGGCAGGCGAGGAACAGGATGTCGGCATAGAAGATGTTGCTCGTACCAACGTCGGTGAATGAGGTCGTGCAGTTGGGGGTGGCGGTCGCACCGCCAGGGGTCTGGCTGGGTGCGGCAGTGTTGGTCGGGGATGCAGGCGCGTTGGTTGGCGTGCGGGTGCGGGTCGGCGTGTTGGTCACAGGTGGCGTGGGCGTGTTAGGTACTGACACGCAGGTGTTCAGCAGCACCGACACGCTATGCGAGTTATAGTTAGTGCTGGCAAGGTCTAGCTTGCCGTCGCCATTAAAGTCGCCAACCGCGACCGAAACAGGGTTATCGCCGCTGAAGTTGAGTGCGGGCTGGAAAGTACCGTCACCGTTGCCGCGCAGCACCGACAGGTTGTGCGAGTCTTCGTTCGCCGTCACCAGGTCAAGATTGCCGTCGCTGTTGAGGTCGCCAACCGCCACCTGGTTGGGATAGGTGCCCACCCCAAAATTGACCGCTGCCTGAAAGAGGCCATCGCCATTACCAAGCAGCACCGACACGTTGTTTGAGGATTGGTTGGCGGCAGCAAGGTCGCGGTTGCCATCATGGTTGAAGTCACCAACCACCAGGGAGCGAGGGTAAGTGCCTGCGCCGAAGTTGACCGGGTTCTGGAAGGTGCCGTTGCCATTACCGAGCAGCACCGATACATTGTTCGAGCCAGTGTTCACGGCGGCGAGGTCGGCTTTGCCGTCGTGGTTGAAGTCGCCAACCGTGACTGCTGCTGGTTGCACACCCGTGTTGTAGTTGACCGCCGCCGAGAAACCCATGTCACTGTTGATTAACACTGACAGGTTGTTTGAGTTATAGTTCGCACTCACCACATCGAGGTAAACATCACCGTTGAAGTCGCCAGTTGCCACCCCAGCGGGGCTATTGCCCACATTGTAGCCATAGGGGGCCGCGAAAGTGCCATCCCCCAGGTTCTGCAACTCTGACACCTGATTCACAACGGCATTGGCGATCATCAAGTCGTCGTAGCGGTCGCCATCGAAGTCACCAACGGCCAACGACTGGGGGTAGCTACCGGCAGTGTAGGACACTGAGTTCAGGAATGTGCCGTTGCCAACCCCGCGTAGGACCGATACACTGCCGCTGGTGCCAGCGTTCAGAGTCACCAGGTCGAGGGGAGCATCGTTGTTGAACTCGCCGACCACGACGTCGTGAGGGTAGTTACCTACCTGATAGCTGGTGTTGCTGAAGCCGAGCGGGCCGCAGAGGGCGGGAGCGACGGGCTGGTAAACGGCGGGGTGATTGCTGGACCTGGCTGCCACTAGCTTGTTCGCTTGCCGATCTGCCTGGGCCATGACCGATAGGTTGCTGCTGCTGAGGGTCGCCCCCAGCAGGCTGGTGAGCAGCATGATCGCCAACCCAACTTGCGACCAAAGCCGCGTTCGCTTGTTCGTCTGTATCGTAGTATCCTTTCCTGATCTAAACAGCACCGTAGCAAGAGGGGCGGGCCAGGGGTTAATCTAATGGCCCGCATAAGCCGTGGGGGCAAGGTTCAGCAGCCGCCCCTGCTGGCGTAGCTCTACCAATAGTAGTACCTCCACGCCAGATTCCCTTCAACTGCGCGGCAACAGACTCGCAGTTGGCAGCCGCGTCATCGGCTGCCTGCCACCGCTGCTTGTAGTACAACACAGTGCTGTTCCGCAAACAGGCGCACCAGCATCCGCTGGCACGCCGGTCTTTGCGTTAGTGGTTAGTGGTTAGTGGTTAGCGGCTGGTAGTGCGCCTACTTTGCCGCCGCCGCTGCGAGAGCAGCAGCCCAAGTGCGAGGGTGGATGCGCCAGCGATCAGCCACCAGCTGCCAGGCTTGTCAGGCGCACCGCCGGTGCGCGGCAGCACCGGCTGGCCCGCGCCACTGCTCTGTGCGCCTTGAGCGGCAGCGGCAGCAGCAGCAACCCTGCGTCCCTCGGCAGGCAGAATGGTCGCGGTGTAGGAGGTCATCTTCCCATCCGCAACCACAGCAACGATCTGGAACTCTACGGGGGCGACCCCCAAGCGTTGGAAGACATCGTTCGTCACCATTGCCGACAGCGTAACCGTGTTCCCATTCACCTGCGGAGTGCCGTTGAGAGTATGTTGCACCTTGTGGGTCACAGCGTACTCCAACCCCTGCCGTATCTCCGTCTTCCCTGTGTAAGTGCCGGAGGTGCCTTGCGGAGCCGGAATGATCTTTTCCACCGCATTGTCGGCGTACAGGGCCAACGCAGCGTCGATGTCCTGGGCGTTGCCGATCATCCCCTCGAAGGCCGTTACCACCGATGCAGGGTCGGTCGCCTGCTTGAGCGGGGTCGCGCTGGTTGAGCTGGTTGAGCCTGCAATCAGGATCATTGCCAGCACGGCTGCCAGCAGGTAGGTTAGTCTTATAGCTCTCATGTTGGTGTCCTTTCAAGACTTACGCTATCAGCCCTATAGTGGGGCTGGTTGGTTAGGGACGGCAGGCCGCCGCACCTGTATCTACCTGTATCTATTATAAGGACAACCAGTAATAAGGGGAAGGGGTTTTGTACGCCGTTTTGTGCGCTGTTCTGTGCGTTTTTGTGTGCCAGGCAACAAAAAGCACCCTTCAGGAGAGGGTTGGCCGGGTGGACTGTTGACTCACCTCAAGGTGACACTATCGTGTCGCTGGGAACACGCAAGTTGAGGGCGTAAGTAATGGCCTGGTCTGCACTCATCCTACTGCCTACGGCCCAGGCGATCTCGAACTCCGCCTCGCTGAGTTGCGCTCGTGCCGCTGTTGTGGTGCGTTCGTACTGCTCACGCTCGAAGGGCTTCATTGTACTGCCTACCGCCTGGCGCAAAGCGGTGGCGGCAGCCAACAACTGTACAGCCGCTTGAGCCTGGTTCTGGGCGGCAGCGAGCGAGGCGAAAGCCTCCAGGTGGGGTGCCACCCACAGCGTCTCTTCCGCCGCCTGCTTGGTACGAATAGACTGGCTGAACAGGTCGTGGGCGGCGGGGTAGTCTCCCCTGTCCCTGGCAACCCGGCCCAGCGTAACGAGGGCGGCTGCTGTCCACACCTTGTTGCCCAGGGTCTGGCTGATGGTCAGACATTCTCGCAGCGCGGCCTCCGCCGTCGAGTAGTCGCCCTTGTGCCGCGCCCGCTCTCCCTTGAACATCAGCAATTCAGCCAGTAGCGACTGCTCACCCAGTTCACGGACAATGACCATGCCCCGCTCAAGGTATGCACTCGCTGCCACCTGATCACCCTGAGCATAGAACACCGCACTTAGTCGGCTAAGACAAGCGGCTATGCCCCATCTATCGTCCAACCGCTGCCTGATGCTGAGGGCTTGTTCAAAATGTACCCCGGCAGTCTGGTAATCCCCTTGCTCAAAGATAATTATTCCCAGGTTGAACAGGGTTGCCGCAACCCCACTGTCGTCCTTCAACTGCTGGCTCACGGCCAGGTTTGTTTCGAGCAGAGTACGCGCCAGGGTGGTGTCGCCCTGTTCATAGGTCATCACCGCCATACCATGAGTGACTTTGGCCCGCGTAGCCAGACTGGCGGCTTCACTTTGAGCCAGTGCCGCCACCAACCAACGGTGCCCTTCGCTGATGTAGCTACGCATCAACCAGAACAACCACTGCGTACCGGCCAGGCGCAGGGCCGCCTCCGGCTCGTGTTGCAGCAACCAGCCCAGTGCGGCGGTCAAGTTGTTGTGTTCCGCATCCAACCGGGCCAGCCACAATGCCTGCTCCCCAGTACGCAATTCCGGCTCTGCTTGTTCGGCCAGGGCCAGGTACAGGTGGGCGTGCCGCTGGCGCAGTGACACCTCCTCGCCACTTTTCGCCAGCAGGTCGGTAGCAAATTGCCGCACCACCTCCAGCATGGTGTAGCGGACTACGCCAGCCTGCTCGCCCGCCTGCACCAACGACTTGTTCACCAGTTGAATGTGACCCCTCAGCACGTCCATTGCTTGTAGATCGTCGCTTACAGGTTGTGGCTGCTGGCTGGTGGACGGCGCAGCAGAGCAGATTACTTCCGCAGCTTCCAGGCTCCAGCCGCCAGCAAAGACCGCCAGGCGACGCAAGAGGGTGCGCTCCGCCTCATCCAGCAGGTCATAACTCCACTCCATTGAGGCACGGACGGTGTGTTGGCGGCTGGGCGTGGTCGGATCGCTGCTGCGCAGCAGCCGCAGGCGACCATCAAGACGATTGGTTAGTTGGGCGGGGCTGAGAACCTTGACTAGGGGGGCGGTCAGTTCAAGAGACAGGGGGATGCCCTCAAGCTGCTGGCATAGCTGTACCACGCTGGGCGTGTTACGCTCGTCCAGTCTGAAACGGGGCAGGGCAGCTTGTACCCGGTTGACGAATAGGGCAACCGCTGCATAATCCTGCGCCTGCACCGGGCTGAGTTGCCTTGCGCCAGGCAGTAGCAGCGGAGATAGCCGCCACTCGGTTTCGTCTGTGATGCCGAGCGGTTCGCGGCTGGTGATCAAAATGCGGAGGTGGGAGCAGGCGGCCAGCAGCAGCTTGACCAAATCGGCGCAGGCGGCCAGCAGGTGTTCGCAGTTGTCCAGCACCAACAGCAGCTTGCGGGAGCGCAGGTAATCAACCAGGGCAGCACTGGTTGGTTGCCCCGCCTCCTCGCGCAGGCCCAGTACATTCGCAACCGCACTTGCCACTCGATAGCCTTCGGTTAGCGGCGCAAGACTGACCAGCCAACAGCCATCAGGGTGAGCAGGCAGCAGTTTGACCGCCAGTTCAATCGCCAGTCTGGTCTTGCCCATGCCCCCGGCACCGACGATGCTCAAAAGCGGGGTGCTTGCCAACAATTCGGCAAGTGTGGCAAGCTCCTCATCGCGGCCAACGAAGCTGGTTGTTTGGAGCGGTAGATTGTTGCCACCCTGCTCAAACCTTGCCTGACTTGCCGGGCTGCTGCGGGCAAGCTGGTCGAGTGGTGGGGACTGCCACTCTTGAGGCGCAAAGGGCGCACAGCCGAGCAAAACCAGGAGGTCAACTGCTTGAGCTTGCGTTTGTAGCGCACCCCACTTTGCGAGGGTACGCAGGATTGCTTGAGCATTAGCACAAGTTAGCGGCAGCTTACCGCTACCGTTCAGCCGCCTACTTAGTTCAGCACGGCTGAGGCCGATGGCGTGAGCCAGATCATCTACGGTGGGGCGACGGTCATGAGCAAAAGGACGGACGCTGTGGTAAAGACTTTGTACTCGCTCACGGAAGGTTTTGAGGTCACCCATCTCTGTTTGCCTCCTCGCTAACCTTGCCTGGTCTGATCCCACTTATCATGCAGCACCCAGGATTATAGCACAAACATATGAGTTTATGTCAAGGCCTCTGTAGAGATGCGTGAAACGAGCAGTAAAGCTGGCAAAGGAGCCAGCCCAGGCTTGGAGTTCAAGTTCGGTCATGATGGTTCCTCAGCAAGATAGGCTGCCACAACGAGCAAGCGGCTGGCAGCCAGTCGCGATTACCGTTGCTGCAACGCGGTTGGGTTGCCGCCTCAGCCCCCGAAGCGGCGTTTCAATCGCTCAGTCGCGATTACCGTTGCTGCAACCGTTGGAAGGGGCGGGCTACAAGCGGGTAGCTGGCACGTTTCAATCGCTCAGTCGCGATTACCGTTGCTGCAACCCACCTAGTGGCTGCTGCACTGGCAGCTGCAATTGTTTCAATCGCTCAGTCGCGATTACCGTTGCTGCAACGCGATGTGGAGGCTAAAGATGCCTGCGAACTGCTGTTTCAATCGCTCAGTCGCGATTACCGTTGCTGCAACCCGGGCGGACAAAGTCACGCCCCTGATCCGCGTAGTTTCAATCGCTCAGTCGCGATTACCGTTGCTGCAACTCTAGCTGCACACCTCGAACCCCAAACTAGAAGCCGTTTCAATCGCTCAGTCGCGATTACCGTTGCTGCAACTATCGAACGGCTCATGGGCCAGCTTGTAAACGACCTGTTTCAATCGCTCAGTCGCGATTACCGTTGCTGCAACGCCCCTGCCGATGGGATGAGCAGGGAGGAAGCATCCGTTTCAATCGCTCAGTCGCGATTACCGTTGCTGCAACCCGCCCGCGTATGACCGCCTACGCTAACCTCAGGCAAGTTTCAATCGCTCAGTCGCGATTACCGTTGCTGCAACCTCCCAGGCGCGCTAGATCAGATGCTCAATGATAACTTGTTTCAATCGCTCAGTCGCGATTACCGTTGCTGCAACGATATTAGCCGCGTGCGCTACATCCTGGATCGTACAGTTTCAATCGCTCAGTCGCGATTACCGTTGCTGCAACTCGGCTAGTTGCTCCACCATACCCGCGCCCTTCAACGTTTCAATCGCTCAGTCGCGATTACCGTTGCTGCAACCCCCTCGCCCCACGTTGGGCGTGGTCGCTGGTGCCTGAAGGCACCTTTTTGCGAGAGGCTCCTGCAATAAACCCATTCTAGCACCCTTTTCTCCATTTGTCAACCCCCTATCCCCCGTTTTGTACTCAGCTTTTCCGCGAGAGGCTCCGCCTCAAGCCGCCACACCGTCGCCTCTCGCAAACCTCATACCAAATAGCTCGTCTCCTCCAGCGGCGCAGGCAGCCCCACCGTCTCTACCTTCTCCACACAGTTCGCACACAAGCTGTAAATCCGCACCCGATCCCGCTCCCCATTTAGATGCCTATCCAGCTTGTCCCGCAACTGCAACATCTCCTTCTTCGTCAGCCAGCACTCGAACAACGAATACTCCGTCCAGGTGCCAAAGCCCTTCAGCAACTTATGCACCTGCGTGCGCCGCTTGTCGTCGGGGATGTCGTAAGCCACCACAAACATCGTGCTGTCCCGCTCTCCCCGCACCTTCCCCTGCAACCGCTCTGCCATACCCCCTCCTCAACGCACCACGAACGGCAGGTACTCGCCCACTTCACCCGTCAGGTACTTTGCCAGCAGCCGCGCCTGCAACTCGATACACCGTCGATAAGTCGCCTTGTACTCAAAGTGCGGATGGCTGATCGGCTCCTGCATCCGCTCCTCAAACTTCTCCAAGAACAGCCGCCGCGTCGCATCCTTCATCCGCCAGCTATTTAGCTCCGGCTCAAAGTCTGCCGCGCTCACCTGCCGGTTGTTGAGCAAGCCCAGCACCACCGAGTCCACAATGATCGGCCTGAACTCCTCCAACAAATCCAGCGCAAGAGCCGGTTTGCCATAGCGCGACGAGTGCAGGTAGCCGATGTACGGGTCAAGGCCCACCCCCGCCACCGCGCTCGTCACCTGCCCACTCAGGATCGTGTAGCCATAGGACAGCATCGCGTTCACCGGGTCAGTCGGTGGCCGCCGCGCCCGCTTCGTGAAGCCATGCGCCCAGCCCACCTTGATCAGGTTGGCAAACACGCCAAAGTAAGCCGCGCTGCCCGCCCCCTCACAGCCCAGCAGCGGCCCCAGCCCGTTCATCCGCCCCGCCACCAACTCGCCCGGCTCAAGCTCAGGGTCACGCACCACCTCGCTCTCCTCAATCTCCTCAGCCACCAGCTTGAGATCAACATCCTGCGCCGCCCCAACACACCGCTTGATACTGGCCGCCGCCGCCGCCAACAGCGGGTCACCCTCACTACGGCCATAGCGCAGCAAGACCGTCCGCATATTGCGCAGCTTGCCTATCACAAAGCCCCGTGCCACCGCCAGCCGTCGCCTGGGGTCAGCATGAGCCGCGTGCTGGGCCAGCCGCAAGATGCTGTTCTTGCTCAACTCTGGGCTGAGGTTGCCCAGATACTTGCCGTAGCGCGTAAAGAATGTCACCGCCACCTTCGCCTCAAGCAGGGCAGCCAGTGCAGGCGTGGTGATCGTAATGTCGCCCAGCACGACCACGTCCTCCAGCTTGAAAAGCGGGATCGGCCTCTTGCGCTCCTTCTTAGTCGGCTTGCCTGCCTCGTCGCGCTCTGGGATGTGGACAACCAGGCACTCGCCCTCACGCCCCACCCACGCCTGCTGTTCAGTCAGATAAAAGATCGCCATCACGCCTCACCTTTCCGGCCCGCATCGCCAGCACCTCACGGGGCAAGCAGAGCGGTTCCAACGAACAATCCCGACACTTACGCTTGCTGTCAATCGGCGGCGGAGGCTGGGGCAAAGTCGCCACCAGCTTGGCCTCGGCCAGCAGCGTCAAGGTCTGCTGCCGCAAGCCAAGCCCCAACTCTACCTCGTCGCGCCTGGCCGAGCCAAAATAGTAGAGATAGCCACGCCCGATACTGCCCACTGGCACCGCCAGAGTCTCCTCCAGGGCCAACGCCTGGGCGCAAAGCTGCACCTGGTCGTTGACCCACTTACCCAGCTTCCCCTTCTTGTACTCGACCGGGTAGAGCTTGCCCGCCAGCGCGAGCAGCCGCAGATCGTCACCCACCGCCCCCTCCGCCTCGACCAGGTCGCAGTAGCCGATCAGCCCCAGCACTGGGGCAGCCAGGTAGACGCGGCGCAGTTGCAGCTTCTCCCCACGCGTGCCATAGCCAGGCTGATCCACCCGGTGATGAGCAAGCTCCCCCTCAAGCACGTGTTCATTAACGATCATCTCTGCTAGAACTACTTCGTAGTAGAACCTTCTAGGACAGTAACTGTAAGCATTCAAGCGGGAGATGGGGACGTACTCCGGCTCCTCCCATCGCTCATCCATCTGCTAGCCTCCTTACCAAAACCTTACCAAAACAATAAGAGCAAGCACAAACTTGTTATGAACGGCAAGATGATCTTGTTTTGCCATTGACAACTACCTCACTCTGTACTATCATCATCACAGGGCATCATGTCCGCGGGTTTGATGAGAGGTGTGGTGTGAAAACAGATACTAATACAGAACGAGCCTTCCGCCGTCGTCTGCGGATACTCGTGCTGCTACACAGTGGCCCCCAGACCTACAGCCAGCTTGCCACTATGCTGAATGCTGATGGCCTGCTTGAGCTTGCGTACGACAAAACACAATTCAGCAGCGCACGTGAACTGCCTCGCGCCCTCCAACGTGACATTGCTGCTTTGCGCCAGCTAAAGTACGTAATAGAACATCAACCCGATTATGGTGGATACGCCCTGTACCAGTCCCCCTTTGGCCTCTCCCTCAGTGACGAGCAGCTAGTCACCTTTGCCACCCTGCAAACCAGCTTCCGAGACAGCCACACCATCCACGCCCACGACATCAGCATCCTGCTCAGTCATCTGGCCGCTCTCCTTCCCGCTGCTCAACGGCAGAAGCTAAACCGTCCGCCGACCTTCACCCTCAATCTGGGTGAGACAACCGACTACCGCAACGCCGATGGTCACAACCTCAGCCAGATCGAGCAAGCTATTCGGCTAGGCCGCCAGTTGGAGTTCCTTTACTGCACCCCCCGCGACGGTAAGGAGCGTAACCACCTCGTTGAGCCGCGTCCACTGGTCTATGAAGAAGGCCATGTTTACCTGTACGGTTGGAGTATCCGCAAGCAGAAGGAGCTACGCTTCCGGCTTGATCGCATCCGCCCTGGCACCGCTGCCCTGGTGGGGCGCAGTAGCCAGCCAAGCCGCCCAGCAGCCCCCACCCACCGTCTGCGCTACCACCTCGCCGCTGAGATCGCACGGGGTGGAGTCAGTGACCACTTCCCCAACCAGCAGGTAGTGCAACAGCCCGACGGCTCCGCCACTGTCACCGCAGCAGTCAGCGACCTGTTGGCCGCCGAGCGACTACTCTCCTCCTACCACGAGTTGGTCATCGTCCTTGAGCCACCCATCCTGGTTGCCCGGATGCGGGCCAGTGCCGCTGCACTCTACAAAATGTATTGTACCGACGCAGTGTAGCCTCAGTTGCGGCAACGCTCTCGTGCTACAATCCAATCAGCAAACTATGGAGGTGGAAAGTGGTGGACAACTTCAGCCTTGCGATCAAGCCAGTCTACTCGGCGGAGGCCAGTGCGGAGGAGAGTGCCGCCCTCGGCGCACCAGCGGGCTTGCGCCTTGGTCGCCATCAGATCGCTACCCTCGCTGCCTACCGTGACCCCGACGTGGACATCATCTTCAACACCGCCATGACCGGTGACGGCAAGACCCTCGCGGCCTACCTGCCAGCCCTGCTTGACGACCGCCGCGCCTGCGCGACCTACCCCACCAACGAACTGATTCGCGACCAGCAGCGTAGCGTCGGCGCAAAGGTAGCCGAGTTCAGCCGCCGCCTCAACATCCGCCCGATGAATGGCAGCGAGATCAGCCGCCTCATGTCGGAGAGCGGTGAAACCAACCGCGCCGAGGAAGTCAAGCGGCTACTCGACGATGCCGATCTGCTACTGACCAACCCCGACCTTTTCCACCTACTAATGAGCTTCAACTACGGCTACCTGCAACGCCGCGAACTGGTTTATCGTCTGCAATCTTTCTTCCACTACTACATCTTCGACGAGTTCCACATCTTCGGCCCGCCGCAGGTAATCTCAATCATGAACATCATCAATGCAGTCGCGGTTGAGCGGCGCAACATGGCTTACGCAGCGATGAAGCGCAAGTTCATTTTCCTCTCAGCCACCCCCGACGATCTGATGACCAAGATGCTGACGGCTAGCGGCCTCAACCTCAAGCAAATCGTGGGTGAGTACAGCGACGAACTGCTACCCAACTACCGGCGCATCCTCGCCCCCTGCACCCTCAACCTGGCTGCCACCAGCGGCGAGTACAAGGCCGAGCAGTGGGTGAATGACCATGTTGACGAACTGATCGCCTTCTACAAGCAGTACCCCAACAGCAAAGGCGCAATCATTGTCAACTCGGTGGCCGCCGCCCGCCGCCTCGTCGCCAGGCTAAAGCCGCTGTTTGAGGCTGAGAATCTAACTGTAGGCGAGAACACGGGGCTGACCGACAAAGCCACAAAGGTAGAGTCGTTCAAGAAGCACCTGCTGATAGGCACTTCAACCGTAGATGTTGGCGTAGACTTCCAGATCAACCTGCTGATTTTTGAGGCAGGAAGTGCCGCCGACTTCCTGCAACGCTTTGGGCGGCTCGGTCGTCACGAAGGCTACACCCAGGATGGTAGCTCCCACACCTTCGAGCCAACCAGCTATCGGGCCTACGCCCTCTGCCCCCGCTTTGTCTGCGAACGGATCGCCACCGCCCTTGTTGAGCAGCAAGGTGCAGCCGACGAAGCACGCTTCAGCACCCCCGTCAACCGGGCGGCCTTCAACAGCATAATTAGCACTGTCTACCCCAATCGCCAGCAGTTCGCGGCCTACGCCAACCGCTGGGGGTTGAAGCAGGCCGCTCCTTTCATCCTCAACCTGAGTAGCAAACGCCAGACTGATGCCGCCAACTATGTCGAGCAAAAGCAGGAAACGGTAGCTCAATTCGTCCGTAGCTTCGGCCTCAAAGGTGAAGGTTCGCTTTGGGGCGCGATCAAGGAGTACGAGGAACTGCTGAAGGATGAGCCAGGCAAGGCACTGCTGGCCGAGATCAACAGCTTTCGCGGCACTTCACTTGGCTGCGGCGTGTGGGACACTACTGACGGCGCACTCAAGACCTACAGCCTGCTCTACATCCTCGCCAACAGCCGCTTCGAGATCGTCAGTGAAGCTGAGTTTATGGCCGAGGTCAACCGCCGCCCCGGTTACAACGAGTATGATTACCGCTATCAACTGCTTTACCTCAAGGTGTTGGAATACCTGCCCGAAGCCGATAGCTTTGGCTTCAGCCTACCCACCCTCAACCTGCACGGCCCACACCGCGACAAGCTAAACCACGCCATCGCCCAAAAAGGCTTCCGCATCGAGCGGTTGCGGGCCTACAACTGCGAAGAAGTCAACACCGCGCTCACCAAACAGCGGCTCGTCTGCACGATCACCAACGAGTTTGGTGGCAAGCCCGACCAGGCGCGGCGCGTGCTTAGTCTCCCCTTCCAGTTCCCGATCCATCCCCTCAGCGACAACAATGGCCGCGAAGAATACTGCGTCGCCTTCGGCAAGCAAGCCCTGCTGCTCGACTCGCTACTGTGGTGGCGCAAGAACCCCAGCGATGTAGGAGCCTACTTTGACTATCAGAAGGAGAGCGTATGATCCTCGCGCAACTACTCAACCGGGCTGTCCTGCCAGAGGAGAAGGTGCTGGCCGAGTTCGTACAGACGATGGCCGAGCCGTTCATCGCCACTCATACCCTCACCCCTGCAAAGGGCAGCACCCACCACTACTTTGGCAAGAACCAGGATCAGAGCATGGTCGCTCATATCTTCAATGGCATCTTCCCTACCATGCGCCTGCTGGCCCAAGCCGACCTCCAGCGTAGCCGCCCCTACCTCAGCGAAACGGGACAGAGGCTTTACATCCTCGGTTACGCCATGCACGATCTGAACAAGATCAAGGGCATGATGGATGAGGTCGGCACTGCCAATCGTCAGCAGGTACAAGCTGCGCTTGCTATGCTGGCTGAGGAGTTGGCAAGGGTCAACGCTGCCGCCTTCTTCCCTGGCTACGCCGATTATTTGGAGGACATCCTCTTTCTTGTCATCAACACCCAGCTAGTCAGTGGCGTAAACCTGAGTACCTATCAATTCCCCGGTCTGGTACATGACGAGCGCGAACGTTCCCGCGCCCGTGACCTCTGTACCTACTCCGACTGCCTATCCTTCCTGGTCAAGAGTCCGGCGGATGTGCTGCATGGCGATGCAGCGAAGACCCTGACCCGCGTGGTGGATGCCGTCAGCGACAAGCAGTTTAGCCTTGTCTATCATCAGTTTAGCGATGTGCGCGGGCTGCTAACCAACCTGGTCAACAACGGGGTCAAGGAGCAGTTGACCCGCCCGGATGCGACTGACGAACCCACTGACCTGCTCCCTTACCTCTATTTCCCCAACGGCACCGTCTACCTCAAGACCGACCGCCAAGTGCAGTCGGACAGCAGCCCCAATGCGGTGTGGGTGGCAGTCGAAAACAAACTGAAGACAGTTTGTGTTAACGACGACCCCCATCTGAGCCGCATCAATGAAAACACACCCGGCTTTGGCTTCGACAACAAGAGCATCCTCAAGTTCCCCAGTTACTTCTACGACCTGTTGCGGCCAGAGCAGTTCGTCGCTGCCATGATCCCAGTATGCTTGCGGACGAAGGCGAACGTGACCGAGAGTACCCTTGCTTCGATGCAGAAGTTGCAAACCAACCCCCCCCGCGAGAAGGATCGCCTGCCCAGCAGCGTCAGTTTCGCCAACTACAACCCGGCAGACGAGCGGATCGCCAGTGTTGGCCGCTTCCTACGCAACTTCGACCGCCTGATCGTTGAGAAGGTGGAGCAGACTGACAAAGAGGCCGGAGCCGCTCTGCGCCTGTTGATGCAGACGACCTTCGGCTTCAGCAAGGAGGAACTGGCGACCGCCCTGCTAATTCCATCCAGGGGAGGCCTTGACTTCCGCTACTTTTGGCTGGCCGCCCAGTTCCTCAGTCGTACCCCTGGCCTCGCCACTGAAGGAGAGGATGAAGGTAGCCTCACCCACTTCCTGCGTCGCTTTGTGAACGAAGCCAGCCCGCTGTTCAGCACCCAGCTAGTGGCAAGCTGGCAGGGGGTCTTGCTGCCCCAACTGCGCCGCTACCTCAGCGACCACCTCAGCTTTGGTGGCTTCAACCAGCCCGCTATCCCTGCGCCTGACTTCGCCGCCGAGTTGCAAGCCTACACCGCTGCCAAGCGAGGGCGGGCGGCCAGCCTGCCATGCACCGTCTGCAATTCCAGCTATCTGGTCAAGGACAGCGAAGGCCAGGCTCAGGCGCAGAACGAAGCGGCCACCATCTTTCAACCCTACGTCTACAAGAACCGTCTGCCGCTCAACGCCGCCGAGAACGCAGGTGGCATCTGCGCTATATGTCTGCTGGAGATGATGCTGCGCCAGTTGTTGCAGCGTGACAAGAAGCGGCTGATCGGCAAGGATTTTGAGGAGGTGCAGCGCAAGTTCATCTACCTCTACCCCAGCTACTTCTTTACCACCGAGACGGCAGCGTTGGTCGGCACTATCGTTGGCAAGATGACCAATTTTAGCGTTCATGAGGCTAATAAGCGGCTGGCGAAGACCAAGCTAACCCCACTAGATTACCTCGACCTGCCGATGTTTGACACCAGCGACTACGATGAGGAAGACAACCCCCGCCGTGGCTACTACAACATGGATTATGCCGCAAACGAGGTGCAAGGGCTGACCTTCTTCGGCCTGCAAGCCCTCGGCAACGAACCGACCGCCAGCGAACGGTGGACGACCCCTGCGATCCTCGGCTTGATGCTGCCCCTCGTCCTCGGCTGCAAGGTAGTGGTCAGCGACAACTATCTGCCGCTGTTTGCCAGCGGCGAGGACTTCAAGGAGACGGTCGTCCTTGACGCACCCCACCCCTTCCTCAGCTACTTGCTACCCGCCGACCGCGAGTGGCTGACCAATGAGCAGGCCGCCAAAGCCAGGAAGCCGCCGGAGCCTGGCATGAGTCCCAGCGGGCGCATCCGTATTGATCGGGTGATGGATAAGCTGCGCCTCGTCAGTCGTGCCTACTTCATCAACTACGACACCTATGGCGAACCCCGCGACCCCAAGTGGCAGATGATCAATCGCACTGCCCGCGCCCTGCGTAGCGATCCGCTCAACGTGTTTGCATACCTGGTGCGGCAGGCCCGCAAAGAAGATGCGAAATCGTTGGCTTTCGGCTACTGGCCGGAGCGATGCGCCCGCTATATGCAAGCCTACGCTGATATCTGGAATGGGCTATGCGAGGTGCTGGGCGGCAAGTACAAGGTGCGCGTCGTCAACGACGATAGCAGCACTACCCTCAAACTGGTAGATGCCCCGTCAGGGGCGAAAGGAGAACACCCAATGGAGGTTGTTAGCGGGCTGGTGGATCGTTACGCTATCTTCTACAGCCCAGACTTGGGCGCGTCAGCCAGCATCGTGCGTCCGCTGGAGAGTACGGCCAAGCTGCTGCTGGCCCGCCCCTACGACAAGGGGGTGCAGAGTGAGGCTGAGTACGCCGCCGACATCAAGCTGATGATCCAGGGCGAGTTGATGCGCTGGCTCGACCGCATCCGTAACAGCGAAGGCAGTGGGCGGGCGATGTTCTACGGTCGGGCGATTAGCGAACAGGAAGCTCCTGCCCTGGCTAACTTTGCTGACTTCTTCTACGACAAGGTGTTCAAGGGCTACTGCCGGGGCGAGCTTGGTCTACTACGTAGCCGTCTCAACAACCTCAAGAGCGGCTGCGAAGCTTATTACAGCCTCAACTGGCGCAGGTGGCGCAAGAAGTCTGCCCCAGGCGAAGCCACGCCTGGCGATACTATAATGGATCAGACCGAAGCCGCATCTGCCTGAAGCTAGCCCAAGAGTAAAGAAGGAGACCACCCATGTTCCTCAACATCCTCAACCAAGACAACTTCCACGTTGCCGTGCCTGAACTACCGATGGGCCGCTATGCCCACCTGATCCTCGTGCGCGAGACCAACTCGTTCCCCCTGTTCCAAACCGACGGCGAGTTGAACACGGCTTATGTCAGGGCTGGGCTGACTCATCAGGAAACGAAGGCGCGGATCGTGATGTTCAAGCGCAAGCAGATCACCGCCGAGCGGTTGCATGGTCGTGAACTGCTGCGCCGCTACGAAATCACCGTTGCTGAGGCCAAACTGCAGAAGGGCGATGGCAAGAAGGCCGATACCACCCGCCCCTACTTCTGCGAGTACAACAGTGCCGATTTTTGCAAGGTCTGCCCTGACTGCATCTACTACGGCTATGCCATTGGCGGCTCTGGCAGTGAGCGGGCGAAGGTGTTGAGCGACAGTGCCTTCTCCCTTGCTCCCTTCGATGTGTCGCACCAGAGTATGACCTTCAACGCCCCCTACGAGAGCGGCACGATGAGTCGTGGCACGGTGGTGCGGAGCAGCATTGGTGAGCAGGATCATGTTCTGCCGCAAACCTTCTTCCCCGCCGTGATTACGATTAAAGACCCAACCGAGGCTGAGTTTCTCTACGTGTTGAATAACATCTTGCAGACCCGCCGCTATGGAGCGCAGACGACGCGCACCGGCACGGTCGAGAACCATCTAGTTGCAGCGGTGTTCAGCAACGGCGAAATCTTCAGCAACCTCAAGTTGACACAGCGGCTCTACGATGCAGTGGGTTACAGCGATGATGGTGAGGAGTTGGCCCAGATTGGTCAACCGCTGGCGACCGAGCGGGTGCTGGCGGCGGCTGGCGAAGCTGCTGCTGAACTGCTGCGCGAGGATGGTTTGGTCTACGAGACGATTGCGGGGTCAGACCTGCGGCGCGAGATGCGCGACCTGACCAGCAGCGAGGATCGGTTGCGTCAGTTGCTTGCCCAGGCCGCGGACGAGTGTGTGGCTTATGCCAACAGCTACGGGGTTAACCGGGGGCTGAAGGGTAAATAGCAGACGATTGGAGCGTAAGCCATGTACATAGCTACCTGTCAGCTAACCTTGCACGACAACCTTTTCTACGCCAGCCGTGAGATGGGCAGGCTGTATGAGACTGAGCGTTACCTGCACAACTACGGCCTTAGCTATGCGCTCGGCCTGACGCTGGGCCTTGCCCCTCACTACTTCAACGCTAGCCAGGTGCCGACCTATAGGGAGGACTTGAGCGGGCTGGCTCAAGGCGGCATCTACGTCACGCCCGCCCGCCCGCTTGAGTATAGCTTCGTCTTTAACACCTTCAAGCTGGGCGACCCGGCTTACTACAGCCTGACTGAGCGTGGAACGCGCAATGCGGTTGTGTATGGTCGGGCTAAGGAGTTGGCGGTCGGGTCGCGCTTCGAGTTCTACATTCTGAGCAACGCCGCCCTGAAGCTGCCCCGCTGGTTGCGCCTCGGCAAGTGGATGAGTAAGGCGGAGTTGCGCGTCTTGCGCGAGGGTGAATATGCAGCACAGAAGCCGCGTGAGTCAGTCGTTCTAGCTGCTCCGCTCAACCCACTCGACTACCAACCAGCCCACTTGCTGGCCTATGACATTGTGCATATGCCGCCAGTCAGTTTGCTGATCAATGCTGCCACCGAACAACCTTGCTACAACGTTGGGGCTAGCGGCAAGGACGACAAGAATGCCCTTTACCTGCCTGCCGAGATGAGCTACTTCGGTGCGGAGGTAGGCCAGTGACCAACCTGCTCCACTCTATCGTTCTCGAACTCGCCCCCACCGCTCCTGCCACCCTGCCCCGCACGATGGGCCACCAGGCGCACGCTCTCCTGCTTGCCCTTGTGCAGCAGGTTGACCCTGACCTCTCTGCCACACTGCATGAGGGGCAGGCAGCCCGCCCCTTCACCGTCTCTCCATTGACTGGTGGTAGACTACGCGGTGAGCAGATTGTGATCCCAGCTGGCGAGACTTGCCGCCTACGCTTTACCCTGCTGGATGGCGGACGCATCTGGGCCTGCCTCAGCCAGCAGTTCTTGCGTGGCAAACTCAGCGTGCGCCTCGACAACGACCACTTCACCTTGCTACGTACCCTCGCTACGCCTGAGCCAAGCGGCTGGGCTGGTTATGCCGACTGGCAGACGCTGGCCGCCACCCCCGCCAGCCGCTACCTTACCCTGGAGTTCTCCTCCCCTACCGCCTTCAATCGGGGCGACAAGCTGTTCCACCTGCTCCCTGACCCCAAGTGGGTGTTCGAGAGCCTGGCAAGGTCGTGGAACATTTTTGCTCCTGCGGCCCTACACCTGGACAAGCAGGTGATCGGCGAGTTTGCCGAGAGCCAGGTAGTGCTTGCCGATTATGAACTGCGGACTACCACCCTGCACTTCCCCAAGTACTCGCAGAAGGGCTTTAGCGGACGCTGTACCTACCAGGTGCGCGGGGAAGGGGAGTGCGCGGAGCGGTTGGCGATGCTGGCTGAGTTTGCTCGCTACAGCGGGGTAGGCTACAAGACGACGATGGGCATGGGTCAGGCGCGGCTGCTGCCAGAGAGGGGGGCGTAATGGCAAGACCGCTGGTTTGTGCGAGCGGCGGCGTGGCGGGCTACAGCTGCGCCTCTCGCGGCGACAAATAGGCCCAAATTGGTCAGCACCAGGTATTCACAACGGCGAAAAGTGTGCTATAATAAGCCTGTTGTGGTTGCCTCTCGCAAATCGTGCCTAAACCCACCTAGTAGGCATTGCAACCACCACTCCGCATTTGAGAGGATCGAAACCGTAAGCCGTAGTGGTCACCGAGGCTATTGCCCGTCTCATTGCAACCACCACCCCGCATTTGAGGGGCTAGCCGCAAGCCACCGCCCGCCCACTGAAGGGCGCAGCACCTTGCTTGAGCAAAGGAGCAACAAGATGGCAAAGCTCAGCCTGGTCGCCGCCGCCCAGCAACACTCAATGGTCATCACCCACACTTTCAACGCGCCCCGTGAACTCGTCTTCAAGCTAATGACCGACCCCCAAACCATCGCCCAGTGGTGGGGGCCGCCCAGCCTCAGCCTAACCGTCGCTAAGATGGAGCCGTGGTCGGGCGGCAACTGGCAATACCTCCTACATGACACGCAGGGCAACGAATGGGCCTTCCACGGGGTCTATCACAGCATTGTAGTGCCGCTACAAACCATCTACACCTACGAATGGGAAGGTCAGCCAGGCCACGTCTCACTAGAGACGGTCACCTTTGAGCATCACGAGACTGGCACCAAAGTAACCAGCACCTCCGTCTTCCAGAGCATTGAGGATCGTGACGCTATGTTGGTGAGCGAGATGCAAGCGGACGGCGACCAGAAGATGGAGCGGTTGGCAAAGTTGCTAGCCGACTTGCAACCACCCGGCATCTGAGGGGATCGAAACAGGAAGGGGTGGTGCCACTGTCGGCACCACCCCTTTAGGCTGCTGGCAGGCGCAGTGGGCTACTACGTGCGTAGACATACTGCGTAGCTGGTGACAGGGTTGGTGGCACCACTGTTCAGCACCCGAATGTCCCAGCCGTTGCCCATCTTTGAGCTGCTGAGGATGTACATACCAGGCTCAACGCGGAAGCCACCACCAGTGACCACATAGTTGGTCGGGCAGGCCGCCGTTGCATTAGCCACGCTATTTGCCCCAACGCTGTTGCTGGCTGCGACAATCGTGTTGAGCAGGATGTTTGGTGAACCGACGCAGTTGCTGAACGAGGTTGCAAAGGCCGGAGCCGGGCTGTTGTTGGTCGCGACTACCTGGTTGATGTTAGCGTTTGGCACGGTAGCGTTGATGAACAGGCCGTCAACAGACTTAGCGAAGCCAGGGCCGGTTAGGGTACCACTGCTGCAGGTGCTGGTGGATGTCCCAGCGTTGTTGGCGGCGACAACCTGTTTGGCGGCACTCTGGTTGTTCAGGCTGGGGATACCGCTCAGACAAATAGCGTAGGCGGTCAGGCTGTGGGCGACAGCATCAGTATTGTGGCCGATTATCAGCCACAGGTTGCTGCTGCTATACTCGCTGAGCATAATATCAACGGTGGGGCTGCTGCTGTTCCAGCCACCCCCACTAACGACGCTACCCTGTGGGCAGGCGACGAACACCCGGTAGCTACTACCCGCTGGGATGTTGAGCGTGCTGAACACCTGGGTGGTGGTGAGCGGCGGCCCAGCGAAAGCTGATCCACTGCCGATGATAGCGACAATGGCAATGGCGACGATGGAGACGAGAAGACGACTGAGATGGGAATAGCGATTATTCACTGAGAGGCTCCTGTAGAGTAGTGTGGTATTGGTCGCGCTGAGCGGGTCCGCTGACCCTGCGTTCGTACTCAACCTAACCTATTCTACTGCACAGCCCCTCTGAAAATGTTGGATTTTGTTGGGTGATCACGTTGGGCTTTGTAGTCAGTAGCAAAGAACACTCTCAAACGTCTGGCTGGCATCGTCAAAACGAACAACACGCCCTCCACGTCGTGATTATGGACGAGCCGACGGCGGGGCATCGCTATGTGGCTTAGCCTATAATAGCTTACAGAACATAATAAGGGTGTGAACTCAGCTGACAAGTTGGGAGCAAACGGCAACCTGCCCAGGCTATTGGGTGAACTTGAGTGCGAGGTGATGGGGTGGGCCTGCCACCAGGCCGCTGCCATGTTCGTTTCGTGTCCGTGCAGTTGGTCGTGGTTTATGGACTTGCTCATGGTTGTGGGGTTGCTTATGGTCATTGTTATGTGGGTAGTCGTGGTCGTTATGTTGTTCGATCATCACATCGCTACTAGCAGCTAAACTGACAACCGCCCTATCCTCCTGCCACGACGCAAGCATCGTACCAGCAACACAGTGTTGGCCCATTACTTGCCAGAAGGCCGTTAGATCACTTGAGGGGGAAACAAGGATTTGGCAGACAAATTGCAGGACGCGGCACGGGTCAACACCCAACTGGCGGCTGAGAACCCACTACCTACTGAACAATGGCACGCGGGCGGTGACACTGGTAGCAACCTGCGTGATCTTGTACTCGGCATCAGCGACGGCCTGGTGACGGTTGTCTCCTTTGTGGCGGGCAGCACCGCTTTGCTGGCGAACTCCAACCAGGTCTTGCGGACGGGCTTCGCCGAAATGTTCGCTGGGGCGATCAGCATGGGCCTGGGTGCCTACCTGGGCGGCAAGAGCCAGCAGGAGCTTTACCAGAAGGAACGGACGAAGGAGTACCGTGAAGTAGATGAGATACCGGAGGTTGAGCGCGACGAGATTAGGACTATCTACCGACGCAAGGGCTTTGAGGGCGACGAGTTGGAGATGGTTGTTGCCCGCATCACCGCCGACAAAGACCGCTGGGTAGCGGCGATGATGAACGAGGAGCTTGGCTACGGCGCGGTTGAGAACGACGACCCGCGCCGCACCGGGGTGATCGTCGGCATCTCCTATGTGATCGGCGCACTGTTCCCCCTGCTGCCCTACGTCCTAGTCCAGGTCTTCAACCTTGACCGCGACCCGACCAACCATGCGACGGTAATCAACAACGTGCTGTTCGCCTCTATTGCGATCACCATGCTGGCCTTGTTCGCCTTTGGTGCGTTCAAGTCGCGCTTCACCCACAAAGCGTGGTGGCAGAGTGGGGCCGAGATGGTGCTGACCGGTGCAGTCGGCGCGACTGCTGTCTATAGCATCGGCTGGTTGGCCGATCGCTTCCTGTTCCAGTAACCAGCGGGCAACCTACGGCTTATACCTGGCGCAGTCCCGCTTTGGGTTGCGCCATTTGCCTGCCATCTAGCTACTCTGTGCAGGTGAAACTTAATGGTAGCTTAATGTTTTGTTCATTTCGCTTTCATGTTGTCCCCCTATACTGAACCTACGTAACGGCCAGCAGTCCATTGGCGGACGAACAACCATTCTACGTAAGGGAGCAGCAATGAAGCAAAACACCGTTGACAATTCACACACCGCGATCTCCAACTGGGCGGTACTACCGCTTCGCCTCTTTTTGGGAATGATCTTCCTGGCGGCAGGCATCGAGAAGCTGACCGACCCAGGCTTCCTCAACCCAGAAGGCGCGACCTATATAGGCAAGCAACTGGCAGGCTACGTCAGTGCGGATGCGCCGATCAGTGGCTTGCTATCAGGGCTAGTTATTCCCAACGCCCAGTTGTTCGGCCTCGTGGTCGCTCTTGGCGAAGTAGCCATTGGCCTCGGCGTAATGGCTGGTCTGCTGACGCGGGCAGCGGCCTTCTTCGGCCTACTACTCAGTACTAGCTTCTGGCTAACCGCTAGTTGGAACGCCTACCCCTTCTATACCGGCCCAGACGTGCCATATATGATCGGTTGGCTGACGTTGATCTTGACTGGCGCGGGAGTCTTCTCGCTAGACGGCTTGCTAGCTAGTCGCAGGCCGCTGGCTGACGCGCCCGACCTGGGCCGTCGGACGACATTGGCCCGCGTCGGTGGTGGGGTAGCGGCAGGCATCGCCCTGCTGGTTGGCGGTGGCATCGTGGCTGGCAGCTTCATCGAGCGCGGCAAGAGCAGTGCCAGCGCAGGCAGCCAACCCAGTGCCATGCTGCCCCCCGCAGTGCCAACCAATACGCCGCTACCACTAGCAACCGACACCACAGCTCCGCCAGCAGCGACTGACACGCCGCTACCCCTAGCAACCGACACCACAGCTCCGCTAGTAGCGACTGACACGCCACTACCCCTAGCAACCGACACCACTGCTCCGGCAGCAGCGACTGACACGCCGCTACCCCTAGCAACTGACACCACCGCCCCGCCAGCAGCGACCGCAGTACCAGCCACCATAGTGGGCAAAGTGATAGCCAAAGTAGCCAACATTGCCCCAGGTGGTGGACTGGACTTTATCATCCCTGGCAGCAATATCCCCGGCAAGCTGGTGCGTCTAACCGACGGCAGTTTCCTCGCCTACAATGGGCTTTGCACCCATGAGGGCTGCGAAGTCAACTATCAGCCCACGGCGGCGAACTTCCGCTGCCCCTGCCATGGCGCGTTGTTCAGCGCAGCCGACGGCTCAGCCACCCTCCGCCCAGCTCGTGTTGCCCTTACCAAGATAAATATCCGCGTGGATGCGGCCACCGGCCTCGTCTATTACGTGGGCTAGCTGAACGGCTAGCCCTCGGCCCACCAACCCCTGGCAGAAGTACAGCCACACCTTCACCACTGCACCTACGAATACTATTGCTCCTATTATGTCAACGCCGCTGGCACGGCTGGGTTGGTCAAACTAGCGGCTAGCGCAACCTGGCCTGCCAGCGGGGTGCTGTTGATCGTCCAGCCAGCCTCTATCTAACCTAGTTTACAAAGATTTTACCAGCAGATCATCCAGGTGTTACCTGTTTGCTGTACAATGTGGCGGCGAGGTGTCTCGAATCCTTGTGCCAGGTAGTCAATCTTGCCCCAAAAGGAAAGCTCATGCGCCTAAAGCTCGTTCATGGCCTCTGCGCTATCCTCATCCTCACTATGTTGTTTGGGGGTTGGCAGGTAAGCTACGCCGCCAAAATGCCCAGCCGCTCTGCACCCGCCAACCTCTACTGTGACAGCATCCATGCAGAGTACCCCGCTGTGGTCAAGGTCGGTAGCCTCTACTATGCTTACTACAGCGGCTTCGGCTGTAGTTGGCTCCTGCACTACGCCAGCAGTGTAGACGGCATCCACTTCGACAAGCAAGGGCTGCTTGACCTCAACGATGGTTGGTCAGAGCAACAGGCCTTCCCCTTCGCCCTTTACGAAGACGGGCGTTTCAAGCTGTGGTACGGTGGTGGCCTACCATACCGCATTGGTTACGCCGAGAGCGTAGACGGAGTCCACTTCTTTGCCCAGCCTCAGCCAGTGCTTGACCCCGGCCCGGCTGGTAGCTGGGATGCTGGCGACCTGGTGCGCCCCTCAATCCTCAAGCTCGCTAACCCTGCTGCGACCATGCTGCAAGCCCTCAACCTGCCCCTAACCAGCACCCAACTCTACCTCATGTACTACAATGCCTTCAGCAGCAGTAATCCTGACCCTGGGGTGGGCTACGACACGGCTATCGGCCTGGCTGCCAGCCTCGATGGTCTGCGCTGGCAACGCTACGACCAGAATCCGATCATCACCTCCGACCAGGAGATTTACACCTGCTTTGCCCTGCGGGTAGAGGGCGCGTACTACCTCTACTACCGCATCGCAGGGGATGTACAACTCTCCACCAGCATAGATGGTCTACACTTCGCTACCTACGCGGGCAATCCCGTTCTGAGCCGCCAGCCCAACACCTGGCAGGCCGAGCAGGTCTATGGCGTGTTCATCCTCCCACTTGATGATGGTAGCTACCGTATGTACTACAATGGCATCCGTCACCTGGGCGGCGGGTGGGGCATGATTGGCATCGCCAGCAGCACTGACCTGATCCACTTTACCTCACGTAGCGACAACCCAGCAATCACCGTCGGCAACACACCCGCCAACTTTACCGCTAGTGCCAACCCCGACGGCACGATCAGCGCAAGCTGGCACCGGGTGCTAGCTGATGACAGCACCTACGAGCTGCGGTATGGAACCAGTCCCGGCAACTATGACCAGGGCTTGGCAGTCAGCACAGTTGAGAGTATCACCTTCCTGCCGCTCGAGCCGTCGCCCGATGGCAGTTACTACCTGACCCTGATTGGCAGCAAGGGGGGAGAGCCTGGCTACCCTGCGGAGGAGCAGATGGTGCAGGTGGCAGCCCCCTGTCGGACGAAGCGCGACGGCAGTGGTTGCCCCACTAGCACTGCTACTGCCAGCAGCACTGCCACTGCCACTGCCAGCCCGACAGCAACGGTTGCGGACAGTGCCACCGCCAGCAGCACAGCCAGTACAACGGCAGTGCCAACTGCTACGCCGACGGCAACCACTCCTGCTTGCACGGTCAGCTTCAGCGACGTGCCAGCCAGCAATATCTTCTACAGCGACATTCAGTACCTGGCCTGTCGTGGGCTAGTCAGCGGCTTTGTTGGCGGTGCCTTCCAGCCAGATAGCGGCATTACTCGCGCCCAGTTCGCCAAAATCATGGCTCTCAGCTTCAATCTCAACACCCCACCACCAAATGCGCCTGCCTTCAGCGACGTACCCACCACCAATATCTTCTACCCCTACATCGAAGCGGCTAGCACAGCAGGCTTGATCAACGGGCTGGGGGCGAGCCAGTGCCAGCAGCTAGGCACAGCCGCGCCATGTTACGGCCCTGACCTGCCAGTTTCGCGCGTCGTAGTAGCCGTAATCGTACAGCGGGAACGGCACTACCCAGTCTATGCACCAACTGCGCCAACCTTCGCCGACTTGCCGCCCACCGCTTTCGGCTACAGTGCAGTCGAGAGCCTGGTACAGCAGGGCATCAACTCTGGCGGGCCTTGTGGCGACGGCTCCAGGCTCTGCTACCTGCCCAGTGCCAAGAGTACACGGGGGGAGACGAGCAAGGTGGTACACCACGCGCTGCTGATTGCCCCATGATGTTGGCGTTACAAGCTAAGCCGCCAGGCGCAACTCTGCAACAGCCAGCCCCCAAAGCTGGCTGGCCTATTGCAAATTGTGTTGCTTGCCGCTATAATGAGCAGGAGCCGCAGATAGACATAACACGCAGAAATGGTGCCAATGAGCTTCCCAAGCTACTACACGCTAATTACATCGGTAGCGATTGCCCTGGCTTATGTTGGCCTGGTGCAGGGCATCTTCCTTGCCTTCCGCGTCCTCAACTTCCCCGACCTGACGGTGAACGGTAGTCTACCGCTCGGCTCGGCAATGAGCATCCTGCTGCTTGAACGCTTCGGTTGGGGGCCACTATGGACGCTACCGCTGGTCTTCCTGGCTGGGGCTACCGCTGGCCTGACCACTGCCCTGCTGACCACCAAGCTGAAGATAAACGGCCTGCTAGCGAGCATCCTGGTCGCCACTGGCCTCTACAGCATCAACCTGCGGCTGCTCGGCTTCGGTTCGCCAGCGGGCAGGCCGAATGGTACGCTCTATGTCAGTGAGGAGAAGGGTAAGGCAGTTGAGGGCTTGCTCAGCTTCCTCCCGCTCAGAGACCCAGAGAAGTTCTCCCTGGTCGCCCTACTGGTCGGTGGGCTGCTGGCCTTGCTGGTGTGGGGCTTGCTCAGTACCCAACTTGGGCTAGCAGTACGAGCGACTGGCAACAATGAGCAGATGGCCCGTGCGGTGGGTATTGACACCGACCTGATGAAGATAATTGGCCTCGCCTGTGCCAATGGCCTCGTGGCGATTAGCGGCGCAATGCTGGCCCAGCGCGACGGCTATGCCAGTGCCGACGCTGGCCTGGGAGCAATAGTGTTCGGCTTGGCTGGGCTGATCCTCGGTGAGGCAGTGGTACGTAGCAAGCTAATTGGCTGGGCGATCCTCGGTACGCTCGTCGGCTCAATCATCTACCGTGTGGTGCTGGCCGTGGTGCTAGCCCAGAGCCTGGAGACTAGCGATCAGCAGCTAATTACCGCCTTGCTGGTAGCAATAGCCCTGGCCCTGCCACTCTTGCGCGGACGGCTACCGGGTTTCGCCAGCAGCAGGGTGGCAGCTACGCAAGCGACGGCGAACGACGAGCGGCCCGCTGGGAAGCTGGAGGGCTAGCCAATGCTCAAGCTACAAGCAGTCAGCAAGGTGTTCAACCAGGGCACGCCCTACGCGGTGCAGGCGATTAGCGGCCTGTCGTTTGAGGCGGGTGCGGGCGAGTTCATTACCTTGATTGGCTCGAACGGGGCGGGTAAGTCTACCATGCTCAACCTGATTGCTGGGCTGTTCTACCCTGATAGGGGGCGGGTGGAGATTGATGGGCGCGACGTGACCAACCTGGCCGAACATCGGCGTGCTGCGCTGGTCGGGCGCGTCTTCCAAGACCCGCTGCTCGGCACCGCCAGCCAGATGACGGTGGAGCAGAACCTGGCCCTGGCTAGCGTGCGTGGTGGGCGGCGTGGCCTCGGCCCTGGGGTAGGGCGCAAGCAGCGGGCGGACTTCCGCGACCTGCTAGCCCCCCTGGGCCTGGGGTTGGAGCAGCGGTTGGCGACCAGCGTCGGCCTGCTCTCTGGCGGTCAGCGGCAGGCTCTCACGCTGCTGATGGCGACGATGGCGCGGCCCGCAGTGCTGCTGCTCGACGAACACACTGCCGCGCTCGACCCGCTTACTTCACAGCGGATTAACGAGTTGACGGTTAAGCTGGTCGCTGAACTGGGCCTCACCACCCTGATGGTGACACATAACATGAACATGGCGTTGGCAATGGGTAGCCGCACGCTGATGATGCACCAGGGGCAGGTGTTGATGGACATTAGTGGCCCGCAACGTGCAACAACAACCGTACCACAATTGATTGAGCGATTCAACGCTTACAAGCAAGGGCTGGTTAGTGACCGAATGGCACTTGGCTAGCACAAGGGACGCACAAAGGAGGATGCTCTGTGAACAGGAAATGGCACTTTGGCTCAGTGGCACTGACGGCCCTGCTCGTCACAATGGTGGCTAGTGGCTGCGCGATTGGTGGTGGCCCCGACAACCCCACCCCCGGCCCGCAGGCGGCGGCCTCGCCTCGCGCAAGTGGCACGCCTGGCACGCCGATGGCAATGGCAAGCGGCACCGCGATGATGGTTAGTCCCACTGCGATGGCGATGCTGTCACCTACCGCGATGATGACCACAACGGGCGGCCCACTGAAGTCGCTCAAAGTTGGGGTGATTGAGACGACGGTGCAGCCCGCACTGGAAGCGGCCATTAAGGGCTTCAAGGACCAGTTTGCGGCGAAGGGCTACACTGAGGGGACGAACATCAGCTTCGACGTGAAGCAGGGGGCGGGTGACGCTGCCACTCTCAGCCAGATTGCCACCGTCTTCTTCGACCCCAGCAAGGGCTACGACATGGTGTTGGCGGTCGGCACTGCTGCGCTGAAGGCGGCAGTCAACGAGGGCAAGGCCAACCCGGCCATGCCGATCATCTTCGTCGCTATTTCCGACCCTTATGGGGCTGGCATCGGGGTGAAGTCACCGACTGACCACCCGGCTAATATCACCGGCATCCAGGACAGCCCGCCGGTCACGGACGCGCTCAAGCTAGTGCTTGAGGTGCTGCCAAACGTGAAGAACGTCGGCTTGCTCTGGAACCCCAGCGAGCCAAACTCTACTTACAGCACCGACCTCGCTCGCTCTGCTGCCGCCAGCCTAGGCCTCAACCTGATTGAGCAGACCACCGCGACCAATGACGACCTCGGCCAGGCGGCCAACGCGCTGGCTGACAAGGGGGCGCAGGTCTTCTTCGTCTCTACCACCAACAGCGTAGTGCAACGCCTGCCCAGTATCGCCAAGGTCTCTGGCGAACGCGAGCCAAAGATTCCGCTATTCGGCAACGACTTCCTCTCTGCTGGGCGAGGGGCGGTGGCCGCCTATGGCCTGGATTATAGCGACTCTGGGATGCAGGCTGCTGACTTGGCCCTCCAGGTTGCTGAGGGTAAGACAGTCAAGGAGATTGCGATTAAGCAGCAGACCAAGACGCTGCTCTACGTCAACACCTACTACGCGGGCCAGCAAGCAGTCAAGCTACCTGACGCGGTGAAGGGTAGGGCTGCCCAGGTGATCGACTCCGCTGCCCCCACCGCTCTGCCAGCCACGCCAGTCAAGAAGTAGCACCGCTTGGCGCAATAGCAGGGGGGAGCCAGATGGCTCTCCCCTCTGACTTGCTGCGCTGCCAACTAGCGCGGCTGCTTGCCTTCGTTGGAGCGGCGTAGCACATCGCCCGCGACAATCATGCGGGCGATGGCGGCGGCGTTGCGTAGGCGCAGCCCTGCTGCCTGCACCACATCCGCAGGCAAGTGTTGGCTAGCAAACTCGATTACCACATCCATGGTCAGGTCAATGCGCCGCACGGCCTCTGCTGCACTGGCACTATTGCCGTCGGCGAAGTTGACATCCAGCACAATCAACACATCCTCAGCGGTAATACTGCGCCTGTGGTCAAGCATGGCGATGATTGCATCAAGGGCATGGCGTACCCCCTCCTGCACCAACGCCCACACTTCGGGGCTGGGTTGGGCTGTGTGGCCGTGTTCACCGTTGTCGCGCTCGAATATCATTTGGGTCAGCACTTCACGGCTACGGTCAATCAACTGGCTGACTGCGCCAAGCGGCTGGATAGCAGGCCCAGGTACAGCTAGTGGCTCAGGGTCTTTCATCATTATCGCTCCCTGTTCTTGATCTCACTGGGTTGGCGGCCTGGTTGGCGCGCTGCATGATCTCGTTTGCCAGCACCATGCGGGCGACCGCGCCCAGGTGACGCAGCCGCCGCTCGGTTGCTGCTACCTGCTTGGCAGGCAGGCAGTCGTGCGCGAAAGCGATCAGTGCGTTCATTGTCCTGTCCACCCGCGCCATTGCCAATTCGGGGTTGACTACAACGCCATCCGGCAACAGAATGTCCAGGGCAGCAGCCACATCTCCGCCATTCAAGGGGCGTGGTGTGCGCAGCCAACTAATGACCAGGCTGATGGTGTGCTACACAGACTGCTCTGCCTGCGGCCAGGATGCTGGTGCTTCCTGCATAATGAAGGCGACGGTTAGGCCTGCGTCCGCTTCGACTATCTGCTCAACTAGTAGCGGACGGTTGGCCTCGATTAGCCTGATTACGGCCTCCATATCATCTTCATTCAACAATCTGCCCCATTATTACTCCTTTGCTAACCGCTACACTGCGTTGGTAGCTTGTTCCGCCTTTTGCAGATGCACCAACAGCACGCTGATGTCTGCGGGGTTGACCCCGGCCAGGCGGGTGGCCTGCCCAACTGTGGCAGGGCGCATACGGGTTAGTTGCTGGCGCGCCTCATTGCGGAGGGCAGCCAGGGTGCTGTAATCGAAGTCGGGGGGGATGCGCCGCTCCTCCATGCCACGCATGCGCTCTACCTGCCAGCGTTCGCGCTCGATGAAGCTCTCGTACTTCACGCTGACTTCGACTTGCTGGGCTACGTCTGCGTACAGTATACCATGTTCTACCTCATTCACGCGCAGGCTGTCTGCTGGGCTAGACTGGGGCTGGTCGCTGAGGTAGGGCAGGGCGTGGTAGTCAACCTCCTGCCGCCGCAGGTACTCGGCTACGGTGCTGCCCTTCTGCAAGGCAGGGTAGCCCGCAGCGGTCAGCCGCTCGTTCAGCAGCGGAGAGGGGGCCACCCGCTGGCGATTGACCCGCTCAAGGTTGGCGAGTACCATTGCGCGGCGGGCCTCCACTCTGGCATACTGCTGCTCGGTTAGCAAGCCCAAGCGGTAGCCGATGGGGGCTAGCCGCAGGTCGGCGTTGTCACTGCGGAGCAGCAGCCGATGCTCGGCGCGGGCGGTCATCAGGCGGTAGGGTTCGCGCAAATCCTTCGTGGTCAGGTCGTCGACCATCACCCCGATATAGGCGAGGCTGCGGGGGAGGATGAGCAGGTCGCCAGCATCTAGCCGCTCAATTACCGCCCGCGTCTCGGCAAGCAACAGGTGGTAGGGCAGGGGGCGGGGTGGCAGGCCGATGGCGCGGATTGCGGCGTTGACCCCAGCCAGGATACCCTGACCAGCCGCCTCCTCGTAGCCGCTGGTGCCGTTGATCTGACCGGCGAGGAAAAGACAGCCCACCCGTTTGCTCTCCAAAGTGGAGCGCAGTTCATCCGCCTGCACCGCATCGTACTCGACTGCGTAGCCGAAGCGCATCACCTCAGCATTACGCAGGGCGGGGATGGAGCGGAGCATAGCCGTCTGCACTTCCTCTGGCAGGCTGGTGTTCATCCCCTGCACGTAGACCTCGTGGGTCTGCCAGCCCTCTGGCTCAAGGTAGAGGTGGTGGCTCTGCTTGTCGGCGAAGCGCATCACCTTGTCTTCGATGGAGGGGCAGTAGCGGGGGCCGACCCCCTCGATCAGGCCGCTGAACATGGGAGCGCGGTGGATATTGGCGCGGATGGCCGCGTGGGTAGCGGGGTTGGTGTGTATCTCGTAGCAACACATCTGCCGCCGCCACTCGCTGCCGCCAGCGGGGGGGTAGACGGCTAGCGGCTCCAGGGCAGTGACGGGGGTGGGCCAGTGGCTAAAGTAGAGGGGGGTGGGGCTGCCAGTCTGCGGCACTGTTGCGCTGAAGTCGATAGTGCGGGCATCCACGCGCGGGGGGGTGCCAGTCTTGAGGCGCAGCAGCTTGAAGCCGAGGCTCTCTATGCTCTCACCCAGGGCAACCGCTGGGGCTTCGCCAACCCGCCCGGCTGCGACCGTCTGTTCGCCGACCACAGTGCGCCCGCGCAGGAAGGTGCCGGTGGTCAGCACGACAGCTTGCGCGTAGTAGCGGCTGCCGCTGGCGGTGGTAATGCCCAAGACTACCCGCTGACCCTGTTGCTCGCCAACGATTAGACCCGTGACCATCGCCTGGCGGAGGTGGAGGTTCGCTTGCTGCTCGACGGTGCGCTTCATGGCGGCGGCGTAGAGCCGTTTGTCCAACTGGGCGCGCAGGGCTTGCACCGCTGGCCCCTTGCCCGTGTTGAGGGTGCGAATCTGGATTAGAGTTTCGTCAGTGATGCGGGCCATTGCGCCGCCAAGCGCGTCCAGCTCGCGCACCACGTGGCCCTTCGCGGGGCCGCCAATGCTGGGGTTGCAGGGCATCAGCGCGATGGTGTCAAGGTTGCCGCTGAGCAGCAAAGTACGCGCCCCCACTCTGGCCGCTGCCAACGCTGCCTCGCACCCTGCGTGGCCGCCACCAACTACAATCACGTCAAATCGTTCTTCCACCGTAGCCCCTCTTAGTTGTGTCTTCGGATTAGCAGGCTAATTATACCAAACCGCCAAGCGGCCCTGCACCACCCGCTACGCTCGCTTGTGCGCCGCATGATGGTGTAGTGCGGCGGGAAGCTACAAGCTCAACCACAAGCGGGTTGCAGGGCTGATAGGGCGGCTAAAGCTCAAGGGGGTGATCCCCAAGCCTACATCCCGCTGGCCGATGGCAGTTGGATGTACCTGTTCAGTCTGGTGGAATAGTACAGCCGCTACATTGTAGTGTGGGAGTTGCGTGACAACCTGGGTCAAGGCTTGGTGACACGCTGCCTGGAACGAGCAGTGGCGGTGGCCCAACCGACTCTTTGGTTGTGGCTGGCGCAGGTATTACTGCATCGGCCTAGCTCTGCTGTAACATCTTTAAGGTGGGTTAAGGGGACACACTGGCACAGGTACCACGCGAAATCAGCCAAGAGCAACAGATACCACTCCTGAGTGCGGGACGAAAGGTCATCCTTGTAGAGCAAAAAGCCCTCGACAAAGTAGGCCAAACTCTCTCGACTCGGAAGGCTTTGGACAGAAATAAGGTGGTTGTAGCTCACAATCCTGCTCTCATGTAGAGGAGCAAGGCACAAAAATGTGGGGGTAGATTTGGCAATCACCCCCACATATTGTGGATACTGCGGAAATGGTCGGGGCGAGAGGATTCGAACCTCCGACCCCCTGCTCCCAAAGCAGGTGCGCTACCGGGCTGCGCTACGCCCCGATTACCTGCGTAGTATACCCCTTTTGGCCGCCGCCGTCAAGGGCCGCGCAACCAGGCGGCTCTACAGGGCTGGCAGCAGTTAGTATCCTACCCTAGCCGAGTGGGCGAGTTGTTACCTCTGTGTGCCTCACCAGATCGCTCCAATATCCCCTAGCTGTCGCCTACGCAATGGAACAAAGATGATATGCTTAAAGCAATCTTAGCGAAAGTGCCGAAATTAACGCTGAAACCCTTGACAAAGAAGTTGTTTTGTGCGAAAATAGAGTAGAAGATGCAAATCCTGTTCGCAGGGTGTGCGTCCAAGCCACCGCGATTGGCCCACCTCTGCCTATATAACACAAGATGACGGTAGGTGCAGCTAAATAGTGGCACGGAACTTGTTAGTGATCTTCTACCACAACGCACCGCGAGCTAGGGCTAGCGTAAGTGACGTTAGGGTAACGTAGCAGCAGTTTGCTAGAAAGAGGAGCCAGGATGAACCAGCAGGAAGCCAGCAGCAACACGGACTACCAGGAGGATGCCGATTTCATGAGCATCAGTGCCGCCGCTAAGGAGTTTGGCATTAGCCAAAGTGTGATCCGTCAGGGGATGCGCACGGGCAAGGTCAACAGCCAGAACCACAAGTGGGGGACTCGTGTGCATCGCGGTGATGTCGAGAAGCTCAAGGAGAGCCGCGCTCACATGGGTAACCACAACAGCAACGAAGTACACTAAGCACAAAGATCAGGTTGCTAGAAGGCAGGGAGTCGCTCCCTGCCTTTCGCTTGGTAAGTATGCGCTTCTATATAGCAGGATGGCGTGCCGCAGCCCTGAAAGCTACTGCGGTTGGGCTACTTGACCAGCATAGCAGTGCTGTGCTATATTGGGCTCAGAAATTAGCCAGTCAATTTGGCCGCACCACGCTGACCAAAGACGGTCCTGTGTAGCCGCGACAACAGCGGCCCAGCCCAACCAAGAAAGAGAAGGAGAGGTAAGTCATGACCTACGTGATCACCGAGCCTTGTATTGATGTCAAGGATCGCGCCTGCATTGACGTTTGCCCTGTAGACTGCATCCACCCAGGCACCGCTGAGGACAAGGGCGAAAAGCAACTGTTCATTGACCCTAACGAGTGTATTGACTGCGGAGCCTGCGAGCCGGAATGCCCGGTTGACGCTATCTTCCCTGAAGATGAGGTACCGGATCAGTGGAAGGAGTTCATCCCGCTGAACGCCATCTACTTCAAGTAAGCGTAGATAGATTGGCGGCAGCATGAGGGGGCGCAACCCTGCGCCCTCTTTCTAGTGTCCGGCGTAGATGCGATCCAGTGCTTCGGCTACGGCCACTAGCTCTATATTGGTTGGGTCAAAGCGGTCGCCAGCGGCCACGCGGCCTGCCCAGGCAACAGCGGCCCGCCCGCCCCACTGCTCCTCCACGTTGGTTAGCAACTCGCGGCTCGTCCCCTGGAAGCGTTCGGCGGCGAAGTGATAGAAGCTACCGTCAAGATTGTGGAAGCTGAGGCCACCACCTGTACCGTAGAAGGTTGCGCTGATCCTTGCATCCCTGCCTACGGATAGCTTCCAGGAGCAGGCTAGCTGTACCGCTGCGCCACTAACCAGGTCGAGACGGGCGAGGGCGTAATCCTCCACAGCCCTGTCATCTAGCAGCGGTTTACCGCCAGCGAACAGGCGGCTGCTGACTGTGCTGACGGCGGGGAAGCCCAGGCACCAGAGCGCAAGGTCTACCAGATGTACGCCCAGGTCTACAACGCAGCCGCCGCCTGCCAACTGGCGGTCGTAGAACCAGGGCTTGTCTGGCCCATAAGCGTTGTGGAAGATCAGGTCGGCAGCGTAGACTGCGCCGATCTCGTCTGCCGCGATCAGGTCGCGCACCTGTTGCATCCCGCTGGTGTAGCGGTAGGAGAGGTCTACGCCAAGTAGTAGGTTGGCAGTGCGGGCGGCCTCCACCACCTGGGCCGCTTCGTCAGCGTTGCGGCCCAGCGGCTTCTGGCAAAATACTGGCAAACCCGCCTCCAGCACTGCTATTGCCTGCTCTGCGTGCAGCGCACTGGGGGTGGCAATCACTACGCCAGCAAGGTCGAGCGCAAGTAGCTCAGCCAACGAGGTTACTACGGTTGCGTCAGGGGCGAGGGTCGCCGCTGCCTGTGCCGCCGCTGGCAGGTCAGCAATAGCGGCTACGGTAGCCAGTCCGCTGTCCAAGATCGCCTGCATCCTGTGCCTGCCAATCCAGCCCACGCCCAGGAAGCCGAGGCGCGGCCTTCGTTCGCTCATCTCTTTCATAACCATCCTCTGCAACTATTTAGCTAGCTGGCTTAGCGGCTGGGCATAAGTGGTGGCAAGCCGCTGTGCTATTTTAACCGAATCCTAACCATATTGCCACTCGTTGGCTCAAGCAAGGTTTGCGTTTTGGTCGGCTCTTGCTTATAATCTAGTATCCAGACTAACGCTTTGCCCCTGAAGGAGAACTAGTTTTATGTATCAGCCGCAGTACTCAAACAAACCCACCCCGCCACGAGGAGGGATGAGCAGCGGCCAACGCACCGCATTGCTCACCCTTGCGCTCGTCGTCGTCTTCACCCTCGGCTTTGTTGCTGGCATCGTTACCGACCGCTATGCCTTCCCCGCCCGCCAGGCCGTTGCCTCGGTTCCAGTAGGGATCGCTACTAACACCCCACTGGCCGCCGCTGGTCTGCCCAAAGCCACACCTAGCCCCGATGCGAATGCTACACCCAACATCTCTGGCGACGCGACTGACAAGGCGATGAACGGCCCCCAGCCCACTGCTGAAGCGGGAGCAGTGCAGCCTGGCGATCCTTCTACTGGCAGTGGTGACAAGCAACTTGACGAGCAGATGAAGACCTTCTGGGAGGCATGGCAACTGGTGGAGAAGGAATATTACGGTCGCCCTGTTGACCGCCAGAAGATGATTTATGGGGCGACGAAGGGCATGATGGACGCACTCGGCGACCCACACACCACCTTTGCCAACCCAGCCCAGACCACCAGTATCACCTCTGACCTCAAGGGCCAGTTCGATGGTATCGGCGTATACATTGATGCAAAGAACGACAAGCAGATCGTCGTCCTCTACCCAATCGAGGGTAGCCCAGCAGAGAAGGCGGGGATCAAGGCGGGCGACATCTTTATCAAGGTCAACGGTGAGAGTATCATTGGTCAGCCTCAAGACGTGGTGATCAGCAAGATCAAGGGGCCGCGTGGCACCCCAGTGACGCTCAGCGTGCAGCGGGTGGGGGTGGAGAAGCCGTTTGATGTGACAGTTACCCGCGATGCGATCCGGGTGGCTTCGACCACCGGCAAGCTGTTGGACGGCAACATCCTCTACCTCAAGGTGACAATCTTCGGCGACCAGACGGTGCAAGAGCTTGACCAGCAGCTAGCCAAGTACCCCAATCCCTCTGGTATCATTCTCGACTTGCGGAACAACGGTGGCGGCTACGTGACGGCGGCGCAGCAGATGCTCGGTCGCTTCTTGCCCAGTGGCGTGGCTCTTTACGAGAAGTTTAGTAAGAATGGCACCAGTGGTGACGATGCAAAGAACATTATCAAGGGCGCGTTCAGCGACGAGAAGACAAAGATGGTAGTGCTGATCAACGGTGGTTCAGCTTCGGCTAGCGAGATCACGGCGGGTGCTTTGCAGGATGCTGCGCGCGCTACGCTGATCGGCGAAAAGAGCTATGGCAAGGGGTCGGAGCAGTACGTCCACAACCTGAGCGACAACAGCAGCGCACGGATCACCGTCGCTCACTGGCTGACCCCCAAGAAGCGCGAGATCGATGGCATCGGCCTCCAGCCCGATATCCTGGTGAAGCTGCCCGTCGTCGACCCCAATGCCACCCCTACCCCTGGCCCAACCGTGGATACCAAGAGTACGAAGCTGGCTGACCAGGACGTGCAGACCACCCGCGCCATCGAGTTCCTGACCACTGGCAAGTAGCCTGCGGCTAGCTCACCGCTGGCAAGAAGTACACGACTGCGCCTCGCGCGTGACAGGGCTAGTCAAACCTGGATAGGTGTAGGGATAGGTGTAGGCCGCAACATTCAGGGTGGCAGCTACGTTGTGTATGATGAGGGTACGATTATGTCGGCAGTAGACCAGCGGATCAAGCAACATCTGCGCGAGAAGGAGGCGGCGTTTGGCCTGGCCCCTGTCCGCTCGCTGCGCCCGCCTACCGCCCGCCTGGAGCCGGTGCAGTTGCCACCGCCACTAGCAGCGGGCCGCACCTTGCGCGTTGGCAGCAACCTGTTGATCGCTGTCGGCCTACTGATCCTAATCTATGTTGTTGGCTACCAGGGCTACTACTATTGGTTGGAGAACAGCACGCCTAGCAATGTGGTGCTGGCTGGCGCACCAACCACTACCTACCTATCGGCTAGCGGGCTGGCAACTGCTACCCCTGCGCCAGTGAACGCAGCCGACCAGCCGACCACAGTGGCCCAGGCTGCTGCGGCCACGCCCACCCCGATTGCAGTCGCTAGCAACTTCACTCTGTCCCCCCTCAACTCTGCCGCTCCGGCTGCCCCGGCTGCCCCAGCCGTGACCAGCCGCGTCCGTCGGGTGGCAGCCCCCAGCATCGCGCTTGATGCCTCGGTGATAGATGTCGGCTGGCACGCGAGCAAAGATAAGAAAAGCGGAGCGGAGATTATGATCTGGGATGTAGCTGAGTTTGCGGCAGGCCACCACCAGGGCAGTGCAAACCCAGGGCAGGTGGGCAACATCGTTCTCTCTGGTCACGACGACTGGAAGGGCGAAGTGTTTAAGAACCTCGAACATCTCAAGCCAGGTGACGAGATCACTGTCTACAACGAGGAGGGGACGGCCTACCTCTACGTCGTCACCCAAATGGAGCGAGTGCGCGAGGAGAACGTGCCACTGGAGGAGCGTATCCGCAACGCTGAGTACATGAACCAGACTGCTGACCAGACCCTCACCCTGATCACCTGCTGGCCCTACAAGGTAGACACCCATCGCCTGATCGTGATTGCCAAGCCCTATGATGTGATCCGCCAGACTACCGCCTTCAAGACCAACTCTCCTGCTGGCCCTAATCTGCGCTAGTGTTGTGCTGGCTGTGTGGGTGTTCGCGCTTGAAGCGGGTATCTGCCACTGGATTAGCCTAACGGGCGGTGCAGTTGGTTATTGATGAGCAACTAACCTGCCGCCCTTGACTTCAGCAAGCTGTCGGCTTCTACTCGCTTATCTGCTTCCATGCTGCACTAGTGGTACTTGTTGTCTCAAGTGCGCACGGTTAGCTGCCCACCCCTCTGTACCTGATGCTCTCACTCTGCTATAATGTGGGCAACAAACGATGGGGGGAAACAAAGATGCCAGAAGAACAAGCTAAAGTACGGTTCGCGGTAGTTGGCCTCGGTTGGATCGCGCAGGCTGCCATGCTGCCTGCCTTCGCCAACGCTGGCGAGAAGGCAGTATTGGCCGCCCTGGTTAGCGGTGACGCAGCCAAGCGCGATGAGTTGGGCAAGCAATACGGTGTACCAACCTACTCCTACGAGCAGTATGAGGAATGCTTGCGGAGCGGCACGGTGGATGCTGTCTACATTGCCACGCCCGATCCGCTACACGCGGCCCAGGCGATCCAGGCGGCAGCAGCGGGTGTACATATCCTCTGTGAGAAACCGATGGCAGTGACCAGCGCGGACTGCCGAGCGATGATCGCAGCGGCAGAGCAGCATGGTGTGAAGCTGATGATCGCCTACCGCCTGCACTTCGATGCGGCCAACATGGCGGCGGTGGAAGTGGTGCAGAGCGGCAGGCTGGGTGAGCCACGCATCTACAACGCAACCTTTAGCCAGCAGGTTACCGCTGGTAACGTACGCCTCGACCCGAAGCTGGGTGATGGCACCCTCTACGATCTTGGTGTCTACTGCGTCAATGCTGCCCGCTACCTCTTTCGCAGTGAACCAACCGAGGTGCTGGCGATGAAGGGACTACGCCAGGACGAGCGTTTCGGCGTGATAGATGAGATGACGAGCGCGATCATGCGCTTCCCCGGCGAGCGGCTGGCGAGCTTCACCACCAGCTTCGGTGCCTACTTCAACGCTAGCTACCAGGTAACCGGCACCCAGGGCCAACTGCTAGCCGACCCCGGTTTTGGCGGTGGCGAACTGCGCCAGCGGATCACCGTCGGCGACCAAACTGAGGAGCGCAGTTTTGCTGCCCAGGATGCTTTTGGCCCGCAACTGCTCTACTTCGCCGACTGCATCCTCAACGATCAGCAGCCAGAGCCAGATGGCAACGAAGGGCTGATCGATGTGCTGATTATCGAAGCCCTCTACCAGTCGGCAGCCGAGGGCCGCCCCGTGCAGCTAAACCTACCCACTAAGGTAACCCGCCCCGGCCCTGAGATGGTGATAGTCCTGCCCCCACCCACCGAGCCAGCGATGGTCAGAGCCGCGGCTCCCACCTTCCAGGCTGATTAGCCAGCCTTACCGCCACAGCACGGCAGTCAGCGAAACGAAGGGCCAACCCACAGCGGGCTGGCCCTTTGCCACAATGTGCGTCTTGTGCTAGGGCAACTGCTCGATGGCCCGATGCACGATCTTGGCAAGTTCGCCGCGGATGATGAAGTCGCTACGCCGGAAGCAGAGGCTGCTGCCACTGGCGCACAGTTGGCCGCTGACGATCCCTCGGCTGTAGAGGGTTTCGACCGCTGCGTAGCCGAAGTCACCTGGCTGCACGTCGCTGAAGGTCGGGCTGGTCGGGGTGGCAACCGGGTAGTTGCGGATGCGTTGGATGATCACCACCGTCTCTATGCGGTTGATCTGGAAGTCGGGGCGGAAGTTGCCGTTGGCGTAGCCGTTGATTGCGCCAGCGTGGGCGGCAGCCTCGATGTACGGGTAGAAGATATAGTTGGGTGGCACGTCGCGGAAGGTCTGGCCGCTGGTTGGAGTGAAAGCTGGGATGTTGAAGCCGATGGTGACGATCTTGGCGAACTGGCCGCGAGTGGTCTGATTGTTGGGGCGGAAGGTGCCGTCTCCGTAGCCGTTGACTATCCCCCGACAGGCCAGGAACTGTACGTCGCCGTAGAAGATGTAGCTAGGCGGCACGTCAGGGAAGCTAATCGTGCAGGGTGTACCGATTGGCGTGGCAGTGCTGGTGCTGATTGCTGCGCCAGTGGCCGTGGCGGTGCTGGTGCGCGTCGCCGTGTTAGCGGCAGTGCTGGTGCGCGTCGGCGTGCTGCCGGTGCTGCCAGTCGCGGTACTGGTCGCGGTGTGGGTGACAGTCGGGGTG
>JAYUUN010000061.1:0-4211 GCA_043754535.1 Chloroflexota bacterium | reverse complement strand
CAGCTACAGCGTGACCTGCCCCATCAGCTAAACGTCATTGCCGAACTGGTCAAGACCGAACTGGCCGCCCTCAAAGTGACCCGTCCCTACTCCAATATCACCAACTACCGCATCACGACGCAGGTAGTAACCACCGGCGACCACACCTTCATCCAGATATTCAATAACCCTACTGCTGCCGACGACCAACAGTTGCGAGCAGCATTGATCAGCTACCTGCAACACGTGATCGCCAACAACAACTACATTGACGCACGCGGGGTCATCCAAACCACGCGGGCGGTGCAGTTGCCAATGGACAAGGTGTTCGCTTACCTCACCGCCACTTACACGCCTGGACAAGCTGACCGCAACCGCCTGCTTAGAGCGGAACGCAATCGGTTGTTCCACGCCAACATCAGCCTTGAGCAGCGGGAGCAGTTGCTTGAGCAGGCACGGCGCGGGCTGGTTGAGTCGCTCACCATCCGGCGCACCGATCTTCAGCAGGTAGTCGCGCAGGAGCCGCTGGTTATCTTCCTCGGCGACCCCGGCGGGGGCAAGACTACCCTGCTACGCCACCTTGCCTACAAGCGGGCCGCCGCTATGCGCGACGTGCTGCTGGGGAGCGGAGTCAGTGACGACCTACGCCTGCCGATTTACATCCGCATCGCTGACTATGCGACCAATCTGGCGCGCAACGGCACGGCCAGCCTGCGCGACTTTCTGGCGGTCTGGTACATCAACAAGCAGTGTAAGGTGGACGAGAGGCTGCTGGCTCAGATATTTGAGCAACTGCTTGAGCATGGCCTCTGCCTTGTGCTACTCGACGGGCTGGACGAAATCACCAGCCCTAGAGAGCGGGAGAGCGTCCGCAACAATATTGAGGCTTTCGTCCGCGAGTGGCAGGGGGCGGGCAACCGCTTCGTGGTCAGCAGCCGTATTCAAGGCTACGTTGCGGCCCCGCTGGGTAGCGACTTCGCCGAGTACACCCTTGCGGCAATGAATGATGACGAGATCGCTGCCTTCATCAACCAGTGGTGTCCCGCCGTCGAACGCTTCATGGACGACAAGGCTGGCGACGAGGTGATCGCCGAGCGGGCTGAGCGCGAGAGCGGCGCATTGTTGCTGGCGGTCAAGAACGAGGGGGTGCGGCGGCTGGTGGTCAACCCGCTGCTCCTAACTATCCTTGCCCTGATCCACCGCGAGGGGATGCGTCTACCCAACCGCCGCATTGAGTTGTACACCATAGTCGCTGACACGCTGATCGAACGCTGGCTCAAGCACAACCCTGATAAGGCGGCGGCCAAGTTTCTGGAGAAGGATGAAGTCGAGGCGGTGCTGACCACGCTGGCTTATTGTATGCACGCCAACCGGCCCGACGGCACCGTGACTTATGACGAAGCCACGCCGTGATCGGCGCGCTGTTGGCCGAGCAACGCGGCGGGCTGGACGACCAACGCGGCTACAGGCAGCAGGCGGCGGCGGCGGAGTTGCTGCGGCGGGTGCGCGAGGCGACCGGCCTGTTTGTTGAGCGTGCGCCCAAGCAGTACGGCTTCATGCACCTGACCTTTGAGGAGTATTTTGCCGCCCGCTATCTGGTTGAGACCGCCCGCACCCGCCTGTCGCGCCTGCGCCGACACCTGCACGACCCCCGCTGGCAGGAGCCGATCCTGCTTGCGCTCGGTTATGTCGCCAAAGGCTCGGCCAACGATGGCAGCGAACTGCTCTATGAACTCTGCCTCGACCCCCAGCGCGACCCGCTGCCCGACCGCGAGGAGTACGATGAGCGGCTGTTCCACCGCGACCTGCTCCTTGCCCTGCGTGCCTGCGCCGACGGCATCACCCTGCAACCGAAAGCGCGCCTCCTGCTGATCAAGCAGACGGTTGACCTCTACCTTGACGTAGATAAAGATGACAGCAGAGGCCGCTACAGTCTGCTCCAACGCCAGCTTAATGAGGCGTTGGAACGGTTGGTAGGCAGTGACCTGAGCCGGGAACTTGCCGCCGCCTTTAGCCAACGAGCCAGCGACCAACAGCCGATCATCCGTCGCTACGCAGTCTATGCTATACGCTGGTTGCAGGACACCAGCCCAGATGTAGCCACCAGCCTGCTTAGACTGGCAGGCGACGATGATGCAGAGGTGCGCTCTGCTGTTGCGTATGCGCTGGCTAGCCTTGCCCCCAACAACCCAGTACTGGCGGCTGAGTTGCTAACCAGGCTGGCTGGTGACGATGATGCAGAGGTACGGGCCACTGCTGCGTATGTGCTGGCTGACCTCGCCCGTGACAACCCAGCACTGGCGGCTGAGTTGCTAACCAGGCTGGCAGGCAACGATGATGCAGAGATACAGGCCACTGCTGCGTATGTGCTGGCTGACCTCGTCCCTGACAACCCAGCACTGGCGGCTGAGGGGCTTGCGAACTCCAGCGATGATTGGCTGCTTGCCAACCTCGATGCTAAGGGTTACAAGCTGAGAACCGCCGCCGTCGGTGAACTGGGCCGTCGGGAGGTGAGCCGCACCCCGGCGGTTGTGCAACGTCTACTGGTGATGCTGAACGACAGCGATAATGGTGTACGCAAAGCTGTGCTGGTGGTGGTGACGAAGTGGCTTGGCGACCAGGGTGGGGAGTTGCGGCAGGCGTTGCTAGCGGTGGCTGAACAACCAGCACGTAGAGGAACAATTGGTAGTCCCCATGATGATGCTTACAACGCCCTCTATGAGCTTACCAGCAGCGACTTCCGCTCGACGGCGGACAATTCGTTGTGCGGGCGGCTGCCGTCCCTCAAAGATGGGCCGGGCGCGGACGAGCAGCCGCTAGCCCCACCCTGGCCGCCTGACCCTCGCTAGTATAATGCTGCACGGGAGCTAGACTACAGAGAGGTGACGACGATGAGCGACGATGTGCAGACTGACGAGCTACCCCCAAGCTGAACTAGCCTACTTGCAGACAGTCGCCGCCACAGCCCATGCGAAAGGGGAAGCAGCGCGAGAGCTTGCTGAGCAGTACACCTGTTGGGCCAGAAGGTACGAGCAGGCGCAGCCACAAGGCCGCGACCACGAGCTACGCTGAGCGCAGGCTGGCTACTACACCCAGCTTGCCAGAGCAGCTGAAGCCAAGACCGCCGCGCCTGATCGGGCAGTAGCCGAAGCTAAGGCAAAGCTGAGTCAGGCTCGAACCGACCTACGCAGGTTGGCGGCGCGCATCGAGCAGCAGTATCAGTGTCCGTGTGGACGACGCGGCAGCAACCCGGTCAGGATGTATGCGGCTTTATCCAAACCCCACATAGAAAGTTGTTGTTTTGGTTTTCTACTTTCTAACTGAATCAAGAACAACATCTACTACTTTATAAACCATGAGGTAACTAAGCGATTGGGAACCTACCTAGAGCGTTATCTTGCAGGTGAACACCAGCAAGTTTGGTCTGATTTGATCGCACTTGGAACTCTTTTGCCCAGTAACAGTTCGTACAACGACGCACTAGTTGTAGCAAGGGAGACTATGAGTAGAGTCAAATACAATGTTGGTGCAGTAGTAGCGAGACTAAAGTCTGTTAATACAACCTCCTTTGACGACGTTTATGAACCACCCGAGACTAACATTCGTATTATAATCAACGAATGGGAGGCAGATAACATTTACCTACCTATGTCACTAAGATCATGGTATGAGGTAGTAGGCGGTATAGACTTGGTGCAACCATCCAAAGTGTGGGACTGGCAGAAGCCAGTAGGTATAACATCAGCAAGTTCGTAGACTCAACTTACCCTTCAACTTACGGTTGCTCAAGTACAAACGTTGTCGTGCGTTCCAGTGGTACACAAACCAGCTTACTAGCTCTCGCAGGTTCTCGATCTTCTTGGCAAACCCTCGGGTACGTCGCCGCTGCGGGCCGAGGTACTGCCGGAACTGAGCGTTCATCCCTTCCACTGTAAACGTGTTCGCTTTGCCGATGCTGACCAGATGCTGACCACCCTCCGGCCAATCCAACCCAGGATAGGTGCTGAACCCATCAGTGTAGTATCGTTCAGCTTGGGGTAGCCCCGCTACAAACTGCTGCATGGTCGCATGATCACGGTGTTCGACCACCTCACAGCCAACGATCAGCCGTGTAGCTCGACTCACCGCTGCTACTATGTAGACTGGTTCTTTTTTTTAGCGACGAAGCTGAACAACTCGTCCACCTCGACAATCTCGGTCGGCGCGAGGTCATTAACCTGGGCTGGCACGGT
>JAYUUN010000060.1:0-12937 GCA_043754535.1 Chloroflexota bacterium | reverse complement strand
CCGAATGGCATAGCGTAACCTTGAACAGCGACGGCCTAGTATCGGTTGCCGAGCGGTTTCTACGCAAGGGCAGCAAGGTCTATATCGAGGGCAAGTTGCAAACTCGCAAATGGCAGGACAAGGATGGCAACGACCGGTATACGACGGACGTCGTTTTGCAGGGTTTCAACAGCAACATGACCTTGCTGGACGGGCGCCGGGAAAGTGAAGATCGCGCATCCTATGGCGGTGGTGGTGACGAAAGCGCCAGCTTTGGCCGGTCGTCCCCCATGGAGCGTGCGCCGGAGAGGCGCCCCGCGGCAGTTGGCGGCGGACGCTCAAGCGCTCCCATCGACGACGACATCCCGTTCTGATCCAACGCGCGGGCCTGCGGGCAGAGTTTGTCCGCCTGCCCGCAACGTCGTTGGTTGCTGAAAGTCTCTGCAATTCAAGGCCTTCTACGTTGCCAGATGCTGCCGTTGGCGCTGGCGCGGGCGGGGGGAATCGGATAGACAGACAACAGTCTTTTTCCGCGCAAGGAATCCGCCTTCTTGGCCGACCCCAAAAATCCTGCAAGTCCCGTTCAGCCGGGCTCCGACATCAAGCCGGTCTCCATCGTCGACGAGATGAAGCGCAGCTATCTCGATTACGCCATGAGCGTGATCGTCAGCCGCGCCCTGCCCGATGTGCGCGACGGCCTCAAGCCTGGTCAGCGGCGCATCCTGTTTGCGATGAGTGACCTGGGGATGCGCCACACTGGTGCCTTCAAAAAGAGTGCGCGTATCGTCGGCGAAGTGCTGGGCAAGTACCACCCGCACGGCGACTCGGCAGTTTATGACGCAATGGCCCGTATGGCCCAGGAGTGGTCGCTGCGCTATATGCTGGTTGAGGGTCAGGGTAACTTCGGCAGCGTAGACGGTGACGGCCCCGCTGCCATGCGCTACACCGAGGCGCGCCTCTCTAGCCTGGCTGATGAGATGCTGGCCGACCTGGAGAAGAACACGGTAGACTTTGGCCCCAACTTCGATGGCTCGCTTAAGGAGCCGCTGGTGATGCCCGCCAAGCTACCCAACCTGCTGCTCAACGGCGCAAGCGGGATCGCAGTCGGCATGGCAACCAATATCCCCCCTCACAATCTGAGTGAGGTGGCCGATGCGATTACCTACCTGATCGACAACCCAGACGCAGCGGTAGAAGACTTGATCAAGTTCGTCCCTGGCCCAGACTTCCCCACCGGCGGCATTATCGTGGGGCGAGCGGGGATCAATGAGGCGTACAGCACGGGCAAGGGGCGCATCATCCTGCGCGCAAAGGCTTACATTGAGGAAGCCCGTGGTGGTCGCTACAACATCGTTGTCACTGAGATGCCTTACATGACCAGCAAGGAAGCCCTCAAGGATCGGATCGCCGAGTTGGTGGTGGGTGGCAAGCTGGATGGGGTCTCTAACGCCCGCAACGAGTCTGACCGCAATGGTATTCGCTTCGTAGTTGAACTCAAGCGCGAAGCCCAGCCCCGCAAGGTGCTGAACCAGTTGTTCAAGTTCACCCAGATGCAGACGACCTTTGGTGTAAATATGCTGGCCCTGGTAGACGGCAATCAACCCCGCGTCCTCACCCTCAAGCACTTCATGCAGCAGTATATTGACTACCGCCATGAGGTGATCACCCGCCGTACCCAATTTGAACTGGACAAGGCGAAGGCCCGCGCCCACATCCTTGAAGGGCTACGCGTCGCTCTTGCCAACCTGGATGGGGTGATCGACACCATCCGCCGCAGCCAGACTAGCGAGACTGCCCGCCGCAATCTGCAAACCAACTTCAAGTTGAGCGAGTTGCAGGCTCAGGCGATCCTCGACTTGCGCCTGGCCCGCCTAGCCGCTTTGGAGCGCAAGAAGATCGACGAGGAGTACGCGGAGGTACTGAAGACGATCAAGTTCTTGGACGATCTGCTTGCCAGCCCAAAGAAGATTTACAGCGTGATCAAGCAAGACCTCAAGGAACTGAAGGAGAAGTACGGTGACGAGCGACGCACCCGCATCACCGATGAGGAACTGGGCGACTTCAGCGACGACGACCTGATCCCCGACATCAAGGTGTTGGTTACGATCACCAACCGTGGCTACATCAAGCGGCTGCCTAACGACACATACCGCCGTCAGCATCGGGGTGGCAAGGGGGTGACTGGCATGGTCACTCGCGACATGGACGCGGTAGAACACCTGATGCTCTGCAACACGCTCGACAGTCTGCTGTTCTTCACCAACCGTGGGCGCGTGTTCCAACTGAAGGCCCACGAGGTGCCGGACGCTAGCCGCACCGCGAAGGGGTTGCCGCTGATCAACCTCATCTCTATCGAACAGAACGAGAAGATCACCGGCGTAATTGCGGTCAGCGACTTCAACACCGCCAAGTACCTGGTGCTGGCGACCAGGCTGGGCAAGATCAAGCGCACTCCACTGAGTGAGTACAGCAGCGTCCGCAGCAACGGCATCATCGCTCTGGTGCTTGAGGAAGGCGACGAACTAACGGGCGTGTTGATGACTAAGGGCGAGAGCGACCTGATCCTTGTCACTAAGGAAGGCCAATCGATCCGCTTTGCTGAGGAGGAGCTGCGCTCGATGGGCCGCGTAGCGGTCGGGGTCAATGCGATCCGCCTTGAGGCTGGCGACGAGGTGTGTTCGGTAGACGTAGTACGGCCCAATGCCGACTTGTTGGTGGTTAGCGAGAAGGGGCTGGGTAAGCGTACTGCTTTGGAGGAGTACCGCTCCCAGGGTCGGGCTGGTTCGGGTATTCGGGCGATGAAGGTGACACCGAAGACGGGCCAAATCTGCGCCGCCCTGGTGGTGGACGACAACGACGACCTGGTAGTAATCAGCACGAGCGGCGTGGTGATCAGGATGTTTACCAGCGGGATCAACCGCTTTGGCCGCGACGCGCAGGGCGTGCAGGTGATGAACCTGAAGGATGGTGATGGCGTTGCCAGCATCACCCGAATGCCCGCCGAGGAACCAGGCAAGGGCGGCCTGACCGTCAACGATGATGGTAGCTTCAGCGATGTAGCCCAGTTGACGATGGAGCTAGGGGCTGCCGCCCGCGCTGTCGCTCGTACTCCCAGGCTGGGTAGCAAGACGAGCGGGCCAGTTGACGGTAGCGAAGGGGCAGTGAGCGGGGTCGGCATCGCCCCTGGTGATGACGACGACAGCGGCGGAGGCAATAGCCGCCACAACGGTAGCAACGGCAGCAACGGCAATGGCAACAGCAACTACACTGGTAAGGTCAAGCGCAGGGGCTAGTCACTTGCGCCAATCGGGGCAGTCCGCTAGATGGCGGGCTGCCCTTTTCGTTGCCAAAGCACCGACCGCCGAGGGGAGCTAGCGGGCGCGCCTCTCTAGCCTGACGGCCTGCTCGACCTCCTGACCCTGGCTTGAGGGCGGGCCGCAGCGGGGTAACTGCCAGTCGGTGCCACCCTCCGCTACCAGGCGGAAGGCGCGGGGGACGCGGTAGCGATGGCTGCCTGCCAGCGGTGGCAGCTCGTCCACCGCGAAGTAGCCAAAGGCCAACGTCTCATTGGTCGTAGTCAAGGTGCCGCTTACTAGCGCAGAGTGGAAGGTGAGGTGGTAGATTTGTAGGGGGCTGCTACCCTGGGCCTTGCGCGAGTCGTAGACCCCTAGCAGGCGCAGCGGTCGTACCCGCAGGCCAGTCTCCTCCCAGGCCTCGCGTACCGCTCCCTCAGCGGGCGACTCGCCAACATCGGCGGCCCCACCAGGCATCGCCCACAGACTATTGTCGGCCCGCTGGATCAGCAGGATGCGCCCCTGCTCGTCAAACACCGCTGCGTCTACGCCAACAATTGGGGTCGTCACCGCGATCCGCCCGCTGAACTCGCGCTTGATCTCGTCTACCGCCCTGCTGTCGGTGATCGCCAGCAATTCGGCGGCCAAGTGTAGGATGCGTTGGTAGCGGGCATGATCGTACTCGTTGTCGCCATAGTGCAGGCCGTTGACAGCCATCGCCCGCAAGTCGTCGGCTATCTCCTGTAGACGAATGCGGTTCCCTTCTGCTGGCTTTTCGTCCATCAGCAACCTCCTCTGATTTGATATAATAACCTCTGACGATATTGTAACCCATTGGAGGAGCCGAAGGTAACATGAAGCTGCTAATTGCGACTACCAACCCGAAGAAGCTGCACGAACTGCAACGCCTCTTTGCCAACCTACCCTTCGAGCTAGTCTCCCTGTCAGAGGTGGGCATCACCCAGGATGTGGAGGAGACCGGGACGACTTTCAAGGCAAATGCTGCATTGAAAGCGCACGCCTACCAGCAGATCAGTGGCCTGCTAACCCTCGCCGACGACAGTGGGTTGGCGGTGGACGCACTGGGCGGCCAGCCAGGGGTCTACAGCGCACGCATCTTCCCTGGCAGCGACGAGGATCGCTACACTCACCTGCTGGGGCTGCTCAAGGATGTGCCAGACGCAGAGCGTACCGCCCGCTTCGTTTCGGTGATCTGCCTGGTCGCGCCCGACGGCCAGCGGCAGTGGTTCTGCGAAGGGGTAGCCGAGGGGCTGATCACCCGCGCTCCACGTGGCAGCTTTGACTTCGGCTATGACCCGATATTCGAGGTACCCGCCCTGGGCCAGACCTATGCCGAGATCGCCCCAGAGGAGAAGGCGGTAATCAGCCACCGCGCCCGTGCCGCCTTCAAAGCGGCGGAGGTGTTGGACGAGCTAGCCTGCGAGTACGGTCTCACCTGACGGCGCAGGCAGTCGCTCAGTTTGAGCGGCCAGCGGATCGTAGTTCCCATCAGCCGAGATGGGGCCGAGTTATGGCTACTAAAGAGCGGGTTGGCACTGGCGGACTGGCTCGCAGGGCGTAGCTAGCAGGAACCGCTTTGGCAAGCAGCAACCCTTAGCAACCGTTCGGCCTCGTACGCACTACAGCAACCCTGCACATAGGATCAGGTGGCTTGTATTAGAGCCGCGTATGTTTCGCTGCGCTGCTGAAACAGTCTGCTCACTACCGCTGTCCTATCCTACAAGCGAGATTGGTGGACGAGCCGCAACAGAGCGACCGACAGCCAACCGCTTTCAGCAGAAAGCAAAAAGATGAACGACAACTATCGCAGTAACGAGCAAAACGATGCCTATGGGCAGGAAACCAGCCGCATGAACGAGCCACTCTCTTACCAACCCGGCTACGCCCCAATGCCCGAACATCTCAAGCCGCAACCAACAGAGCAGCCGAAGGAGCAGGCAAAGGCAGACGGCTACCCCAGCCAGCCACAGGCTAGCACCGCTGTGCAGCCCTACTACCCAGATGCTTACCGGCAGCAGGGCCAGCAGTGGCAGCAGCCGGGGCCAGGTAGGCCGCAGCAGTGGCAGCGGGGGCAGTCACCCTTCCCCTACATCTTCCTTATCCCGTTGATGGTGGTGGGGGCAGTAATGCTAATCAGCTTCATCTTCCACTTCATCTTCCCGATCTTCCTCGTCTTCTTCCTCATCTCCATGCTTGGTGGGCGCGGTTGGGGGCGGCGTTACGGGCGAGGTGGCCGTCGCTGGTAAGTAGCCGTATAGCAGTAGGGCAGGCAACGCGCCCGCCCTTTTGCTTGCCTGCCAGCCGCTACTTCTTCGCCAGTTGGAGGATCACGATCTTACCCGGTTCACCGTTGACCGCAAGGGTGTTGGCCGCCGACCAGGTGAGGGCCGCCTGCTCTGGCAGCAACTCGCGCTCCGAGCTTGAGCCAGTCGCCTGGTAGACCATTGCTGCTTGCTTGCTAGCCGGGTCATAGAGCCAGATGCTGTGGGCGGGTTGTGAGCGGATCGCCTTGTTGTCGGTTACGTAGGCTGCCAGCTTGCCATCTGGCGACCAGGTGGCAGCGTGGGTGCTGGCCCCGGCAATCACCTCTGGGGGGGTGTTGGTGGTGGCAATCGGGAAGGGCTTGATGAAGACGCGCTCTCCCTCGCGCCCCGCCTCCAGACTCAGGGTAGAGGCCAGCTTGTTGCTGCTGACGAACTCGCCCGCCTGCTCCTCTAGCAGCGCAATCTCCCCCACGACACGCAAGTTGGCGGCCTGCGGGTCGGCCAGCAGTTGGCGGCCTACCCCCGCCCCCTGCCACAGGTAGACCCCAGCTAGACCTGCTTTGCTGGTTGCCAGCACGTAGACTAGACGTTTGCCAGCGGTGGTCAGTCCGAAGCTGGTGACCAACCCCTCACTCTGCCCCAGTGCGAAGGACTTGTGCGCTGCCTCGTTGCCGTAGCGCGGCAGGCTGTAGATCGCGTAGCCCTGCTCGTCCATACTGGCGTAGTAGATCGCTTTGCCATCCACTGACCACAGCGGTGACCAGGCCGCAAAGCGCGCCAACTCCGCCTGCTTGTGGCTGCTACTGGGCGTGTTGCGGCGAAAGCTGGTGAGCGTGGTCGCCTTATGCAGCTTAAGGTCGTAAAGGTGGACATCGCTCTGGCGGGCCTGGCGCAGGAAGTCCTCGCTGTAGAGGATCGACCCGCTGTCGGGAGCGAAGCTGATCGAGGCAGGGTCTATGCTATCTACCCCCAGGTCGAGCGGTTGGCCCTTGTCGCTCTGCAAGTCGTAGAGCATAGCCTGCACCCCACTGATCGTGAGGGTGAGCAGCTTAGTGCCGTCGGGCGACAGCCAGAAGTAGGGCGCAAGCCGTCGGTCGGCGAGATCGACAGTATGCGCCACCTTCGTTGTAAGCTGGGTCAGCGGGGTGCCAGTCAACATACCGCTATCACCATCGCAGGCGACTAGGAGGAGCAAGGTGAGTAGTATGCTGCGCTTCATCGCTGCCTCAACCTACGCCGCTGCCCTGAGCAGGAATAGCCAGATCGTGGCCGCTATATACTTTGTGGCTGTGGTCAGTGCTGGCGGGTTGACGTTCTCTGCTTTGTCATAGATAGTGTGGTAGTAGGGGTGGTTGCTGGGGGTGAAGTCCCAGTCCAGCGAGATCGCTGGCACCCCTGCACTGAGCAGGCTGTAGGCATCGCTGCCGGGGTCGCGGGCGTTGATGCGGTTGTAGTGCAGCCCTAGCTCCTCCGCTGCCGTCACTGCCGCCGCCGCCAAACTGTGGGTTGACTCCTCTGCCTCGTCCCATATGTTGGGCTGGGTGCCATTGCGTGCGCCGAGGACTTCTAGGTTGTAGCAGCCGAGCGCGCCAGGCAGCAAGCCTTGCTGATCTAGCAGGTGGCTGAAGGCGTTGGAGCCGAGCAACCCCACTTCTCTACCGCTAAAGGCGACAAATACCAGTGAGTAGGCAGGTCGCAGGTCAGCGGACTGCAAGGCGCGGGCGATCTCCAACATGGCCGCCACGCCCGCCGCATCGTCTGCGCCGTTGTAGATAGCACCGCTGCTATCGCGCCCCAGGTGATCCAGGTGGCCGCTGACGATCAGGTAGCAGTCGGGCTGCTGTGTGCCAGGCAGGTAGCCTACCACGTTGGTGGCAGTCAGGTCGCTATTTACGCCAGGGTCGAGGCGGCGGGCAGCCCGCTTCGGCACGGTGAAGCTGTGGCTGAAGTCTTGCAGACCCGCCGCCGTCCAAGGTTCGAGGCCCGCAGCACGGAACTGCTCACTGAGGTAGGTGACCGTTGCTGCTTCACCCTCGCTAGCGGTGAGCCGTCCGTTGCGCGCATCGTCGGCCAACCAGGTGAGGTCACGCATCACGCCCTGCTCGCCGATCCGCTCAAGCAGACGGGCCAGTTGTGGGTCGCCAGGCTGGTGCAGTTGAGGCAGAGCCACTGGGGCAGGAAAGTCGCCCGCTTCCTGGATCGGCTGGTGCAGGGTGTTGATCAGTGGCTCAAAATGGCCGTCGCCGAGGTAGCGCAGGGCCACAGCGCGATCCTCCATCTCCTGCCGCCAGTGGCGCACGTGCAGGGTAGCCAACAGGTAGCCGCCCCGTGCAGGCAGAGCCGCACTCAGGCCAAGAACGAGGCGACCGACCGCCATCGGGTAGGGTTTGCGAGTTGGCCCGGCGGTGGCGGTTAGCAGCGGTTGGCCGCTTACCTCTGCCTCAAGCCGCACTTCGGTCAACTCCGCCTTGTCGTTGCCTACCACCTGCAATTCAACCTGTCGCCCGCCCCGCACTTGCATCAGCAATTGCAGCCCGCTAAAATTGAGTATCTCCTGTGCCTCGGCCATTATTTCGCTCCCAATCGCATATTGTTACAGATTTCGCAATCACTGTACGCAAATTGTACGCCATTGGGATTTATGCGTCAAGGGCTGGGCGCAGGGCCACGACCTCCCCTGAGCGAAGCCTAGCAATGCCCCCCTACAGTCCAAGGAGAGGGGCATCAAGCTGGCTACTGGCCCATCAGCAACATATCCACCTGGTCAAGACTCTTTTTCACCTGGTTGGCAGTGTCTTCAACCTCGCTGATTGGCTTGCCATTACGGATCAAATTGCGGAGGGCGATCAACTGTGTCTCCACTGTCTTGCTCAACGCTATGTCCTTCAGTGCAATGTCGCCTTCCAGTTTGTCATAGCCGTTGAGATAGGCATCAGCAGCCAACTGGTAGCCCTTGTCCTTGTCCCCCGCCTTGTACTGCTTAACCGCCTCGTCAACATTCTGCTTGACCCTGGCGATCACTACGCTGGCTTTGTCCTGCTGCGCGGGCAGCTTGTAGCTGTCGCTCAGGCTGCTGTTGATCGTCAGAATCCTGCTCTTGATCGCGGCCAGTGGGGGTAGGGGGTTGGGGACAGCGGTGGGGTCGGTCAGTAGAGCCTTCAATTCGGCGAAGGCCTGTTCAATGACAGCGGCCTGGCTGGGGAACTGCGCTTTGACCTGCCCTGCGATCTTCTGGTAGCGCAGAGCGGCCACTTGCACATAGCCCACCGAGTCGCCGTACTCGATCAACTGGTCGTCACCCGTCTTGACGCTAGCCCCAGTGTACTCGTTGATGATGCTGGTGAGCATCTCGCGTACGCTGGCTGCCTGCACACGCAAGTCGTCACCAGCCGAGTCGTTGAGGATCGGTAGGCTCTGGTTAATCGCGGCAATCGCGGCTTCCTGGGTGGCCTGTACCTCTTTGCTATTGCCAGCCCGGTCGGCCATCCCCACGTAGCTATCCAACGCCTTCTTCAGGGCCACGTCAGCATTCTTGGCCTTCAACTCGTCGGCGACGATGGCGAACAGTTCGTTGGCGGGGTGGCCTGCGTGCCGCACGGCCAACTTGTAGTTCCCCTTCTGCCAGAGGGCGAGGCTGGGGATCAGATGGCCGTGCATCAGGTCGAGGGCGGCCTGCTGGCTCACATCTTTGCTGAAGGCCGCGTCACTGCTCGTGGTGACTGCTGTTGGCGTGGCATTCACTACTGCACTGCTATTACTGTCACAGGCTGCTAGGCCAAAAGCCAGTACCAGGATCGTTGTCAGGGCTATCAAGTTCTTCTTCACACGCTTCTCCTCTGTGTTATGCTCTCTGTCGATTATAGCGGCTGGCAGCCACTTTGTCAACATTAAAACAGGAAAAGCTGTTAAAAGTCCATGAAGCTAGCCAAGCGGTCAATAGGTCGCCACCAGGTAAGCTAGCGAACCTGGTGTTTGTGGTGTTCGATCTTCATGCAGTGGTTCTGGACAAAGAGTAGGCCAGCGGTCTGGGCAACCTGCGCCGCTGCGTCGCTCTCAATCTCTAGTTGCAGCCAGACCCCCTTTGCTCCACGCTCAGCGGCCTGCTGCACGATCTCTGGCGTGTCCTCGGCGCGACGGAAAACATCTACCACGTCGATCTGCACATCGGCGGGTACGGCAGCAAGGTTGGGGTAGGCCTTCTCGCCAAGCACCTCCTCCTCATTCGGGTGGATCGGGATAATCTGGTAGCCATGCGCTTGCAGGTAGGCAGCAACCGCGTGACTGGGCCGATCCTCCTTGCTCGACAGACCAACTACCGCTATGTTGTGTATCCCCAGCATTGCCGTGATCGCCTGCTCACTGTTCTGCTCTATGCCTGTCATCTTTGTACCTTTCTCTTGTGCCTGGGGCAAGCCTGCCGCCAAAAGTCCTTTGCCAGAGCTAAAGCAGAAGTCGGGCCGCCAAACCTGTAACCGACTGGCAAAGTGGCGGGTTGATGTGGATAGTGCATTAGCGAGGAGGGTGGAGCAATGACGATTGTTGGTCGGGTGGCCGAGCGAATGTTGGAGGGGTTGTGGTTGGCAGCGGTGGTCTTCACCCCCCTGTTCTTCAACGTCTACAGTAGTAGAGTGTTTGAGCCAGACAAGGTGGCTCTCTTTCGCAGCCTGATGTTCTTCGCCGCGCTCTGTTGGCTAGTCAAGCTGATCGAGCGGCGCAGCTACCGGCCTGGCGAAGGCGAAGTGTTCGCGGAGCAGCCAAAGGGAGAACAGTGGTGGCGTAGGCCGCTGCTGATCCCCCTGCTCCTACTTGCGGGCTGGCTGCTGGTTGCTAGCCTGGCGGGGGTCAATCCTGGCCTCAGCATCTTCGGCAGCTACCAGCGGGCGGGCGGCGCGATCAGCGATTGGAGCTACATCTTCCTTGCCATAGTGCTGCTGGGCAACCTGCGGACGCGGGCGCAAGTCGAGCGGCTGATCACCTTCGCCATTGCCAGCGGTGTGCCAGTCGTCCTTTATGGCTATCTCCAGCACTACGGGGCTGATCCACTGCCCTGGGCGGGTGACGTTAGCCAGCAGACCAGCAGTACCTTCGGCAACTCCACCTACCACGCGGCCTGGCTGATCCTGCTGCTGCCGCTCGTTCTCTACCGGGCGGCCACCCTCTGGCGGCGGATGCAAACAGAGCCGCTTGAGCGCAACAGCGGAGACTCCCTGCGGCTACTCGGCTACAGCCTAGTGGCAGTGGCGCAGTCGCTAATCCTCTGGTTTGCATTGCTCCTCGTTGCCGCCAACCAGCGGCCCGACTTCGGCCTCTGGTTCATCATGCCTGTGGCTATCTTGCTTTTCTACCTGCTCAACTTCATCTACGGCACCACTTCGCCCCGTAGTTGGTTGCTGACGCTGGCCCAGTTGGTGGTGATGATCGGGTTGCTGCCTGCCCTGCTCCTGGCGATCTACTTCACCGGGTCGCCAGTGCCGCTTGTCGCTGGGCTAGTAGGGATTGGCTGCTTCTTCGGGCTGGCTTTTCTCAGCCAGAGCCAGCGAGGGTTGGCGATCAGTAGCGGAGTGCTTGCTGTCGCGGCGGTCGGCGTGTTTGTCGCCAATCTGCCAGCGCAGTTCAGCGGCGGCACCCGCTGGGAGAGCAAGTGGCTGATCTGGCAGGGCGCACTCGATCTGCTTGCCCACAGCAGCCCCCTGCGCCTGCTGCTTGGTCACGGCCCAGAGACCACTTACCTGATCTACCCACCCTACTACCCAGTCGCGCTCTCGCACCTAGCCTCGCGGAACAGCACGCCCGACCGCTCCCACAGTGCTTACCTTGAAATGCTGCTCAATGGCGGGCTGCCGCTACTGCTGCTTTATCTCCTGCTGGTGGGGACATTCCTCTGGCACGCCTGGAGGCTAGCCCTGGCTAGCACAACCTTTGAGCGGCGGATGCTGCTAGCCGCCCTGGTTGCAGGGGTGGCTGCTTACCTGATCCAGATCGCCACCCTCTACCCGGTCGCCAGCACCGTCGTCTACCTCTACACCTACCTCGCCATCGCCATCGCCAGCTACTACGTGCCAGAGCGGGAGGAGGCAATAGTGGAGGGGCCGCAGGCTGGCTAGCTAGTCGTGGGGGGGACAAAGCGGCGGGGTGCAGCTAGCTGCACCCCGCTCACTTGCTTCTAGCTGGTGGTGCTTACTTGAGCGTAACCATCACCGGGATGGTGCCGGTGCCGCTTTCGAGACTGCCGAGAGCCTTGCCGATCACTGCACCGCTGGTCTGCGACTTGTCGGTTGCCTTCATCGCGTAGCCGGGGTTGCTGCTGGCAACCAGCAGGTCACCCGCCTTGATTGGGCCGAAGCTGGCATCCACCTTGACTGCCTTGTAGCTGCCGAGGGTGACGACGTTGATGTAGCTGCCAGTGGCGGCTCCGCTGGCGGTGGAGATGGGGTGGGGGCTGCCATCTACGTCGTTGATCGTCGCAGGGGGAACATCAACAGACGCGGGCTTGCTCTGGCCGTCCGTAGCGGCGGTGTTGAGGGCATTCTGACGACTCATCGCCTCGCGGCGAGCATCCTCTTGCGCCTTGTACGCGGCACGCACCTGCTTGCTCGGCACACTCATCACCTGGTCAACCACGCCAACCACGCCAGTGTCGTAGGCACTGCTGGCCTTCTTCACGGTGACGACTGGGATTTCGCCGTAGACTGCCTCGCTGCTGCCGCCACCAGCGATTACAACCACGTCGCCTGCCTCAAGAGCCTGGCTGTCAACGTTCTGCATCATGTCTACCACATAGCCGCCCTTGGAGCCACTGACACTCAGGTTGCCCTGGATGGTGACGTTGCCATTGAAGTAGCCAGCCACCGTTGAACCAGCCGGGCTGTCTACGTAGAGTGAGTACCATGAGGCACTGTTGTTCTTGATGTTGGCACCACGATAGAGGTTGCTGGTAGCTGAAACGCCGTAGGAACTGGCCGCATTGCTGTAGGCCTCGACAGCCGCAGTGCTGGCGGAGCCAGTTGTGGCGTAGAGACCCCTGCCGCCGCTGAAGTAGCCAGACCGGTTGCCATCCAGCGCGTCACCGCGCACAGCCCAGCAACTATTGCCAGCCACCAGGCAGTAGCCGAAGATACCCTGCCCGCCAGTATTGGTGCTACCGAGCAGCCCATTGCCGCCATTGCCGAGTACTTCGGCCCGGCTGCTCGTGCCGCTGATCACCAGCGAGGTACCGATTGCGTCGGCGATGTTGCGCCGCCCGTTGTCAATGAACTTGGAGAGTTCATCGCGGCGCACGCTGTTCGCTGGGCGGTAGTAGGGCAGATTGCCTGGAGCTACGCACGGCTCGCTCCCGTTTGCGCCACAGGGGTAGCCCGCCACGATGCCCGCTTCCTTCAG
>JAYUUN010000059.1:0-12952 GCA_043754535.1 Chloroflexota bacterium | reverse complement strand
TGGTTGCGGAGAACGACCACGTGCGCCTCGTCACCCACGAGATCAACAAGGGCTACGGCCAGAGCCTGATCGACGGCTTCGCGGCGGCAGAGGGTGAGTACATCATGTTCACCGACTCGGATCGCCAGTTCGACCTCAATGACATCCACCGCCTGGCCTCCTACGTGCCACACTACGACATTGTGGCTGGCTACCGCATTAAGCGGCAAGACCCGCGCATCCGTCTGCTTTACGCTGCCATCTTCAACCTCGCGGTCAAGCTGCTCTTTAACATCCAGGTGCGCGATATTGACTGCGCTTTCAAGATATTCCACGCTGAAGTCCTCAAGGATATAGACCTGCAATCACCAGGGGCCTTGATCAACACTGAGATTATGGCGAAGGCCCAGAAGCGCGGGCGCAGCGTAACCGAAGTGGGGGTCAACCACTATCCGCGCTCGGCTGGCGAACAGAGCGGCGGCAGCATCAAGGTTGTCACGCGGGCGATGCGCGAGACTGTGCGCCTGTTCTTCCGAATGCAGAGCTACACCCCCCCCGATGGCGTAGTCGTTCCTGGCGAACCAAACGCCACCCTACGCGCGGTAGTCGGCGGCTCGTCGGCAGTGCTGACCCTCCTGCTTGTCCTCAGCCTGCGAAGCAAGAAGAAATAGCAAGGGGCTACAAGGGCCGCGCTAAAGCTGGGATGGGGGCGAGTCGCCGAGACTCGTCCCCTCTTGCTTGGTGCGGGACTTTGCTGGGTTGGGCGCAAAAGTGCAACCTTTCCTTGCCGTAAGCAGTATAATAGAGGGACAACTTGCGGAGCAGGGTGGAGGACAACATGGTAATTGAGACGCGAGAAGTATACCTGGGCTTGCAGCGCAGCCTGGGGCGGCTGAGGCGGCGCATGCGCTGGCAGGAGGCTGTGCGCTGGCTGCCACTTACCCTCAGCTTTGGGCTGCTAGCAGGCGCACTGGTTGCCTTCTTCGCCCGCCTGAACGGTAGCTGGGGTGAGGGTGAGACCTGGGCAGCGGTAGGGGCGTGCATAGCAGGGGCTTTGGCCCTCGGCCTGGCAGTCAGCTTCCTGCGCCCACGCAACGAGCGCGAGATCGCCCTGCACTCTGACCTGGCTGCTGGCCTGGACGAGCGGCTCTCCACCGCTGTCGAGACGCAGGGGCGCAAACCCGGCAACGAGCTAGAGCGGGCAATGCTGGCTCTGCAACTGGCGGATGCGGGGCGGGTGGCCGACCAGATTGAGTTGCCGCAGACGTTCCCGCTGCGTAGCTCCCCTCTGCTGGCAGCGGTAACTATCGTATGCGCGGGCCTACTGCTGGTGGCCTTCTATGCCCCCAACCCCTTTGAGGCAGCGGCTCGCCAGCAACAGGCGGTCAGCCAGGCCCAGCAGCAGGTTGCCAACCGCATCGAGAAGGTGCAGAAGGAGATACGCGAGGCTGGCAGCCAGGTTGACCCGGTGCGCGAACAGGCTTTGCAAGAGCTTGAGAAGCTGCGCCGCGACCTGGAGCAGGGCAAGTTGAGCCGTGAGGAAGCAGTCGCCCGCCTGGGCCAAAGTGAGCAGAACCTCAAACAACTGCAAGACCCGGCTACGATGGTGCAGAAGGAAGCCCTCAACCGCCTGGGCCAGGAGTTGACGAAGTTCACCGACCCCGCGGATTTGCAGCAGATTGGGGCCGACTTGCAATTGGGCAACTACCCGGAGGCGGCCCAGGGGCTAGACTCGCTGGCCCGCAATCTTAGCCAGCAGAGTGCAGCCCAACGCGCCGCAGTCGCCCAGGCATTGCAGCAGGCCGCCGACGCGACCGCCAATGTGGATGCCGAGCTTTCGCAGCAGCTAAAGGCCGCCGCTGATGCGCTGAAGAAGGGCGATTTCGCTGCTGCCCAGAGTGCGCTAGCCCAGGCCAACGAGCGCATCCGCAACAATGGAGCTTCCATTGCCACCCAGCAGCAGTTGCAGAAGGCACTGGGCCAGTTGCAAAGCGGCGCACAGTCGGTAGCCGAAGCGGGCAAGCAGACCCCGCAGGCGCGCCAGCCCGCTGCCCCCACTGCTCTGCCCGGCAACGGCACGGCGACTGCTGGCACACCCGACCCCAACTCTACCTTTGTGGCCGCCGATGGTTCGCCGGTCGCTGGCACACCAGTAGCCGGGCAGAGCAAGGAGAACAGCGGCCAGCAGAACGGTCAGCAAGGCCAGAATGGGCAGGGCGGCCAGCCACAGGCGGGCAACCAGCCGGGCCAGCCTGGTCAGCCGGGAGGCAAGCAACCGGGTAAGAGTGCGGCGGGTGGCGGCAAGGGGACGAACGGCGGTCAACGCGAGGGGGTCTACGCCCCAGAGCCAAACTTCAACAACCAGGGTACTCCCCTGGCGGTGCCGGTTGGTGGCCCCGCCCGCACCAGCGGCAACGGTAGCGGCACGGGCAAGCCGGTGGCTGGTGGTGGCACGGGCGGCACGGCGGCTGGCAGCAGCAGCAATGCAGGCGGCAAGTCGCAGGTTCCCTACGAGGACATACTCGGCAAGTACGCGCAGCAGGCTGGTACCGACCTGCAAAATAGCTACATTCCCCAGGGTCTCAAGAGCTACGTGCGCGACTACTTCACCTCACTTGCACCAGGGAGCAGGCAGTAGCAGCACGTGGGCCAACGGTACTTTAGAGATGGCCGCTGATCAGCTTCACCCACCCAGCCGCCACTTGCGCCTGCGTCTCCGCCACCGTGCCACTGTTGTCGATCACCAGGTCGGCACGAGCTAGCTTCTCAGCAAGCGGCGGCTGGGCAGCGAGACGAGCATCTGCTTCGGCGGGTCTGTAGTTGTTGCGGTGGATCAGCCGTTCGCGCTGGGTAGTGGGGTTGCAGGTGACGACCCAGATCGTGTCCACCCTGTCCGCCAGCTTGGTGCGCCCCTCAATCAGCTTGACAGCATCAATCACGATCACTGCGTAGCCCTCTGCTTTAGCCCAGGCCACCTCGTCCCAGATCAGCTTGCTGATTGCGGGGTGGGTGATTGCCTCCAACTCCCCCAGCGCGGTGGGGTCGCCAAAGACGATCTGGCCGAGAGCAGGGCGGCTGATTGTGCCGTCGGCTTGCAGCACACTGGGGAAGCGGGTTACTACCTGGCCGAACGCGCTCCCACCCGGCTCAAGCACACGGTGCGCCGCCTGGTCTGCGTCAATGACGAAGGCACCGTGCGCCTTGAGCATCGCCAAGACAGTGCTTTTGCCTACCGCGATATTACCAGTCAGCCCCACAAGCATCAACAATCCTCCAACGAAGGAGAGGGCAATCGGCTGCACTCTCAGCGGCTAGACCTGCGCTGCCAGCCGCTCCCACTCCTTGTACTTGCGCTCAAGCTCCTGCTCTGCCGTCTCATAATCGCTCCCCAGGCGGCTGATGATCGTCACATCGCGCTGCTCAGTAGCGGCTCCCAGTTCGTCCGTCAGGCTGCGGAGGCGATCCTCTAGCTGGGCAATCTGCCGCTCCATCGCCTCTACTTCGCGGCTACTCACCTTCTGGCTGACCACGACCAGGCCGCCTAGGTGTCCATTGCGCCCTCCACCCTCGCGCTTGCCGTTGGTCTTGCCACTGCTCGGCGTGGGCGCAGGCGAACCAGGATTGCGCTTGCCATTGCCGTTCGCGGCGGGCGGGCTGCCATTGCTAGCCGCAGTGCCGCTGGTCGGCGCAGGCGTGGCAACCGCCTTACCCAGCCGCTGGGCATTGCCAATCCCCTCGCGTTCGCGACGGGCGATCTCAGCGTGATAGTCGCTGTAGTTGCCGACAAAGCTCTCAACCCTGTGGTGGCGCACGGCCCAGGTGACGGTCGCTATCGCGTCAATGAAGAAGCGGTCGTGGGAGACGAACAGGACAGTCCCCTGGTAGTCGTTGAGCATCTCCTCCAGGGCTTCGCGGGCGTTGATATCGAGGTGGTTGGTTGGCTCGTCGAGGATCAGGAAGTTGGCGCGCAGCAACAGCAGCTTTGCCAACGCGACTCGGCTACGCTCGCCACCGCTAAGGTTGCCAACCGGACGGTACACATCGTCACCGCTGAACATGAAGCGGCCCAGGAAGGTACGGGCTGCCTCCTCAGTCATTGGCTGCACGCTACGGATTTCGTCAATGATGCTGGCGGCGTGGTTCAGTCCCTCATGCGCCTGGGCATAGTAGGCGACCACCACATTGCTGCCCAGTTCAAGGTTGCCACGCACGGGCAGTAGTTCGCCCACGATAGTCTTGAGCAGGGTAGACTTGCCACTGCCGTTCGGCCCGACCAGGGCAATACGATCCTGCCGCCGCACCTCAGTATCCTTGACGGTGAACAACACTCGCTCTTGGGCCTCACCATCCTTGCGCGTGCGGTAGCCGACCGCGAGACCATCGGTGGTCATCACCGCCTGGCCGCTGCGAAGGTCGGTAGTGAACTTGAGCTTGAGTTGAGCGGCTTCCTTCGGGGCTTGTTTGCGCTCCATGCGGTCTAGCTGCTTCTGTCGCCCACGTGCCTGACGGTACTTCTGGCTGTTCTTGTAGCGGCGGATGAAGTCCTCGGTGCGGGCGATATAGTCCTGCTGGGCCGTGTACTCGCTCATGCGCTGCTCCATACGCTCGGCCTTGAGGTCAAGGAAGCGCGAGTAGCCACCCGCATAATCTTCCATCGTGCCGAAGGTCATCTCCAGCGTGCGGTTAGTCGCCTTGTCAAGGAAGTAACGGTCATGGGAGATCAGGATTACCGTTCCCTGCCACTTGCCGAGGAAGTCCTCTAGCCATTCGAGGGCCGCGAGGTCGAGGTGGTTGGTCGGTTCGTCGAGCAGTAGCAGGTCAGGGTCGGTCAGCAGAGCCTTTGCCAGGGCAACCCGCGTCTTCTGCCCGCCACTCAAGCGGCCTAGCTGCTGGCCCAGTTGGTTGTGGCTGAAGCCGAGACCGAGCAACACCTGGTCAATCCGCGTCTCGTAGTCATAGCCACCCTGCTGCTCAAACTGCTGGCTCAGTTCGCCGTACTCCTCCATCAGCGCATCAAAGATCGCGCCGCCTGCACCGTCGCCAGCCATCGCGGCCTCAAGCTGCTGCATCTTGGCGCGCATCTCCTCCACATCAGCGAAGGCCGCCCGTATTTCCTCAAGGATGGTGTGCTGGCTGTCACCCACATAGGTCACTTCCTGCGGCAGATAAGTAACACGCAGGCCACGCGCCTTGATGATCGTGCCGCCATCGGCCTCATCATCCCCAGCAATAATCTTGAGCAGGGTAGACTTGCCCGCACCATTCACCCCCACCAGGGCGATCCGCTCTCCTTCAGATACCTGGAAGTTGACCTTCTCGAAGATTTGGGTGACGACAAACGATTTGCTTAGGTTGGTCACGGTCAGGATAGTTGCCATTTTGTTCCTTCTAAACTAATCTTGGCTCGGCAAACGTCTTTACGTTCTGCTACCATTATTTTACCATATCTCTGTGTTATGTAGAAAGGATTGGTTAGCTGCGGCTAGAGGGCCAGCAATGCGCTCGAACAGGCTGTGCCAGGGGCTGGCAGCCGGGGCAGGTAGGTTGAGGCGGTGGCACTCGGCACGCAGCCACTGGCCGAACAGCCAGCTAGAGTGCGCCCGATCTGGCTGGAGCCGACCTTCACGCTGCAAGAAGTTGCTGGCGACTTGCTCCTCATCCTCCTCGTAGAGGAAGACGGCGCGCACCTGTCCAGCGGCAGCGACCGGGCCATAATGCGCCATCGCTGCCAGTTCGGGTAGGATAAAATCGCCCTCGTAGATCACAGGTGAACCGCCAGCCAGCCGATTGGCAATTACTGCCGCCATTGCAGGGCTGTAGATTGTGCGGCAGACGCTCAGGAAGTGGGCGTGCCGTTGCGCCGCTGCCCAGCCACTCACCTCATCCGGGTGTGTGCGCCAGTAGTGGAGGAGAGGTTGTTGCGCGGGTGTGGTCATCTGCTCCAAGATGCACTGGAAGTCATCCACCTCGGTGATACCGACAGCGAAGTGGTGGGCAAGGCGGTAGCTGAGACCGGTCTTGCCCACCCCACTTGCACCGCCAATCAGCAGTACCTGCCAGTCGCGCTGCCCTTCGTTGGTTCTCATGCTTCTATACAGAGTGCTGCCGAGATGGGATCGTACCAGAGAAGTAGATTGGGCTGTAGCCGCTGCCAACCACTGCTCACGGGGCGAGAGGAACGGCACGGGTGGTGAAGCTAGTGCGACCGTCAGGGTACTTCTGTTGGTAGAGGGTGCGACCAAGTTGGCCTAGCAGCACGTTGTAAGGGACGGCGTTCTCTGGGTGCCGCTCAAAGCGGGCGCGCTCGAAGTATTGCACGGTATAGGGTCGGCCCTCAATGATCTCGACAAACTCCTCGCTGATTGGAAAGCCGAGGGTGCTGAGGCTGCCGTGCTGCTGCCAATACTGGTAGAAGTCGGTGCTGACGTTGTGGCCCGTCTGTGGGAAGTAGCTACGCCCAGGCAGGGCGGCTACTGCCGGGTCTCGCGGGTGGAAGTTGACCCCAATCAGGCCTAGCAACACGTTAAAAGGGGCGGCGTTCTCTGGATGATACTCGAAGCGGGCGCGCTCGAAGTATTGCACGGCGTAGGTACGCCCATCGCTGTCGCTGCGCTCCTGTATCTCGTTGCTGAGGGGGAAGCCGAAAGCCGCAAGGTCGCCGTTAGCCTGCCAATAGCGGTAGAAGGCTGGGCTGACGCACTTGCCAGTCTGGGGGAACAGATAGCTGCCAGTACAACCGCTGCCGCCACCAGGGGTGGGAGTGGGGGCGGTCACGCCGTAGTAGAAGGTCCAGGTGGCGGTATTGTAGCGGCCCGCAGTGTCGCTGGCCGAGGCGGTGACAGTGTGGGGGCCATTGCTGAGGCCCTGCACGTTGACGTAGATCGTCTCACGCAGGCCGCTGCCTTCGCGGGTGTACTGGATGTAGCTGTTGTCCAGCACGATATTACGCCCGATGATCGTAGCAGTGCTGCGGATGGTAAAGCCAATGCGTACTACAGGGCTGCTAACGCTGAGGCCGTTACCAGGTTGCAGGTTCTCAATAGCGGGCAGCTTGCCAGCTGGGAGCGGGGTAGCGGTAGGGTTGACTGGCACCGGAGTGGAGGTAGGGTTTGTGCCGCCAGAGCCAGTTACGGTGAAGTTCCAGGCGAAGCCACCCGCCTGCCCATTGGCATCGGTTGCGCTGACATAGATATTGTGTGTGCCATTGGTGAGGATGATGAAAGAGTAGAGCAGGAGGGTGCGATTCCCGTCCTGGAAGACTGGCGGCGGGAACGAGTAGGCTGAGTTGTCAATCAACACCTGGTAGGCAGTGATCGCAACGTCAGCGCGGAAGGTTGCGCCTACGCGTACCTTGCCGTCGCCACCAGCGGCTACTGTCTGGCCCTGGCCGGGGGCAAGGTCGAAGACGACCGGGAGGGCAGCGAGGGGAGCAGCCTGCCCACTGCTGCTGGAACCAACTACCAGGCTAAAGACCAATGCAAGGTTGAGCAAGGCAACAACGGCCAATTGGATGCGCTTCTGCATAGAAATACTACCTCCACTATATTTGAGAGGGAGGGCGCAAGGGCGCACCCGCCAACTACAATTACATTCTAATGCTATTAGTAGCAAAGCGCAAGAGGACGGTAGGTGAACAGCAAGAAACAGCCTACCTGTGGGCGAGGCGGGCTAGGGCCTGAAGGAGGACGGGACTAGCGGCCCTTCTCCTCACCGTAGTAGGCGTAGCCTTCTTCCTTCGCGTTGTTCAGCACCACCCCGACGATATTAGCTCCGACCTTCTCCAGGGTCGCCTTTGCGCGGCGGGCGGGGTCGCGGCGGGTCTGGCCTGCGTTGATCACCAGCAGGCAGCCGTCTACCCTAGGGGCTAGCACGGCAGCATCACTGACCGCCAGGATCGGGGGGGTGTCGAACAGCACGTACTCTGCGCTGGCCGCCAGCATCGCAATGATCTCGCCCATGCGGTTGGAACTAAGCAGTTCGCTAGGGTTGGGTGGCAAGGGGCCGCTGGTCAGCAGCGCGAGGTTGTCCTGCATGGTGCGTTGCACTGCGCTGTTCGCGTCGCTGGTGGTCGCCAGCACCAGGCTAGTCAAGCCGCTCTCATTGCCGAGGCCAAACAGCTTGTGCAGGCTGGGGCGGCGCAGGTCAGCATCAACCAGGATGGTACGGTGACCCGCCTGGGCGAGGGTGATCGCCAGGTTAGCCAGCGTTGTACTCTTGCCCTCATCCGGGCTAGTCGAGGTCGCCAGCAAGGTATGGAGCGGGCGATCAGGGCTGGCGAACTGAATATTGAGGCGAAGGGTGCGATAGGCCTCGGCAGCCGCCGACTGGGGTTGGCTGTGGGCGACGAGCAGGTTGCTCAGGTTGGGTTGGTTGCTTGCCACTAATTTCCTTTCTACAACTTGGGGATCGCGCCGACGGTGTTCAGGCCGAGTTGACGCTCTACGTCGTCGCTGTTCTTGAGCGTATCGTCGAGCAAAGCCAGACCAATCGCTAGCAAGAGGCCCAGCACCAGACCGAGGGCAGCCCCGGCTGCGGTGTTGACCAGCTTGCGCGGCTTATAGGGCTGGCTGGGCAGGCCCGGCTTCTCTAGCTTGCTGGCAACAATACGCGCTCCGCCACCGCTCTCTGCGGCGTTAATTTGCTCTACAAACTCGTCACCTATGGCGTTGGCGATGAACTGGGCATCCTTGTTGCTCAAGTCGTCTACGCTGACGGTGATGATCTTGTCGTCTGGCACCGCCTGCGCTTGCAGGTTGCCCAGTAGGGCATCGGTCGAGCGGTCGAGACTGGCATCCTTGAGGACACGCTGCAAGAAATCGGGGCTGAGTAGCTGATTCTTGTAGAGTTGCAGGTTGGCACGGATTACGTTCTCCAGCTCACCGCTGGGCTGGCTGGCCGAGAAGCCAAGCCGCACCTTCGCCTGGTAGGTAGGGGTTTGCAACAAGCCGAAGCCGTAAGCGGCGGCGGCAGCAATGGCCGTGGTCAGCAATATGACCCACCAGTACCTACGCAGGGCGGAGATGTAGTCGCGCAGTTGGAATTGCGGCATCAAGCGGTTCCCCTCACGGTAGCTTCCCCTTCATCGGCACGCTAATAACTGGGAGGCCGAGTTGCCGTTGGGCATCACGACTGTCGCGGATGCGATCATCCAGGTAGTCGAGCAGGAAGGCAAGGACGATCCCAGCCAGCAGGCCGAGGATGATGGTCAAGACGGCATTTGTCAGCTTCTTGCCACGATCCGACTTCAATTCGCTGACGATCTTGCCGTCACGCACGCGAGGCAAGTCAAGGATGCTAAACTCCACCTGATCTTTGGTTTGGATGAAGTCAGAAGGGTGGGTGACGAGGGCATGGGCAGCAGCCTGGACGATGGCTATTGCCTTCATTGGGTCGTCAGCGTAGGCAGTGAGGGACATGACGCGGTGTACCCGTGTAGCACCAAGGTTGGTGTAGATACTGTCGGGGGTGATCACCCTGGTGATCGTAGCGGAACTGCTGAGGGCAATGGCAGTGGCGGTCGGCTGGGAGACTACCGTCATGTTCTGATAGGTGGCGGGGTCCTGTTGGAGGGTGTCGAAGGTGAGTTCAGCAAACTTGCTACCACGCACCACCTCCAGGTAGTCGTCCACCAGGTATTCGGAGGAGAGGTAGAGGTCAGACTGCCCAGCCTGGTTGAGGATCGGGACGGTGGTAGTGAGCGGTTGCTGCGCGATCTGGCGCACAACCAGGGTGGCCTGGGCCTCGTACTGGGCGTAGCCTCGCGTCTGCAAAAAGCCCGCGACAGCGGCTAGAACGAAGACGATGGCGACTACCCACCACCAACGCATAACAGTTTGCCCATATCTACGTATCTCCAAGCCTACATCCTTCCCTTTGTCATCTTTGCTTGCGGTCAGATCAATAACGCACCAGCCCAGCGGCGGTCGCGGCGGGGCTAGTCTAACACAGCGGTGGTCTGGTTGGCAAGCTAGTAAGCACCTTCGCCTCGGATTATGGCGGGGACAGTGCGGATCATTATCTTCAGGTCGAACAGCGGCGACCAGTTTTCGGCATAGTAGAGGTCGAGCTTGACCATCTCCTCAAAAGAAAGGTCGCTGCGGCCACTGACTTGCCAGAGGCCAGTCACGCCAGGGGTGATGCTCAGGCGTTGGCGCGCCCACTCATCGTAGACTGCTACCTCCTGGGGGATTGGTGGGCGGGGGCCAACCAGGCTCATCTCGCCACGCAGCACATTGAGGAACTGGGGCAGTTCGTCGATGCTGGTCTTGCGGATGAAGCGACCAACGGGCGTACGACGGGGGTCGTCCTTCTTCTTGAAGGCTAGCCCTTCACGGTCGCTGAAGGCCAGCAACTCTGGCTTGCGCGCCTCCGCATCGATGCACATAGAGCGGAACTTGTAGAACTTGAATGACCTACCATCCTTGCCGACGCGTTGCTGGGCGAAGAAGATCGGGCCAGCCGAGCTGAACTTGACTAGCAGGGCGACAATCAGGAAGATGGGGGAGAGCAGCAACAGCAGTAGTGGGGTGAGCAGCAGGTCCATAGCGCGCTTGATTGCCAGATTGAAGCCCTGAAGCGAAGGTTCGCGCACCCCAATCAGCGGCACCCCAGCGATGTCGTTGATCTGCACCTGGTTGAAGCTCATCTCAAACAGGTCGGGGACGAGGCGGAAGCTAACCTTGCTGCGGCGGCATAGTTCGACCACGCTGAGGCTGGCTTCGTGGGCCGAGGCAGGCAAGGCGATGATCACCTCATGTGCGCCAGTGCGCTGCACCTCTGCTGCCACCTGGCTGATCGGGCCGAGGTGCTGGATCGCCTCCTGGTGTTGGCGGCTGATCGGGATCGCCCAGAGCTTCTCATCCGGCTCGTCCTCGACATAGCCGACCAACTTGTAGCCCAGTTCGGGTCGCTCTACAATGTCCTTCATAATGCGCTGTCCAGCCCGGCCCGACCCAGCTACTATCACCCGCCGCACATCAATGCCCCGCCGCCAAAGGGCGACCCGCAGGCGACCAGCGAGGAAGCGAGCAACAGAAAGTAGCACGACCGCCGTCAGCCAGAAGTAGAAGTAGACCAGGCGAGAAAGTAGCACCGGCTGAAAGAGCAGGCTGGCAAGGATCACCACCGCGATGGCGGTCAACGTGCTGCTGAAGATGATCGCCAATGCGTCTAGCCAACTTGAGCCACGTGGCAGCCGATAGAGGCCACGCCACTGGAAGCTGAACAGGCAGGCGACCACCAGTGCGACCCCGGTGAGCAGAAAGTCGCGGAAGGCTACGTTGCTGCTGGCGGCGATGTCCTGACCAACGCGCAAAACATAGCGCAGGTAGTAGGCAACAAAGAGGGCGAAGGCGATCAAGCCCGTATCTACCAGCATATAGAGGCCGACCATCAACCAGCGTCGCCGCGAACCGGGGGCGATGCTGGGGAAGATGGCACGACTATTGGCTTGGCCTTCATCCATAGGCTGGCTATTCACCTCAATCCTGTCCATCTGCTTCATGTGCGTTTGTACCAATCTAGCGTGCTTGCAGCGGCAATTATACCACATCACCCCAGCAGCGATCGGCTGCAACTTGAGGCTATCGCTTGATACTATTCTTTGTAATACGGCGCAGGTTAGTTGCATAAGCGGGGGACTTGTGGTACTCTACTAATGCACCATAGGGGCTTAGGCTCGCCGCGAGTGCGTCAACCAGCACTAGTAACAGAAGGAGACTAGCTATGCTCAAAGAGTTTCGGGACTTTATTGCTAAGGGCAACGTACTTGACCTTGCCGTTGCCGTAATCATTGGGGCAGCCTTCGCGGCAGTAATCGAGTCCATGGTAACGAACATTCTTACGCCGATCGTTGGGGCTATCTTTGGCGGCACCGACTTTGCAGGAATTGGCCTGACCATTGGCAATGCAAGGATCGGCATCGGCCTGTTCCTTGATGCAGTGATCAACTTTCTAATCGTAGCCTTCCTGCTGTTCCTGATTATCCGCTCGTTCAAGATGGTGAAGGACCGAATGACTCGCCCAGCTACGTTGGCAGTGACAACCAAAGAATGCCCCTACTGCATCTCCACCATCCCGCTAAAGGCAACTCGTTGCCCGAACTGCACCTCTGACCTGAGCAACATCTGAGCAGTAGACACAACCAGCCAGACCAGTGGGCCGCTGCTGGATGGGAAGATCAGCTAGGCACAGCCACCATAGCAACTTGTTATCTGCTAGCCACTCTTTGAGGGTGGCTATTGCTTTTTCTGCATACCTCTGCTATACTTGCCACTAAACATAACGTGGGTACGCCAGCGATGGTTAACAAGTCAAAAGGAGTAGCTAGCAGATGGCAACAAAGACGATGAACCTCCGCGAGATGCTTAACGAAGCGGTTGAAGGGGTTGAGGGAGCATACGCTATTGGGCTAGTGGGCCTGGACGGGTTGGGCGTGGAGATGGTCAACGCAGACCCCGACAACAGCGACGACACGGAGGCCAACGAAGAAATGGCCGTGCAGATGGCAAGCCTGATGGCGGCAGTAACGAAGGGCGCAAGCTACCTGGGTGGCGGCAAGATCAAGGATTTGATTGTTGAAGCCCAGGATCGCACTTTCCTTGCTTCTATGGTAGATAAGGAGTACTTTCTGGTGCTGGTACTAAATGCCGAAGCCAGCATGGGCCGTGGTCGCTTCGAGATGCGCCACATCATCAACAAGGTGCGCCGCGAAATCTAGATAGCCACAACCGTACTGTGCCATGCCACTGCTGAGGGGGACGCTGATGCAGAGGGACGAGGGGCAGCAGGCCAATTAGTGGCTCCGTTGCCCCGCTTCGCATCAACAGCAAGAAATAGCCAAAATCGTGGGCAAAAGTGCTTGACATGAGGCTATTGATGTCGTATAATGGCTAAGTCGCAAGTAACCGGCCTCGTTCACCTCAGTGGTGAGAAGACCAAACCAATCCTCCTCTAGCTGTACCCACAGTTGCAC
>JAYUUN010000058.1:0-4321 GCA_043754535.1 Chloroflexota bacterium | reverse complement strand
TTTGGAGGTCAAGTGACACAAGCGAACAATAGCAATCGTAGCCGCCAGCGCGGTACCAGCCCCCTGCCAGCCAGCACCAAGCTGCGGGTGGTCATCCTCGGCGGTCTCGGTGAAGTTGGCAAGAACATCATGGCAATTGAGTACGGCGAAGACATCATCGTGGTGGACTGCGGTATGGGCTTCCCGACTAGCGAAATGCCGGGCGTAGATGTGGTGCTGCCCGACGTAACCTACCTTGAGGAGCGCAAGGCCAACATTCGTGGTATCTTTCTCACCCACGGGCATGAGGATCACGTTGGCGCACTGCCCTACCTCTTGCCGCGCATCAACGCCCCGATCTACGGCTCGCGCTTCACCATGTCGTTGGTTAGCGATAAGTTGAAGGAACACAAGCTGCTGGGCAGCGCGACGATGAACGTGATCGAAACTGGTAAACGCTACCAGGCGGGCGCGTTCAGCGTCGAGTTCTACCACATCGTACATAGCATCCCCGATAGTTGTGGGCTGGCGATTCATACCCCCGTCGGCACTCTGATCCACACTGGCGACTTCAAGCTGGACATGACCCCGATTGATGGTGTGCAGGCCGACTTTGCGGCGATCACCCGCTTTGGCAGCGAGGGCGTGTTGGCCCTGATGAGCGAGTGCGTGCGCGCCGAGTACCCCGGTTTCACGCCCACAGAGCAGGAGGTGCGGGCAACATTGGACGGCCTCTTTAGCCGGGCCGCTGGGCGCATCATCATCGCTACCTTCGGCAGCCTGATCTCCCGCGTGCAGATCGCCCTTGATCTGGGCCACAAGTACGGGCGTAAGGTGGCAGTGTTGGGCCGTAGCATGGAGAACAACACCGACCGAGCAATAGAACTGGGCATCCTCAAGGTGCCAGAAGACACCCTGATCCGTGTGGGTCAGGCTCGCGATCTGGGGCTGGACAAGGTGGTGGTGGTTGTCACTGGGGCGCAGGGTGAGCCGACCGCCGTCCTGTCGCGCATCGCCTACAAGGACAGCCGCCACATCAACATCTTGCCTGGCGACACGGTGATCCTCTCCTCCTCACCGATCCCCGGCAACGAGGTGCCGATTGTGCAGATCATCAACGCGCTGATCGCCCAGGGTGCCGACGTGCATTACAACCAGATCGAGCGCGTCCACGTCAGCGGTCACGCTGCCCGCGACGAACTCCGTCTCTTTCTCTCAATGGTGCAGCCCCGCTATGTGATCCCGATCCACGGCGAAAACCGAATGTTGGTGCAGTATGCGCGCATGGCGGCGGAGACCGGCTGGGCGAAGGAGAGCATCTTCATCACCCACAATGGCAGCGTGATCGAGTTTGACGCGCAGGGCAAGGCCAGTATCGCGGACGATGTGCAGGCAGGGCCAGTCTTTATGGATGGCAATGTGGCTGGCAACATCAACCCCAACGTGCTGAAGGAACGCCAGACTCTTTCCCGCGATGGCGTACTCAGCCTGGCGATCCGCATCAACAGCGAGAGCGGCGACCTGTCTGGCCCGCCCGAACTCAGTTCGCTCGGCTTCGTCCCCCTCCAGGAGAACGCCGCCTTGCTGAACGGGATCAACGAGACGATAGCCCGCGTTGTTGCCCAGGAACGCTACACCGCGACCAACGGTGACTGGCCGCTGCTCAGTCGGCGGGTCAAGGAGTCGCTCGGCCAATACATCTACACCCAGACCCGCCAACGCCCGATCATCGTGCCGCTGATCATGGAGGTCTAGCCTGCGGGCAAGATGTGGAGGGGTCGATGGCTCTACCGAGTGTGCCGCTGCTACTTTACGACGGGCCGACTGGCCTCTGGTGGGACTTGCCAGAGGGGGAGGCCGACCCGCCGCGAGGGTGGCTGCGCCTGAGCATCGTCCACGCCTTGCCGACTGCCCGCCGCGAACAGTGGCAGCAGTTGGAGCAGGAATATACCCGCCGCTACACTGCCCTCTACGACGAGGCGAAGGACAAGCAGGCAGCAGAGTTGACCGCTAGGCACCAGGCTCGCTGGAACGAGGAGTTTGCTGCTGACAATCGCGACTTCCACTTCTACTTCGCCGACTTCGTCCAGGCCGAGCAGTTCGCCCAGGCTTGCCTCACCCAGGCGGAGGTGCAGCTTGCCGCTGGGCCAGCCGATCCGCGCCGCCAAACTGCGGTGATCTGCGCTAGCCTGCGCCTGCACGTCAGCCAACTGACAGTTCATGGTCGCTGGATGCGTCCTGGCCGCCAGCAGGTACTGCACTACACCCTCACCCTCGGTGATGACCCCGCCGCTAGCGTTGCCTACCAGGTTGCGCCTGCTCGCATGGTTGCGCAGACAGCGGCTTTGCTGCCACACCTGCATCAGATTGCTGCTGCTAACCCTGCTCACCTACGCGACGAGCGGGTGATCGCTATCGTCGAGCAGATCGTGGGCGATAGCTAGCCTAACCCTACCACTGTGTTATCATCCTTGCGGCACGTTACTTGATATCTAGAACTGGGTACCAACTAACAACCAACATAAGAGGAGACATAGGATGAGCGCAAAGATCGGTATTTTCGTTCCCCAGGGCTGGCGTATGGACCTGGTGGATATCAAGGACCCAGTAGAGAAGTATGAGGCAATGACCAACGTGGCGAAGGAGGCGGACAAGCTCGGCTACGAGTCGATCTGGCTCTACGACCACTTCCACACGGTCCCTACGCCAGAGACAGAGGCGGTCTTCGAGTGCTGGACGACCACTGCCGCCCTTGCTCGCGACACCCAGAACGTGAAGATCGGTCAGATGGTCGGCTGCATGGGTTACCGCAACCCGGCAGTGTTGGCGAAGATGGCCTCTACTATTGACGTACTCAGCCACGGGCGGCTGTTCTTCGGCATCGGCGCGGGCTGGTACGAGCATGAGTACCGTGCCTACGGCTTCGGCTTCCCCGACACGCGCGAGCGGATGCGCCGTCTGGCCGAGGGCGTGCGCGTGATCCGCACCATGTGGGACGACGAGCGGGCCAAGTTCGAGGGCGAATACTACACGGTGGACGGCGCGATCAACGAGCCAAAGAGTGCGGGCCGCAAGATTCCGTTGCTGATCGGTGGCGGCGGCGAGCAGGTTACGCTCAAGCTGGTCGCCAAGTTTGGTGATGCCTGCAACATCAGCGGCATTGACCCCGAAGTGTACCGCCAAAAGTTCGCTATCCTCAAGGAACACTGTGATGAGGTGAACCGCCCTTACGACGAGATCACCCGCACCGCCAACGTGACCGTGGGCTACGCAGATAGCGACGCAGAGGCCGACCAACTGACGAAGAAGATTCGTGGTCAGTCCAGCCTGGAGCAGTACCGCAAGGGCAACCTGGTGGGCAACAGCCAGCAGATCGTCGAAGGCTTGCAGAAGCTGGTGGAGGCGGGCGCGCAGTACTTCACCATCTACCTGCTTGACGCTTACAAGCTCGACAACGTGCGCCGCCTGGCTGCCGAGGTGCTACCCGCCTTCAAGTAGGGTGTAGGGGGAGCAGCTAGCAGCGCATCTTGGGCTAAAGCAGGGGTGCGCTGCTAGCTGCTGGCAACCTCGTAGGCTCAGCGTGCTTTGTTCCAGGGCAGTGGCTTCGTGTGCCACTCCCTGCAAGATAGTAGAGGGGAAGTGCCATGCGGTTGCTCAAGCTCGTCCTGCTACTGGTGATCATTGCCAGCCTAAACTCAGCCAGCGTGGATGCTCAAGCCGACAGCCGCTACTTCGACCAGACTGGCTGCACCGTGCAAGGTCGCTTCCTTGACTACTGGCAGCAGCATGGTGGCCTTGTTCAGTTCGGCTACCCGCTGACTGACCAGTTCTATGAACCAGTGCCATCTTCTGATCAGCTTAATGCTCCACTTGTTCAGTATTTTGAGAGGGGTCGGTTTGAGCTGCATCCTGAAAACCAGCCACCTCATGATGTCCTTCTCTCGCTGCTAGGTAAGGAGCGTTACAGTAACAAATACCCCAGTGGAGCAGCAGATCAGCTAGTTAGCACTGACAATCCATACTACTTCGCTGCGACCGGTAAGACAATAGGTGGCAAGTTCCGCAGCTACTGGGAGCAGCATGGTGGTCTTGCGGTGCAGGGCTACCCTGTCAGCGATGAGTTCATTGAGGTTTCTGAGATCGACAGCAAAGAATACAAAGTACAGTATTTTGAGCGAGCTGTGTTTGAGTTCCATCTAGATAAACTGGGTACTCCATACGAAGTGCAACTCAGCCTACTCGGCAAACTTCGTTACCAAGACATTTATGTGGAGAGGCAGCCTGTTACTGCCGATTTGCGTAGTATAAGCCTTCTCTCCGATGATGAAGGCTGGGCAGTTGG
>JAYUUN010000057.1:0-42175 GCA_043754535.1 Chloroflexota bacterium | reverse complement strand
TGTAGCTGTAGGCGTGCAGCACGAACAGGGGGTTGAGCGAAAGCAGGGCCGCCCCCAGCAGGCTGCGCCTGGGGCTGACGGCTAGCTGGCGCAGGAGGGCATAGCAGGCGAGGCTGGCGACCAGAGCGGCGGCGAGGTTGGCGTAGGTAAGGGCGGTAAAGCTGTAACCGCACACAGCAGCCCAAGTCGCTCCCCACAGCGTGTGGGTAACCAGCGTCACCTGCGCGTAGTCGGCTGGGTGCAGGCCACCGCCAGCGAACAGGTCGGCAACCGAGCGCAGATAAATCCAATCGTCCAGGATGGCGAAGTCGCGCCCTGGTGGGCAGAGCAGCAGAGCGACAGCATAGCCGACCACTAGAGGCAGCCAGCCGCATTTGCCCAGGCGGGCGGTGACGGCGGCACGCACCCGCCCCCCGCTGCTACTGCTGGCGACCGAGGTGGCGGCGGATGGTGGCTAGCTGCGGCTTGTCGTCACCATTGGGGTAGGGTTCGATCACCACTGGCGAACTGCCGTTCCAGGGGCCAGCCGCCCAGTAGGTTGCGCCGATGCCTACCTGGTCGAGGCGGGTAAGCATTCGCTCCGTCACCTCCAACCAACGTGGGTCGTCGTTCGGCACGCCATATTCGCCGAGGAAGCCCTGTGCGTTGTGGGCCTGCAACCAGGCGATGAAGGGCTGCACCCGCTCTACGCCAGTGTCGGCGGTGGCACCCTCTGCATCATAGTTGCCCGCGTAGTTGCCGCTGCCGTTGCGGTCGAAGTATTGGTGCGCTTCATAGACTATCTTGTTCTGGGGGTCGTTGATCGAGAGGCTGCCATTGCAGTCCTGCCACGTCCATGCCCCCGTCCAGCACTCGCCAGGAACAAAGATGGTGTGGCTGCTGTCTACCTCGCGGATAGCAGAGACCGCCGCCTGCGCTGCTGCGGGCCACAGCCCCCCAGTGTCGTGCGGCTCGTTCATCAGGCCGAAGTAGAGGTTTGGTTCGTTGGCGTAGTGCTGGGCCAGCTTGCGCCAGAAGTCGGCGTAGGCGGCGTTTGGCACCTGTGGGCTGCCGATCAGGTAGTCGGTGCTGCCCAGCCGGTAGCGGGCGAAGTTGTGCGGGTCGAGCAGCACCTGCATCCCTCGTGTGCGGGCATAGCCAACCGCGATGTCGAGGTGAGCCAGGGCTGCGCTGTCGAGCGGGCCGTTGAGGGTTGGTTGCAGCCGCTCCCAGCGAAAGGGCAGGCGGATCAGGTTCAACCCTTTACTCTTAAAGTAGTCGAACTCGGCGGCACGGGGATAGGTGTAGTTGAAGCCGAAAGTGCCAGGCCAGCCCACCCAACTGATTTCGCCGCCGGTAAGGTTGACCCCCCGATAGTAGGTGAGGTTGGTAGGGATGGCGGTCGGGGCGGGGCCAGGGGTGGCAGTGGCGGTCGGGTAGTAGCTAAGGTTGCCACTGACCAGGCTAAGGTCGTCAATGTAGAGGACTGGCATGGCCGCCTGGGACTCACTTTGCAGCACGATGCCACTAATCTGTCCCTCGTTGGTCAGGTCGCGCAGGGGGATGACCACCGCCTGCCACTGCCCAGCGGTGATGCGGTGGCCGGGGTAGATGTAATCGGTGACAGCGCGGCTGCTGCCGCTCTGGTCGGCGGCGGCATTCATCAGGTGGACGCTGATCCTTTGGCCGTCTGCCGCGCCGCTCTGGATGTAGAAGCGCAGTGTCGTGTAGGGGCCGATGCTGATCGGGGCGTGGTGGAGGTAGAGGCCAGCGTAGCCAGCGTCGTAGCTGATGCTGAGGCTGTGGCTACCACTGTGGGCGATGCTGCTGGCGAAGTTGCGGGTACTATCCCACGAGTAGTCGTCCCAGCCCGCGGCTAGCGCGTCGGCGTAGATGCCGAGGCTGGCGGCTGGCGGGCCGCCGGGGGTAGGTCGGGGGGGAGCAGCTTGCATGGCAAGAGAGAGTACCTTGCACAACTCGTCGCGGCGAATGGGGTCGGCAGGGCGGAAGCGACCATTTGCCCCGCTGATGATGTGCAGGCTAGCGGCGGTTTCGATCTCGCGATAGGCGAAGTAGGTGGCAGGCACGTCGCTGAAGGTTGGGCTGGCCGGGGCAGCGACCAGGCTGAAGCCGCCAGCCCGTATCGCGATCACGGCAACTTCAGCGCGGCTGATGGTGCGATGGGGCTGGAAGCAGGGTGGCTCAACCGTGCTGGGGCATTGCGCGGGCTGCTGGTAGCCACGGATCACGCTGGCAGCAGCGGCACTCTCGATGTAGCGGTAGAGGACGTTGCTGGGCAACAGGTCGTTGAAGTTGCCGAGGACAGGCTCGACCAACGGCACTGCAAAGCCGAGGCTAGCCATCTTGGCGAACTGGGCGCGGTTGGCCTGGCCGCTTGGCCCGAACTGGCCGCCGCCAATGCCACCGACTACGCCGCGACAGGCGAGGTCGTAGATGTAGCTGGCGAAGATGCTACTGGCTGGCACGTCGCTGAAGGTGATCGCGCAGGGGGTGTTCCGCGGAGCGGGAGGGGAAGCGGGGGCCAGGCTGGGCAGGCGCGCAGGGCTGAAGGCGACCAGCACGGTGATGAGGAAGAAGGGCAGTACAAACCAGGGGGTTAGCTTGAGCATACAATCTCCTGAGCAGGGATGATGGCAGGGATGAAACGGATAAGCCATTCGTATTCTAGACTGGATGGAGCCACCTGTCAAGGAGCCAGGAAGATAGGTCGCGAGTGGTACATGGCCCTGCTCCCCCGCTAGCGTGGCAGGGTATAATGGGGCTACAGGTGTAAGGAGGCTGGCGATGAGCAAGATGCGGGCGGGGCTGTTGCTGAACTATCTGGCGGCGACGTTGTGGGGGACGACTGGGATCACCAGCAACCTGATCGGCCCAGCAGCGAATGGGGTAGCGGTCGGTTGGCTGCGACTGACGATTGCCGCGCCTGCCTTCCTGCTGCTCAGTCTGGCAACTACTGGTCGCCCGTTCCCACGCATCCAATCTCGCGCCGACCTGCTGCGGTTGCTCGCTTGTGGTGGCTGCATGATGGCTTACCAGACTCTTTTCTTCCAGGCGGTGGCTCTGGGCGGGGCGGGCCTGGCAGCGTTGGTGGCAATTTGCAGTGCGCCGCTGGTGGTAGCGGCGGTAGCGGCGGCCTTCCTGGGCGAAAGGCTGACTGGGCGTAGCTGGCTGGCTTTGGCGATCACCCTGGCCGGAGCCGTGCTGCTGGTCGGTGGCAAGGGCAGTGACGGGCAGCACGGCAGCGCGGCGGACTTTGCAGTGGCGGTGGTATTCGCCCTGCTCTCTGGCACCGGCTATGCGATCTACTCGGTGATCACCAAGTCGCTGACCACGCGCTATGCGGGGGCGCAACTCAATGCCTTCTCCTTTGGCCTCGCTGCGCTACTAATGCTGCCAGTAATGCTGCTGGGTGGGAGGCTGGGCGACGTGGGGGCAGGCGGCTGGGGGCTGCTGCTCTACCTCGGCCTGGGGGCAACCTTCCTCGCCTACTTCCTCTACGTGCGCGCCCTGCGGAGCATCCCAGCAACCACAGCTAGCATCATCACCCTCGCCGAACCGCTGACCGCTACCCTGCTCTCAGCAGCTATCTTCTACCTGACAGCAGCTCCAGCCTTCAGCAAGGATCAGCTAAACCTCACCGTTGGCCTCGGCGCAGGGCTGATGCTAGCGGGGCTGGTGGTGCTGTCCAGCAAGGGGATGGAGCAGGGGCGAGCGGCGGCAGCGCAGCCCCAGGGCGTAGAATAGCAGGAGCAGCCACCAATTGGCTCTTAGCCGACAGCCAGCCTGGCGGTCAATTGCGCGGCTCTAGCCTCTACCCGCAAGGCATTGCACCAGACTACGACCGCTGCCAATGCGCTGTAGTAGGCCAGCACCCACCAGACGGAGAGGTTGGGCAATTGCAGGGCAGCAAAGGGTAGCAGGGCGCAGAACTCGACGATCTGGATCATCGCCCGCAGGAAGACCCAGGCCAGTGCAGCGAAGGGGATCGCCAGAGGCGGCCAAAGCAGCAGCAACGGCACACTGATTGCCCCAAAAGCCATGATCAGCGGCAACAGGGGTTCGGCGATGATGTTGGCGAGCGGTGAGATGAGCGAGACCTGACCAAAGTACATCCAGATCAGCGGCTCTGTCACCAGTTGTGCGCCGATGGAGACCGAGAGCAGGCCGCCTAGCCAGCGCAAGCGAGACAGCCTACCACGCAGGATGTGGTCGAAGACGGCCTTCAGCAAAGGAGCGACGTAGACGAGGCCGAGGATCCCCACGCAACTTAGCTGCCAGCCAATATCCCAGAGGTAGGCTGGGTTGAAGGCGGTCATCAGGATCGCAGCGAAGGCGAGAGCGGCGGTCACGTTGTAGGACTCGCCGAGGGCAATCGCCAGCGCAACCACACCCGCCATGATCGCCGAGCGCACTACGCTGGCACTTGCTCCCACGAATACCGAGTAGACGGCAACCAGGGCCACGCCATAGAGGGCGTAGCGGCTGCGCGGTCGCTTGCGCCAGTCGGCTAGCAGGAGAATAAAGCCGAGGACGTAGACCATATTCTGGCCGGAGATCGCCACGATCTGGGCGGTGCCAGTGCTGGCAAAGTCGTCGCTCAACCAGCCTGGTAGCCCCGTGCGGTCGCCAAGCAAGATGCCGTTGAGCAGCGCGCCGTCGGGCTGGGGGAACTGGCGGTTGACAGCCTGCCCTGCCGCCTCCCGCAGGCCAAACAGCCAGCCATAGAAGCTGGTTAGCGGCGCGTTCTCCTTGCCAGCGGCCAACACATCCGGGTTGTGGCTGTAGCTGAGGATGCCCTGCCGCTTCAGGTAAGTGCTGTAGCTACCACCAAAGGCGGGCGGGGCAGTTAGCAGCCCTTGCAGTTCGAGCAGGTCGCCATAGCGGTAGTGGCTGCTGTCGGTGAGCGGCAGGCTGACCAGCATGGAGCCACCCACTGGCTGCCAGTGGTTTTCGCTGTCGCGCCAGACCGCTCGCCCAGCGAGGTGCAGGCGCAGGTCGCGGTCGCGGGCCTCTGGCGGCTGATCCACCACCCCACGCACGATCTGCACCGTCCGGTAGGTGTTGTAGTAGCTGAGATCATGCGCGCCAAGCGACGGCTGGGCAGCAGTGGCGCGCCAGAGGCCGAGGGTGAGGGCGAGGGTAGCCCAACCGATCTGGCGGGCCAGACCAGCAGGCAGCCGCCTACCAAGAACAATTATTGCCACCGCCGCCAGCCCGCAGGTGAGCAGCACAAGGATAGGCAGGGGCGCAAGTTCGCTGCCCACGAAGATGCCGAGGAGCCAGCCAGCCGCCACGTAGACCATCACCATGAGCGGCTCCTCTCAGCAGTTTGTTTGGCCTAGACAGTGACCAGCAGCTTGAGTTTGTCGAAAAGTGATTTGTGGATACCGTCCACCTTGCGGAGATCGTCTACGCTGCGGAAGTGACCGTTAGCCGTGCGGTAGGCCACGATATTCTTTGCCAGTACCGGGCCGACCCCTGGCAGACCTGCATCCAGTTCAGCTTCGCTGGCAGAGTTGAGGTTGACCTTGCCGGGCGTGGGCGACTTAGCGGCTACCGCAGCAGCCGTTCCACTCGGCTGGCTGGCCGCTTTACCGATCACGGTCAGCGGGGCAGCCGGGGCAGCGGTGGCCTTGAAGGGGACGTTCACCTGCTCTCCATCCTCAAGCCGGGCGGCCAGGTTGATCGCCACAGGGTCAGCAGCGGGCAACAGACCGCCCGCCTTGCCCACCAGGTCGCCGATGCGCGCATCATCCCACAGGCGGTAGACACCGGGGGCGGAAACCGCGCCGGTCACGTAGACGACGATGGCCTGCTTGCCAGCGTGGGTGGCAGTTGCGTGCAGGGGGAGAGTAGTAATGGCCTGGGCGGGGGCGTTGGCCTGTTGGTAGAAGAAGACGCTGGCCGCAACAATCGCCAGGCACGCGAGACTGATCGCCACCAGCCGCGGCAGCCAGGTTGAGGTTGGCTTGCTGCCCTCCAACTCGGCAGCCAGAGCCGCCTGCGCCGCTGCCTGCTCCGCCGCCGCTTCAGCCGCCACCGCTTGCGCTTGCTCGTTAGCTGCTGCCTTCGCCACCGCCGCACCTCTCTAGAAGTAAGTTGATCGCTGCGATTGTAGCACCGGGCGGCTGGATTGTCAAGCGGCTACTTAGCGGCAGCCCAAATCAGCAGGCTACTGACCGCGTTGCCTGACGAGGACAAAATAGGTTCTGTTGATAGCCGGGAAAACGGGTAATAGCAGCTTGTGCAGGATCGCTTGTTGCATCCTTACTGTGTTTGCTGTTGCATAATGCAGGAGATGCAATAAGTGGCTCGGCGAGCTAACTCCAGCTCCCAGCCTGCCAAATCCGCCAGCATGGCGTGGCTGGTCAGGTCGAGGTGCAGGGGGGTGATGCTGATCTTGCCGTTAGCGACTGCCCCGGTGTCGGTGCCGTCATCCGGCTCCAGCGCGTGTGGCTCGCCCGCCGTCCAGTAATACTTCTGGCCGAAGGGGTCAATCCGCTCTATCAGTTCGTCCTTATAGTAGCGGCGGCCCATGCGGGTGATCTCCAGCCCCTTAATCTCGGCAGGCGGCAGGTTGGGCGTATTGAGGTTGAGCAGGGTGTGATCTGGTAGGCCGCGCTTGGCAACCTGCTGGGCCAGCTTCGCAGCGTACAGTGCGCCTGTCTCAAAATGCCACTTGCCGCGACCCTCGCAGGAGACCGCAATGCTGGGTATGCCGTGCATCGCTCCCTCCATCGCCGCCGCCACCGTGCCAGAGTAGGTGATGTCGTCACCCAGGTTGCTGCCCCGGTTGATGCCGCTGACGATCAGATTGGGTTTACGGCCCAAGAAGCCGAGCGTCACCAGGGCTACGCAGTCCGAGGGTGTGCCGTCGCTGATGTAGCAGGTCGAACCATCGCGCAACTGCGCCTCCCACACCCGCAAGGGGTCGCGCAGGGTGCGGCTGTGGCCGCTTGCGCTCCAATTGTGGTCGGGGGCTAGCACCACCACCTCAGCCACCTGCTCCAACTGCTGCTTCAACACCAACAGCCCCTCACTATCATAGCCGTCATCGTTCGTCACCATTATGTACATGATCCGCTCCTCTCAGGTCAGCGGTGCAAGAAGTACACCCCTACTTGCAGCAGGGGTGTGCATCGTCAATCAGCCTTGCGCCACTCAGTGATACCGCCGGGCTTGTCGATCAGTTCGATACCCAACCCCTTTAGTTCATCCCGAATCTCGTCACCGCGCTTGAAGTCCTTGTTCGCCCGTGCAGCCTTGCGCTCTGCGATCAGCAAGTTCACCTGATCGTCGAGGCTGCTGGTGTCGCTGCTGCTGTGTGCCGCTGGGCGGAAAGCCAATACCTCGCCCAAACCCAGGCCCAGCACGCGGTCGAAGTCGAGCAACTGCTGGCGGGCAGCCAGCAACGCTCCACTGCCCAGCCGCTTCGCTTCAGCGATAAGCTCCCAGCAGAGGCCGAGGGCGCGGGGCATATTGAGGTCGTCGTTGATCGCCTCTACAAAGCTGTTGTGGTAGGGTTCGAGCCAGGCAGTATCGCCCAGGCTTGCCCCGTCCTGCCCTGCCGCTAGCGCACCGCCAACAAACTCGCGTAGGCGGCGATAGGCCCGCTGCTGGGCCTCCAAAGCCTCCCAGGTGTAGTTCAGCTTTGTGCGATAGTGGGCATTGAGCAGGAAGTAGCGGTAGCTAAGCGGCTCCACCCCCCGTGCTGCCAGGTCGTCAAGGGTGTAAAGGTTGCCAAGCGACTTGCTCATCTTGCCGCCGTCCATCTGCAAGAACTCGCCGTGCAGCCAGTAGTTGACAAACTTCTCCCCGGTCGCCCCCTCGCTCTGGGCGATCTCGTTCTCGTGGTGGATCGGGATGTGATCCACGCCGCCGCAGTGGATGTCGAAGTGGTTGCCCAGGTACTTCATGCTCATCGCTGAGCATTCGATGTGCCAACCGGGGAAGCCACGCCCAAACTGGCTATCCCACTGCATCAGGTGGTTCGGCGCAGCCCGCTTCCAGAGGGCGAAGTCGCTGGCATTGTGCTTCTGCTGGTTGACCTCTACCCGCGCTCCCGCCTCCTGGCCCTCAAGGTCGAGGCCGCTCAGTGCGCCATAGCTGGGGAAGGTCTTTACATCGAAGTACACACCATCGTCAATAGAATAGGCATGGCCGCGCTGATCCAGAAGCTGGATCAGGGCGAGCATCTCTGGAATGTGGTCGGTCGCCTTGCAGATGATCTCCACCGGCTCAATGTTTAGGCGGCTCAGGTCGCGCAGGAAGGCAGCGGTGTAGAACGCGGCAATCTCCAGAGCCGACTTGCCCTCGCGCTTCATCGCCAGGATCATCTTGTCCTCGCCCTCATCCTCGTCGCTGACCAGGTGGCCGACATCGGTGATATTCATCACCTGGTTGAGAGCATAGCCGTTGTATTCTAGTACGCGGCGCAGCACATCCTCGAACACATAGGTTCGCAGGTTGCCAACGTGGGCGAAGGCGTAGACGGTTGGGCCGCAGCAGTACATCCCCACAGTCTGGCCCATTGGTTGGAACTCTTGTTTCTGCCTGCGCAGGGTATTGAATAGCTTTAGGGTCATAAAGTCGTCTCCTGTTTTGCCACTTGCAGCGAATTATACAACATCACGGGCGGTTATCGGTAGGTGTGCTATAATGTTGCGGCCAAAGATGTAGGCCAGAGGAGAAAGTGATGAGCAAGAAGGGAAACGACAAGCAGAAGAGAGAGGAGCGGCAGCGCGCCTACTGGCAGAACCGCCCTGCCCCGCCTACGCCAGAGCAGCAGCGGGCCAAAGCCGCCGAGTATGCCAGCCAATACCGCTTCGACGCGAGGGACAACCCACCGCAGGCTCTGGCAGACGTACAGCCACTGCTTCAGCAGTTCAACTACCTGGTGCTGGCGCGGGACTATGCCGCTGCCTTTGCGCTGCTCAACCAGGAGATAGTTGCTGGGGATACGCCAACAAGCAGCCTCGCCGACTTCCTGGCAGAGTATGGTGCTTACAGCCAGCTAGAGGGGATGATCAAGCCACTGCTAGGCCGAGAGAGTGGGCTTGAGCCAGCAGAGCAGGAGGGATTGCAGACGCTGCTCAGCACCGCCGTGGCGGCCCAGCTTGAGCAGCCGCCCCGCCCCCGCCTCGCTGCCCCTCAGCTAGGCAGTTCCTCCTCGTCGGCCACTGTCGGTCAGCCCCGCCTCCAGGCCGCCGCTGCGCTGCTGCTGCAAGCCGAGCAAAGTACCGATCTGGAGGAGCGTATGAAGGTACTGGGTGAGATAGATAGTGGCCGCAGCTTCGATAACTTCAGCTATCCAGATGGCACGCTGCCATTCATGGAACGCACCCTGGCCCTGGCCCGCAAGGAGAGTACGCAGGCGGGCGTAGTGCAGGCCGCCACTTACCTGGCGATCTATCACAGCAGGCAGCACAACTACCCGGAAGCGATCCGCCTGGCCGAGGAGACGATCCAGTTGGATATGGAGCGGGGCGAGCGGGTTGATGTGACCGAGGATTTCATGTTCCTGCGCGAGCTTTATGGCGAGACAAAGGATTATACGCAGATAGTGGCTGCCACCCAGCGCGAACTGGCTTATGCTCGCACGAGCGATGATGCCAACAACCAGTTCTGGCCGCTGGTCGCTATGGCCGATGCTTACTTCGCGCTGGGTCGCTACCAGGAGTCTATTGCGGCGCAGGAGCAGGCATTGTTGCTTGATGACAAGATAGATGTTGATATGCTAGCTGAACTCAACAGCGGCATTGCGATCAGCTATGCCCGGCTGGGCGATGTGGAGCAGGCGATAGCATACCGCAAGCGGGCGGTAGCTGTCTACGAGGAGGAGGGCGACCAACGTAAGCTCTACACAGAGTTGATCCACCTTGCCCGCCTCTACGAGCGGTCTGGTCAGGAGCAGCAGGGCAAGGAGACGCGTACGCGGATCGCCGAAGCGATCAAGCTGATTAAACGGCGACTCCCACAGCACCGCTTCACGAAGGTCGAAGACGAGTAGTTTGCGCCCTAGCAGGCAAAGGAGCAACGATGCCCAGGCAGATCGTAGAGTGCGTCCCCAACTTTAGCGAGGGGCGCAGGCCAGAGGTGATTGAGCAGATCGTGGACGTGGTGCGCCAGGCGAAAGAGGAAGGGTTGGCGGTCAGCCTGCTCGACCACTCTGCCGACCGCGACCACAACCGTATGGTGGTGACTTATGTCGGTGAGGCGCAGGCGGTGGCCGAGGTTGCCTTCCGACTAGCACGGCAGGCCCAGGCCTTGATCAACATGGAGGAGCATAGGGGGGCGCACCCCCGCATTGGCGCGACCGACGTGATCCCCTTCATCCCGATCAGCGGGATCACCATGCCAGAGTGCGTGGCCTTGAGCAAACAGCTTGGCGCAAGGCTGGCCGACGAACTGGCGATCCCCGTCTACCTCTACGCCGAGTCGGCTACTACTGCTGCCCGCAGGCGGCTACCGGATGTGCGGGTGGGCCAGTACGAGGGTTTGAAGGAGGCGGTTGGTTTGCCAGAGCGCAGGCCCGACTTCGCCCCAGCGGGCGAGCCGCGCCTGCACCCAACCGCTGGGGCCACAGCAGTGGGGGCGCGCAACTACCTGATCGCCTACAACATCAACCTCAACACCCCGAACGTAGAGATCGCCAAGAGAATCAGCAAAAACATCCGCGAGAGCAGCGGCGGACTGGTCAACGTGCAGGCGATGGGCGTAGACCTGGCGGCGCAGGGGCTGGCCCAGGTTTCGATGAACCTGCTCAACCACAAGGCTACCCCTCTCTACCGCGCCTTCGAACTAGTGCGCGCCGAAGCCGCCCGCTACGGAGTGACGATAGGGCATAGCGAACTGGTTGGCCTACTGCCGCTGGACGCGATGATCGACGCTGCCGCCTACTACCTGCAACTGGAAGGCTTCAGCCGCGAGCAACTGCTGGAGGTGCGGATGATCAGCGTGGAGTAGGCGGGCAAATGAATGCTCCTCTCTCATCCCATTCTCACACAGATAGCTTATAATAGAGGGCAAACTATGTAAAACTTTGGAGAGAACGATGAAGAATTGGCGCACCCTTATCTTGCTTGCTCTGCTCACCCTGGTGGCCTGCGATGGGGCAACGGCCAACCAGCCGCCCCCGACCGCCCTGCCACCTGCCGCCCCAACCGCTAGCCCCTATCCCTTCCCCACCAGTGTGCCGCTCCCCACCCTGGCGACCGACCCACAGAGAGCGGGCGACTACGAGCAGCAGTTCAGCTATGGTGGCCTGACGCGAACCTACATCCTGCACCTGCCACCGCAGATCAAGGCGGGCAAGCCGCTGCCGCTGATCCTACTGTTGCCCGGCTATGTCAGCAGTGCGCGTATCTTTCGCGGGGCAAGCGGCATGGTAGGGCGGGCAGATGAGCAGGGGATCATCCTTGCTTACCTAGATGGCAGCGGCCCCGACCCCGGCTGGAACGCAGGCTTCTGCTGCGGCTCTGCCGTGACCAACAAGGTTGACGATGTGGGTTATGTTAGCAAGCTGATCGCCGATCTTGAGCAGCGTTACCAGGTTGATGACAGGCGGCTGTTTGTCGTCGGCCACTCCAATGGCGCGATGCTGGCCTACCGCCTGGCGCGGGAAATACCAGAGCAGATCGCCGCCGTCGTCTCCTTCTCTGGGGCAATGCAGGCGGGCGCAGCGATGCCTAGCCAGCCAGTGGCAGTAATGGAGGTGCATGGCGAACGCGACCCGGTGATCCTCTACCAGGGCGGCACGGTGTTTGGCAACCGCTATCAGGCCGAGCCAGATACTGTAGCCTACTGGGTTAAGGCGAACAACTGCAAGCCAGAGCCGCAGCGGGCGGACAACGCAGGCAGCACGAAGGAGAGCTATGGCGGCTGCGAAGGTGGCACGGCGGTGGTCTCCTACTCACTCAAGCAGGGCGGCCACGAAATCCCTGGCACTGCGGCAATCCTCGGCTTGGCGGGCCGCGAGGTGGGCGACGTAGACGTTGACACCCTGATCCTCAACTTCCTCAATGCACACCCGAAGCGATAGAAGGGTTTGATGGTCAAGAAGCGTTCTGCGGTGGGTGTGGCTCTGCTGCTGGTCGGGTTGCTGCTGGGCTGCGGCGGGGGCGGCAGCGTGAACGGCACGACGGCGGTGGTGGTGCCACCAGCGAGTGGGCCGGGCGACTTTGGGCAGGCGATGCAGTTTGGTGGTCTGGCCCGCACTTATTACCTGCACATACCGGCTACCTACGCCGCTGGCAAGTCGCTGCCACTGGTGATCATGCTGCATGGGCGGGGCGGCACGGGCCTCAACGCCAGCGGCTACATGGGCATGAACCGGGTCGCTGACCAGGAGGGCTTCATCGTCGTCTACCCTGATGGCACCGACCAGCGTAGTGACAGCAGCTTCAACGCAAGCTGGTGCTGCGGCTACGCGCAGGCGAACGGCCTGGACGACGTTGGCTTCATCAGCGCACTGATCGACGAAATGCACCAACGCTACAACGTCAACCTCAAGATGGTCTACGCCAGCGGCCTCTCCAACGGGGCAATGATGGCCTACTACCTGGGTGTCAGGCTGGCTGATCGGCTAGCGGCGGTAGCCCCTGTTGCTGGTACGATCCGCGGCGACGAAGCCCCACCCACCCATCCGCTCTCCCTCGTCGTCTTCCACGGCGACGCAGACGACAACGTGCGCTACGCTGGGGTGAGCAACAAGGCTGACGGCTACCGCTACAACTCGGTGGCAGAGAACCAGGCGTTCTGGGTGCAGGCCGACGGCTGCCAGCCCACACCGCAGGTCGCGCAGAGCGAAGGCGGCAGCAAACAAACATTCAGCGGCTGCAAGGCTGGTACGGAGGTCGTCTACTACACGGTGAAGGGTGGCCCCCACACCTGGTTCGAGGATGGTAGCGTGCGCGCTTTGCCGGGCCGCCCAGGGGATGAGCAGTCGCTGGCCCAGTTGATCTGGCACTTCTTCAAGGCCCACGCAAAGCAGTGACGGGCGGCAGCAAGGCGGTTGCTCACCTTGCTGCCCCTTGAGGCTTGTTGAGCTAGTAGCTAACTGCCTGCCTCTACCAGGATTGGCTCCTCGGCGAAAAGCTGCTGCATGGTCGCCAACGCGCCGCTGAGGTCGGTGGCGACACAGGCGGTGCTGAAGCGCACGTAGCCCTCACCGTGCGGCCCAAAGATCACGCCAGGGGATGAGCCGACTCGCGCCTTGAGCAGGTAGTCGGTCATCGCCCACGAGTCGCTGCGCCCACGCTCGTCCTGCCAGGTGGGGGCGATCTTGAGGAAGGCATAGAATGCCCCTTTTGGCCGCTCGCCCTGCAAGGTAGGGATGGTCGCCAGGCCGTCGTAGAACAGGTCACGCCGCCGCTTGTACTCGTCGCGGAACTCAGTCAGGCAGTCCTGTGGGCCGGTCAGGGCAGCCAGACCACCGTACTGGGTGATCGAGGAGACCCCATTCGAGGTGTAGAGGACGACCTTCGCCATGCGATCCATCAGCAGCGGATTGGGGGTGACGATGTAGCCGAGGCGGAGGCCGGTCATTGCGTAGGACTTGCTGAAGGTGAACACGCTGGCCGAACGCTCGTACATCCCTGGTAGGCTCGCGAAGCTGACGTGTTCCTCGCCGTCAAAGATTACATCCTCATACGCCTCGTCGGAGATTACGGTGATACCAGGGTGGTCTTGCACAATCGCAGCGATGGCTTCGAGGTCAGTGCGGGTGAGGACACCGCCAGTCGGATTGTGCGGCGAGTTGATCATGATAGCCTTCGTGCGTGGGGTGATCGCGGCGCGCAACTCATCTGGGTTGAACCGCCAGCCAAGCTCCTCGCGCAGGGGGAAGCGGGTGACATTGGCCCCCGCCAGCTTGAGCAACTCCTGCACACAAGTCCAGGTCGGGTCGGGGATCAGCACTTCGTCCCCTGCTTCGAGCAGGGCGCGAAAGAGGACGTAGAGGGCGTGCATCCCACCGTTTGTGACCAGCACCTCGGCAAACTTGCCAACGGGGATATGATTCTTGCGGGCCGCCTTCTCGGCGATGGCCTGGCGCAGTTGAGGGATGCCAGCGGAGGCGACATAGTGGGTGTGGTTGTCTTGCAGAGCCTTGCTGATCGCGTCCTTGATGTGCTGCGGCACGTCGAAGCTCGGCTCACCGCTTTCGAGGCGGAACGGCTTGTCCAGCTTGAGGATCGCATCGCGCACCTTGACGATCCCGCTGAACTCAATACGGTCAATAAACTCGGCCATGATATTACTCCTCCAGGATAGTAGCCGGGGCAGGCGGCTGAACCAGTGGACGACCCGACGACTCAGCCTTGAGCCACGTCTGCTGCAACCGAGGAGACGAATGGGGGTTGGCAATATTATAGCAGATCGCCAGTTGCAGGAAAAGGGGGTTGTCAAAGGTGGAGGCTTCAACCCAGCACAGGTAGGTCAGGAGGCTTGCTAACGTGGGTAAAACGTGCTACAATATGCATAAATCTTAACTGAGGTGTCGAGCCAAAGATGACCAGACTAACCTGCTACCGCCATCCCGCCATCCCAATGTTGGTAAGCTGCGCTATGTGCAACAGGCCGATCTGTTCGCTCTGCACCCTCTACTCTGCTGGGCAGCCATACTGCCCCGACGACAGTCCCAGCTACGGTTCAGCGCGCCAGCTTGTCGAGCAGGTGCGGATTGAGCAGTTTAGCGGGCCGGTTGCGCCGCCGCAGAACGCCTCGTTGGAACGCTTCTACCGCCCCCCACTAGAGGCACTCGCCCCGGCAGAGCGCACCAGGCTGATTATGCGGCAGGCCTGGTGGGGCATCGCTTGCCCACTGCTGGCAGTGGCGGTGCCAACCCTGCCACTCCTTGCCAGCCAAGCTGCTAGGGGCGGCTACTTCGGAGGGCTAATGTGGCTGGTGTCGGGGTTTGCGCTCATCTTCTTCTGGACTCCGATCCTGATGATAATCGGGCTAGTCAACAGCTTGCGGAGCCTGGATCAAGCAAGCCTGACTCCCTTCGCCCACCGCATTCGCCTGCTGGGGGTGATCGGGCTAGTCATTGCCGGGCTGATCATCGGACCAGTGAGCGGCTACCTTGTCTTCTTCACTGGCTCTGGGGTTGGGCCATGGTTCGCCCTGATGATTGCGCTGATCACTGTTTGGATAGTAGCAGCCAACCGCCCGCGCCGCCGCCAGCAGTAGCTACTTGGTGGCATCTTCGATCACGGCGCGGGTGTTGAGCGGTTGCAGCGGTCGGTTGTTGCTAGGGTAGATGGTGCGGAAGGCGGCGATCTGGGCGGCTGACATCTCTATCGGCTGTTCCAGTACCGTCCAGCGCACCCCTTCGCTGCAGGGCGGCGTGGTCAGCGAGCCGGCGTAGCGGAAACTGCTACGGTTGCGGGGCAGCAGTTGACTGGCATCGAGGCTGCTGTCGAGCGGCTGCTCCCCCTCACTGTGCGGCAGCTTCGCCCAGGCCTCGACGAGTGTACGGTTCTCCTCCCCCTCTTTGACCAGCACGCCGATCACCGCCAGCCTGCCCTTTGCATCCTTGTGGACTAGGTGCAACTCCATCGCGGTGGCTTGCCCGTCGATCTGATGTTCGCTGGGCGTGTGGAAGTGGAACTGCACCAGGCGGTAGCTACTACCGTCAAGGGTGATCGTGTTGCTGCCGTCCGGATAGTCCAGTTCGATGGTGTGGCCGTTGTTAACGATTTTCAGCAGGCTGGGCTGGTAGTGGAAGGCAATGTCGGGTAGGTCTTGCCGCTGCGCCTGCTGTATATCGATGGGCGATTGGCTCTTGCCACTGGCGCACAGAGCGTACTTGCTGTCGAGGCTTGCCCACTTGCCCGGTCCGTTGTCGCCCTGGTAGCTCCAGTCTAGCTGCGACTCGCTAGTGGCGGTAGGGGCTGGCGGGTTGCCCACACAAGCGGACACAAGAATAATGATCAACACGATGGTGATCAGGCTGAGGGTATGCGACTGCTGCATGAACTTCGCCTCCTGGTTGAATGATTACTATGTAGGGCTGGATTATAGCACAAGATGAGGGAGCAGGTAAGCAGCATGGTGATAAAGGTTCACGATTGCCTGTTTCTTCTTGTGTAAAGATAATAGCTTGCTACGTTGCCAGGCGGCAGATTAGCGATAGGCCAGCCCTCTGCACCTGAGTATGCAACTAGTTAGAGTGCGGTTCACCAAACGCCCCTATGCAGTCGAAGTTGTTTTTGGTGGTGGGCAACACCCCTGCTACTGGCACGAACCTTGCCCCATCGCCAGCAAACAAGCTAAAGGAGCAGCAATCGTGGCGAAGAAAGATTTGGCGAAGGGTTGGCGGGCGGGGTTGATCGCGGGGTTTGTGGCACTGGTGGCGATGGACACCTTCCAGGGCGTATACATCAACCTGAGTGTAGCCCTAAGCGGAGCCGCCCCGGACGGCAAGCCGCCGCGCAGCCGCAATCCGCTGAGGCTGGGCTACCAGTCGCAAGGCGGCAAGGGCGACAATGACGCGAACGAGGTGGCCGCCAGTCGCGCCGTCAAAGCGGTAACTGGGCGTGAGCTTACCTACGAGCAGCAGCAGTGGGCTGGCCCTCTCTCGCATTACACCTTCGGCACGCTGCTGGGCGGCCTCTATGGGCTGGCCGCCGAGTACAAGCCGGGGCTTGGCACAGGCAACGGGCTACCGCTGGGGGCAGTGTTCTGGCTGCTGCAAGATGAGATTGCTGTTCCCCTCAGCGGCAACGCCTACGGCCCCACGCGCTACCCACTCGGCCTACACCTCTACGGCCTGGCGGGCCACCTTGCCTTCGGTCTAGCATTGGAGGCGACGCGGCGGGCGGTACGAGGCCGCTAGTAGCTATTAACGATCATCTGAGCGGCGGGTTGACCTCCTAGGGGGAGCCAATCCGCCGCATCTTCTTGCCGCGCTCACAGATGAAAGTGGAGGGGAGCAGCTACTACCTGGTAGCTACCGGGTGGCTTCTCGGTCTGCCAAACGACAAACGGCTGACCACCAACGAGCAGCAGGCTGGGATCGCTGTTGCGGCCCGCGCTGGTTAGCTCTGCACTGGCGAGGCAGTCACCATTGGCAGCAATCAGGTAGGCGTGCAGATTGCCGCCTTGCAGCGCGAGGAGCAGCAGGCCAGGCGGGTCGCTGAGTGGGAGCAGGTAGCTACGGACCGCGCCGCCCTCGACCAGTCGGGTGCTGGCGAAGTCGTCCAGCTTATGACTAGCCCAGCCAGCCTGCGCGAGGGTGCGGCTGGCTAGGTAGAGGCCAGGCAGTTCACCCGCCTGCTCCCAGCCACAGTAGGCTAGCCAGAGGCGATCCTGCCAGTAGCTGAGGGCGGGATATGCAGCAGGGAGGGTAGGAGCGTTGACCTGCTGAGCGCGCCGCCAGCCCACGCCATCGTACCAGCGCACGAAGATGCGCCCGCCACGTAGAGCAGTTTGGTAGCGGCGGCGATAACGGCGTTCGGCCAGAGCCACCCCGTCGCCACGCGGTAGCAGCCCCCAGGTGGCGGCCAGCAACTCGCCAGCGGCATACATCTGTGGGCGGGCGAAATCGAGTTGATGGCGATCCTCCAGCGGCTCTAGTGGGTAGGGGTCACCCCAGTGCTGACCGTCGTCGCTGCTGAGGTAGGTGAGAGTGTCGTTCTGGTGGCCGAGCAAGTAGAGGCGATCCCCAGCGGCGGCAAAGCTGGGCAGGTAGAGGGCGGGTTCGAGGCGATGCACTGGCTGGCTGGCAGTGTCTAGCAGGTAGGTGAGGATTACATCTTTGTAGCTGTAGGCGTTCCAGACAGCATATAGCCTGCCGTTGGCAGTGGCAAGGGCAAGATTGTAGGGTTGCTGCGCCGCCCGGTAGAGGAGGCTGTGGCTAACCAGGTGTAGATCGCTGCGCGAGAGGGTGAGGGTGAAGCGGGGGATATTGTCGTTGGTTGGTTCCAGTTCGCTGCCAGGCAGCGGGTGTTGGCAAGCGACCACGATCTCGTCGCCAAGAGCAAGGGCAACCGGGTGCAGCGGGTAGGAGCAGGCAGGCTGCGGTGAGAGGATCACCGCCTGCCCCAACTCAATCTCCGCTTGCTTCTTGTGCCGCGTCCACATTGCTTGCTCCCCGTCTACCACTGCGCCCTATAAGTATGGTAACTTCTTCTTGCAATGGCAAGGATTGCAGCTAAAGAAAGGGGGTCGCGCCAACGCTGTTGACGTTCAAGCAGCAGGCGATCAACCAGGGCAGCGTACTTCTGAGGGTCAGCCCGGCGGCGGCTGGCCTTCTTGCTATCCCAGTTGCGCCCCTTCTCCCAGTTGCAGGCGGGATGGGCAAGGCCCAGGTTGTGCAGGTCGTTGCTGCCCCCGGCAGTGCGCGGCAGGATATGTTCGACCGTCGCCCCCTCCCCGTTCCCCGCATCGAAGCGCATTGGTGCGCGGCAGATCAGGCACTTGCCGATCCACTGGTCGCCCACCCGCTGGAATGTACGGTCGGTGGCGGCAATCTCGTTGAGCAGGGTAAGATTGGACATGGGGATGATGGGGCAAGCAGCGTGCCACAAGTAGGTGGCACAGAAAGCGGGGGCGGTAGATTGCTCTACTGCCCCCGCTACTTATGGGTTGCTGGTCGTGGTACTACCTGTTCGTGCGCGTCCGGCGGCGTAGACCGAAGCCGAGCATGATGCTGGCGAGGCCAAAGCCGAGGGCGAAGAAGGTGATCAGGTTGGTCGAGTCGCCTTCGCCTGCGCCAGTTCTAGGCAGCTTGCGCGGAATCTTGCCGCGTGCGCCACCAGTCTCGGCATCAGGGGTTGGGGTCGGGCCGCCGCTGCTGAGGGCAGTGCGGGTCGGGCCACCCGACGGGTTCGGGGTGGTGCAGCCCGGAGGCATCATGCCACCAGGAGGCATATTGCCACCAGGGGTGCCGCCCGCCACCGGCGTGAGGCAGGGGTTGGTTGGGGTGGTGCAGCCCGGGGGCATGGTGCCACCAGGAGGCATATTGCCACCAGGGGTGCCGCCCGCCACTGGTGTGAGGCAGGGGTTGGTTGGGGTTGGGCTGGTGCAGCCCGGAGGCATGGTGCCGCCAGGAGGCATATTGCCACCAGGGGTGCCGCCCGCCACTGGTGTGAGGCAGGGGTTGGTTGGCTCAGTCGGCACTGGCGTGCTGGTAGCAGTCAGTTCGACCGGGGTGCTTTGCGGCGGGGTGCTGGTCTGGGTCGGCTGCACTGGCGTACTGGTCGGCGGCAGCGGGGTGCCGGTTGCAGGTGCGGTTGCAGTCGAGGTTGTGGTCGGTACAGGGGTATCAGTCGGCAGCGGCAGGCGGCCTGGGGGGCGGCCCGGTTCGCAGCTGGGGCGACCCGGCGGGCAGTAGCGGGTTGGCACTGGCGCTGGCGTGTTGGTCGGAGCCACTGGCGTGTTGGTCGGAGCCGCTGGCGTGTTGGTCGGAGCCGCTGGCGTGCTGGTCGGAGCCGCTGGCGTGTTAGTTACGGTCGGTGGCACCGGGGTGCTGGTTGGAGCCGCTGGCGTGTTAGTTACCGTCGGTGGCACCGGGGTGCTGGTCGCGGTTGGCGGCACCGGGGTAGCACTACTAGTCGCGGTTGGTGTTGCTGGCGTAGCAGTGTTGGTCGCAGTTGGTGGCACTGGAGTATTGGTCGCAGTTGGTGGCACTGGAGTAGCAGTACTAGTTGCGGTCGGTGGTACTGGGGTAGCGGTGTTGGTTGCAGTTGGTGGCACCGGGGTATTCGTCGGTGTATTGCTCGGCAGCGGCGTGTTGGTCGAGGTACGAGTGGCCGTGTTCGTCGGCGTGTTCGTCGCAGTACTAGTACTCGTCGGTGTATTGGTCGGCAGCGGCGTGTTGGTCGAGGTACGAGTGGCCGTGTTCGTCGGCGTGTTCGTCGCAGTGCCAGTCGCTGTGGCCGTGCCAGTGGCTGTGCGGGTCGAGGTACGAGTAGCCGTGTTCGTCGGCGTGTTCGTCGCAGTGCCAGTCGCTGTGGCCGTGCCAGTGGCTGTGCGGGTCGCAGTGGCGGTGGCGGTGCCAGTGGCGGTGGCGGTGTTAGTGGCAGTACCAGTCGCGGTGGGTGTGCCGGTGGCAGTGCCAGTTGGGGTCGGCGTACCTACGCTGTGGTTAGCAAAGACGAAGTCAGTGCTACTACCAGGCAGTAGAGTTAGCGGTGCAGAGATAGCACCTGGTACCGTGTTGACCCAGCCAGGCTGCAACACCTCCGAGACGACAACGCCGCCAGCGGGGATGTTGGGGAAGTTGGCATAGCCGTTGACATCAGTGACCTTGCAGAAGGTACCAGAGAAGGGCGCAGAGAAGGTGACGCAGAGTACCCAGCCACTGAGGGGAACATCGTCTCCGGTGGTGCCAGCGACACCATCTACGTCGTTCATCTTCCGCAGGCGCAGGTTGGCCTGGCTGTTGCAGACGAAGAAGGTCACATCTGACCCAGCCTCATTGCCCACTTCGAGCGAGAAGTAGCGAGAGAGGATGCGGTAGACACCTGGTGCGGCCCCCACTGGTACGATCCAGGTGCGGTTACCAGTGTAGGGTGAGCCGCCAGCCACTGGAGCAGGGCTGAGCGGGGGATAGTTGTACGGCCCATCAATGAGGGTGTCGCTGGGGTCATGGATTTCGACGGTGAAGTAGTTTGGGGTGGTGTCGTAAGTAACGACCCAGTTGTAAGCGACAGTGCCGCCAGGCTGAACACAAGCTGGTGGAGTGGGATTACGGTTGAGATTGATGAATGCGCCCGCGTTCGGCCCAATCCCCGTAGTCTTGACTGCGGGCTTGAACGGGACGTTAAGCAGCCTAGTGGCAGCAGGGTTGTTGCTCACCTTAGCCGAGCCGCCAGCAAGCAAACTGAACAGAGCAGCCGCGTTCTGTGGAGGCTGGGCGTTTAGTCTGTTGCCTAGGTTGATCAGCCAGGTGAACGGGGATTGAGCAGCGAACTGGCTGCCTGTTGCACTGGCAGAGGAGCTAGCGGAGGCTGCTTGGGCCACGGTAGGGGCAGCAGACACGCTGCTGCTAAGTGCGCCCAGCGATGCCAGGAGCATGAATGCGGCAGCTAGCCACGCCAAGGTGCCGGGTGAACGGTTGGTTCGTCTTTTATGCATCGTTTCTCTCCTCACGATGACCGAATAAATGAGTGCTAGACTTTCATCGTCTCGCATGATGTTAACGCACTGTGCGAGTTGTCCCGCACAATAATATTACCACCCCTGTCAACTTACCACTACCTTACCAAAATCGGGTGGGCTGGCAGCAGGTACTCTGGGGGCTGCTAGTTCGAACACCGGGCATGGTGGGTTGTGGTTCCTTGCCTGCGCCGTTGCAAGCTGGGAAGCGAGGGTGACTGACACGGTTAATCTTGCAAGGGGCCGCAGCCACCTTTTGGGGTCGGCAAAAGCAACATCGGCGGCCTGTGTACTCAGGCTGCGGTGCTGCTCTTTTCCACTTCCATTTGCCAGTACGCAAGTAAACTGGAGTGCCAGCCATACAACGGAATTAAAAGACCAGTCGTTACGCGCAACTATGATCAGTGGCACTGCGACGGCCATCTACATCTGCCATGAAGAATATACCACACTAGAGCGGCTTTAGCAAGAGCAGAGAACGACTCGGAGATGAGTAGGGAGTGCGGTTCAGGCAGTGGTCAGTTCGCGGTGCGCCTCGTACTCGCTCCAACCGCCCTCGTACTGCTGTAGGCGGCCAGCATCCAGCAGCCAGAGGCGATCCGCCACCCGGTCTAGGAAGTAGCGGTCGTGGGAGATGACGATCACCGTGCCTGCATAGGCGGCGAGGGTGCGTTCTAGCACTTCGGCAGAGAGGATGTCGAGGTTGTTGGTTGGCTCGTCGAGCAGCAGGCAGTTGGCCCCAGAGAGCATCAGGCAGGCCAGTTGCAGGCGCGCCTTCTCACCGCCGCTGAGGGTGGCGACTTTGTGGCTGGCCTGTTCGTAGCCAAAGAGAAACTTGCCGAGGAACGCGTAGGCCTGCCCCTCGTACATTGCCGTTTGAGCGCGAATCGTCTCTACCAATGTGCGCTCAGGGTCAAGCGACTGGTGTTCCTGGGTATAGCTTGCGAGGGCGATGCTGGGGCCAACCCAGACGCTGCCAGCCGTCGGCTCAAGCTGGCCCTCAATCAGGCGAAAGAGGACGGACTTACCCGCCCCGTTTGGGCCAATGATGCCAACCCTTTCGCCGTGGCGCACCAGCCCGTGCAGGTCGCGCAACACGGCGACATTGCCTGCTTCAACGGCGAAAGACTTGCTGACCCCTCGCAGCTCGACTACCTTCTGGCCGCCACGCTGCGAAGGGTGAAGGGCGAGGGCCATGCGGCGGCGTTCCAGCACTGGCTTGTCTAGCCGCTCAACGCGATCCAGCCGCCTCTGGGTATTGCGCGCCTTCCGCATCAGCTTCTCCTTATCCTGGGTGCGGCTAGCCCAATCCTTGAAGCGGGCGACCGCCTCCTCCAGGTGGGCAATCTCCTTCTGCTGGTCGGCGAAGTTGGCCTGCTGGGTGGCGAGCAGCAACTCCTTCTGCACGGCGTAGGCCGAGTAGTCGCCGGGGAAAAGGAGGAGCTTGCCATCCTCAAGCTCGGCGATCTGCGTCACCGTCTCGTCCAGCAGGTAGCGGTCGTGGGAGATGACGATCACCGCGCCAGGAAAGTTGCGGATCACCGCTTCAAGGCGGGCCTTGCCTGCCATGTCAAGGTGATTGTCTGGTTCGTCCAGCAGCAACAGGTCGGGGTGAGCGAGGATGCAGCGGGCGACGTGGGCCAGCTTCTTCTGGCCGCCACTGAGGGTGGGCAGCGGTTCATGCAGTTCGTCGTCGCTGAAGCCCAGGCTGCGAAGCAGGGCTGTTGCCTCGTTGTCCAGTCGGGGGCCGCCAAGCTCCTCGTACTGCTCAAGCAGGTGGGCGTGTTCGTCCGCTACCTGCATCAGGCGGGTAGCATCACTGTAGACTGCGGGCTGGCTCATTTGCTGCCCGGCAGCCTCAATGGCCGCACTGATCGCGCTGAGGTCGGGACGGGCTTCTAGCGCGATAGAGAGGGGGGTAGAACCAACGGGGGCTGGCACCTCCTGTGGGAGATAGGCCGCCTTGAGGCCGCGCCGCGCGATGATCTGGCCCTCGTCAGGGCGATCTATGCCCGCGAGCAGGCGTAGCAGGGTGGACTTGCCCGCCCCATTCGGCCCGACTAGGCCGCTATGTTCGCCCGGCTCGATCTGCCAGGTGAGGTTCTCGAAGATCGGGCGGGTGCCGTAGTAGCGGCCCACGCGCTCTATGCTCAACATCTGTGCGCTCCCTCTAGTCAGTTGCTAGCATTATACCGCTTGCTGGCCCAGTTCCGCATCCGTCTCCAGTGGTATGTATGCCGGGCAAGCTGGCTGATTTGGGGAGCAGCCAGGTGGCTGATCCTGCCTACTCCTCAGCGCAGGTGGCGGTCGTAGAAGGCGGCTATCTCGCGGCCAATTTCGCGCAGGCTAGGGCGCAGCGGCCAGCCGAGTGGCAGCAGCGCATGGGTGGCGTTCTCGACCATGATCAGGTGGGCGGCCACCCCCGCTTCGCTCAGCAGGCGGTAGAGAGTACGCGCCTGGGCTGGCGGCACGAGCGGATCACGTTCGCCCTGCACGATCAGGAAGGGTGGGCTTTCAGGTGATATGTGGCTGATAGGGCTGGCAGCCCGCAGAAGGTCAGCGGTCAACCTGCGTTCGCTCCTTAGCAGGTGGGGGAGGAGCGGGGCCAAGCCAGGGATGCGGCTGAGGTAGCTGAGGTCGCTAGGGCCAAATAGGTCAACCACCGCGCCAATCTCGCCTGCCATGCCGTTGAGGGCAACGAGGGCAGCCAGGTGACCGCCTGCACTGTCGCCAAGTAGACCAACCCGACTGGGGTCAAGGTTGTAGAGAGCGGCATTGGCGCGTAGGTAAGCGAGGGCAGCCACGATGTCCTGTAGTGGGGCGGGCCAGGCGTGGGTGAGGATCATACGGTAGTCCAGGGCGACAAAGAGGTAGCCGCGCCGCCGCAGCTTGCCGATCAGCCGTCGCAACCCTGGCACCGAACGGACGGAGCTAAACTTGCTGCCGATCACCCAGCCCCCACCGTGTATATAGAGGATAAGTGGAGCCAGCCGCTTGCGGGCTGCCGTCGGCGGGTAGATGTCCAGGCGCAACGGCTGCCGCCCGCTGGTACTGTATGTAACATCGCGGATGGCACCCGCAAGGCTGTCATTTTGCCTGGCGCAGAACGGTAGCCGCATAGCTCCCCCTTTCGCATAAACCATGATTGATTGTACCACTAAAGCCGACGCTGTGCAACAATCGTGGTTTATGAATGGATCGGTCGCTGGAGCAGTGCTGGTTGGCAGCTCAGGTTTGTTATAATTAGCATTGGCTCATCCTCGGATGTTGGTGGGCCAGGCGGGTGTTCAAATTGGCGTGTACCGAATGGAGAAGATGATGGTCAGCACAAGTCCGAAGCCAGCAAAGAAGGTGATCCCTGGCCCGTTTGAGTTGCCGCTGCTGGGCAGCCTGCACACCTTGTTTATGGACGGGATCAGGATTCGCAACCAGCAGGCGCGAGACTTCCCCGATATTAACCAGATCAACCTCGGCCCGATCAAGCTGGTGCGGGTGAACAAGGCAGAGTACGTACAGGAAGTGCTGGTTGGCAACTGGGCCGACTATGACAAGACCGACCAGGTGACAGGTCTTGCCCAACCGATCCTGGGGCATGGGCTGCTGACTAGCCAGCACAAGCCCCACCGCCGAGTGCGCCGCCTGGTGCAGCCTGCCTTTAACCATCAGCGGGTGTCTGCCTACGCTGAGACGATGACCGAGGTGGCCGAGGCCCGCCAGACGATCTGGCAGGATGGCAGCACGATCAACTTCACCCAGGAGATGCAGAAGATCACCATGCAGGTGATCAGCCGGGTGATGTTCTCTAGCGATGTGACTCAGGAGGCGAAGGAATTGGGCAATGCGATTGTCACTGCAATGGCATATGTCACCCGCTATTTCTTCTTCCCCTTCATTAGCTACCTACCAGTGCCAGCCACCTTGCACTACCGCCAGGCACAGGCCACACTCAACGCGATCATCTACCGCATGATCGAGGAGCGGCGCAGGGAGCCAGGCGACCAGGGCGACTTTCTATCTATGCTGATCCAATCGCAAGATGCCGACGGCAGCGGCTTGGACGACGAGCAGATTCGTGACGAACTGATGACCATCTTTATTGCGGGCCACGAGACAGCGGCCAATGCGCTCTCCTGGGCCTTCTACCTGCTGGCCCGCCACCCCCGCCGCTATGAGCGAGTGCTAGCCGAGGTAGACGCGGTGTTGCAAGGCCGCACGCCGACGGTCGCTGACCTACCACGCCTGACCTTCACCACCCAGGTCTTCAAGGAGACGCTGCGCCTCTACCCGCCCGCGCACTTCATCCCCCGCGTGGCAGTATGCGATACCATGCTTGACGGCTACGCGATCAAGAAGGGGACGCTGGTGATGGTGGATGTGTTCACCATGCAGCGGCGGCCCGACTACTTTGCCAACCCTAACCGCTTCGAGCCAGAACGCTTCGACCCAGAGCGGGAGAAGGCGATCCCGAAGGGAGCATACCTACCGTTTGGTGCTGGCCCGCGTGTCTGCATCGGCAACGGCTTTGCCATGCTAGAGGGACAACTGCTACTCGCCAGCATCGCCCAGCGGGTGCGCTTCGAGTTGTTCGAGGGTAAGGCAGTGCGCCCAGAGCCGTTGGTGACGCTACGACCAAAGGGAGGCATCAGCATGGTAGTGCGGCGGCGCACCTAGCGACCGAACTGCAAGCGCAGCCTCCCCCCAGCGATATGTGAGAGCAGGGTGGCGATTTGTGCGCCCCAACGCTCGGCTAGCACCCGGCCCAGGCCACCAGGCACCTGCCAGACCTGCCAGCAGTCGCCCGCCACTGCTATCAGGCGGCAATGGGTTAGCCAGCCCTGCCAGGCATCGCCGCCAACCAGCAGCTCAAGGTCGGGCTGGGCTGCTAGCCATACGCGCTTGGCCTGCTCAAGCTGCGACTCGTCGGTAGTGGCCGAGGCGGTAGGCGGAGCTAGGGTTGGCGGTGATGCCTGTGGCGCAGGGTTTGACCGAAGCGTACTCTGCTCGGCAGCCGCTGCCTGCCGCTGCCGCAACCAGTTGCCGATGGTGGGGGCAGGGCTGGGAGGCTGGTCGCCAGCGCGCAAGCGGGCAAGGACGAACCCGGCGCGGTTAGTCAGCCCCACCGTCGCCTGGGCATATAGCACCCAGCCCTCTACTTGCGCTGGTGGGTGGCAGCCCGCTAGTTGCTCGGCGAGGCTACGGCGCACCCCTAGCCTCACCAGGCCGTTGATCGCTTCGCCAGCGAGAGCGTAGTCGGCTGCGGGTTGCTCAGCTATCGCAACATCAACTTGCTGCTCACCAACCAGCCTGTTTGTTGGTTGTTCGTCTTTCTTGTTCAGGACTCTTGTTATAACTTGGCGATCAGCGGTGATCCCCCTGGGTGGCTCTGGGCGATCAGCGGTGATCCCATGCTGCGTCACCGTTGCAACGGAAGTGGAGCCATGCCGCTGCCCTGCACTCTCCACCGGTTGCAGCCGACTGCTAGTAGTGGGCTGGCTGGCGTGGCTGGTAGGTGCGTCGGCTAGCTTCAGCGGGCTGCTCAAGCCGTCAGCCAGGGGATCGCCGAGCAGCACGTAGGTGTTCGCAGCGTGAACCCCAGGGATGATGCGGAGCAGGCCAATCTGCTCGAACTCGTGCAGGTAGCGGCGGGCGGTCGGTTCGCTAAGGCCCGCAAGGTTGGCAAGGTAGGCGCAGGATGTTTTGCCCTGTCCAGGAGTGCGTTGCTGCGAGGCGATTTCGGTCAGGGTAGTATAGAGGACGAGGGCTGCCATGCGGCGATGATTCTGGAAGACAGCGCGGATCGTCTGCAAGGCAGAGACGGCCTGCCAGCAGAAGGGCTGCGCCTTAATCTGGCGGGCGGTGCGCTGATTGGTCGGCGCGACTTGGGGGCGCAGGGTAGCACCCGATTCCTGCCGGAGCGTATCCGGGGCAGGGTTGCAAGCGGTAAGCATCAGAAAATGGCCCTTTCTATGCTTGCCCTTCAGCCAATTTTTGGCAAAAAGGTATATAACCCCTTGCAATCAGAATCCGGCTGTGCTATAATGCTCTTAGTAGAGAGCAAAAGCGAAGCTGGGCGCGTCCGCAAGGAGCGTCTGGTATCCGGTAGAACCCACTGACGAGCTTGGCGGCGACACAGTGGGTTTTTGCTTGCCTTCTTTTAGCCCCAGGCCAGGGCGGTGCCGCTTAAGCGGCGATGCTCCCTATTCAATCCTCCCAGTAGCAGCCTGTCGTAAGCCTCGGCCTTCGCCAGCGTCTCACGGTAGGCGCGCAGATCAACCAACACAGCGGTTGGCCGGTTACGCACGTTGAGCAGGCAGACGGGATGTTGGGGCAACTGCTCTAGGATGGCCGACAACTGCGCCCGGAAATCCCGCACGTTCAGACCCTCGTCTGCTACGCCTACCAGTGCCAGTGCCGCGCCAATCTGCTTGCTGTCCATCCTCGTCCCTCCGATGCAACAAATGTGTAACATAGCCTGTGCCGATTCTATGTGATCTGGCACATAAGAGTCAAGGGGTTTTTCCACCAATTTGCCATAATAACTGAATCGCGGCGTTCTTATGCTTACATTGATGTAAACCTGCGCTTGTACCTGACGACGGCGCAAAGTGGACAAACTGGCCCTCAACTGCCTGATCAACCGCTCTAATTGCTCCGTGCCAGTGCGCTGCTGAGGGTAGTCACCACCACCCTCTGCTTGCTAGCTCGCGGCTGACCTGCTGCTGGGGAGGCAAGCACTCCGCCGTGCTAGCACTACTACTCTGTAGCTGAACGCTCGCTAGCTGGCAACAGCGATGCCAGCCCACTGCGGAACTGGGAAGCAAGGTAGTACCCGATGGTTACCTCCACCCTCTACCGCACCGCAATGTGTTAGACTATCTAACACATTTTGACAGAACAGGGACGCAGTGGTAGAATACAGCATGGTGCAGCGTAGGTGGCTGGTTGTCACCAAGGCGGCATATGTGTTAGACCATCTAACAGTTTTGGAGAGGGGCAACATGATCAAGATAGCGATCTCGAACCGCAAGGGGGGGGTAGCGAAGACGACCTCATCGGTCAACCTGGCCGAGGCTTTGGCGCGCATGGGCTTTACCGTTCTGCTGGTTGACCTCGACCCACAGACGCACAGCAGCAAGTGGCTGGGTGCCTATGGCGACGGCAGGCTGACTGTCTGCGACAGCCTCTATCACCACCTCAAAGGCGCGAGCATCGCCCCATTGGCGGAGGTGCTAACCCGCATTGAAGACTTCTATCTGGCTCCCGGCAGCGAAAACATGGCCGCTCTGGAGACAGAATTGCAGCGTGATGCAACGGGCCGCGACGCTCTCAGCGAGGTGTTGAGTGAGGTGGAGGAGAACTTTGACATCTGCCTGATCGACTGCCCACCCAGCCTGGGCATCCTCAACACCAACGCCTTGGTCGCCGCTGACTATTTGGTAATCCCCCTGCGGATGGGCATCCTCGACTTTGACGGCGTGGCAATGCTGCTGCAAGAGGTCAAGAAGGTACAGCGCAAGGCCAACCCCAACCTGCAAGTGCTGGGTATCTTCGGCACCTTTGTGGAGGCCAATAACCGGGTAAACGCCAAGGTTAAGGCGATGCTGACCAGCTTCCCCGACGCACGCCCCTATGTGTTGGACAGCTACATCGCCAAGAATACAGTGCATGGCGACTGCCCAGACGCTGGCACCAGCATCTTCGGCATCGGTCGCCGCCGTGAGGTGCGCGAGGCCGCCGACGATTACGTAAACCTGGCGGCAGAACTGCTAGGGCGCATAGGAGTGTATAGCAGTGAGCAGATCAGCGACATGAGTGAGCAGGCCCGCATCAAACCGCTGAAGGTGGAGGCCAGCCATGCCGCCTAGAGTGAGCAAGGGCCGCTTCACTTTCAACCCTGATGTAGGGCAGGGCGGCCCCACCGACGGCCAGTATACCCCGCCCGCGCCGCTGCCCACCTCCAGCCGTATGCCCCAACAAATCAAAGAAGTCTACCTGCGAGTTGACCTGATCGACTTCGACCCGGAGAACCCACGCACTGGCGAACTGCCTGAGATTGAGCGGATGGTTGCCAGCATTAGGCGTAAGGGCCTGGTACAGGCTATCGCCGTGGTGCGTGACGGCGACCGCTTCACCTGCAAGGTGGGCAACCGCCGCCTAGCCGCCTACAAGTGGCTGGCAGGGGAGGAGCCGGGCCGCTACGCCCAAATCCGGGCCACAGTGCTGACTGATGGGGATGGCACCGAGGAGGCGATCCTCTCCAACACCCAAATCGTCGCCCTTTCGCTGGCCGACCGGGGGCGCGCTTTTGGGCGGCTGCACGACATGGGCTACTCGGATAGCGACATTGGCGAACTGTTCAACCTCAGCCGCGAGACAGTCAACGTCAATCGCAATCGGGTGGTTGAACTTGAGCAGGGGCAGAGCTTGTACGACGTATCCCATCGTGGCGGTAGTCGCTCAGACGAAGGTGGCCGCAGCCAGCGGCGCACCCAGCCTGCTAGTGACCCATATCGCCCGCTTAGTAGCGCGATCAACTTCGCTAGCCGTAAGCTGGCAGAGCGCGGGCGGCTGTCACCCGACGAGCGCAACGCGGTGAAGGTGAAAGCACAGGAAGTACGTAAGGCTATGGACGAGTTGATCAAGATGCTCTAGGCTAGAGGCTGCCAGTAGCCAGCCTCCTTCTCACCGCTCTCAACTGCCTACTTGCTGTCCAGCGAACCCTGCAACTCGTCCATCAGGCTAGCCAGTTGGAACAGCGAGGCCCGCTCCCGCTCCGATAGCTCACGGCCATGTGCGAGGGTGGCGCGGTAACCGAGCAGACTACGTAGCGCAACCGCCAGTTTGCCGCTACCCACCCTCTGCATCACTCGTTCCTCTACTAGTGGGTCAGAGGCCTTTGCGGGGCGGCCCTGCTTGTGGAGCGACTCTGCTACCCGGTGCTGCTGCCCACCCTGCTCCTCAAGATAGCCTGCAATTTCATCTACGGTCAGCTTGCCGTTGCGTAGTTGCCATATCACTTCGCCACGCAGCGCATTGTCCTTGATCTTGACCAGCGTGGCGATTGCACGTAGGCTGTCCGGCTTGTCGCGCACAAGCTCCTGCACATCCTGTGGCGCACGAGCAGCCCGAATACGGTTCTCTACATAGCCCCTACTCTTGCCCACCGATTGAGCAATCTGCTCATGGGTGTAGCCAAGTTCACCGATCATCAGCAGGTAGGTATGGCCTTCCTCTAGCGGGCTGAGGTCTTCACGCTGGATGTTCTCGGTAATCGCCAACTCGACCATCTCGCCATCACCGATTTGATGCACCAGTACTGGCAGGCTGTCCAAACCAGCCAGCCCTGCTGCGTCGCGCCGGCGATGCCCAGCCGTCAGCTGATAGTAACCCGGCTGATCGGGATCGGGCCTGGCGACCAGCACCCCCTGGAAGCCCTTACTCCTGATCACCCCCGCCAGTTCAGCTAGCCGCTCGCTGCTCATCTCGTTGCGGGGCTGGTAGGGGTTGTCGTGGAGATGGCTGATCTCTATCTGGCGGGCCTGCTCCGCTTGTGGGCCGCTGCTCTGCTCTATTCGTGCTACTTCATGCGCCTGTTTGCTTTTCTTGCTCACCCATCTGCTCCCTCTACATTCTACTTCTTCAGTCTAGATTAGCACAGCCGCCCCGATCTGTCAATAGCTAGAGCCACTAGCTTGTCATAACTGTTTTCGTGAAAACAAACCATCAACAAAAAGGAAGCACCCCTGCTACTGAGGGACGCTTCCTTAAATGCCGAACCGCGCTTCCTTGCCGCCTAGCCCTTGACCGAACCAGCTAGCAATCCACGCAGGAAGTAACGACCGAGGAAGATGTAGACCACTAGTGTCGGTAGAGCGGCCAGCAATGCCCCAGCCATCTGCACGTTCCAGGCTACGCTAAAGCTGCCCGCTAGATTGTTGAGCGCGACTGTGATTGGCTGCGACGAGGGGGTGTTGACCAGTACCACAGCAAACAGAAACTCGTTCCAAACCGAGGTGAACTGCCAGATTAGCACGACGATGAAGCCGGGCAGTGAAATCGGAAAGAGGATATAGCGGTAGATACCGATAATCCCTGCGCCATCTATTCGCCCCGCCTCTATCAGTTCGGTTGGTACCCCGGCGTAGTAGTTGCGGAAGATCAGCGTGGTAATCGGTATACCGTAGATCACATGGACAAAGATCAGCCCCCACAGTGAGCCATAAAGGTGGAGGTTCTGCATCAACTGCACCAGGGGGATTAGTACGCTTTGGTAGGGGATGAACATCCCAAACAGGATCAGGGGGAACACCACGTCTGCGCCGCGAAACTTCCATTTGGTCAGCACGTAGCCGTTGATCGAACCGACCGCTGCTGAGATCAGGGCGGCTGGCACTGTCAGCACGATGCTGTTCCAGAAGCTACTAGCCAGGCCGTTGACCGAAGTCTCCTCGTTGCCGAACCAGGCATCGCGAAAGCTGTCGAGGCTGAAGCTCTGTGGCAGATTCCACATCCGATCCAGGCTTACCTCGCGGAACGACTTGAGGCTGGTAACGACCAGCACATAGACAGGGATCAGGTAGAAGATGGAGAAGCCAACCAGCACAGCGTAGGTGATCACCCGCCCAGGGGTGATCCGGCGACGCGACGGCTTGTAAGGAACGACACTCATGAGCGCACCTCGTTTCGGAAGTTGTAGATCAAGTAAGGTATGATCAGCACGCTGACCACTACCAGCAGCACCATCGCAATGGCGGCTCCCTGCGAGAAGTGGCTACCAGAGAAGGTCGTCTCAAACATAAACAGGGCTGGCACATCGGTCGAAAAGCCCGCCCCAGGGCCAGTCATGGATTTGGTGAGGTCAAAAATCTTAAGCGAGATGTGGCCGAGGATGATTACAGCACTGAGGGTAATTGGTTGCAGCAGGGGCAAGGTGATCTGGCGGAATAGCTGCCACTCTGTTGCCCCATCGATCCGCGCTGCCTCCTTGATTTCGTCTGGGATCGAGCGCAATCCCGCCAGGTACATCGCCATTACATATCCCGATGTCTGCCAGACAGCAGCAATAGCAACTGCCAGGATGCCAATCTTGGGGTCAGTAAACCAACCAGGTGGGTTCTTCATATCTACAATGCCGATTGCGCTGCCAATCAGGTTAACCCCAGAGGAGGGGGTTAGGAGCCACCGCCAGGCTACCCCCGTGACGATAAATGAGATCGCCAGCGGAAACATAAAGATGTTGCGGAAGATTGCCTCACCTTTGATCTTCTGGTCGAGCAGGTTAGCGAGCAGCAAGCCCACCGCCAGGCAGACAAAGATAAACACCACGGTGAACTTGAGGGTGTTGCTCATGTCGGCCTGGAAGCGTTCGATCTGGAACAGCTTGTCGTAGTTTCTCAAGCCAACGAAGGTGTAGTCGGGTAGCAGATCGTTCCAGCGTACCAGCGAGACGTAGGCAGTTTGGCCGATGAAGAAGTAGACGAAGACCGCTATTGCCAGCAACGAAGGAGCAATCAGGGCTATGGCAATAACGCGGTCAAAGTTGAAGCGGCGACGACCCACTTGGGGGCTGGCCTGCACACTGGAAGTTGCTTCCATAACAATGCTTCCCTCTAGATAGTGAAAGCGGGGCTGACCAAAGCCAGCCCCACTATGCTACTACTCGTCTGCTCCTGGAGGAGCAGGTTGCTAGTTACTTGCTCGTCATGTTGTCGGCAGCGGCCTGCACCAGGGCCTTCTGCGTCTTCCCCACATCGAGGCTGGTAACGAAGCTGTTGACCGAGTCGGTGTAAGCCGTTGCCCAGCCGTCCTTCGCTGCTGCGCCGTGAACGACGCTAGGAACAATGGTGTCCTTCTTCCAGTCGGCGATGGCAGACAGGAGGTAGGCATCATAGTCGCCCTTGCCAGCATCGATGCGGGCCGGGATCGAACCCTTGAGCGGGTTGAAGGCATCTTGACCAACCTGTGAACCGGCCAGCTTCAGCCAGGCAAGGGCGTTCTCCTTGTTCTTTGCGCCCTTTGGCAGAGCGAAAGTGTCGGAGAGGGCATCGTACAGCCCCTTGGTTCCTGGTGAGGTCGTCCAACCGTAGTCAGTAAATGCCTTCGCCTTATAGTCAGCGTCTACCCAGTCGCCCATGATCGTCATGCCAGCCTTGCCTGCGATCAACATATCGTTGGCCTGATCCCAGGTGAGGGCGGCATGGTCGCTGTTGATGTAGCCAAGCATCTTCTTGAAGTTGTTGAGAGCCTGGGTCACTTCTGGGCCGTCCCACTTGGTCTTGCCATTCCAGAGACCCTTGTAGTTCTCTGCGCCGAGGGTGCCAACCAGCACCGTCTCGAACAGGTGAGCCGAAGCGAACGGCACCTTGTCACCGAGGGCCAGCGGGGTGATCCCCTTCGCCTTCAGCACATCGGCGGCCTTGAAGAAGTCGTCGAACGTAACTGGGGCAGTAAGGCCGTTATCAGTGAAGACCTTCTTGTTGTACCACAACACGTTGGCGCGGTGGATGTTTACCGGTACTGACCAGTAGTGGCCGTTGCCCGATACAATGTCTAGCACGCCCTGAGGGAATGCCTTGTCGAAGCCTTCGCTCTTGTAGAGGTCGTCAAGCGGCTCTACCTGACCGGCGGCCACATAGCCGTCGAGCAGTTCATGGCCCATATGAACCTGGAAGGAGTCCGGTGGGTCACCACCGAGCATCCGGCTCTTTAGCACGGCCTTTGCGTCGGAACCAGCCGCCCCTGCGACCGCCTGGTTCACAATCTCTACGTTCGGGCGATCCTTAGTGTAGAGTTTGTACATTGCCTTAAGACCCGCGCTCTCGCCACCGGTCGTCCACCAGGAGAACATCTCCAGCTTGCCGGTGGCTGCCGAGCCATTGCTGTTGCTGGCAGCCGGGGTGTTAGCGGCAGCCGGGGTTTTGCTGGTAGTGGCATTGCTGGTGGTACTGTTGTTGTCGCAGGCACTTAGCACCATAGTAATCATGGCAAAGAGCGCGACGAGCGTCATTACGCTGCGGTTATGCTTCTGCATCGAAACTGTTTCCTCCTCTGGAATACCTGGATCGCCGTTGTTAAGCCGATTGTGTTCCCCGCCCCACCTCCCCTCTGTTCAGACCCCGAACGGTAGTCTTGCGCCCCTGCTGCCGCCCACGAGCGGGCCAGTGGTTCTCTAATGATATTGGTACGGCAAGGGGTGCTGCATGAATGCAGCTACACCCTGCATTCTAGATGGTCAACTGCTATTTGTCAAGCTACGCTCCGAACTTTTTGGCGTTGTATGTGTCCCGCCGGCTGCTACGCTCCCCTTGCAGCATGGCACAATTAGTCGCAGCCCAGTGCAGAGACTTGACCTTCAGGTGCGATTTGGCTAAACTAGGGTGTGAGTCAAAAGGAGAGGTGGTTTTATGGCAGCATTTGTTCGATGCTTACCGCGAGCGGCGCACCCCCCTGGTGTGAGTCAAAAGGAGAGGTGGTTTTATGGCAGCATATTCCGTAGAGGACGCAGTTACGCAAACAACTTCTTCGCCCTATGACACCGCAGCGGTGACGATGCTCGACGGTGACCCACAACTGATCGGCTGGCTACTCAACCGCCAGCATGAGGACGGTAGCTGGGGTGGGCAGGTTGCCTTCGCCAGCGACCGCCTGCTACAAACCCTGATGGTCACGCGCACTCTCCTCAGCCTGCCGCAACACGAGCTAGCCTACAGCCTGGAGCAGCCCATTGCACAGGCGACAGCCTACCTGAGCCGCGCCCTCGGAGATTGGGACGATGTGGCGATCAGCGAGTGCGACTTGGCGGGCTTTGAGTTGCTGGTGCCAACCCACCTGCGGAAGCTACACGAGTTTGGCTTGCTGCTGCCCGAATTGCCGCCCGCGATCCATGCCCGCTGGCAGCGCAAATTGGCAGTGATCCCCGACAACGCCTTCGCTGTGCCAGCCTTCAGCCAACTATGGCACGCCGCCGAGTTCTTGGAGGAGCAGCGCGGACGCGAGGAGGCCACCCATCAGCTTGCCAGCACCATCAGTCCACTCTCGCTGGTCGGCTCCTCACCATCGGCCACTGCCTACCTGCTGCGCCGGGCGCACCTGCCCACCAGCACAGCGCAAGCCCTCAGTCGCCTGTTGTTCGCCAGTCGCAATGCCGACGGCGGCTACTCCTCGACCACCCCGCTTGATAGCTTTACTGGCCTTTGGTCGATCTACTTCACCTTGCAGGTGCGCCCAGAGCAGAGCGCGCACCTGATTGCTAGCTTTGATCGCCTGCTGGCCGCCCACGACCTGCGCCTGGGGGTGGGCGGCAACCCGCACTTCGCCCCCGATGCCGACGACACGGCGGTGGCCGCTTACCTGGCTGTCCGTTTTGGACGGCTGGCAGCGGCTCGCACCCTCAGCCGCGTGCTGCTCGATCACTTCTACCGGCAGACAGGCCACTTCCACACCTATCAGCTAGAGGTCACTGGCTCGTTGACCACCAACGCCCACGCCATCAGTGCGCTGGTCCTTACCGAACCGCTGTTCAGCGACCCTGCCGAGCGCGCCCGCATGGTAGCCGCCCGCCAGCAGGCCACCCTCTACCTGCTGACCCAGCCCCTGCGCGACAAGTGGCACGTCTCACCCTACTACACCTTGCTGGCGATCTCTGCGGCCTTCAGCGCATTGCCGCTCGCCGAACAGACTGCTTGCCTGCTGTGGCAGGATGAACAGCGCGCCCGCCTGCTTGGCGAACAGCTTGATGGAGGCTGGGGTGTGTTGGGTCGCCCCAGCCGCGAGGAGACTGCCTACGCCCTGCTTACCCTGCTTACCTTGCCTATGGTACCCACCAGCACAGGACAGTTGCGGCAGGCGATCATCAATGCTTGCACCTATCTGCGCACCGCCTCCACCGCCCCGCTTGCCCAGACCGAACTGTGGATCGACAAGACCCTCTACCAGCCGCTTAGGGTGGTAGGCTGCGTGATCGACGCAGCCTGGTTGGCGGCAGAACGCTGGCTAGAAGGTTGACCCTGCGGCCAAAAAGAAGCGGCTGGACAGTTTGAACTGTCCAGCCGTTTTGTCGTCTCCACTCGCAAGCTGCTTACGGGGCAGTCTCGATCGCTCGGCGCACGACCTTGCTCAACTCACCGCGCTTGATGTTGTCGTTGGGGCGGAAGCAGAGGCCGCTGCCACCAACACAGGCCGCGCCGTTGATGATGTTGTTGTGGGCCAGAGTCTCCACCGCCTGGTAGCCAAAGCTGCTGGCTGGCACGTCGTTGAAGGTCGCCAGGGTCGGGGTGAACAGGGCGTAGCTGCGCACGCGCTGGGTGATCACTGCCACCTGCACGCGGGTTACGTTCGTGTTGGGGCGGAAGGTGCCGTCGGGGAAGCCAGTGATTGCGCCAGTGTGGGCGGCGGACTCGATGTAGCCGAAGAAGATGCTGCTGGGGGCTACGTCGCTGAAGGTCTGGCCGCTGGTCGGGGTGAAGGCCGCAATACCGAAGCCGAGGACGGTGATCTTGGCGAACTCACCACGGCTGGCGTTGGCGTTAGGCCGGAACAAGCCATTCGCCCCGTTGACGATGCTGCGGCAGGCCAGGAACTGGATGTCGCCGTAGAACAGGTTGCTGGTTGGCACGTCGGTGAAGCTGATCGTGCAAGGGGTAGCAGTAGCGGCTGCTGCCGTGCTGGTGGCAGTGGGGTCAGTTGCTGTGCTGGTAGCAGTTGGTGGCACTGGCGTGCTGGTGGCAGCTACGCTGGTGGCAGTTGGTGGCATTGGCGTGCTGGTAGCAGGCACGCTGGTGGCAGTTGGTGGCATTGGCGTGCTGGTGGCAGGCACGCTGGTGGGCGTGTTGGTGCCAGCCGGTACGCTGGTGGGGGTTGGTGCGCCAATCGGGCAGGCAGGGAACTTGAACGAGCCGATCCGCGTACCCCAGGCACCGCCGCCGTTGCTGTACTCAGTGGTGTACCAGAAGGTGCAGTCGTCGGTTGGGTCGAGGTTGAGATCGCTGTAGTCACCCCAGCGTGAGCCACTAGTCTGACTAAGGTTGCCCGCAAACAGGGTGTTCTCACCCTGACCGAAGGTGCCAAGTGGGTCACCGGGGAGGCGGCCTGCGTAGCGAATCTGCGGGCGGATGGTTGCATTCCCTGCGCTGTAACCAGCGGCGATGTTGCCGAGGCGATCCATGGCGATGCTGCCCATGAAGCGGCTGGTATCGTCGGGGGCGAAGGTACCCTGTTGGTAGAGGGTGGGGCTGCTGTCCATATTGCGGATTTCGTACCAGCGCATTCCCACGCCTGTACCGCCAGTGACTGGAACCTCTACGCTGTGGTTTAGCAGGATGGTGCCGCCATTGTCTGGGCGGTAGGGAGCGCGGAACATTGGACGGTTGCCCAGCACGTCAATCTTGTTGTTGGTACCAAGCTGCGGCACACAACTGCGCGACGCTGGGCAAGGGATGGTGAAGGCAGCCACTGGCACGTTAGCCCCAGTGCTGAATACCGAGTTGGCTGGGGTCGCCCAGTCTACCAGGAAGTTGTAGAATTGCAGACTGTTGTTGCTGCTGCTGAGCGCAACGAAGTAGGCAGGGGTACCTACGGTCGGGGTGATCGCCCCGTCAATATCCACCGGCAAGGCGCGACTAACGCTGCCACCCAGGGCAGTAGCGTTGCGCTGGAAGGTGGCGGGCTGGCCTGTCAGCATGGCAGCCCGGTCGAGCGCATAGGCCCGCGCCCCCAGGAAGCCAGGCCCGAACTCCACCGTCGTCATCAAGTAGGCGTTACCCCACACGCTCAACTTCGGGTAGTCAGGGAAGACGTTACTGGCATCAGTCAGGAAGGCGTAGCGGTTCCAGGTGCCGGTTGGGTCGCCCGTGCTGGAGACGGCGACGCACTCGTAGAAGGGGCCAGCACTGGTAGACTGGAAGGCGAACTGGCTGACCACGAAGCGGTCGGCCAACTGGTCGTAGACCACTACTGGGTCGCCATCATTGTAGGTCTCGCAGAAGCCAGTGAAGCCAGTCCAGATCGTGTTGATCGCCGCTGGCCCGTAGGCCGAGGTGCCATCGCGGTTGAAGACCTGGAAGGCAGCGTTGACCGTCTGCACGTAGTAGCTCAGGCCGATCTCGCCGTTGGTGTCCGGGGGCTGGCAGCCACCGCAACCGGCCACCGAGTTGATCCCGTTGAAGCTGCCAATGGGCGCGGGCATGGCATTGCTACCAAAGTTGCGCTGGATCACCGGGTCGGCCCCATCCTTGTGCTTCAACTGCCAGGGGTCAACCAGGCTCTCCAACTCCTCACTCTCGCCTGCGTCGGTCTTGATCGCCTTGCGTGGGGCGATCTCACGTAGCGGCTGCGAAACATCGTGCCTCACGTCGCTGCTGGACTCGATCCCGCTGGGGTAGCGCATGGTTTTGGGGGCAGGGTAGAGGGCAGGGCGCACTATGCTCTGCTCTGCATCACCAGCTGCCTGCTCACCAACCTTCTTATCGGCATCAACCCTGTTGGCATCAATCTTAGCCGCTTGCTCACCAACCTTCTTATCGGCATCAACCTTATCGGCATCCGCGACCTGGGCGGGTGCCTGGGCGACGGCGGGTACACTGGCGACCGGCCCGGCCTTGCTCTGGCCGAGACCACTGAGCAGCACCCCAACAACGACAACTACCGCCATTACAGCGACTAGCAAACCTACTACAACATTCCTTCTGCTATTCATTACGATCCTCTCTCCTTAACAGCCATTACGCTGCCAATAACACAACCCTGCTAGCGTTCTACGAGGCAGTGATGGCCCAAGCCCCTCCACCACCTATAAAGGCTATTATATCGCTAACTGCTGCTGCTAGCAAACGACGGGGAGGAGGTAAGAGTTCAGGCTTACAGCGACGAAGCCAAATCCCAGCCGCCCGGCAATGTTGTATAATAGGGTAAGGAACAGCTTTGCTGCTCCGCCAGCAATCCGCCGCCCAGCGTCGGGCAGTAGAGTTTGCAGCACAACATACGACGGCTGCTAGCAGCCAACAACCACGCGTTGGAAAGAGGTTCTGATGGATAACGAAATCAAGGCGAGTGCTGGGCCGATGGCTCCCTTGCCTGCCAGCAGCTTGCGCGGGCGCGGCTTTTGGGCGGGCATCATCGCTGGGGTAACCATGGTCAGCCTCATGTGGCTCTTTAACATCTTCTTCGGTCACTACACCCTCCCCCAGGTACTAGACCCGATCATCGTCAAGCTACTGCCGGGTCAGGCGTTTGAGCAGGGCATCCAGACCGCAGGCCAGGCTGCCCACGCCCTGGAAGTGATCGTGATCGTGATTGCCCTGGTGCTGACCGGGGGGCTGCTCGGTATGCTCTACGCCACCCTCTTTGGCGGCGGCGAAGCCAAGGCGGCCAACGAGGGTAGGGTGGCTAGCCTGAGCAGCGGCCTGCTCAAGGGCTTGAGCTATGCCGTTGTCATCTACCTGCTGTTCTACGGGCTACTAATCCCCACTCTGGAGAAGACGATCACCAGCGACAGCCAGACCTATCGCGGCATCGGCGTATTCGGCAGCAACATCCCCAACTCTGGCTTCACCCAGGAGGGGCTGATCGGCTTCGTCCTGATGAGCCTCGCGGTCTTCCTCGCCTACGGCCTAACCCTCGGCGGGGTGTTCAGCAGCGACGTGCGGGCGACGACGGCAGCCTGGCACCAGCAGCAGGCTAGTAATCGCTTCGCCATGCCCGCTCGTCGCCGCGCCCTACGCCAGATTGGTGGTGGAGCGGCGGTGATCGCCGCTGGCCTCGCCAGTTTCAACTACATCAGCGGCAAGGGGCTGGGCCTTGGTCGTGCGGGCAGCGACAACAGCAATGTTGGGCGGGGCAGTGGGGTTAGCGGTAGCCCCGTGGCCCAGGCTGGCCCCATGGACACCCCAGAGGCCGCCGCTAGTCGACCGACTGCTGCTGCCCAGCCGACTACCGCCGCTGCCAACCTGAGCGACGCAGGTATGCCCGCCCAGCAGACCCCCACCGCCAACTTCTACCATGTCTCTAAGAACACCAGTGACCCGGTGATCAGCAGCAATGGCTGGACATTGAGCATTGAAGGGCTGGTGGACAAGCCGTACAAGCTAACTTACGAGCAATTGTTGCAGCAGCCCTCGCTCTACCGCTACTTGATGCTTAGTTGTATCAGCAATCCTATTGGCGGCAACCTGATTGGCAATGCCAAGTGGAAGGGTACACCGCTCAAGGGCTTGTTGGAGAAGGCTGGTGTGCAGGCGGGTGCGAGGCGGGTCGTCTTCATCTGCGGTGACGACTACACCGACAGCATCGCCATCGAAACCGCCTTGCACGACTACAACCTGCTGGCCTGGGAGATGAATGGCGAGAAGCTGCCTTCCGACCACGGTGCGCCCGCCCGCCTGCTCGTTCCCGGTATCTACGGCATGAAGAACGTCAAGTGGCTACGCACAATCCGGGTGATCGACGACGCGAACTACAAAGGCTTCTGGCAGGCCCAGGGCTGGGACAACCCCGCGCCCACCCGCACGATGGCGACCTTCTACATCCCGGCCACCAATGCCCACCGCATGGCAATGATCGCCGCCGAACCGCTGCTGGTCGGTGGTGTCTCCTACGCGGGCGACCGGGGCATCAGCAAGGTAGAGGTCAGCACCGACGAGGGCAAGACCTGGCAAGAAGCAGCCCTACGTACCCCTCTCTCACCCTACGCTTGGGTACACTGGACGTGGGCCTGGACCCCGACGAAGGGCAACTACACCCTCAAGTGTCGGGCGACCGATGGCGCGGGCAAGGTGCAATTGAACACCGCCACTGATGCGTACCCCGCTGGGGCCGAGGCCTACGATGCCATCCAGGTGCAGGTTAGCTGAAGCAGCCGTATGGTTGACGCAAAAGAAGCAGGAAGCGTAAGGGGCAGGCAACCGCCCCTTCTGCTTGCCTGCTCCTTTGCCGCCACAAGCTAGTAACCAGTCCATGCAACCGCTCAACTGCTTGCGAACAGCTACGGTGCGCTGTCAATCGCCCGGTGGACGACTTTGGAAAGTTCGCCACGCCGAATATTGTCGTTGGGTCGGAAGCAGAGGCCGCTAGCACATGACCCACCGCTGATGATCGCCCGTCTAGCCAGCGTCTCTACCGCTGCGTAAGCAAAGTTGCTAGCTGGCACGTCGCTGAAGGTGGGCTGGCTAGGGGTGACAACGGCGTAGCTGCGCGCCCGCTGCACGATCACCGCCACTTGCGCCCGGCTAATTTGTACGTTCAAGCCGTAGCAGGGGTTGCTTTGGCCCAGCAAGGCACACTGCGCTGCCGCCAGCCCATTGACCACCCCAGCGTGATAGGCCGCTTCTACGTAGCCGTAGAACACGTTGCCGCTCGGCACGTCGCCGAAGGTTGGCGTGCCTGGTGTGAAGGCAGCGATGCCGAAGCCGAGGGTGGCGATCTTGGCGAACTGGCCCCGCGTGGAGTTGCTGTTAGGTTGGAACAGACCGTTGGGGAAGCCGCCAATTACCCCGCGACAGGCCAGGAACTGGATGTCAGTGTAGAAAATATTGCTAGTCAGCACGTCGCTGAAGCTGATCGCGCAGGCGGTAGCGGTGGCCGTCGCCGTACCGCTTATGCTGCTGGTAGCGGTGGCGGTAGCTGTGCCGCTTGCGCTGCTGGTTGCCGTCGTCGTGCTGCTGCTTGGGCTGCGAGTACCAGTCGGCGTGGCGGTGCTGCTGGTGGTCGCTGTTGCGGTAGAGGTGGGGGCGATCAAGGCGAAGGTGAGATAGTTGAAGTAAGCCACCTGCCCACTGATGCCATTGCCGTCCAGCACCAGGCGCAGGACTTGTGACCCCGCACTCAAGCTCAAGCCAGTGACCGTCACCGTTTGCCAGGTAGCCCAGCCGCCCGTATTCGGCACGCTGATCGGCCCGCTCAGGTTGCTACCGTTGCCGCGCTCGATGTGGAAGCTGCCGCCGCCGCCGCTCGCCGCCAGCCGCACGCTGAGGCTGTACTGGCCGCTGCTGGCGACGTTGACGCTGTAGCGCAGCCACTCGCCTGCGAATGCGGATGTCACACCGTAGCCTGGGCCGTCACCACTGGAGAGGCTAATATCCAC
>JAYUUN010000056.1:0-42351 GCA_043754535.1 Chloroflexota bacterium | reverse complement strand
TCACGCATCGTGCGTCTGCTGCGCGGCCACCCCTGGTTTGCGGTGCGGGCAGTCAGCGGCTCGTCGCGCACGGTCGGCAAACGCTACGGCGACGTGCTACGCGACGATACGGGCATCGGTGACGACGCACTTGATCTGACTGTGGTGGCAAGCGACTCGCGCAACTTCGACACCCCGATCATCCTCAGCGCGTTGCAAGCCGAGGAAGCCGAGAGCCTGGAGCTAGAGTTCGCCCGCGCCGGTCACGCAGTAGTCAGCAACGCCAAAAGTTACCGCATGGCCGCCGATGTGCCACTGCTGCTCCCAGAGATCAACTGGCAGCACACTAGCCTGATCAAGACGCAGCAGGAGAAGCGCGGCTGGTCGGGGTTGATCGCTTGCACGCCGAACTGCTCCACCTCTCATCTAGTGCTTGTCCTTGCCCCGATCAGCAACGAGTTCGCCCTCAATGCTGTGCTGGTGACGACGATGCAGGCGATCAGCGGGGCTGGCTATGACGGTGTTTCGGCCCTCAGCATCACCGACAACGTGATCCCGCACATCGGTGGTGAGGAGGAGAAGATCGAGGCCGAAACCCTCAAGATACTTGGTAGGGAGCCAGCGCATGAGCGGGGTTCGCTGCGCATAAGTGCAACCACTACCCGCGTGCCAGTAATTGACGGTCACTTTGAGAGCGTGTCGGTTGAGATGGAGTACCCGATCACTGCCGAGGAAATCATCGCTGCCTGGCAGGACTGGCGACCGCTAGAGCGGCTGGAGCTACCAACCGCACCACCCCAGCCGGTGATCTACCGCAGCGAGCCAGATCGACCGCAGCCGCGCCTCGACCGCGATGCTGGCGGGGGGATGAGTACGTCGGTTGGGCGACTGCGCAAGTGCAGCGTGCTAGACTGGAAGTTCGTGCTGCTGGGCCACAACCTGGTGCGCGGGGCGGCTGGCAACGTGATCCTGATCGCCGAGTTGTTGAAGGCTCAGGGTTACATATCGGGATAGGATGGACGGTGTCACACACAACATGGGGGCGCATAGCCTCTTAACCACATAACATGGGAGCCAGACGCTCCTTAACCACACATGATGGAGGCAGAATTGCCTCTGGAAAGGGATCAGAACAATGTCGGACAGTCAGCACAACGGTAATGGCAACGGCAACGGCAGCAACCATGAGGCGGAGGGCTTCCAGGATACACCCTTCGACGCGACTGGCACCCCGTTGGACGAGCTGGGTCAGGCCCAGGCGCGGCCAGATCGGGCTAGCCTTGAGCAGCAGTGGGGCTTCGACACCTTGCAACTGCACGCTGGGCAAGTGGTAGACCCCACTACCAAATCGCGCGCCGTACCGATCTACCAGACCACCAGCTACGTCTTTGACGACGCGGATCACGCTGCCCGCCTCTTTGCCCTTGAGGAGTTTGGCAACATCTACACCCGCCTCGGCAATCCTACCAACGACGTGTTCGAGAAGCGGGTTGCGGCTCTGGAAGGGGGCCTTGCGGGGTTGGCGACCGGCTCCGGCCAGGGTGCAATCTCTACCGCGATCTTCACCTTCGTTGAGGCGGGCGACGAGATAGTGTCGGCCAGCAGCCTCTACGGTGGCACCTACAACCTGTTTGCCGTCACTCTGCCCAAGCACGGCATCACCGTCAAGTTCGTTGATCCTAGCGACGTGAACAACTTCGCGCAGGCGATCACCCCGCGCACAAAGGCGATCTACATCGAGACGGTCGGCAACCCCAAGCTGGACGTGATCAACATCCAGGCCGTGGCCGACATCGCGCACAACGCGGGACTGCCCCTGCTGATCGATAGCACCTTCGCCACCCCCTACCTCTGCCGCCCAATTGAGCATGGCGCAGACATCGTGATCCACTCGGCCACCAAGTGGATCGGCGGGCATGGTACCTCCATCGGCGGGGTGCTGGTTGAGAGCGGCAAGTTCAACTGGAAGAACGGCAAGTTCCCCAAGATGCACGACTACATGGACAAGTTCGGCGCACTAGGCTGGATCGTGCGCGCCCGTGTCGAGCCGTACCGCGACCTCGGCCCCGCCCTCAGCCCCTTCAATAGCTTCCTCTTTCTGGTTGGTCTGGAGACCCTCTCCCTCCGTATGGAGCGGCACTGCGACAACGCGCTGAAGCTGGCCCAGTGGCTCCAGCAGCACCCTGCCGTGGAGTGGGTCAACTACCCCGGCCTGGCAGATCACCCCTACCACGCCAACGTCAAGCAGCAGTTTCGCGAGGGCTACTTTGGTTCGATGCTCAACTTTGGGATCAAGGGCGGGCGCGAGGCTGGGCGCAAGGTGATCGACAACGTGCAACTGCTCAGTCTGCTGGCGAACGTCGGCGATGCCAAGTCGCTGATCATCCACCCGGCTACCACCACCCATCAGCAACTCAACGAGCAGCAGCAGATTTCTGCCGGGGTTACGCCCGACCTGCTACGCGTCTCCGTCGGCCTGGAAGACATCAAAGACATCATCGCCGACCTCGACCAGGCGATTGCCGCCAGCCAGCGCGCAGCCCGCACGCCGGTTGCCAGCAGCCGTTAGTCAGCAGCCAATCAGGCGGTAGCGTAGCAGTGCTGCCGCCTACTACCCGCTGGGCTGAGAGGAAGCTGGCCGCCGCTCGGACGGTCGCTCCACAAGGAGACCAGGGCAGGGCTGTACAGCGTCCGACCAGCTTTCCCTCTTAGCCAGCTATCCAAAAATCAGGTTCAGGTTGACTACATCACCTTGCTAGAAACAATCCTGTTGTGCGGCTTCGCGTTCCTGGCGGGCTTCGTAGACTCGGCGGTGGGCGGCGGCGGGCTGATCCAGTTGCCTGCGCTGCTGGCGATCCTGCCTGGCTACCCCTTCCCCTTCCTCTCTGGCACCAACAAGCTAGCCTCGATTGCTGGCACCAGCGTGGCGGCCTACCGCTACGCCCGACGGATCAAGCTGGACTGGACTGCGCTGCTGCCAGCGGCGGGCGCAGCTTTTGCTGCATCGTTCCTCGGCGCACAGGCGGTCAGCCTGCTCAACAAGGAAGTGCTGCGCCCGCTGATCATTGGCCTGCTGATCGTCGTCGCCATCTACACCTTCGTCAAGAAGGACTTTGGCGCGCTCCACGCCCCGAAGCTGGCACATCGGCGGCAAGTCACGGTTGGGGTGATTGCTGGGGCGGGCATCGGCTTCTACGACGGCTTCTTCGGGCCGGGGACGGGTAGCTTCCTGATCCTGGTCTTTATCGCGGGCTTCGGCTTCGATTTCCTGACCGCCTCAGCCTCGGCCAAAGTAGTCAACTTCGCTACCAACCTGGCGGCGATCATCTCCTTCCTGCTGTTCGGCGGCACCATCCTGTACGCCTACGCGCTGCCGATGGCAGTCTGCAATATCGGCGGCTCCGTCCTCGGCACGCGGGTGGCAATGGCGAAGGGTAGCGGCTTCGTGCGTGTCCTTTTCCTGGTCGTTGTCGCCGCCCTGATCGCCTACCTGATCGTCAACCCAACCGCTCAACCGCCCAAATAAATGAACGAACCTATTGCTACAATCAACCTCGACGATGATCCCTCGGTCGCTTCCCTGGCAGGCCAAGCAGCGGCTGGCATTAGCGTGCAGCGTATTTGGCTCGACCCCCTACCCTATATTACTGAGAGCGGCGTGACCCTGCCCACCGTGCAGGTGGCCTACGAGACGTGGGGGACGCTGAACGCCGCGGGCGACAATGGTGTGTACGTCTGCCACGCCCTGACTGGTGACAGCCATGCGGCGGGGGTGTATGCGGGCGAGAGTAGAGCGGGCTGGTGGGACGCGCTGATCGGGCCGGGGCGGGCGTTGGATACTGACCGCTACTTTGTGGTCTGTGCCAACATCCTTGGTGGTTGTCAGGGAACAACTGGCCCCACCAGTCCCGCCGCCAACGGCCTCGCTTACGGTTCACGCTTCCCCACCGTCACCGTGCGCGATATGGTGCGGCTGGAATACCGCTTGCTTGTTGCCCTGGGGGTGCAGCGACTGGCTTGCGTGATCGGCGGCTCGTTGGGGGGGATGCAGGTGGCCGAGTGGCTAGTCTGCTACCCTGATTTCGTAGCCGCTGCCGTACCAATTGCCGCTAGCTTCGCGCACAGCCCACAAGGGATCGCCTTCAGCCTGATCGGGCGGCGGGCTATCGAGATCGACCCTGACTGGCAGGGCGGCGACTACTACGGCACAGGTCGCAGCCCAGAGCAAGGGCTGGCCCTGGCCCGCATGGTGGGGATGATCAGCTACCAGTCGGACGAGTCCATGCGGCGCAAGTTTGGCCGCGAGCGGGTAGAGGCTGACCCCGCTAGCTACTACCAGCCCGCCAGCCGCTTCCAGGTGGAAAACTATCTCTACTACCAGGGGGCGCAACTGGTGCGCCGCTTCGATGCGAACAGCTACCTCGTCCTTACGCGGGCGATGGACTTGCACGATGTAGCGCGGGGGCGCGGCGACCTGGCAGCGGGGTTGGCGCGGGTGACGGCCCGCACGCTGGTGCTTGGCATCAACAGCGACCTGCTCTTTCCCACCCGCTTGCAGCAGGAGATGGCCGCTGCCCTGCAACTCGCGGGCAAAGCGGTGCAGTACGTTGAACTGGACTCGCCCTGGGGCCACGACGCTTTCCTGATCGAGCATCAGCAGTTGACAGCGATCCTGCGGCCCTTCCTGGCTGCGGGCTAACCTATCCGTGCGCCACTGGTGTACAATAGCCCTGACCACACAACCGGGGAGGTGAAAGATGATCGCAGACAAGGTGGGCCTGATCCAGCTAGGGCTGGGCAAGGTGGGGAAGGAACTGGTGCGCCAGATTAGCAGCCAGCAGGCAGCGGGGCGGCTGGATCACCTGCAATATATTGGGCTGGCCGACAGCAAGGGGTTGTACCTGCGGCTACAAGGGTGGTCGCCCGACGCGCTCACCTCCCTACTCGCCAACAAGGTCGCGGGTCGCCCACTCGACCTTTGGGGCATCGGTGGTGTGCTGTACACGGCAGACCTCAGTGCGCTGCCAGAGTTGGTCGCCCGCCTCAATATGCCAGTGATCGTCATAGACCTGGCTGCGACCGAGGCGACCTTCCCGCTGCTGGCTGGTTGCCGCCAGTATGGCTGCGACCTCGTGCTGGCGAACAAGGCTCCCCTGGCCGTCCCCTACGAGGACTACATGGAGATCGCTCCAGAGTTGCCGGGCCGCACCATGTCCAGCACCGGGGTGGCAGTAGACAACATCAACGACCTGACAGAGATGCAGCCCTACACCCGCCCTGGCGTGAAGTCAAAGCTGGGACGGGTGCGCCACGAGGCGACGGTGGGGGCGGGCCTGCCAGTGATCAGCACCCTGGAGGACTTGCTGGCGAGCGGCGACCAGATTGAGAGCATCGTAGCCAGCGTCAGCGGTACGCTCGGCTATCTCTGCACCGGCCTGGATCGTGGCCTCAGTTTCAGTACGGCTCTGCGCGAAGCCGCCGACCGTGGCTATACTGAACCAGACCCCCGCGACGACCTTAGCGGCCTGGACGCAGCCCGCAAGGCCTTGATCCTCGCCCGCCGTATGGAGCAGCGCATCAACCTCAGCGACGTGGCGGTGGAGAGCCTGGTGCCACTCGGCCTCAGCAAGGCTGAAGCTAGCCTCGAACAATTCTGGGCAGGGCTGGCCGACGTGGATGCACGGATTGCTCAGCGACAACAGGCAGCAGTGGCGGAGGGTAAGGTACTACGCTACCTCGCTGCTGTCACCCCTGGCGGTAGTCGGGTGGGCTTGCAGGCGGTGGACAAGGACTCGCCTGCTGGTCGGCTGCGCGGCACCGACAGCCTATTTATCTGGCGCACCATGCGCTACCGCGACAACCCGCTGATCGTGCAGGGGCCAGGGGCAGGCGCGACGGTGACGGCAGCAGGCGTGCTGGCCGATGTGCTGAAGCTGGTCTAGCCTCTGCTCAGGCGGGGGCGGGCCGCTCCACCGTGTCGGCGGCGAAGATGATGCCCTGGCCCAGGCTGGCGGCCACCGCCCCACTAAACTCGTCGGCGGCAACACCGAAGCCGTAAGGTTCAATGCACACGTCCTGGCTGCTCCACTGGATGTAGAGGAGCAGGAGGTCGCGGCCTGGGTGCTGGCGGGCAAGGTCTGCGACCTGTTGGGCTACACCAATGTCCTCCGCCTGGTCGTCGCTGACTGGCAGGCGCAGATGCAAGCGGCGCAGGGTGACGAGTGGTGGGGGGGGCGGGGCCAGCTTCGCTTTCTCCTTGCTGCCCCGGTCGTTGGCAGCGGTAGCTTTGGGCGGGGTGGTTACCTTGCCGACCGCGGGCGTACTGGGGGCAGGCGGTTCTGGGGGGTGCTGCTCTGGCACGGCAGCAAAGAAGTCGCCAGTCGGGGCGGCCACCCTCGCTTGCCTGACCGTCTGCACAACGGCTGGCAGCGGCGGCACTGTACCGCTGAAGGGGGCAGCATCTTCAACCAGCAAGCTAACCTCTCCATCCTTACCCGCCACTGCCCGGCCCAGCAGTAGGGCGGGCTGGCCCTCGCTCAGGGCTACGATCCGCTCGACCAGCGGGCCAAAGCCGAACACCCGACTACTGCCCTGCCAGTCGTCCAACCAGGCTGTCAGCAAGGTGCTACCATCGTTGGCGAGCAGGCGGCGCGGCTGGCGCAGCACCCCAAACAGGCGCATAGGCCGTTCACTCGCCGCCAGCGGGCCGCCCGCCAAGCGTCCGTCGGCGAAGGCTGCCTGCCACTGTTCGCGGTGCTGCGCCAGCGGGTGCAGACCGAGGGTGGGGCCAGCGGCGGCATAGTAGGCGGCAAGGTCGTGTGCCTTGCCCCAGGCCAGGCAATAGCTGTCCCAGGCCAGAGCCGCCGTTGCTGGGTGATCGGCGGGCGCGTCGGGGCTGGCGAGGGCAGCCAGCAGGGTAGGCCAGTCGGCGGTGGGGGCTAGCGGTGCGTTCCAGCCATCCAACCGCTCTGCTTCGCCAGCCGCAATCAGCCGCCAGGTGGCTGCATCTTGGGGGTCGATCTCGCCAGTCGCTACCTGCTGCACGAGATCGAGCCGGGGATTGGGTTGCAAGTCTAGCAGCACTGCGCCGAGGGCAACGGCAGTAGCGCGCTCAATGGTGAGGCTGGCAAGCGGCGACTCGGCGTGCAGTGGCAGTGGCAGCGGGGGGCTGGCCGCCGGGATCAGCAGGCTGCGGCTGCTCGCCTCGCCCCAGCGTGGCCGCCCGCCCAACCGCTCGGCCAGCGCAAGGGTGGCCGCCGCAGCTGGGCTAAGGTCGCCTCCCTTTGGCTCACTGCTGGCTGCCCACTGCAACAAAGTAGTTAGCTCACCCTCACTGCCGCGTACCTTCGCCGCCTCGCGCAAAGCCTGGCGCAGGGTAGTGCGGGCTGTCGCTTGTACAAGGATCGCCTGCGGCCACCGCTCAGCGACATAAGTCAGCAGGCTAGCTTCGCTGGTGCTGGCATACTCAAGGCAGAGGCTGGCCTTCAGCCTACCACCAGCGGTCAGCAGTGCCGCTGGCAGGTTGGTTGCGCCGATGCTGGCCGCGAACAGGTCGGCCCCCTGCCCCGGTACCAGCCGACAGATCAACCCTCGCTCCCGCAACCCCGCTGTGATCTCGGCCACGAGGGTATAGGTGGGCAGCAACCCCGCCGCTTCCACCGCCACCGCCTGCTCCTCCACTGGCCCCGTCCCTGGCGTACGCGGGCTAGTGGGTGGTGGCGTGCCAAGTAGGGCGGGCGGCTGCCAGAGGTCTGCTGTGTGTGCCTGCAACAACTCAGCCACCGCCCGCAAGCTGTCCAGTCCATCGAAGGCGCGGGCAGCCTCGCTTGGCGGGCCGATGTGGTAGGCGGCTTCGGGCGGTGGCTGCTGGTAGAGAGTGCAGAGGGCAGCGTAAGCCTCCGCCTCATCCTCGCTGGCGTAGCGGGCCTCTTGCAGAGCGACGCTGGCGATGCCCAATTCAGCCGCCTGCTTCTGCGCCCGCGCCCCGGCCTGCTCCGTATGGCTGTGTGGGATGGCAGCGTAGAGATGGGTGCTACCGACTGCCTGTTGGGTGGCAGCCAGGGTACGGGCCAGAGCCGCCAGCTTGTCTCTGCCAGCCAGCACTGCCTGCGCGAGGCCGAGGCTAACCACGCTCAGGCCAGGGTTGCGGCGTAGTAGTTCGAGGTCAGCAGCCCAGCCGGGGGTGGCGGCCATCGCTGCCAGGCGCAAGAGGCTACGCCAGCCCTCAGCATCGCGGGCCAGCAGCAGCAAGGGCGTGGGGGCGATTGGCTCGCGCTTCCTGCCGCTATACGCATCCTCACCAACCCGCAGCGGCACCTCCAGGCCAAGCACGGCTTGCAAGCCAGCGGCGCGGGCGGCCACGTAGAGGTCGAGGCTGCCTGCCAGTGTGCCAACATTAGCCGCAACTATGGCAGGCCAGCCGTGGGCGACGGCGGCGGCTACGTAGTCGCTGGCGCGACCCAACGCCCGACTGCCGCCCGCCTCACGCACGAGCAACAGGGGTGGGCCAGCGAAGGCTGGTTCGAGTTCGGCAAAGAGGGGCAGAGGGGCTGGGCGGGGCATGGCTGGCGGGGTAACTCCTGTCGGCTTGTTCGGCTGCGGACGCGGCTCATTATAGCATATCAGCCCGCTGCTTGGCACTGCCTGGCAGGGGATTTAGCAGGCTGCTTAGCCTTCTTGTACGCAGAGGACAGATGAATTACTCTCTACCTCCGCGCACCAGCTTGACCTTCACCCCCAACACCCGCTCGGCCAACCGCTGGGCGGTAGTGCGCGGGCCACTCACCTGCCACTCGCTGGGGCGGCTGCTGATCGTCATGTGCGCGGGCAGGATATAGCGCGGGGTTGTCGCGGCGAAGGCTGCCGCCTGCTCCTGCGTGCGCTCGTAGCCGCCCTCATAGACATCGTGGATGAAGGGGGCAGTAGCTGCGCCCAGCATATAGTTCATTGCGTCACCGGGAAAGAGGATGCGCTGCTGGTCATGGAAGTAGCTCATGCTACCGAGAGTGTGGCCGGGGGTGTGCATCGCTCGCAAACCCCAGGGGGCAACCGCTGCACCAATCGTCTCAGTGTCCGCCCCGATCAGCCTGTCAGCTAGCTCGGCTGGCGTGGGGTCGTACTCCTGGGTAAGCATCCGCCGCCCTTCCTTGCCGCCCGCAATGCCGTAGAAGTAGGAGCTACCGCCCTTGCCATCCACTGCCTCGCGGTCATGAGGGTGCATATAGGCGACAGCTTGGGGTGCGCCACGCAACAGTTCGTAGAGCGAGCCAGTGTGGTCGTAGTGCCAGTGGGTGACGACGATCACGCGCAGGTCGGCAAGCGAGTGGCCGATTTGTTGGATCGCCGCCGTAATGTCGCCACCGTCCTTGACCGTGCCAGTGTCTATCAGCAACAGCCCCTCGCCATTGTCGAGCAGGTAGGCGTGGTTGCCGACCCGCAATGGGCCGCCAAAGCGCAGGTTTATGGCGTATACGCCCGCCACGATTTCGGTCACCAGTGGTTGGTTGCGGATTGCCCGCTGCGCCAATAGCACGCCCCCTGCAGTTAGCGCACCCAGCGCGATCCAGCCAGCCTTAGCCATCCTTGTCTCCTCCTGTGGGTTGTGAACTAGCTTCTATTTTACCCTCTATCCACGCGTTACGCAAGCAGCAAGCCGCCCGCTTGTGGTAGAATAAGGCGAGACACCGACCGAAGGAGCGCGCCCGTGCCATCTACCCGCAAGTTGCTGTCCTACCTGCCCGCCCTGGCGACTCTCGCCGCCATCAGCGCAACTGGGGCGGGGATGATCGTCCTCGCTCGCCGCGTCTGGCGCAGCAATGTAGACTATCGTGGCCCCTACCGCCGCCCGCTGCCACCGCGCCCTGCCGCTGCCCTGCCGCGCCCCGCTCGCCGCGCCATCCTGATCATCCTTGACGGCCTGCGTGCCGACAGCGCACTGACTATGCCGACGCTGGTGGCCCTGCGCCAGCAAGGGGTGGCCTTCATCGCCCGCGTGGGCCAACCCTCGCTCTCCCTCCCCGGCTGGACGGCAATGCTAACCGGCGCGTGGCAGGAGGTGAGCGGGGTGACGAGTAACTGGTACCCAGAGGCGGTGACGATTGATAGCGTGTTCAGCCTCGCGCAGACGGCTGGGTTGCGAACCGCTGCTGTTGGCGACCGCGCCTGGCGGCAACTGTTCGGCGCAAACATCGACGCGGGCCGCTACTGCACCTGGCAGAAGAAGCTTGGTGGCGACCGGCGCGTGGCCGACGCGAACGACGTGATTGGTCCCCGCGACTATGCGGACGACGCGGTAATCCTGAGTTCGGACGCAGCGTTGACCGCAGCAGCGATCCAGCTTTGGCAGCGAGAGCAGCCCGGCTTCATGGTGCTGCACTTGAGTGCCGCCGACAACTTCGGCCACGGCTACGGCGGCACCTCGCCTCAGTACGTCGGCGGCGTAGCCCACCTGGACAGGCTGCTGCGCCAGTTCCTCGCCAGCGTAGACCTGAGCGACACGGCGGTAGCTATCACCTCTGACCACGGCCACACCGACAGTGGAGGGCATGGTGGCCCAGAGGAGGTGGTGGTGCAAAGCCCGCTGATCCTGGCAGGAGCAGGGGTTGCCAGCGATGACGGTGGGGATTATCGTGGCAGCGTTGCCCAGGTGGATATTGCTGCCACGCTCTGCACCCTGCTTGGCCTGCCAATCCCCGCCCACAACCAGGGCCGCCCGCTGGCTGAATACCTGTTGCTCGATCAGGCGCAGCAGGCCCGCGTCGCCCTCGACTGGCTAGAGCAGGAGGCCACCTTCTACCAGGCTTATGGCGAACGGCTGCAAGCTGCCGAACCGATCAGCAGTGGGGTCAGCACCGCACGGCTGGAGGATGAGTACCGGCGCGGCGAGTACGCGACGGTGATGCAGGCCGCCCATCAGGGCATCCGCACCCTGCGTGCTGCCGCCCGCGCCGTGCGCGCAGAGCGGCTGGCCCACGAACGGCTGGCCCGACTGCCTCTCAGCCTCGCGGTAGTAGCTGCCCCCGCTGCTGCCGCTGCCCTCGCTGCCAGGGTGGGGATGCTACAATCCGCGGCGGCTGGGGCCACCGCTAACCTGCTCTACACCGCTCTCTACTTTGGGCGCGGTCATCGCTGGTCGCTCAGCATCTTTCGCACCGACACGGGGCTAGAGGCTTTCTTCCGCCAACGCCTGCTGGATGCAACGATCAGCAACGTCGCCGCTAGCTTCGCCTACGGGCTACTCGGCGGCGGGTCGGGCAAAGGGGATAGCCTGGCTTACCTGTACAAGCTGCAAGCTCCTACCCTCTGGGCGATCAGTGGGGCGGCGGCCCAGGCTGCGGCCTTCTACCAGCAGTGGGGAACGCGCTACGAATGGCACCTGCCCGACTACAAGACCGCCTTCAAGTTCTATCTCGACCTCGCCCTGGTTGGTGGCTATGGTATGAGCGCGGCGGCGGGGCTGGCAGCGGGCTTGCTGGGACGGTGGCTGCGCCGTTGAAACATCCTTGCCTGCTGGCTGTATAATAGGGGTAGAAGGAGTCAATCATGCCCGATGCGATTAACTTGAGCGTGCGGATGGCCCGCTCGAACCTACCGGCGATGCGGACGGTGCAGGTAGCCCAGGCGATGGTGGAGATTACGCCGAATGCCGCCATGTTGTCTAGTGCGCCCAACACCCTCAATATGTGCCTGGTTATTGACCATAGCGGTAGTATGGAGGCGCAGAACAAGATCGGCTATGCCAAGGAGGCCGTGCGCCTTGTCCTTGACCGACTCAGCCCCAGCGATATCATCTCGGTGGTCGGCTTCAACAGCCGCCACACGACCTTTATCCCTGCTTCGACGATCAACGATATGCAGCGGCCCCGGCTCAAGCGCGATATTGAGCAGATTCAGCCCTTCGGTGGCACACGCATGGCCCCTGCGATGCGCGAGGCGATTCGTACTCTGCAAGAGGGGGTGCGGCTGGCGGGTCAGGCTGCGGTGCCACTCAATCGGATGGTATTGCTGACCGATGGGCGCACGGAGCGCGAGGACGACTGCCGCAATACCGCCCGCATTGCCGCCCAGCAGCGGGTTGGCATCACTGCCCTCGGTCTTGGCACCGACTGGAATGAGCGGCTGCTCGACGACATAGCCGACTTCACGGGTGGGGTAGCCGACTACGTGGACAGCCCAGCGCGGATTATTGACTACTTTCAAGAGGCGGTTCGCAGCTTGCAAGCAGTGGTGATTGATAACGCTAGCCTGCGCCTGCGCCTTGCGCCAGGGGTGAGCCTGCGGGCTGCCTACCGCACCATGCCGCAGATCAGCCAGCTTGCCGCAGCCCCTAATATCGGGGCCGACTTTGGCGAGAGTAGCACCTACTATATCGGTCAGGTGGAGCGTGGGCGTGGTCAGGCTTTGATGCTCGAACTGCTGCTACCCCCCTCGGAGGCGGGTGACTTTCGCATTGCCAGCGCAGACTTGATCTACGATATGCCTGCCAGCCGTCAGCGGGGCTTGATCGCCAGTGCAGATGTGGTGGCGACTTTCGACCCACCCGCACAGTTGCCTAACTCTGCCAGCGACCCAACTGTGATGAGCGTGGTGGAGAAGATAGCCGCCCACAAGTTGCAGCAGCGGGCGATGGAGGACTTGAACGCTGGCGACACGGTTGGGGCTGCTCAGAAGTTGCAGGGCGCAGCCACCCGCCTACTATCGCAGGGCGAGGTAGAGTTGGCGAACCGCCTGGCGATGGAAGCACAGAGCTTGCAGGCCAACAACCCGATGAGCGAGGAAGCGCGCAAGGCGATCAACTACGGCATCCGCAAGACCGTTCACCTCAACCTGCAACAGCAGCGTGACATCCCAACCGACCAACTCGGCTGATTGCCAGCAGGGAGAGTAGCCCCAAGCGGTACTCCTCAATCGGCAGTGTGACACAATGGTGGCAGTTTGTTGATTGGAGTATCTACCAAATCGCACCTGACGCGGGCGGCTCATTATGGGCCGCCTTAAGTCTGTGCCAGATTAAAACTCAAACTGGCCGTTACGTTTGCCCAGCTGCGTTGTTTCTGTAGGCAGCAAGCCCCGGACTTGCAACGAACGACAGGTGAAGGCAGGATGATCATCTTGTTTGGCATAGTCAGCCGCCAGCGCGATGACGCGGCTGATGCAAAGGTAGTGAGCGACGATGAGTTGGTGCGAGTGGCTCAGGCCGAACCCGCCCGCTTCACCATGCTCTACGAACGCTACCTCGACCGCATTTACGCTTACTGCTACCTGCGCTTGCAGAGCCGTGAGGCCGCTGAGGACGCAACCAGCGAAATCTTCCTCGAAGTTTTCGTTGCTCTACCACGCTATCAGGAGCGAGCCTTTGCTGCCTGGCTGTTCAGGATCGCCCACAATACTGTGGTCAACAGCCAGAAGCGGCGACCTACAACAGTGTTGGATGCTGACCGCCTGCTCGCCCCCGGCCCAACCCTGGAGGATGCGGCGGTAGATGCTGCCGAGCGACACGAACTACTACAGGCGATCAGCCACCTGGCCGACGAGCAGCGTAATGTGCTGGAACTGGACAGCGCAGGGTGGAGCGGCGGCGAAATTGCAGCGGCAATGGGCAAGAGCGAGGCCGCAGTCAGGATGCTGCGCCACCGTGCAGTTGAGCGGTTGAAGCAGTTGATTATCAAACGAGAGGTTTACTGATGGGCAGGCAAGAAGAACAGGCCGAACTGCTAGAGTTGTACCTTGCTGCACTCACCGCCGACCCCGCTGCCACGCCACCAGCCGCGCTCGACCGTGAGCGGGCCGCCCTTGCTCGTCGCCTGCGCCACCAGCTACGCCCCAGCCAGCCGAGTACCGCCTACCGTCAGCAGCTACGCCAGATGATCGCGGCCCAGGCTCAAACCAAACCGAACTCTACCGCCCCTGACCGGGGCAGAAGGAACCCAGAGATGCAGACGCAAGTAACCCTGCCAGCCCGTGCGCGCCCGCTGTTCAATCGCCCGCCGCGCTTTGCCATAGCCATGCTGGTGTTGGTGTTGGTCGCCAGCACGCTGATCTTCGTCAGCCAGCAGCTACCGACTAGCCCACGAAACAACCCCGCTGTGACGGAGGCTACCGTGCATAATCCTAGCAGCAATCCTCCTGCTGCCTGTGCTAACCCTGTTCTCGGTGGCTGGCGGGCGGTTGCCGCTCTGCCAGGGGCGAGTGGTGGTGGAACAGTCAGTGATGGTACTTACATCTACGCCACCGCTGGCACACTCTCGCTCAGTGGCGCAACCGAGAGCAAGCAACTGCTGCGCTACGACCCGGCCACCAACAGTTGGACTGCTCTCGCCAGTGCGCCCAGCGACTTCGCCGTAGCCAATGCCGTCTATGTGCCAGGCAGCAAGAAACTCTACTTCTTCGGTGGCGTACATGGCAGCGACGTGGCAGGTAAGGGAGCAATCGTCAACGACACACGCATCTATGACATAGCCAGCAACTCGTGGAGCAGTGGGACTGCGATGCCTGAAATCCGCGGCCTGGCAGCGGCAGGCTACTGGAACGGCAAGATTTACCTGGTTGGCGGCGTACTCAGCCTCAGCGTCCTCAGTATTGGCAACCAGACCTGGGAATATGACCCAGCGACGGACAAGTGGGCCACCCGTGCCGCCCTGCCGACCCGGAGCAGTGGTTTCGGCTATGGGGTGATCAACGGCCACCTCTATGTTACCGCTGGGTACGATCTGGACAAGTCTGGCTTCAGCCGCTCCACTTATGACTATGATATTGCGGCGGACAAGTGGATGGCGCGCGCCGATCTGCCCGACACCCTCGACTACCCTGGTAGCGCAGTGGTTGGTGACCGCCTCTACATCTTCGGTGGTATCGGTGGCAGCCGCGCCGCTGCCCGCAGCCAGAGCTACGCCTACGATCCTGCTGCCAACGTCTGGCAGAGCGGGCTGGATATGGCTGAGCGGCGGATGCTCCCTGGTGGAGCTAGCGTAGGCAATATCGTGTTTGCGATAGGCGGTAGTCAGGGTAGCAACCTGCTCAACACAGCGGAAGCTGCCACTGTTGGTTGCGAAGCTACGCCGCCACCAGCAGCTACGCCGCCCGCGCAGACCGTTAGCACTGACAACCCACTCCCCTTCGCCCAGACCGGCAAGGTGGTTGGCGGCAAGTTCCGCACTTACTGGGAGACGCGTGGCGGCCTCGCCCAGCAGGGCTACCCGATCAGCGACGAGTTTCAGGAGAAAAGCGACACCGACGGCAAGACCTACACTGTGCAATACTTTGAGCGGGCCGTCTTCGAGTACCACCCGGAGAACGCTGGTACCGCCTACGAGGTGCAACTGAGTCAGCTAGGCAGCTTCCGCTACAAGCAGCAGTACCCAGCCGCCCCCTGAGTAACTACGCTGGGCTAAGAAGGGCAGGACAGTGAAGCAACTACTGCTTCACTGTCCTTTTGCGCTTCCATACTGCACAACGATCAGTCAGGCTGCTACAGGTTGCCGCGCTCGGCCTGCTCACGCTCGATAGCCTCGAACAGAGCCTTGAAGTTGCCCTCGCCGAAGCCGCGTGCGCCGTGCCGCTCGATGATCTCGAAGAAGACGGTGGGTCGGTCTTGCACTGTGCGGGTGAAGATTTGTAGCAGGTAGCCCTCCTCGTCGCGGTCAAGCAGGATGCCGTACTGCTCAAGCTCTACTATATCTTCCTTGATTTCACCCATCCGTGCTGGCAAGGCTTCGTAGTAGCTGTGAGGAGTCTTCATGAACTGGATACCGCGCTCGGTCATTGCCTTTACGGTCTCGATGATGTTGCCGCTAGCAAGGGCGATGTGCTGCACGCCAGGGGTGCCGTAGTAGTCCAGGTATTCCTGAATCTGGCTTTTCTTGCGGCCCAGCGCAGGCTCGTTGATCGGGAACTTGACCCGCCCGTTGCCGTTCTCCATCACCTTCGACATCAGTGCGCTATACTCGGTGTTGATGTCGTCGTCGCTGAAGTGGCGCATCTGGCTGAAGCCGAGGATGGTCTCGTAGAAGCTCACCCACTCGTCCATCTTGCCAAGCTCTACGTTGCCGACGCAGTGATCTACCGCCTTGATGCCAGTGCTGGCGACCTGCCAGCCCTTTGTGCGTGGGCGGAAGCCAGGTAGGAACGTGCCAGTGTAGCCGTCGCGCTGCACGATGCTGTGGATGGTGTCACCATAAATCTTGATCGCAGCACGCACTATGCGCCCATCCTCATCCTCGATCACCGTCGGCTCCTGCTCGCTGACGGCCCCGCGCTCGATGGCGGCGTTGTAGCAGGCCACCGCGTCGCCCACCTGGAAGGCGATATCGCGGATGCCGTCGCCATGGCGGGCTACGTGGTCGGCAATGAAGCCTTCTGGTTGTAGCGCACTGGTCAGCAGGAAGCGAATCTGGCCCTGCTCAAGCAGGTAGCTGGCCCGGTCACGCACGCCAGTTTCGGGGCCAGCGTAGGCGATCACGTTGAAGCCGAAGCCACTTTGGTAGAAGTGGGTAGCCTGACGGGCGTTGCCGACGTAGAACTCGATGTGGTCAATTTTCTGGATCGGGAAGAAGTCTTCACCTTGCTGCAACCGCCGTTCGCGCTGGCTGGTGGGCCGTTCGATAGACATCGCCATTGCTGCGATCCTCCTTAGTCATGTTTTGCTGTGGCAAAGGAAACAACCTGCGCCCCCAACCGGGGGACTGCTCTGGCTCTAGTTATAGCAAACGTAGGGCTGCTTGTCAAACAAACGGAGTGTTGTAGCTGTGCAGGGTGATGGGAGCAGCTAGCGGACTAGTAGAGTGGATGCACAGATTAGTTGCCGTTGAACCCACATCTGCGCATCCACCTGTTAGCCACATCGTTGCAATCCGCTTATCCGCTTTTACGAATCCGCGGGCGGTTGCTCATCACCGGGAGGTGATACTCCACCCACTTCTTTTGCCATTCTTGCTCGATCATGTTACCTTAGAGCCTACTGGCGGATAATAATAGCAGAACGCAGTCCCAAGATGGGGCTAGGTGGGGGTGAGAGGGTGCATGGATGAACAAGAGGCGATAGCCCGCTTGAAGCGGGGGGAGATCGGCGGCCTGGAGGTGCTGGTGCTGCGCCACCAGACGCAGGCTCTGCACAGCGCGTACCTGGTCTGCCGCGACCGCCAGCTTGCCGAGGACATCGTGCAAGCCGCCTTCCTGCGCGTCTACGAGCGGGCGGCGCAGTTCGACAGCCGCCGCCCCTTCGCTCCCTGGTTTCTGCGGATCGTAGTCAACGATGCGCTCAAGGCAGCAACGCGCGGGCAGCGGCAGATCAGCCTGAGTGCAGACGCAGCGACGGTGCTGGTCGAGCGCAGCGGCGATATAGAGCAGGTGGTAGAGCTAGCGATTGCCCACAAGGAGATCGCTGCCGCCCTCAACCAGCTATCGGCCCGGCAGCGGGCAGCTATCGTTCTACGCTACTACCTTGACCAGAGCGAAGTACAGATGGCAGCTCAACTAAAGATCGAGCCGGGCGCGGTCAAACGCCGCTTGCAGGTCGCCCGCCAGCGGCTGCGGCAGTTGCTACCAGCCTGGTTGCACCCGGCTGCCGCGCCACTTGAGGGCGACGACAGTGGGGTTAAGGAGGGGTTGAAGTGAAGCAAGACGAACGCGATGAGGTAGTACGGCAGGCGTTGTGGCAGGATGCCAGTAGTGCATTGCCACCTAGCCTCGACCTCTGGCCGACGATCCGTGCTGCGGCAAAGTGGCGCGGTGAGCGCGTGAAGCTGACTGGCCGGGAGCGGCTACGTAGTCGCCTGGTTGGCGCACTAGTGCTGGCGGCCCTGCTGACTGTGCCAGTCAGCTTCGCTCTCTCGCCGCTATTTGGACGCAACACCCACCCGATTTCGGATACATCTGAGTATGGCTATTACCCGCTAGCAGCAACGGTGCAGCCGACTGCCCTACCTGCCTTCCCGCCGCAGAGCGAGCTGGTAGACGTGCTAAATAACTACTATGCGACCTTTAATGATACTAATACCCTGGCAAGCGCACAAGACCGCTATAATAGGATGTACTCGTTGATGCTACCGAGCAAGAACCCCTGCGACAAACAGCGGTTCGTCACCATGCTGCTAGCGATCAAGGCACGCACGGGGTCTTACCTTACGGTTGGCAAAGGTCGCCTTATTCACCCTTCCATTGTTGATAAAGACTTGGGGACAGGGTACTCGCTGGGGGCTACTACTATGGTCTTTGCAGTTGAGGTTGGTACGGTTTCTGGTAGAGGCGATCAGGTGTTCACCCTTGTCAGGGTAAAAGAGGGCTGGCTGATCTCTAGGATCACCGACACGGCGAACGGCCCCGACTACGACTGGCCGCCGAAAGCCGACGCGCCGTGGCAGCAGCAGGTGGCCTGCATAGGCGGCTGATGAAGAAGCACACCGTCTCGCCCCTGCTGGTAAAAAGCGGGGCTGGCAAGCTGCCAACCCCTAACTAGCTTATGCAAGTGGAGACAGCGAGTGCGGCTAACTTCAAGTAGTCCAGCACGCCAGCGGTGAGAACCGCTACGCCGTAGGGCAGGCAGCCCTCATCAATGTCGAAGGTGGAACTGTGATGTGGCGAGTCGAAGCCCTTCGCCTCGTTCTTGCCACCGAGGAAGAAGTAGGTGCCGTGGGCTTGCTTGACGAAAAGGGCCATGTCGTCACCGCCCATCGTCTGGCCCTGGTCGACCACGCGCTCGGCCCCAACAGTGCGCTCGGCTACCCCCCGCAGCCAGGCCGTAGTCTCTGCATCGTTGTCCACTGGGATCATCGCAAGGTCGCCTGTGTACTTCACCTCGGCAGTCGCGCCAAAGCCAGCAGCTACCCCTTCGGCCAGGGTGCGAACGCGCTCCAGCAACAGTTCGTGGACGTGTTCCTTGAAGAAGCGCAGGGTACCAGTCAGCTTCGCGGTTTCGGGGATGATGTTGAAGGCAGTACCAGCCTCCACCTTGCCAACCGTGCAGATCGCCGTGTCCAACGGGTCTACATTGCGGCTGACGATGGTCTGCAAGGCGGTAATCAGGTGGGCGGCAACCACGATAGGGTCAACCGTCTGGTCAGGGTGTGCGCCGTGGCCGCCTTTGCCCTTGATCGTGATCACGAACTCCTCGACTCCAGCCATCACTGGGCCAGCACTGATGCCGACCTTGCCAACTCGCATATCGCCCCAGACGTGGTAGCCAATCACCCGATCTACGCTGGGGTTCTTCATTACCCCCTCGTCGATCATCGGCTGCGCCCCCCCGCTGCGCTCCTCAGCGGGCTGGAAGGCGAACTTGACGTTGCCCTTCAGGGTGGCGGCCCGCTGGCTGAGTAGCCTGGCCGTTGCCAGCACGCCAGTGATGTGGGTGTCATGGCCGCAGGCGTGCATCACGCCCACGTTTTGCGACTTGTATTCAACAGTATTGGCCTCGATAATCGGCAGCGCGTCAATATCGGCCCGCACCATGATCGTCGGCCCATCACCTGCGCCACCACGCAACAAACCAAGCACAGCGGTGCCATTAACCAGTTCGTGTACCTCAATGTTGCCGAGGCCGCGCAGATAGTCGGCGATGCTGCGGGCGGTGGCGAACTCCTGGCTAGATAGCTCCGGGTGCATATGGTAGTAGCGGCGCAGGCTGACTAGTTCCTCGTTCATCGCCAGAGCCTCTTGCATGATGCCGCCGTAGTCGCTGGCACCGTTGCTGCCAGCAACAGTGCTGCCCACGGCAGCGGGGTCAGCACTATCGGCCAGTGCGCTCAGAGCAACGTCGGCAGTCTGCTCAGTCGCTCTATCCTTCTTGCCCTTCTTATCCTTCTTCTTGTCGTCCTTAGACATTTGTCTCTCCTCTTTGTCAAGTTTAGTCAGGGGGCTAGGAGGGGCGCACAGTCTTGCACCCCCACCTACCGAACTCACTGGCCCGCGCCTCAGTGGCTGTGGCCGCTGCTGCCTTCTTCGCGGACTTCAGGGTACTCCTTCAGCTTGTCGAAGACGATAGCCTGGTACTCGGCTAGCTTCGCGGCGGTCTTGCCCTCAAAGCGGGTAGTCAGGCTCGGCTCGGTGTTGCTGGCTCGGATCAAGGCCCAGCCGTCGGGGAAGACGATCCGCACGCCGTCCAGGTCGATCACCTCATACTTGCTTTTGAAGTACGCGCTCAGTTCGGCGATGATCTGGAACTTACGCTTGTCGTCCACCTCAAGGCGGCCCTCGATAGTGTTGTAATACTTTGGTACGTCGCTCAGTTGGTCTCGCACATCGTGTTCGTTGGCACTGATGAAGCTCAACATCCGCGCCCCGCCATAGAGGCCGTCGTCGAAGCTGATCAGGGGGTCGTTGAAGAAGATGTGGCCGCTGTACTCGCCTGCGAGGGGCGCGCCGGTTTCTGCACGCTTGGCGAAGATGTTGGTGTAACCAGTCTTCCACATCACGCCCTTGCCACCATGCTTCGCAATATCCTCGATCAGGCCCAGGCCGCACTTCACATCGTAGATAATCGTTGCGCCGGGATGCTCCTCAAGAGCCTGGCGTGCCAGCAGGATCAGGTACTCGTCGGCCCAAAGGATTTCGCCCTTGTTGTCCACCACGCCCAGACGGTCGCCGTCGCCATCCAGAGCGATACCCATATCGCTGCTAGTTTCGCGCACCCGCTCTTGGAGGGCAGTCATGTTCTCTGGCTTGATTGGGTTCGGCACGTGGTTGGGGAAGCGGCCATCCGGTTCAATAAACAGGCCGTCCACCTGCACCCCCATCTTCTCATACAGCTTGACCGCAGTGGGGCCAGTCGCGCCGTTGCCGGTATCGAGGGTGATCCGCAGCGGGCGGTGGACCTTAACCGTATCCACAATGTAGTCAATGTAGGCTTCCAGCACGTCGCGCTCTACCACCTTGCCCGCGCCCGTCCTGAAGTTGCCCCCGGCGATGATCTGGTAGAGTTCCTGAATCTCCTCGGTTGAGAGCGGGGCGTTGATCATGCCACCATCCGTGCCGCCGGGGATCATCTTTCGCATCTTGAGACCGTTGAACTGAGGCGGGTTGTGGCTGGCGGTAACGACCGCCCCGCCATCCATCTTGAAGTAGCCAACCGAGAAGTAGAGGGTGGGGGTGGGAACGATGCCTACGTCGGTCACGTCGATGCCGGTCGAAGCGATGCCGCGCACCAGGGCGGCAGCGAAGTTGAGCGAGGTGGTACGCACGTCGCGGCCAACCGTCACCTGCTTGTTCGGGTTGCCGCTACCGCCGCTGCGCTCGTCCAGGCGGTAGAGCAGGGTGCCATAAGCCTTGCCGATCAACTCCAACACCTCATCGGTCAACTGGTCACCGATAGTGCCGCGCACGTCATAGCTACGGAAAATCTCTTTGCTTACCTTTGTCTGCTGGTCAGCCATCGTTGGCTATCCTCCTTGCGTGGTTGTGTTCAGACTGGCAACAGTATAGCGCGTGAGGGGGGGAGTGTCAACAGGGCTGGCTAGGTCCTGGGCAGCGGGTGGCGGCAGCCAGGCACGAACACGCAGGCCGTAGAGATTTGCGCGGGCGGCTTGCTGCTAGCGCAGGTTCAGCCGGTCATACTGGGCGCGTGCCTGCTCCACCTCACCGAGGTGTTCCTCTGCCCAGCGACCGACAGCCGAGAGCGGCTCGATCAAGGTCTGGCCGAGTTCAGTCAGTGAATACTCGACCATGGGCGGCACGACTGGGTAGACCTTGCGCTCGACCATGCCATCGCGCTCCATATTGCGGAGGGTCTGGGTCAGCATCTTCTGCGAGATGCCATGCACTTCGCGCTGCAACTGGCTGTAGCGGCGGGTGCCGTCAGCCAGGGCGTAGACAACAAAGACCGTCCACTCGTCGGCGATCAGGTCTAGCACCTTGCGCGTGCCACAGTTGGCGGCAGGGATAGCTGGTCTGGTTGGTCTGGTGATCATCGTACTCATGGCCTCATTATACCACCTTTCGCCGCTGTACGCAACCCTTTGGCAGTACGTACCAAAAAGTAGGGTACGCACTTTTTGGTACGTACTTGCAATTAGGGGTGTGCGTATGGTAGACTCCAGAGGTCAGGGCGATCCCACTGGGGAACAGCTCAGAACGAAATGATAAAAGAACCATATACAAGAAGGGGATGAACTAACCATGATCCTGAACATTGACTCCAGCCATTCGAGCATCGGCTTCAGCGTCAAGCACATGATGATCACCACGGTGCGTGGCAGCTTCAACGAGTTTAGCGGCACTATCAACCTGGACGAACAAAACTTTGAGAACTCCACCGTCGAGGCGACCGCGCAGGTTGCTAGCCTGGACAGCCGCGATGCGAAGCGCGACGAACACCTGCGCAGCAGCGAGTTCTTTGCTGCCAACGAGTACCCGACCCTGACCTTCCGCAGCACGCGAATCGCCAACGTCAAGAGCGACAGCTTCGACCTTGTTGGTGACCTGACCATCCATGGCGTGAGCAAGGAAGTGACGTTCAAGGCGACCCGCGAGGGTGCGGGGGTTAGCCCCTGGGGGGTTAAAGTCTACGCCTTCAGTGCCGAGGCCAAGATCAACCGCAAGGACTTTGGCCTGAGCTGGAATGTCGCCCTGGAAGCAGGCGGCGTACTGGTCGGTGAGGATGTAAAGATCGTCCTCGACATCGAAGCTGCTATGGCCCCAGCCAATGCTGAGGCCAAGCAAGAAGCGGCAGCCGCCTAACTAGCACTCGCCAGTCAGGGGTGGAGGGGCGTGCCAAATGGTACGCCCTTCCCCATGAAGCGGGCTAGTATTGTTGGTGGTTGGTTTGCTAGCATAACGTGACTTACCCTTGTTGGCTGTGGGGAATGGTGGGGGTGCCACAAGTGCTGAAGAACATTTTGCTGACCATGATCGCCCCGCTCACCTGGGGTACAACCTACTTCGTGACCACTGAGTTCCTGCCGCCCGACCGCCCCTTCCTTAGTGGGGCGTTGCGCGTGCTACCAGTTGGCCTGTTGATGCTGCTGCTCTTTCGGCGGCTGCCACAAGGGATGTGGTGGCGGCGGGCGGCGGTGGTGGGGATGTTCAACATTGGTCTCGCCTTTGCTGGTATCTTTGTTGCCGCCTATCGGCTGCCTGGCGGGGTAGCCGCGACCAACAATGCGGTGCAGCCCTTCCTGGTTGCCTTCATTGGTTGGCCGTTGCTGGGGCTAGTGCCAAAGCGATACACCTTGCTGGCTGCTACGCTGGGGCTGCTTGGCGTGGGCCTGCTTGTCCTCGGCCCAAGTTCGCGGCTGGATGGGCTGGGCGTGGCGGCGGGGCTAGGTGGCGTGCTGGCTTCGGCCTGCGGCATCGTGCTGCTGCGCCGCTGGGGGCGACCAGAGGTGTCGCTGCTGGTGCTGACTGCCTGGCAACTGGTGGCGGGCGGCCTCTTTCTCACCCTGCTGGCCGCAGTAGAAGTTGGCTACAAGGGGGGGCTGCCGACCTTCAGCCCGACCAACCTGGGCGGCTACCTCTACATGGCCGTAATTAGCACCGGCTTGGCCTACGCACTCTGGTTTCGCGGCATCGAGAGGCTGCCCCCCGCCAGCGTTGCGATCATCGGCCTGGTCAACCCGGTAGTGGCCTTCGCCCTCGGCTACTTCTTCAAGGGGCAGACGGTTAGCCTGGTGCAAGGGCTGGGCATCGCCCTGATCCTCAGTAGTATCATCATCGAGCAGGGCGGCAATCTGCGCCAGCCCGTGCCATCGAACGCAGCAGCGGTGCCGCCGCTGACCGAAGCAGTAGTAGCGGCTAGCAAGGCTGGCCGTTGAACCATAGGTAAGGAGCGCAACGGTGAGCAACTTTACGCCAAAAGAGCTTGAGTATTTGCAGAGCCAGTGGCTGGGTCGGCTGGCAACAGTGGGCGCAGACGGTACACCACATATTGTGCCGCTAGCTTATCGTTACAACCCCACTCTGGACACGCTGGACATCACTGGCTACCGAATGCGCGATAGCAAGAAGTGGCGCGATATTCAGCGCAGCGGGCAGGTTGCCTTCCTGGTGGACGACGTGCTAACCAACCAGGAGGCACGTGGCATCGAGGTTCGCGGCACTGCGGTGACAATCGAGGGCGAAACCCCACTGATTCGCATTACCGCCCGCCGCATCATCGGCTGGGGACTGGACACTGGCACTTATGAGCGCAACAGCCGTAGCGTCAACCAACCCTTATTCTTTTCTCACCACTTGCAGCACAAAATGGCAGCCCCAATTTGGAGGTAACGGCGATGATTCAGGTACGTAAGGCCGCCGAGCGCGGCCACTTTGATCACGGTTGGCTCAATACTTACCACAGCTTCTCTTTCGCCGACTACTACGACCCACGCTTCAGTGGCTTCCGTAGCCTGTTGGTGATCAACGAGGATCGGGTCAACCCTGGTCACGGCTTCCCCACCCACGCGCACAACAACATGGAGATCATCTCCTACGTGCTGGCAGGTGGATTGGAGCATAAGGATAGCATGGGTAACACCTCGGTAATTCGCCCTGGTGAAGTGCAGCGGATGAGCGCAGGCACAGGAGTGCGCCACAGCGAGTTCAACCACGCGAAGGAGGAGGGGTTGCACTTCCTGCAAATCTGGCTGCTGCCCAACGCCCGCGGCCTATCGCCCAGCTACGAGCAGACCTTCTTTCCTGCTGCGGAGAAGCAGGGCAGGCTACGGCTGGTCGCGGCCCCCGACGGTGCCGAGGGCGCAGTGACGATCCATCAGGACGCGAAGCTCTACAGCACCTTGCTAGAGCAGGGGCAGACAGTCAGCCACCAGTTTGCGCCCGACCGCTACGGCTACGTGCAGGTAGTGCGCGGCAGCATCACCCTCAACGGCCAGCAGTTGCAGACCAGTGACGGCGCATTCATTACCGCCGAGGGGCAGGTGACGCTGACTGGCGACGGCGAGCAGCAGGCAGAGGTGTTGCTGTTCGACCTTGCCTGAGTTGGCGCAGGTAGCCTCAAATCTTCTCGGCGACGCAGGCGATGGATGAGCCGTAAGGCAGGTCAAAGCGGCGCAACCACGCGGCTTCGAGGCGCACCAGGTTAGTCAGAACACGGTTGAGCGGCTCTGGCGGTAGCTTCACGTCGCTCCGTGCGTCGGCGGGCTTCTCGGCCAGGGTACGGGCGGCAGTAGCCTGACTGCGGCGCACAGCCACAACGATAGGAAAGAGCAGGGTGTTCCAATAGGTGAGGCGGCGGATGCGGAAACCCGCGCCCTCTACCAGCCCGCGCAGCCTGGCCGCATCGTAGCGGCGCACCACCCCAGCGGCAACGTCGTGTTCACCGCGTAGGAAGCCGTAGGCTGGCAGGTTGAGGTAGAGCCTGCCGCCTGGCTTGACCACGCGGTAGAACTCGCGCAGGGCGAACGACTCCGGCGGTGTACCCTCGTCGCAGAGGACATCAAGCGAGATTAGCAGGTCGAGGCTGCTGTCCTGCTGGGGGATTGCTGTCACCGAGCCTTGCTGCACGTTATGCAGGCCGCGTTGGTGGCAGAACTCCACCGCAAGGGGGGAGTAGTCAATGCCCTGGGCGTGCGGATAACGCCACAGCTTACCGAGGGTGCCACCAGTACCGCAGCCCGCGTCGAGGATGTGGTACTGCCGTTCGGCTTCGTTGTGCGGGCGGCGGGGCAAGTTCAGCAGGCTGAACATTACCGTGCGGAGGCCCACATACCACCAGTGCCGATCTTCGGCCCTGTACATCGTCTCATACTCGTGCGGCTGCATTAAGGGCGAAGATACCTCCTGGCTGGCATGGCGGCTAGCAAACTAAGGGCGCACCCGCTTGCGCCCTTGCTCCTGCGTATGGCCTGTTCATAACTAGTATAGCAACTCTGCTGCACGCTTGTCAATCGGAGGCTGGCAGGTACTGTTTCGGCGGCATTGCCTAGACTATCGGCGGCGGCGCAGGCCTAGCAGCCCCACCAGCCCTAGCATTGCCGCCAGCGCGAGCGGCAAGGTGAGTGCTGAGGGTGGTGGTGGCGGTGCTGGGACGTGGGCCAGTTCTTCTACTGAGCGGGCCTGTTGGCGGCGCAGTTCGAGCTTGAGGCTCGCTAGCCCGCGATCCATAGCCCACAGGTGGTTGAGCCGAAAGAGAGGCTTTAGCAGTGGGGAGAGATAGCGCAGTAGCCGCTTTTCGGCGCGGAACTGCCACTCGCAGCCCACATTAACCAGTGGGCCATCCTGCGCAAATGTCCAGACTGCGCGGCCTACAAAATCGCCAGTGGTATCGAGGGTCAGGCTGTGCGGCAGATCGCGGGCCACAACGGTGAACTGCCAGAGCAAGGTGTAGGGCAACCAGCCTTTGGTGTGCAACTCAACCACCTTGCCGATCCCCTGCTGGTTGCCAGAGCGCAGGGTGTAGACCTCACGGTAGACGCTCGGCCACCAGCGCGGTAGGGCCTCAACGTCGCTGAGGATCGCTGCTACTTCGTCTGCCGTCCCCTCCACCTGCCACTGGCTGCTGAAGTAGTACTCGTTGGTTGCCAATCTCGCCTCCTCTGTGGGCCAGAGCTACTGTCCGCCCATCTCCATCAGCGGCACTGCGCCGATCTGTTCCAGGATGCCGTCCAAACCGCCACCGAGGGGGGTGTCCAGCCGCAATGCGGTAATCTGCCCGTCCTTGAGCATGAACTCTGCATGGTCAGCAGGCAATGTCACTGCCTTGCCAGTGGCGGGGATCGCTGGCATAGCCGGGATTGGCGGTACCAGTTCGCCCGTGTGCGTACCGCTGCCTGCCAGACGCAAGGTTACTGTGTTGCCCTGTTCCTGCACATCGCTGACGGTGTAGTGCCAATCGGGGAAGGCGGTGGCAATAGCCTTCTGTGCCGCCAGGTAGTCTTCGCGGGTCTGCGCCTCACCAGGCAAGGTGCCACCCTCGGCGAAGTCGTCGCTGAGGAGAGCCGCCGCCGCTTGCCATTCCTGAGCCTCCAGTGCCTTGATCAACTGCTCGACCGTATCTTTCGCGCTCATCGCTTGCTCCTTCTGAGGTTATTGCTAGCTACTGAGCAGGCTACGTGCCGCTGCTAGATCGCGACCGCCTCAAGCACGTTCATTGATGAGCCAGTCGGCACCAGCCGCTTGAACTGGAAGCCCGCCGCCACTAGCAGCAGGCTAAACTGGGCGACGGTGCGCTCGCGGCCACTGGGGGTGACGAGCATCATCTGCAAATCCATGATCATGCCGAAGCTCGGCTGGTTCTCGGTGAGGATCATGTTCTCGACGATCAGCAGCCTGTTGCCGGGCTGCATCGCCTGACGCACGTTCTGCAATATCTTGCTCGCTCGTGCATCATCCCAGTCGTGCAGTACATTCTTGAGGGCGTAAGCATCGGCCCCACCTGGTACACTCTGGAAGAAGTCGCCAACCACGAACTCGCAACGGTCGGCTAGCCCTTGTGCGCCCAGGGCTACGCTTGCACCCTCGCTTGTGGCTTGCTGCTCAAAGAGCAATCCGCGCATGAGGGGGTTGGCGCGCAGGATAGCGGCCAGGAAGCTGCCGCGCCCACCACCAATGTCGGCCAGCTTGCTGATCCCGCTGAAGTCGTAGCTGCTGACAACAGGGTAGTTGAAGCTGTCGCTGGTGCTGGTCATTGCCTGGTCGAAGGCGTGGGCTTCAGTCGGTCGCTCGTTGAGGTAGTCGAACATCTCCAGACCAAAGACGTGTTCGCCAGCGGGCTGGCCGCTCTGCACGCTGTAGAGTATCTCGCTCCAGGATTGCCATGACCAGGCACTGCCGTGAAAGAGGCTATGTCCGCGCAGGGAGGTGGGCAGGTCGCTCCGCAGGTACTGGCCCATCTCGGTCAGGCCGAAGCCACCTCGCTCGTCAAGGTCGAAGATGCCAACAAAGGTGAGCGCACGCAGCAGACGGTGTAGACCATCGCTGTTGACTGCCAGTGTTTCTGCCATCTCAGCCGCAGATCGGCGACCATCCTTGAGCAGATCGGCCACCCCCAGGCTGGCAGCGGCGTAGATAGCGCGTGCGGCCCAGAAGCTGGTGATCATCGCCATCAGTTGGCGTTGGGCAGGCGGCCTACTTTCAGCACTCATTAGCTACTCTCCTGTTTGCTTAGGGGTCTACGTTTGTTGCGCTTATTATAACAGAAGTTCAGGGAGGGTTGGGCAAACCAAAAGGGGTACACCCCCATTGGTGTACCCCGTCGCCTGGGTTACTTACTTCTTGAAGATGCGGGTGATCGCGTAGAAGTTGACGGCGCGGTTCATCTCGGCAATGGACTCGGTGAGGGGGATACCCTTGGGGCAAGCCTGTACGCAGTTCTGGCTGTTACCACAGTAGGCAATGCCACCCTCCTCCATCAGTGCCTTGAGCCGCTCATTCTTGTTCAGCTTGCCGGTCGGGTGCTGGTTGAACAGGCGCACCTGGTTGATCGCAAACGCGCCAATGAAGGGCGACTCCTCGCTGACGTTGGGGCAGACTTCGAGGCAGATGCCACAGGTCATGCAGGTAGACTCTACATACCGCTGGTCGGCTTCCTCTGGCGACATCTTGGGGCCGGGACCGAGATCGTAGCTGCCGTCAATCGGCACCCATGCCTTCACCTTCTTCAGCGCGTCGAACATTCGGCGGCGATCCACGATCAGGTCGCGCAGGACAGGGAAGGAGCGCATCGGCTCGATAGTGATCGGCTGGTCGAACTGGTCAACCAGACTGGAGCAGGCCATCTTGGTCTTGCCGTTGACCACAACGGCGCAACTGCCGCAGACCTGTTCCAGGCAGTTGTTCTCCCAAACCACCGGGTTGACGGCCTGACCGTTGACATCCTTTGGGTTGCGCTGAATCTCCATCAAGCACGAGATGATGTTCATGTTCGGCTTGTAGGGGATAGCAAAATCCTCGTAGCGCACATTCGCCTTACCGCTGCTGTCGGGTGCATCCTGACGGCGCACGCGGATGCGGATCGGTGGCTTAGCGGGCTTGGCGGCCTGGGCCGTCGCGCCAGGGTTGGAGAGGCTTGCGCCATTCATGCTGCCGTTGGCTCCGCTGCCGGGATAACTCTGTGCCATGTTGGTTGCTCCTTGCCCAAACTTCTGTTTCTTTGTTAGCGAGGAGGTGAGCGGTTCGATGAAAGCCTTAAGCCGTCAATCTCGCCGCCCTTTAGCCTCCAACTTCATCTGCTTAAGCACTGTCACTGCCTAGGATTTCGATGCTGATAGCCCAGTACTCGTTCTTCTGCCATTGGCTCACAGCCACGAGATTACTCGCCTGCATGGTCATCGCTGCCCACCAACCCAGCTTTAGACTTTGGAGCGTGCCAATGGATCAGCACCCTCCAAAGCTCCAAGTCATAGAGCCAAAGTCACTTACGGTCTTCTGGCTGTGGGGTCACGTTGTCGATGCCCAGGTTCGCGCCTGCGTTGGCGGCACTGCTTGCCATCTCTGGCACTGGATCGGCAGACACTGCCGCCGACACCTTGTGCAGGGCGGCTGCGGTTTGTGGCACAGCCCCTTCTGGGCTGATGTGGCCGTCGCTGCCATTGGCGTGGCCGTTTACCCCGTTAGCAGAGACACCGTTGGCGTGGCCGTTTACCCCGTTGCTGTGGCCGTTCGTGCCAACAACTACTGCTGTTGCTCCTGCCGCCTTCTTCGCGCCGTCATCAGTGTAGACACGGGCGCGGGGCTTGGTCAGGCTAACATCTACTGCCTCGTAGCTAAGTTGGGGCGCGGTGGTTGCGGCATCGTAGCGGGCGATAGTGGTCTTGAGGAAGTTCGCGTCGTCGCGCTCAGGGAAGTCGGGCTTGTAGTGCGCCCCCCGCGATTCGTCGCGGGCCAACGCACCGAGGGTAATAGCGCGGGCCAGCACCAGCATATTCCACAACTGGCGAGTAAAGGCCACCGCCTGGTTGGCGAAGGCAGAGTGGTCGGGTACCATGATGTTGTTGCTATAACGCTCGATCATCTGCTGCAACTTCTCGTCCGTCGCCTTGAGGTTCTTGTTGTAGCGGACGATGGTAACGTTGTCGGTCATCATCTCGCCCAGTTCCTTGTGCATCTGGTAGGGGTTCTCGCTGCCGCTGGCTCGAAGCAGGCGATCCACCTTCTCCTGCTGGCGGCGTACCTCCCCCTCATAGACCGTGCTGCTAACCGCGGCTGCGCTCTTGTTCGCGTTCTTGGCATAGGTGACGGCGTTAGGGCCAGCAACGAAGCCGCCGTAGATGCAGGAGACGAGCGAGTTCGCGCCCAGGCGGTTTGCCCCGTGGATGCTGTAGTCTACTTCGCCAGCCGCGAACAGGCCAGGGATGTTGGTCGCCTGGTTCATGTCTACCCAGAGGCCACCCATCGAATAGTGTACGGCGGGGAAGACGCGCATTGGCACGCGGGTGGGGTCGTCACCCACAAACTTGCGGTAGATTTCGATCACCCCACCCAGCTTTCGCTCAAGCATCTCCGGGTCGAGGTGGCTAATATCGAGGTAGACCTGGCGTTGGCCGTCTACGCCCAGGCCCATCTCGGTGACTACCTGGAAGATTTCGCGGGTGGCAATGTCGCGGGGAACCAGGTTGCCGTACTTGGGGTAACGCTCCTCCAGGAAGTACCAGCGTTGGCCGTCCTTGTAAGTCCAAACGCGGCCACCCTCGCCACGGATCGACTCGGACATCAGGCGCAACTTGTCTTCGCCGGGGATGGCGGTGGGGTGAACCTGGATGAACTCGCCGTTGGCGTAGAGTGCGCCCTGCTGGTAGACTGCGCTGGCGGCGGTGCCAGTGTTGATCACCGAATTGGTGGACTTGCCGAAGACCACGCCGGGGCCACCAGTCGCCATGATCACTGCGTCGGCGGCGAAGCTCTTGATCTCCATGCTCCGCAAATCCTGGGCGGTGATGCCGCAGCAGTTGCCCTGCTCGTCGAGAACGAGGCTGAGGAACTCCCAGGTTTCGTACTTCTTGACCGTACCCTCGGCCTCATGGTGGCGCACCTGCTCATCAAGGGCGTACATCAACTGCTGGCCGGTAGTAGCCCCAGCGAAGGCGGTGCGGTGAAAGAGGGTGCCACCGAAGCGGCGGAAGTCAATGTAGCCTTCGGGGGTGCGGCTGAACGGCACCCCCATGCGATCGAGCAGATAGATGATGCTGGGGGCAGCGTCGCACATCGCCTTAACCGCCGGTTGGTTGGCAAGGAAGTCGCCGCCATAAACGGTATCGTCGAAGTGTTGAGCAGGACTGTCGCCTTCGCCTTTGGTGTTGACGGCAGCGTTGATCCCACCCTGAGCGCAAACCGAGTGGCTGCGACGCACGGGGACGATGCTGAAAAGGTCAACCGGCACGCTCGCCTCGGCGACCTTGATGGCAGCACTGAGGCCCGCAAGCCCGCCGCCGACAATGATGATCCTGGCTGGCATTAACTTCCTCCTTCTGGTACGAACCCTGATGCTTACGCTTCGTTGCGGGGCTGGGCTGCTTGCGCTCCCACTTACGACAAGATGGTACCCAGCACCCCGTTGCCGACCAGGTAGAAATGGGTGGCAATGGCGACACCGAGCAGCGAAATTGCGATAAAGAGGAATCCACAGACGTAGGCGGAGACCCGCTGGGCGCGGGGGCCGACGGTGAGACCCCAGCTAACCAGGAAGGCCCAGATGCCGTTGGTCAGGTGGAAGGTAGTAGCGAGTAGGCCAACGACGTAGATCAGCAGCACCCAGGGGTCGGTCAGGTGTTGCATCACCGAAGTGTAGTTTGGTGGCACTTTGCCGCCGAAGGTGAGGAAGCGTAGGGCTACCGTGTGGTAGAGGATAAAGAACAGAGCAATGATCGCTGTCCAGCGTTGCAGGAAGAAGGCCCAGTTGCGGTAATAGGCATAGTGTACCTTATTCTGCTTGGCATAGAAGAAGATGTAGAGGCCATAGAAGGCGTGGTAGAGCAAGGGGATGAAGATCACCACCCACTCCAGGATACGCACCCCTGGCTGATCCTCGATGCTGCCCGCTGCCTTGTTGAAGGCTGCCGCGCCGTTGAGGGCGAAGGCGTTGATGTAGAGGTGGAACAGCATGAAGCCGCCGATTGGCACGATCCCACTGAGGGAATGCAAGCGGCGAAGCCAGTAGTGGTTGCGGGTGGCAAAGCTACTTTGCGCCTTGCTGCCGCCGCCTTTGACAACTGGAGTAGTACTCATTGTCGAACTCCCTCCTCTATATTTCTTACGCCCGCTACGTTGCGGAGGCTAGTTGGGTTGGGCTGCTGATAAGGCTCGTTGCAGCTAGTGTCCCGCCTATATGCCACATTATAGCACTATCGCCCCAGCTAGACAAGCGGGGGCGAATAGGTTTTGCGTATCGCTGCCATAGGCTGAGGCTATAGTAGTGGGGTGGGTCAACAGCGATCCACCCCGCTGCTGCACTCTGCGCTTTGGTTACTTGCTGCTTGCTGCTGCTGGCAGGTTGAACTTGAATATCCAGGGGCCAGGCAGGTCGCCTACGCTTCCGCCTTGCAGATGGTAGACGGTCAACGCCCAGTCACCTAGCTGCTCATAGACATTGCCAGTGACGATGTAGAGCCAGCTACCATCCGCCTGCCGCTCCCAGCGTTCGGCTAGCAGGTTGCCTAGCCTGATGATTGGCAAGTATGTGTAGCCGTTCCCGGTGACGAAGCCAGGGCCAACCAGGTCAGCGAATGGTCGCCAATTGCTAGCTGATGCGCCGACTGGTTGCGAGAAGTGCAGGTGCAGGCGCATCTGTACTGGCGTAAGTTGCACGTCATCCAGCGTCATGCTGAGGCCGTTGGCCTTCAACGTCTGCTGGGCAGCAATGGTGCGCTGCTCGGTCACCTGGGTGGCGGTAAAGCTGTATTGGAACGGCTCGTTCGGTCTGCTGCTCCCGTCGGCAGCCGTCCCCCGCTTGTAGCTGACACCGCTTCGGATGAAGCCAGGCTCATCGATGTGCATGGTCGTGAGGTCTCCGCCAGGTTGCAGGTCAACGCCGAAGCGGAGGTTGAGTAGGCCGCTCTCGTGCAGGCTGCTGGCATCAAAGTAGCTAACCGCCTCGATCAGCCCCCGCACCCTGCTTGCCGCCACCCTGCCAGCGGTAGAGCAGGTCTGCGCCACCCAGGGCGTAGCTGCCGTCATTCTCTTGGACAGGGTAGCCGCTGCTGCGAGGGGTAGCCGGGCTAACCACTATACTGTCTCTATCCATAAGCAAGGTGCTGCCAGTGAAGGCAGGAACCTGCTTGTCGTTAGCGTAGAGCTGTACCTTTGTGGGTATCGCTTGCCCACAAATCAGCGGGAAACCATAACCCCCGGTCACCATGAAGCCCTGACCCGCGCTACCAGGTACCTGTTGAGTGTTAAGGCAACCGCTGCTGTCATCAACGTGCGCGCCCAGGCTCTGGATCGTGTAGTGGACGGCGATCAGGTTGGAGTCGGCGTACACCCGCTTGAGGGTGATCGTGTCGCTGGCAACCGTCTGGCTGAGGTTGAGGTTCTGCGCCCGCTTGACCAGGGGCGACCAGAGCAGCGGATTGAGTTCGGGGTCTGCCACTGCGGTCGCGGTAGCTATTGCCTCCTGGCGATTGAAGTCACCGGCCAGCCCTCTACCCACGATTGGCGCGAGGGCGTAGCTGACAAAGCTGACTACCAGCACGAGCGCAGAGATGGTGGCTAGCTGGGTCAGGCGCAAGGTGCGGCGCGGGTGATTGCGCGCTTGCGGGGCAGCCCGTTGTAGCTCTGCGGCGGCGGTGATCGTCTGCTCCAGGCTGGGTCGGTCGAGGGTAGCGCAAGGCGTACTCGTCGAGGGCGGCCTTGATTTTTTGCTTGTCCATTGCTTTCTCCTTCTATTCTTTGACGGTTGGCTGTAGCCAGGCAGGTAGAAGCTGGCGCAGGCGTAGGCGGGCATCGTGCAGCCGCCGCTCGACAGTGCCAGGGGGGACGGCCAGTTGTGCGGCCATCTCCGCTTCGCTCAGGTCGAGGTAGTAGCGCAGAACTACAGCAGCCCTTTGCTGTAGTGAGAGGCGGTCGAGGGCGGCCCAGACTGCCTCCTTCGTCTCGGCGGCGGCCAGCAGATCGTCGGGCTGGGGGTCGTGGCTGATGCTGGCGGCCAGCCTATCGTCCGTGTCATCCACCTGGCGGCTCTGGCGGGTTGCTGCTCGCAGGGCAGCATTTACCACGCTCCGCAAGAACCAGGGGGCAAAGGGTCGGCTCTGGTCGAATTGGGCGATCTTTTCGTAGGCGCGCAGGAATGCGTCCTGCACCACATCTTCGGCTACGGCCAGGTCGTGGCAAACGAGGTAGGCGGCACGCACCGCCTGATCCTCGTAGCGCATTACCAGCAGCGACAGCCCTGCTATCTCGCCCCGCTTGAGCTGGGCAATCGCTGCCTGCTCATCTGTTCCACTCATCGTTTTCTCCTCGGTTGCAACCTTCAACCATACTATACAGCAGTGCAGCGCAAGGTTCGGGGTAGCAAGCCAAATCTCCCCACCGAAGTAGAAGGGATTTGGCTTGCTACCCTGTGGTTGCTTGGGGCTGTCCACTACAGGGGGAGGTGGCTTTAACACCCTGCGGAGGCTAAAAAGAAAGAGGGCGCATTCCGTGAATGCGCCCCCTGCGGATAGAACTGGACTGGCTCTAGCCTACTGCTGGGTTGGTGGCTGGTTATCGTTGCGCTTGAGCGACTGGCGGTACTCCTCCAGGAAGCGTTCGGCGGGCAGCCGACCACCGAGGCCGAAGGAAATGGCGAAGGCGACCGCAATTGCGCCGAAGCCGAGGCCGAAGGCAAGGTTCACGATGTCACTGCCCAGGCTCAACTGGCGCAAGGCGATGGTGCCGACCAGGACGAGGATAGCAACGCGAGCGAAAGTAGCCAGCGTGCGCGACTGTGGTGCGCCAGTGTTCTCGATCAACTCACCCGCCAGGTTGGCGAAGAAGATACCGAGTGCTAGCAGTACTGCGGCCAGCAAGACGTTGCCAAAGAGGGCGGTAGCCTGGGTTAGCACCGCAGCGAGGCCGGTAAAGCCCAGCACGGTCGCAGCCTGGGTTGCCGCAAAGAGCAGAATGCCGCCGAGAACAACATAGCCTACCAGTTCGGAGGCACTGGTGCCAGGGGTATTGCCACCAGCTGCCGTCGGGCTGAGAGTACGACCGATGCTGCTGCCAGCGTTGCTGCCAGTGCTACCGCTGGTGCTGCCGCCGGTGCTGCTGGTGCCACCGCTGTTGCGGATGGTTACGCTGCTGGTGCCGCTAGTTCCACCCGTGACGGTGCCGCCAGGGTTGTTCTCTTGCAGCTTCTGGGCTGCTGCGCGGGTCGCTTCGCTAGCGGCGGCTTGTGCGTCGCTGGCTAGCTGCTGACCCGCCTGCTGTGCGCCTTCGCCTGCCTCGCGCGCAGCATCAGCAGCGGCGCGGCCAGTGCGGGTGCGGTCGAGGCCGAGGGTAGAGGGCAAGCGGTCGAAGCCCACGCTCTGGAGGACACCAACAACGATGCGCTGCACGATGATCGCAATGAAGTAGGCGATCAGCAGGATGATCGCGGCTTGTAGGATGTTCGGCAACGCCCCGACGATGTTGCCTACGAAGTCGCTAACTGGCTTGAGCGCAGTGACGAGACCGAGGGCGGCCAGGATGGCAGGCAGGAAAAGAAGCAGGATCAGGTAGAAGACTACATCGCTAATCGTCTTGCTGATCGGCACTGCCCCAGAGCCGCCAGTGGCCTTAGCCAGACGGTTGTCTGCCCCCGCCGCAGATAGGGCGTTGAGGACAAGCAGGCGCACGATAGTAGCAATGATGTAGGCGATGAAGCCGAGGATGATCGCCGCAATCAGGTTGGGCAGGAAGCCGAGGAACTGGCTGAGCAGGCTGTTGAGCGGGGTAGTAATCTGGTTGAGGCCAAGCGCACTGAGGGCAAGGACGAGGGCGATCAGGATGATCAGGTAATAGACGATTGAAGCAATCGCTCGCTCACCCTGGGCAGCCTGGGCTGCATCCTTTGCGCCAGCCGCTCGCGCAATGCGTGCGCCAATGCCAGTGCGGTTCAGTGCAGTCGCAACCACCCCACGCAGCACGCGGGCGATGATCCAGCCGACCAGGAGGATGATGATTGCCACCGCCAGCTTCGGCAGGAAGGGCAGAAAGTCCTGGTTCATGAAGCTGTCAAAGCTGTAGTTGCCGGTGTTTACGGCTTGGCCGCTGGACTGCGCGAAAGGCAGCAGCCAGGCGGTCAGAAAGTTAAGGAACGTCTCCACTGTGTTTCTCCTCTGAGCGTACGTTTTGGATGAGGTTTGGTCAGGAGCGTAGGCAGCCTGGACGGTTGTACACTGCCATGCTCACAATCACATCGTTGTGCGAGTCGGATTAGCCGTAGCGAGCGGCACGGGCAGCCACAGCATCCACGAAGCTGTACCCAGTGCTTGCCGCTGGTGTTCTGACAAGGAGCCATAAGGCAAGGGCTGTGCCACGATTAGTGGAATATTCGGCTACTTTGCTGTGATTGGTTGCATATAGAAAGGGGGCCGCTACCCTGGGCCGTCTGACCGCCCGCCAGCTAGCAGGCTGCGCGTTGCTATCAGTCAGGAAGCCCTATTCTTGCCGAAGCTCTGCCCTGCTGTGCCAAAACCCTTGACAGAGTAGAGAGCAGGTGCTATAATCTGCTTAACGGCGTTAAGCATACTAACTAGGGTAAGCAGGTTAACGAGGCTATGGAGATCAAAGAGCAACCTACCAGAGACGAGCGCACAAAGATGGGCAGTATCGAGCGGCGCAAGCAAGGGAAGCTAGAGCTACGTGAGCGAATACTCCATGCTGCCACTGAACTGCTAGCTAGCCAGGATTACGAGCAGTTTTCGCTGCGCCAAGTAGCGGAGCGGATTGGCTACACACCCACCACCATATACCTCTACTACAAGGACAAAGCCGAGCTACTTCATGCCGTGTTGGATGAGGGCTTCGCCAAGTTCGAGCAGCAGATGCACGCAGCGGAGGCCAGCAGCGACGAGCCAGTAACCTGCCTGATCAACCTCGGCCAGGCTTACCTCAGCTTCGGCCTCACTCAGCCTACCTACTATCGCGTGATGTTTATGCAGCGCAGCGACTATATGTTGCACCCCCTGCCAGGCGAGATCGCACCCCGCATAGCAGTGCTGACTGGCCTTGCCACCTCGATCCAGAACGCCATAGCAGTAGGGGCGATGAAGCCGGGCGACAGCGAAATCTACGCCAGCCTACTTTGGAGCATGATGCACGGGATCGTCTCGCTGGCGATCACCATGCCGCAGATGATGCCCCCCGAACGCGCCCAGGCCGTCGCCCACGAGATGATGGCGATGACGGTTCAGGGTTTGCGACCTTTACCAAACAAAACCAACGCCCTGTGATGGGCGCAGCTTCTTGCACTAGCAACAGAAAGGGATCGATCATGTTTGCCACCCTCGCCCGCTTCATCTACCACCGCCGCTGGGCCGTCCTCGTCGCTGCAGTCTTGTTCATGGTGCTGAGTGGGGTATATGGCAGCAGCGTGTTTGGCAAGCTGAAGGGCGGCGGCTTCGATGACCCTGGCAGCGAGTCGAGCAAGGTAGCTGGCATGATCGCCAAAGAGATGGGCCACAACCAAACACCGCTGATCGTCCTGTTCAGCGCAAAGGACGGCCTGACCGTTAGCGACCCGCTCTACCAACAGGCAGTAGCCGCTACCCTCGCCAAAGTACAGGGCCAGCCGGGGGTTGGCACAATCACCAGCTACTATGAGACTGGCGCACCCCAACTGCTCTCCGCTGACAAGCGTAGCACCTACGCTGTAGTCAACATCGAAGGGGGGCTGGGCAAAGCACTCAAGCTGCTACCCACCCTGCGCCAGCAACTCAAGAGCGAGCGGCTAGAGGTGCGGCTGGGTGGCACCGCGCCAATCAACGAGGAGATTTCGGCCCAGGTGGAGAAGGACCTGGGCCAGGCTGAACTCTACACCTTCCCGCTGGTCGCTCTGCTGTTGCTGCTCATCTTCGGCAGCCTGGTAGCCGCCACGCTCCCGCTCGCGATAGGTGGGTTGGCGATCCTCGGCGCGTTCCTGCTGGTGCGGGTGCTAACCGAGTTCACTGATGTTTCGGTGTTCGCGATCAACGTAATCACGATGCTTGGTTTGGGCCTGGCGATAGACTACAGCCTGTTCATGATCAGCCGCTTTCGTGAGGAGCTGAGCCGCCAGCAAGGGGATGTGCGTGCCGCCCTCGTCCGCACGATGCAGACTGCTGGGCGCACCGTGCTGTTCAGCGGCCTGACGGTCGCTCTCAGCCTGCTCAGTCTGCAAGTGTTCCCGATCATGTTCCTCCGCAGCATGAGTACAGGCAGTGCCGCAGCCGTGATCGTGGCCGTCCTTGCCTCGCTAACCGTACTGCCAGCCCTGCTTGCCGTGCTTGGCCCCCGTGTCAATGCCCTCTCGCTCAACCGCCTCTTTCGTCGCCAAAGTGCTACTGCTAGCCAGAGTGATGCGCCACACGGCTTTTGGTACAAGAGCAGTGCGTTCGTGATGCGCTATCCAACGGCGATCCTGGTTGTCACGCTTGGCCTGCTACTGTTCATGGGTAGCCCCTTCCTGCGGGCCAGCTACTCGACCCCTGGCCCGGACAGCCTGCCAGTCAAGGCCGAAAGCCGCGTAGTCTTTGACGCACTGCAAAGGGACTTCCCGGCCAACGAAACCGCCCCAATCCAGATCGTAGTTCGCAGCGACGCAGCCGCCACCAGCCCCGCCAGCCTCGCCAGCCTCTACGACTACACTACTGCACTCAAGGCGGTGTCGGGAGTACGTCAGGTGGAGAGCCTGGTGACGGTTGACCCACGCCTTGCCAGCAAAGAGGCAATCAGTGGCTTCTACGCCTCGATTGGCACACAGTCGCCCCTGGCAGAGCCAGCAGCGACGGCGGCAGCCCGCTACGCGAAGGATAACTACAGCCTGGTCAGCATCATCTACGACGGCAAGTACACCGACCAGAGTAGCCGCCAACTGGTGGCCGACCTACGCGCCCTCCCTCCAATTGCTGGTCTCAGCACGCAGGTGGGTGGCTCGCCTGCCTACCTGGTTGACCTGCTCGCCAGCCTCGAAAGCCACATCCCGCTTGCGCTCGGCTTCATCATCCTGGTCATCTTCGTCATCCTCTTTTTGATGCTCGGCAGTCTGTTCGTGCCGCTCAAGGCTGTGTTGCTCAACATCCTCTCGCTCTCGGTCTGCTTTGGCGCGCTGGTTTGGGTCTTCCAGGATGGCCGCTTTACCGAACTGCTCAACTACACACCAAACGGCACCATAGACGCGACCCAGATGGTGCTGATCTTTGCAATCGCCTTTGGTCTCTCCATGGACTATGAGGTGTTCCTGCTCTCGCGCATTAAGGAGAACTACGACCGCAGTGGCGATAACACCGCCGCCGTCGCCCTCGGTGTGCAGAAGACAGGAGCGATCATCACCAGTGCGGCTCTGCTGCTGGTCGTGGTGATTGGGGCGTTTGCCACTGGCGAAATCCTGTTCATCAAGCAGATCGGGGTCGGTCTTGCCCTCGCCATCCTGGTAGATGCCACCCTCGTACGCCTGCTACTCGTCCCTGCAACGATGCGGCTGATGGGCAAGTACAACTGGTGGTCGCCTGCGCCACTAACCGCGCTCTACAACCGCCTCGGCCTCGGTGAGAAGGAAGAAGTGCCAGCAGCCCAACCCAGCAGCGTCAAGGTAGGCGGTCAGCCGGAGATGAGCGCGCAGTAGCCAGCCGACAGATTGGCGCAACCAACAGCACGGGTAAGCGGGCAGTAGACACTCTCTACACCATGCGCTTACCCGCTTTCGCACCCCATTAACTGCCGTGATCCGCTAGTAGTCACCCCATCTCAGGGCCGCTTGCCCCTCAGCGGGCTTCGTGCTACAATCAGCGCAGACAGCCCCACTGTAACGCCAAAGTACAGGGACAAAACACGCATGGTGACACAGATCTCGATCAAAGTTGAGCCACTGCGCGCGGTCAGCGACGACCTCAGCGCACTGATTGCCAAACAGGACCACCGCTTCTTCGCCCTCGACAACCACCTGGCTGGCCCCCGTAACCCCGCCCAGATTGCCCAGATGCTACGCGACGGGGTTGCCAGCGGCCAGCCGGTGCTGGTGGCCCGCACTGGCGGCGGGCGCGTGGTTGGTTGCGCTGTCACTGCCCTCTGGCAGTTCAGCGAGGAGCAGGAGATGAGCGCGTTTTACGCTCCCCGCACTGGCCTGGTACGCCAACTCTTTCTGCCGCCCAGCCTTGCTCCAGAGGCGCAGGCCGCCTTCAGTGCGCTGCTGGCCGCCCTCGACCGCCAGTGGCAGGGGCAGCAGACCGAGGGCGAACTGATCACCTGGCTTAGTAGCGACCACTGGGTGGAGTCGCAGTTGAAGGTAGCTGGGTTCGCGCCTGACAACATCCTGGCCGTGCGCGGCCTGGAACCACTGCCCGCCAGCCAGCGACCCGCCCCTGCTGGGGTGACGACCCGCCTGGCTCAGCAGCAAGACGCAGAGGAGTTGGTTGGCCTACACCTGGGCGAACTTGAGTTCCACCTGCCCTACTCGCCCTTCGCCCGCATGGTGCCAGCTTTGGAGCGTGAGTTCCGCCAGCGGTTGCTCTACCTCTGGGCGAACGAAGACGTGGACAGGCTGCCGGTGATCGTGGTGGCCGAGCGTGCGGGTGAGGTGGTGGCGATGGCCGAATGCTACGTGGAGACGCTGCCGGGTTGGTTGAGCAACTACCGCCTGCCTGATGGCAACTATGGCTACCTCAACAGCGTGGGCGTGCGCCCCGACCTGCGTGGGCTGGGCATTGGCCGCCTGCTGGTGCAAGGGGTGTTCGAGCAACTGGCGGCCTACGAACCGCTAGGCTACGCCCTCTGGTTTACCTACTCCAATCCGCTCTCTAGCAAGTTCTGGCCGCACCTGGGCTTTCGCCCACTCTGGACGCAGTACCAAAGGCGGCGGGGGATCGCGGGTACACCCCTCTGGCACGCCGAGGGATGAATGACCTGCTGATAGTAGAAGACCTGGTGGTGAGTTATGGCGGCATTGAGGCGGTCAAGGGCATCAGCTTCGCAGTGGCCGAGGGGCAGGTGGTAGCTATCGTGGGGGCAAACGGTGCAGGCAAGACCACGACAATGCACGCTCTCTCTGGTCTGCTGAAGCCGCAGCGAGGCAGCATCCGCTTTGCTGGCGCAGAGATTGCCCGCCAGCCTGCGCACCAAATCGTCGCGCGTGGACTGGTGCAGGTGGCCGAGGGGCGCGCGATCCTCGGTCAGATGAGCGTGGCCGAAAACCTGACGATGGGGCTGGCTGCCGCTGGCTCACGCCGTGGCGGGCCAACCGTCGCTGCGATGTACGACCGCTTCCCCATCCTTGCCCAGCGGCGCAGTCTGCCCGCCGGTCAGTTGTCGGGTGGCGAGCAGCAGATGCTGGCTATAGCCCGCGCCCTCCTGGCCCACCCGCGCCTGCTCTTGTTGGACGAACCTAGCATGGGGCTGGCTCCAATGCTGGTCAAGCAGGTGTTCGAGATCGTCACTGCATTGAAGGCGGCGGGCAGCACTATCCTACTCGTCGAGCAGAATGCGCTCAAAGCTCTGCGCCTGGCGGACTACGCCCACGTGTTGGAGCGGGGCCGCATCACCCTCAGTGGCACTGGCGCAGAGTTGCTAGCCGACGAGCAGGTAGCAAAGGCATACCTGGGGACGTAGGCAGATGCGCCTCGCTTGAAGGAGAAAGTGACGTTGGCAGCTTTTGCAACAATCCTGGGGTGCTACCGAACCAGGAGCCTTAGATCGGTTATAATAGCTCCGTCTCACACAACACAACATACTTTCGCACAGGAGAAGCCCCATATGTCCCTCATGCAAGTTGGCAAAGAAGCTCCGACCTTTACGCTCAAGGATCAGACTGGCAAGGCTATTAACCTCGCTAGCTATCGCGGCAAACAGCCGGTCGTCCTTATCTTCTACCCCGCCGACGAAACTCCCGGTTGCACCAAACAGATGTGTGCTGCCCGCGACGACAACGCGCTGTACGAGCAGGCAGGCGTGGCCGTATTCGGGGTCAACCCTGGCACTGCCGAGTCGCACCGCAGCTTCGTCGCCAACCATAGCCTGACCACCCCGCTGCTGGTAGACGAGGGCCTGAAGGTGGCGGGCGACTACGATGCGCTGACCACCTGGCAGGGCCAGCCCTCCGTCAACCGCACGGTAGTAGGCATCGCAGCCGATGGCAGGATCGCCTTCTACGAGCGCGGCATCCCCGCTACCAGCCAAATCCTGGCCGTCTTCAAGGAGAGGCATGATGAGCAACCAACCTGAACTGGATGTACAGGCAGGGCTGGCGACTACCCTGGGCATGAAGATCACCGAGATGACCGCTCAGCGTGTGGTGGCGACCATGCCAGTCACTACAGCCCACCACCAGCCGTTCGGCTACCTGCACGGCGGCGCGAGCGTGGCCCT
>JAYUUN010000055.1:0-13302 GCA_043754535.1 Chloroflexota bacterium | reverse complement strand
GCCTTCAGCCGACTATCTTCCGCTTCGCTGGGGCGGTCGCCGAACAGGTCTGGGGCATAGCTACCTGGTCGCTCTTTGTTGGCGCGGGCGAGGAGCTGCGCCGCCGCCTGATATGCACAGGGCCACGCTTTGGCCGCTGCCCAGTACATACCCGCTTCTGGTTCTGGCACAAGGTCGTCGGGCGTGAGGGTTTCGTCGGGCAGGGGGAAGGTGCGGCCACTGACGACCTGCTTAATCCCATCTACCTCGATCTTCATGTACACCGAGTAACGCTCCAAGTTGAGTACGTCACTACCCTTCACCTTGCCCATCAACACTTGGCGGGCGATCCACTCGGCAAGCTCCTGCTTGTTGGCCGCAAAGCTGATGCTGGTGCCGGTCTGCCCAGTTAGCGTATTTTCGGTGTCCTTCTCCATCTGGCCCGGATACTGGTTGGCGAAGAAGGCCGCTAGGTTCGCTTTGGCCGCCTGGTCAATGATCTTTTGCAGTATCTCTTTCGACTTCTTGCCGATGATCGACTTGGCCTCGTCGCCGAAGAACCAGGTCATTGGCCTGTCTCTGCGGAGGGGGATGTCGTTGACCCGATCCATCGCCGCGTTGGCGATGCGGAGGAACATCAGCTTCGCCAGAGCCGAGCTGATCGGGTTGTCTCCCTTCTGCGCGTCACCTGCGCCCGGTAGGGTGATCAGGATGATCTTGCCGCTGTCGATCAGCCGCCGCGCCGCAAACGTCGAGATGGCCGTCGAGAACATATTGTTGGCGTAGTCGTTGCCCATCATCGTGTCTAGGCGGTTGAGCAGCGGTTGGATCTGCTGCTCCCATTCTTTCTGTGGAATGTTGGGGAACACCGTCTCCCACCAAGTGCGTAGCTGCGGGTTCCGCACATTGACCGCCCCTTCACCATTCTCAGTGCCTAGCACGCGAGCGCGATATGCAGCATCGGTCAGGAGCTTGTACAGCGAGTAGAAGGTGGCGTTGCGGTCGGCTTCCAGCAGGGTCAGCACCGCCCGGTTGAGGATTGCCCCCATGCGCGGCGTGGTTTCCAAGTCCGTACCCGACAAACCACTGAAGATCGCTAGCACCTCGCTCTGTGTCTCCGGTTCCATGTCGGGAAACTCCATCTCCAGTGGGTTAATCGCGCAATACAGCCCCCATTTGTCCATCAGGTCGGGGCGGATGAATACCACCCGCTGCCAATCGCACACCGCCAGGCGTAGCATGATGTCCACGTTGATGTCGCCGGTCGGTTCCATCACCACTACACTATCGCCCTTGTTCGCCAGCCACAGCGACAAGTAGGCGATCAGCCACGACTTGCCCGATCTGGTTGGACCAAGCAGCCAGCCGTGCATTTTGAAATATTTGAGCGGCACCCCGATCACCTTCGCCGTCTTGCCATCCTCGTTCGGCCACCACGCCAGCGGTATCTTCTGCTCGAAGTCGTAGTCTGCCGGGCGGGTCTGTGGGCGCGGCCTGATTGTATGGAAGGCGATATTACTCTTACCAACCCCTCCGTAGGGGGTTGGACCATTTGTTGCTGCTGTTGCGTTCACTGCTACCATTGCCTAAGCCTCATTTCTCTAGCTTGCGGATTAGCCTTGACTAACTCCATTTGTACTGTGGGGTATCGCCTACCAACGGCACGCTGTCCACCACGATCATGTTGCGGGATGGACGCATCAGCCGCGCTCCTCTGGAGGCTAGCCCCGGCGCGATAGTGGGGTAGGCTGGGTGGACGACCGTACCCGCTTCCAGTGGGCCGAGTACGTCACGACCTGCGCTCAAATCTGCGGGGTAGCCAAAACCGGGGTGTCCGTATTTGCTCGGCTCGGCCACGAAGCAGTTGTCGTCGTCGAAGCTGCCAAAGTAACTGACCAGGTTGCCCAGCCGCTCCAAAGCCGCCTGGTCAGCATCCTGCTCGTAACCGACGGCGACCAGCGGACGTACCTTCCAGCCGTACTTGTCCGAGCGCAGGTTCTTTTGCAGCTTGGCTATCTTTTGCTGGTCGCGCTGCTTGGGGTCGACCCCTTTGGCCTTCTCCAACTCCTTCTGCCCAGCCACCGCCCAGTCTTTACCTTCCTCATAACGCATGAAGAAGCTGACGGCGGCATAGGTGATCGCCTTGTTCGTGACCAGGCTAGACATCAGGTTGATCAGTGGGTCGCGGGGTTGCTCAATACGGATGTTGTGGTAGCTCTCCCGTGCCAGCTTCAGCCAAGCATGGTATACCCGCTCGCTTGGCAGGGGACATGGCACCTGCCGCAGTTCGATGTTCGGCCCCAGTGCTTCTATCGTCTTGTAGACTAGCTGCTGCAACTGCAAGTTGCCCACGATGGTCACGATGCAGGTGGTTAGGTAGGGGGTGTCGCTACGTCCCACGTAGGTCAGCACCAAGTAAGGGTACTTCCCGGTCATGCGCTGCCAGCTGGTACTGGCGAACGAGGGGCGCAGCAGGTAGTAGGCTTCACTCGTTGCCGCGATGCTGATCACGTCGCTGGTCTCCATCAATATCTGGTAGCTGATGCTGTTCGCCGCCGCCTGCTTGCCGTTGCGCTCTTGCAGCCCCCGTAGATAGAGGACGAACCAGGTAGCCGCGATCACCGCTGCCACGTCAATCGCCCCTGCACCGATCAGGAGTAGCGGCTCGTGGCTAATCCGCTGCCATGCCGCTTGCCCCAGATCAACCTTTTTGCCTCTGGTCGCTGCCTGCTTCTTCGGCAGTGGCTGGAATTGCGGCCAGTAGCCGTAGATGGCAACCCCCACAGCCGTGAGTAGCCAGACGCTCAAGATCATGATCCCGATCCGCTTCAGCATAATTTCCTTCCTCGCTGACCCCTTGCTATCTCGCCAAACCCCCTACTGGGGGGTTTGCATCATTGTTCATCGTTTAGGTTTGTGACTGGCGGCTTGCTGCCAGAGGTCGCTAGTGAGGCCGCCCGGCAGCACCAGCAGAGCCAGCAGCACCGCGAGGGCGATAAAGCCCAAGATGCTATTGAAGGGGCCGCTGGCCGAGACCCGGAGGCCGGGCGGAGCAAGGTTGAACTTGTGCTTCGACAAGGGCCAGAGCAGCGGTTGCCCACTGTAGGTGATGCCGTCGGACAGGAGGTGCGATGTGTAGCCTGCCAGTAGGTAGACCGCAAGCTCCCATAGGCCGAGGGCAGGCAGGTGTAGCAAGGTCAACCCGAACAGAATTAGCAACAGTGTTGCTGACCACAGCACCCCAGCCCCGAAGCTGTGCATGATACCGCGATGCCCCAAAGTTGCTTTGAGCAGCCCCGCTAGCGCACGCACCGGCAGGTTGACCAGCGTGAAGGGCAGGGCGAAGGCGTAACCCACGAGGCTGTGCCGCCGGATGCCGAAGGTGGTGTAGACCACCTTGCGGGCCTGCTGGCCGGGGTTGGCGATCAGGCTGGTCGGCTGATCAATATCCGGCAGCAGCCCGCCAACCAGTCCCACCCCCACCGCTGTCAGCACCGCTACGCTACCCCCCGGTGAGGGGTTTACGCCTACTGCTTGCAGCAGGTGCAGGCTGAGGATACCGGAGATCGCGCCAAGCGGCGCGTGCGTCGTCCCCATCATCGGCTTGTTCCTCCTGCTGCTGGATTGGTTGTCAGTGGTTGGCCGTCGGTTGTCACTGATAGACCGTCGGTAGCAACAATTGCTGGCTTGCGTAGGTAGGTCAGTCCGATCAGGGCTGCCCCCGCCAAGCCACCAAGCAGTACCCACCAGACAAGACTGTTGTCTGGCTGGCTAGTGCTGGCGGTGGTTGACGGATTGCTCATGCTCACTGCGCCGCTGGCCGTGACGCTACCGTTAGCCCTGATACTTGCAGTCGCCGTGACGCTGGCGGTGGTCGTCAAGGTTGTGCTTACTGTGGTTGTCACCGTAACCCCTACAGGGCGGGTCTGGGGGAACGATGCAGTCGCACTGGCGTAGAAACCAGCAGGGCGGTCGGAGCTTGCATCCGGTCCAGTCGGTTGCGCGTCGTGTGTTGGGGTTTGAGCCTCCCCTTCTTCGTCGCCGGATACACGCACCTGCTCACCAGTGGCAGCACGAATCACTGGTTGCTCCACCCGCTTCAGGTCGGACAGGTAGTAGCTAATATCTACCGTCATCTTGGTGTCCGGGCGGGCGGGCCAAGTGAAATCATCGTGGCGCACACGCTCCACCACCTGTTTATCGTTATCAACCGCGACTACCCACAACCGGCAACCCTGCCGCTCCGTATCGGCCACCAACACCCATACCTTGCCCTCAGCAACCAGTGGGTACAGCTTAGGGCCAGGACAACTAAGAGCGGTAGCAGTAGTAGGTAGGGTGGCAGCTGCGGTGCTGGTCGCGACGACCGCCGTGGCACACGCAGGAAAGTCGAACTGAGCCAGCACGCGCAGGCCAGGACGTGGCAACTCGACCACCAACCGCAATCTGTAACTCACGTCCGCTTGCCCATGCACGGTCCTAACCAGGCAGGAAAGCACAATACCAGTCAGCAGTATCAAAGCCGCTACTTTGAAGTTAATTCGCCACATACTTCATCCCCTCGCTTCCTGCCAGCAATTCCTGCTGCCGCTGCCGCAGTTCATCTAGCCGCTCTCGGATGTCCGCTAGCTGATGATCCTGTGAGGTGCGCTCGTAGAGGCGCACGATAGCTAGCCGCAACACAGCGAAATCCAAAATCTCCTCCGCACTGTACTGGACCAACACCTGGGCCTGCAGGCGGGTCAGGCCCAAACCCCGCAACTCCTCATCGCTGAGGCTTGCCACCATCGCAGCGGGCGAGGCTGGCATCCTGTCGTCTTGTTCGTCCACCCTATTCCTCCTCGCTTAGTTCACCCAGCAACCGCAGTTCCTCGGCGGCTCGCCCCTCCACCACGGTGTCTGCTTTCCGCAAGAAATCGTCACCGAGGTCATACTGCGCATGGATTACCTTGCTACCGGTCACGATCAACACCTCACCTGGCTTGGCACTGAGCAAGGTAGCCAGTTGGCTAGGGGTGAGGTTAAACTGCGCCGCCAACTCAGCTATGTTGCTACCCAGCCGCGCCTGCCGCCCTAGCTTGTAGATAGCCGTGTTGCCCAGTATCCACTTGCCCATCTCGTTACCAGCTAGCGTGCCGAGGTTCTGATCGGCGGCCACGATCCGGTTCCTCAAAGCCCGCATCCGCTTGTACCAGGAGGTGATTCGCTTGGCGAAGTAGGCATTGTTCTCCATCAGGAGGATGCCAATCTCGTCCACAATAGTTACTCTTGGCTTGGGGTTGTCCACCGTCTCCTGCCAGATATGTTCCATGATGATGTACATCACCAACGCCCGCTGGTCTTCCAGTACGTCGCGTACACCGAATGCCACAAAGCGGTTGTCGAGCGGCACGTTGGTGTGGCCGTTGTAACCCTTGCCATAGGCATCGGGATCAATGTATACCTCTAGCTGGGATACCAGGTCACCACCCCCCTCGGCTACCAGGTACGGCATGATGTCTTCCAGGATTGGGGTGCTGCGTTGAACGGGGGGCAGGGCCGGATCGAAGGGCTTGCGCTCAGTTTCGACATAACGTAGCGACGTGGCGAGGGTGGCCTCGTCGGTTCGTACGCCGAGGGTGAGCCTGAAAGCAGAACCTACTTCTGCCTTCGTAATCTCGCCCCGACAGTAAGCCGCCACTAGGTCGGCTACCTGTGCCTGCACTTCGAGTGGGAAGCCTAGCGTCAGACAGACCGCTTTAGAAATCTGCGGCAAGGTGGAGCTAGCAGCCTCGAAGTGGGCGTACATCGCCTTGATCGCCCGGTTGATCATGTTCAGGATCGAGTTGCCTATTTCTCGCCCTATCATCAGGCCAAAGATGGCCCGCAGGTAATTCAGCTTGAAGCCCAGCGAGATCAGCCGCCCGCTGCTACGCCGCCGGTCCAACACATTGATCACCTTACCACTACTCAGGCTGAAGCTAACATAAGACCCACCGACCATCCTGGTGAAAGGCATCACGCCACCCTGGGGATCGATGAAGAATCCCTGTAGCTGCTGGTTTTTAAGTAGCTGCTGATAAAGTTCTTTCAGCATTGAGAAGGTTTTGCCGCCGCCAGTGGTAGCAACGAATACCTCATTGCCCGCCTTCTGGTTGGGGTCTAGCTTGAGCGGGTCGATCACCACCAGCCCACCATCGGCGGCCAGGCCAACTAGCTGACCGCCAGGGATGTCAATGGTAGCGATCAGTGGAGTGACCGTACTGGCGACCACCGAGCTTGAGACGTTACGCTCGACCGTTTCAGTTAGCGTCTTGCCGATCACCCGCTGCATGAACTTTTGTAGCCCGTTGCCCCGGTCGTCGCCCCGCTCCTGCACCCGATTCCAGCCGAGCGGCATCACCGAATGGTAGGCGTAGAGTTGATCCAGCCGCATGACATAGGGCTTGAGCCGCATCTGGCTCATGATCTGGTAGACCTGTGTGCGGGCGCGGCGCATCTCGCGTAGCGTGTTGCCGCTGACCGCTATGTACAGACTTGCCATGAACACCCGCCCCCCCTGCTCAGCCAGCAGTTGACGCAGGCTGGCTGCATGGGTCTGGGCGCGGCTCAGTTTGCGGTTGCTGCGGTCGTCGTCGGCGGCCCAACTGAGCATCCGCTCGTTGTTGCCCAACTTCTTCTCGGCATCTTCGTTGGCGATGGGATTGTAGTGGATACTAAGCTCCAAACGGCGCGCCCCTCGGTAACGTAGCAGCGGCAGCAACCAGCCCGGCTTCACCTGTGAGGGCCACTCGGCATTGGACAGCACCGTGATGTAGCGACCACCCCAACGCATCCCATCGGCAACCTCATCGTAGTCGGGTGGAGCCAGTGCATCGCGGCCACCTGTGGCAACCCCACCACTGATCCCTGCCAGGAGTTGCATTACCTCATCCTGGCCTAGCACCTGGGCCTGCATCCCGGCTTGTGTTAGATAGCCCGCCGCCGCCCCTGCTCGTTGGCCTAGCAAGGCGGTCACGTGTGGTGGGATATTCTCAGCTCTGTTCTGGCGCAACCGTGCTTCAACCGCTTCTGGTCGTTCGACCCGCAACACCTCACCGAAAGCGTCCACGAACTCTGCCCCAATCCGCTGCAACACCCCTGGCTTGCGCTCGTCGTCCTCTAGCTCAGAGCCTGCGGCACCAATCATTTGCACCTGGGCGTTCTTCTCCTCGGCCAGCACCAGGGTATTGCTGCGCTGTACGATGCCACCTTTCTGCTTCATCTTCTTAAGGTGGTTGATCTCGTCCCAGTAGCAGTCGCGTAGCAACGGATTGCGTTCGCTAAGCCGCAATCTACTCAGTTCCTCGATCATGGGGTTGAGACTACGCTCACGACATTCGTAATGCCACTGGAAGTTGCTCTCCTGTTGGTCAGCAAGGGCAGCAAGGTAACCAATTGCGGTGTAGCGTTCCAGCGGTGACTGAATCTGAAGATTGATACCATCTACCTTGACCAGGGTGGCAAAGCGCAGGTCGGTACCAATGATACCGTCCCTGACTATCTTGCAGGGGAAGATGTCCTGGCTATAGAACTCCACCCCCGGCGCGGGGACTTTGCGCCAGGGTGGGGGGGGTAGCTTCAATTGCTCTTTTACTTGGTCGCGGATCGTCGTCATTGTCTTTGTCCCTCAGGTGGAAATTAGTAACAGAAGTTGATGATAGAAGATGGTAATATAAGCTGCTCATCTATTAACCACGAAGCTACACCCGCTCCCAGCAGCGTAGAGGGCAGGATGGTTATAGTCCAGGGGACTAATTAGCTGGATCAGTTGATCGTCTACCTGAAGCTCCAGACCGTCCCCAGCCACGTTCACAGTATGTGAACCGACGTATTCGCGGGGGATGGTGGCGAAGGTAGTCGGCTCTGACCTACCAGTGGACGAGCCGGGCAGGGGCAAGGGGTAGCTCTGCACCGCCGTCTTGCCCCTGCCTGCATAGCGCAGTCGCAAGATGGTAGGGCTAACTTCTGGGCCAAAGGCCAGACCGCAATCCTCGCCAGAAGCCACCACCGTGACGATGAAGCCTTCAGTGATAGGTTGTGGCAGCCAGGCGATACCCTCCCCTTCCATCACGTCGTAAGGTAGGCTGAAGCTGGCGGTGTCGCCTACCACCTGCCACGCGCCGCCCGCGCCGGTGGGCAGTTCAGCGGCCCGCACGGTGAAGGCAGCTGGTGACGAGACGGGAGACGCAGCAGCGGGATCAACACTAACGGTGCTGACCACAGCTTGTGCGACAGTCGAGCGGGTAGCGGCGGGGCTAGCGACCAGCACGGGTAGCAGCGTAGCGATGCTCGCAGTTGGCTGGCTGGTAATTGGGGGCATCACTTCAGGACTGAACGCCTGCGGGTAGGTTGCCGTCGGGATCGAGATTACCAGCGGTGTAGCGGTGAGAGTAGATGGGCGAAGCGGCAACGTGGGAGTAAAGGCGGCGGCAATCAGCGTGGGGCTTGCTTTATGCGGCGTGGTTTGCCCCCCGAACGTCACGGTGATAAGTAGCCCTGCCACCAGCACCAACCCGCCAACCCAACCTAGCATCTTGTATCTGTTTTGGCGCATCCTTACTTCCTTCCTTACCACGAGTAGCCTACTGGTCTGCTCTTGCCAACTGCCAGACCCTAACCGCTTACTTACACACTCAACCTATCGAGGATGAGGGTAAGGGCGTTCCAATCCTCTCGTCGTACAAGGGGAAACACGGTCTCCCACCACGTGCGTAGCTGCCCTACTGTCAAGTTAGCGGCTGGTTCGCCCGCCAGCACGTTGCCACCCAGCACCTCGGTACGATAATCGTTGTCGAGGAGCAGCCGGTGGGCAGTAGCGAGGGTAGCGATGGGGCGGTAGGTGAGCAGGGTCAGGATGGCTTGGCTGAGGATGGTTTGCAGGCGGGGGGCATTGTCGGTACCAAACCGCTCCTCGGCAGCCTTGAGCATAGCGGCGTGGCGATCCGTCAGCTGCTGGGTGGTAGGTTGGACGAGCGTAGCCAACTCTCCAGCCTCTAGCAGAAGGTGGAAAGGCTGCACAGTACCGTCACTTACCAGCAACCCTTCACCCTGTTGCGCTTCATGCAAGCGGCTGAGGTGCGCCTCACTCAAGCCAAGCCGCGCCCGATTGTCCGGTAGATCAAGATAACCCCAGCCGCGATGCCCCAGCAACAGGTACTTACTAGTCGAGCGTAGCACTGTCTCAAGCAGCGTAGGCGAATAGGCGTAGAACGTCTGGCTGAGTACCACAAGGCTAAGGTTCAAGTTGCTGGCATCAGCGTAGAGGCTCTTAAGTACCTGCTCGTCAAGAGGAAGGTCGTCAAAGATCACCAACCTGCGCCGGGGATACTCTACGGCCTGCTGCTTGATGAAGTCCACAACTTGGCTTGCAGTCTGCGCCTGCGAACCTGTGGGCAGATCGCGGAGGAGAAAGACAACAGCACGGCTGGTGAGAGGTTGGGACAGAGGCGCACCAGCTTGAGCTTGCACGTCTACCACCTGCCAGCCGGGAAGCTGCGGCACCGTTTCGGAGCTGTGATCAGCATCCAGGAAGTAAACCTCGGTATTCGGTTGCGCGACGTAGGTGCGTCGGGCAAGCACATAGGCAAGGAGCGACTTCCCCACACTCGTCGCCCCGACAATGGTGATGTTGGTTCGTTCGCGGGTTAGTTCTTCCAGAACAGAGTTTGGCTGGTCGGACATGGATGTTCTCCTTAAGTGTGTTGGGCTGATAAATACATTGGGCAGTAGCCGACAGGTGGGTTGACTTTAGGGCATTAAGGGTGTTGCCGTCGCCATCCTTTGCGGATAGAGCGGGGGCCGGGGGCGGTGCTGATAGTAAAGCTGCATCAGCGGCCCCCGCCCATCGTCACCGAGGGTCGAGGTGATGTGGTCTGACCAGGCCGTATGCAGCCACTCCACCACCGGCTGCCCACTACCAGCTGGCGGCTGGTACTGCTGAGGGGCGGGGGCGACCGCGCAGGTCGGGTGCTTCTCCCTGAAGTGGTCGCCGCCCCATACGTACTGCGGAGCCGTCCAGTGCTGACCATCCGACGAGTAGCTGTAGACCACCATCAGTCCCCGCCTGCGACCTTGCCCGGCGATCACCGTGGCAGTAGCGTTTGCAGTCGGCACGGCAGCGGCCTGCGTCGCCGCTTCCTCGGCGAACCGGGTCGCCACCGGTCCTCCCTGCCCGGCTACCCGCGTCTGCTCCCTGGCTACGGCGGTGTTCCTCGCGTCGGCAGTCATCTGTGCCGCCACTTCATCTTCGGCACGGGGGTTTTGGGCAGATGACCAGTCGTACATCCAGAACAGATAGCGTTGGCCGTAACTGTCTTGGCAGAGAGCCGGAGCCACGTTGTCGGGGGCAGGGCTGTTGAACTGGATCGTGGTCGTCATCCAGCCGCCCATCGTTGTACCGTATTTGCCAGGGTTCCACTCGCGGTAGCACATATCTTTGCCCGCGTCGCTTACTCGGCACTCGAAGGCGGCGGCCATGCCGCCTTCGCGCAGGCCGAGGGCGGCGACCCGATACTGTTGATCGTTGTTCATCGGTTGACCCTGGCTGTTGGTCTCGGTGAAGAAGTGTGTCACCCAGATGTTGTCCCGCGCCCCACTGGCGGGGTAGGCATCGGCTAGTACGTAGCGACCCAGGCGATAGTCGCCCCATAGCACGTGCGGCGCACCCTGCACGATGGCAAGGGCGGGCAGCCAAGAGGGGTTCGGTTGCGAGGTGCTAGTCAAGGGTAGTTGCACCTGCCAACTCCACTCCCCATTGGTGAGGGCATAGAGGTAGAGACTGGTACCGCTGTGTCCAGCCAAGATGTAAGCGGTGTTGTTCTGTGCGGCCAGCGCGTCGATCTTCATCCGCTCGCTCTGCGACCCCGGCACTTCGACTATCGGCAACAACTGCCCGCCTACCGCCCGTTGCCGGTAGTTGAGGCTGTAATAGGGCCAGCCGTAGGCGGTGTACCAAAGCATATGCAGCTTGCCGTCATCAGTCGCCACCGCCTGAATGTTGCCTGCACTGTCGGGGTACTGGGGGTAGCCCCCCGCTGCCTGTGCCGTCCAACTCAAGTACCCACTGGCAGCTATGGAGTGCTGGTAGTAGACCGTATCGAGATAGCCCCATTGATCCACGATGGAGAGAGACGCATCACGCTCGGCTACGATCTTCGGCCAGAGAATCCAATGAGGGTTTGAGGGGCCGACTGGCAGCGGGGTTGACCAGGCAAGGTCAGGCAATGGCTCCGGCGCGGTCGTCAGAACAGTAGCTGGCAACCTAGCATCAGCAGGTACGGCTACGACCAGCCCTAGCAAAGTGAGAGCGACGATCAGCAGGGCCAGCAAATTGCGGTAGCGCATATTCAACCCTCCTTCATGGTGGTAGGTGAACACCGTAGCCAATAGAGGATCAGTGGGCCGCCCAGAGTGAACACCATTGGTAGCAGCATGGTAAACAGGCCCAGGTAGCTGAGGAGCAGCAAAGCAGTTATTACTGATGAGAATAGCAGCACCCGCCGCATCAATACCTGGTTGGCTTTGGTTCTCACCACCCTGTGTTCTACCTTGCTCAACTGCGGCATCGCTGCGTGCAGCTGCTCATGCTCGCTGGTCATCAACTGCCAGCGCAGCCAGGTGTTGAAGGCAGGGAACAATAGCACCAGCATGGTGAGACTGTAGCAACCGGCTGCTAGAGCAAGACCCGCTACCGCCCAGCCTGGCAGATTAACGTGACCGAGATAGCTGCCACGTGGCAGCAGCACTCCGAGGGCAGTGAGAGCTAGAGCCAGCCAGGCGAGGCCACTTAGCACTGGGTGAAGGCGTAGGTTTGTGGCGTGCGCCTTCAGTTGACAGCGACCGGCCTCCCACAAACCCCGCATTTCGTCAAGACAAGGTTTAAGTATCTGTTGCTTAAACATCATTTTCTCCTTGTGCCAATGTGCTTGATCAACCACCAGCCCAACACAATGACCAACCCACTGGTTAGCAACCAACGGCCCGTAGGGTCGTCCTGCGTTGCGGACGGGGGCGGCTGCCCGCTGCTGATGGCTGGCTGGGTCAACCTGGTCGCCTGGACGAACCGACCCTGGGTTGGTACTCTGGTAGAGGCGGCGGCCTGATCGACAGCGTCTCGCTTTGCTACTGCCGCTGCCCAGCTAAGCGGTGATGGCTGGGCGGCGACTGCTGGGGCTGGTACTGGGCGGGCAGCCAGGTTGTAGCTGTAATCTGGGCTGATCCGCCCGTCCGGGTAGAGGATCAGCATTAGCCACTCGTCGTGCATCCTGGTTACGTACCAGGTGAGCAGCGGTACGTTTGCTGCCTGTTCGAGATCGCTCTCAACGTGGTGGCGCGAAGTACCAGGGGCAAGGCGGATGGCGTAGAAGCCAACAGGTATAGTGGCAGCAGCCAGGTCGAGGATACCGTCCGGGCCAGTGCGCCCGCTAGCAACCAACGCAGCGGGGCTGCCGGGGTCGTCCTGCACCAACCGCACCACTAGCCCCACGATACCAGTACCGTCGGGGGCGCGTACCACCAACCGCAGTCGGCCACTACTAGCCTGCGCCGTGCTGAGGGTTAGTAGAGCTGCCAGTACCAGCCCTGTGGCGGCAACCTTAGTGGTTCTGTTCATCGCAATTGCGCGGTGGATACCCCTGCGTTTACGCACGGGGAGGAAACCGCGCCCTCCTAAGTCTCTCAACAGGGCGTTTCCTTGCGCCGCGTTGAGACTAAACTGCTTGACATAGTTCGTTGTATATGATATATTTCTTGCATGGATAGAACGATTGTGCTTAACCTCAACCCCACCCCACAGCAGGCTGCGGTCATGTTGCAGACAATGGTAGCCGCCACTGCTTGCTTTAACGTCGTGGCTGAACAAGGGTACAAGGCTGGTATCTTCAACGGCGTGGAACTGCACAAGCGCACCTACTACCCACTGCGGGCTGCCCACCCCGAACTGCCCAGCCAGCTGGTGGTCTCCGCGCGGATGAAGGCAACCGAGGCCGTCAAGTCTGCCCTCACCCACCAGCGCAAGGGCCGTCGTACCAGCCAGCCGCGTGCTACCCTCTGCCCGATCCGTTACGATGTGCGTAGCTACTGGGTTAAATGGGACAGGCTGACTTGCAGTCTCGCCACCGTCGCCGGGCGGGTGGAGCTTGCCTTCGCTGTACCGAAGCACGTAGCCAAGTACACCCTGGGCAAGGTTGCCAGTGCCGATCTTATCTACCGTAAAGGATCGTTTCGGCTGCACGTCGTGGTTGACGTACCCACGCCCAACATCAACGTTACCGCTGATGTGGTAGGGGTTGACCTCGGCATCGT
>JAYUUN010000054.1:0-42433 GCA_043754535.1 Chloroflexota bacterium | reverse complement strand
GCCGAGTACATCATTGATGTTCTCAGCATCATTGACACGCCGCAAGTCGCCCTTGAAGTGCAGGCGCACACCAACCCTGGCGTGTTCAAGCCGATTGGCAGCAGCGACTACACCCATGTGATCATGCCTATGCACCTGCCCAAGTAGCGGGCAGTAGCAGCAGTGCGGGCGAGTCGTAAGGACTCGCCCCTTTTTTGTGCCTGCCCCTGGCACAAAACCAGCTTAGAGGCTGTCTAAAGCAGCAAAACCCGACCCTGATCTCCCCTCTCGCATGGTTTAGGAGAAAGCCGAATGAGCAAACCGCCTCCACAGCAGCCGCAGGAGCCACGTCAGCCCTATGGCTGGCCTCTCACACCAATCCAGCAGCCAGTAGGCAACAGGGGGCTGCAAGGGGGCTACCAGGGGTCACCGCCGACCGGCACGCCGCCCCCGACTGCCCATGAGCGGACAACGGCGGCAATGGCGCATGGGGCAATAGCCTTTGGCCTATTCGGGGTTGGCTTCCTGATCACCATCGTAGTCAACATCTACTTCTGGTACGCCAGCCGCAATTCGCCCTACATTCGGCGGCAGGTCGAGCAGGCGGGCTGCTTCCAGGTGATCGTCATGCTAGTAGACTTCCTGCTGGTGGCTGGGGCGGGTGTGCTGCTCGGCTACCTACTCGGCGCACCGCTCCTGGGCCGCCAGCTGCTGCCGAGAGGCTCAGAGATCTGGTTCTGGCTACTCCTCCTCATCCTGCTAATCAGCTTCGTAATGTTCTTTTTTGGCACCATCGCCTATGGCCTCTACGCCGCCAGCCGTGCTGCCCAGGGTGCAGAGTTCCGCTACCGCATCTTCGGTCTGCGTAACCGCCGCTGATCCGGAGGCAGGTGTTGCCCCGGCTCCTGTCCAACCTACCACGTTGCGCTAGCTCGTCCCCAATCCACAATATGATGCACATTCCAACCTGTTATTCTTTATATTTATAAGATTCTAGTAGGTAGTACGTAGTAGGGGCGGTGGATTTGTGGAAAGTGGCGTAATTCGGGCGTAGATCGGGGTAGTCAGCGCAGCATCACTGGTGGAAAAGGGGGTCTAGATTCGGGAAGCGGCATGGGATGGATTGTGGATGTAGGAATAGGCTAACATTGATGTCAGGGCTGAAAGCTGCCTAGTTATCCACAAACGGAGGTGGTTTTCCACACAATCTCCACAGTTATCCACAATCGGCTTCCACAATCGGCGGCTGATTCAGCCCAAAGCTATCCACAATTAGGCAGTGGCGGTGGAAAAAGCAGAGGGCGGGAGCAGCTTACGCTATCCCCGCCCCCGCTTTTAACCGCCCCCAGCCGCCCTCTCTGGCTCAGGGTTTGGTCTCGTTGTATAGGTGTTGGCGCAGAGTCAGCACTTCCTGGCGCAGGCTGCTATCCGCCTCTATGCTACGCTCGATCTTCTCGCATGAGTGCATCACCGTCGTGTGATCCTTGCCACCGAAGGCATCGCCGATCTCGGAGAGTGAAGTCTCAGTCTCCTCACGGATGATGTACATGGCGACCTGGCGGGGCAGCACTACCTCACGGCTGCGCGACTTGCCCTTCAGTTCGGTCACTTCGATGTTGTAGAAGCTAGAGACGATCTCGATCACTCGTGCTGGGGTGATGCTGCGGCGGCGGCTGCTGATGCTGAGGTCGTTCAGGGCTTCAGCGGCCAGTTCCTCGGTCAGGTTGGCGTTGTTCAGACCGGCATAAGCGATCACGCGGGTCAAGGCACCTTCCAGTTCGCGGATGTTGCTCTGTACTCGGCGAGCAACAAACTCGATCACCTCGCCTGGCACCGGGTGCTGCTGCTGCTGCGCTTTGGCCCGCAAGATGGCGATGCGCGTCTCGAAATCGGGGGTCTGCACGTCAGCGATCAGGCCGCCCTCGAAGCGCGAGCGCAGGCGGTCCTCCAGGGTCAGGATTGCCTTTGGCGGCTTGTCCGAACTGATCACGATCTGCTTCATCGACTGGTGCAGGGTGTTGAAGGTGTGGAAGAACTCCTCCTGGGTACTCTCCTTGCCCGCAATGAATTGGATGTCGTCGATCATCAGCACATCAATCGTGCGATAGCGGGCGCGGAACTCCTCGGTGCGCCGTTCGCCAATGGCGTTGATCAGTTCGTTGGTGAAGCGTTCGGAGGAGACGTAGAGGACGCGGGCGTTGGGGTTGTTCTGCAACACCCGATTGCCAATCGCGTGCAGCAGGTGGGTCTTGCCCAATCCTACCCCACCGTAGAGGAACAGGGGGTTGTAGGTGCGCCCTGGCGAGTCGGCAACTGCGATGCTGGCGGCGTGGGCGAAGCGGTTGCTGCTACCCACGATGAAGTCTTCGAAGACGTATCGCTGGTTAAGCTGCGACTCGTCCATCGAAAGTTCCATCTGGCGACTGCCCTCGCCAAAGCGGGGGCGGCGCATGGGGGCGCGGTAGCCGTCATTGCTGCCGTTGCGGGTGTTGCTGTTGCCGTTGCCATTGCCATTGCGATAGCCTTCACCACTGCTGGCGTTGCTGTTGCCGTTGCGGTAGCCCTCTGCATTGGTGCTGGTGCGGCTGCCACTACCATTGCTGGCGTAGGTATTGTAGCCGCTGTAGCTAGTCTGGGGATAGTTGGGGCGCGAGTCCTGCTCGTCGTCAAGTGAGTTGCGGCCCATATTGCTGACCTTCCTCTTGCTGGTGCTTGCACGATTGTCGCTGAAGGTGGAACGGGGCTGATAGCCGGGGGCGCGTTCAGGCGGGAGGCTGCGTTGCTGCTCGCTGGCGTGCCGCTCACCGTCGGTGGCCGAGTTGCCTGGTGGGGCATAAAGGCCAGTGGTCACGCCGTCACTGGTCTGGCGCAGCACGAACAGGACATCCACCTGATAGCCGAGGATGCTACCTAGGGCGTTGCTTACCTCATCGGTCAGCTTGCGCTCCAGCCAGTTGGCGGTAAAGTCGTTCGCTACGCCGACCTGCACGGTCTGCTCCTCCACGCCAACGATGCTGGCGTTTGCCAGCAGGTTGAAGTCCTCCCGACCAATCTTAGCTTGCAAGTCGCCGAGGGTGGCTTGCCAAACTTGTCTAGCGTTCATCAAGGTCTCTCCTCCAACCCTTTGTCACAGGGGTGCAGAGGAGATATTACCACGCCGCTTGCAGATTTTCAAGGGGTAAAGAGCAGAGAATCTATAAGACTTGCTTATACCTGCCCCTCTCCGTGTCGAATCATGCGAACTTGCTAGCCTCAAATCGCTTCAGCATCCTGGTGGCAAGTTTTCCACTTATCCACAAAGGATGTGGGTAAAACTGCCTACTACTGCCATAGACAACAAAATAACGTGCGTTGGAAGACCGAAATCCACAACATATTGTGTTCTTGCTGGGACAAGACTTTCCACCGCCATTGTGGATAACTAGCCGCTTTGGTGGAAAAGCGGTGGTAAATATCCCGCTTTTCGCCGCCCACTGACCGGCTAGAGCCTTGTTGGTGGATAAGTAAGTTATCCACAATTGTGGATAACTTGTTGAGAAAACGACTTTTGTAGCCACATTATGTCCACTTGTCTACACCCTCTGCGGAAAGGATGTGGACAAATAGCCTCAACCATGTGCATAGCGATGCGGATCGGTAGAGCTAGCCGGGGACAAGTAGTGGATGCAACGCAAGGGCAGTAACTCGTGGTTTGCACAGCAAGTATGTATTAGAACAACGAGTGGTGGCTGTCCAACCGTCGTAGGTTGGTAGATCGTCTGCTAAGCCACAGAGTGCCGTGGTGCAGGTATGCTGTTGTGGCGCGCTGGCTAGCTAGCTGCCCTGCGCCAGAGGCTGGGTAGGCTGCGGCCCCGAAAATATATCCACCACTCGACAATGGCTAGTAGCAGGGCAATGCCGATCACTGGCAGCCAAAACTCGCGCTGGCTCAACTCCTGTGCGCTGCCGCTGGCGGTCTGCCCGGCCACGCGCAGGCTGGGGCTGGCGGCGATCTGCGACTCCTGATCGCTAAACAGGTTGACCGCCAGGTTCTGCGCCCGCCCCAACTGCTGACCATTCACATCGTATTGGCGCACGCTGTAGATGCCGGGCTGACCGGTGGCTGCATAGCTGACCTGCTGCTGGCCGTTGGTCACTGGGATCGCTTCACTAGCCTTGCCATCTGGCCCGCTGAACACCACACTGTCCGCAGCGGGCAGCAGTGCCACATTGAGCGGCTGGCCGGGGTGGGTGACGGCGGCAATCTCGCTGCTGCCTGTTGCCCCTGGCTGGATGTAGTCCACGATGTTACTGACCAGGATGGGGAAGGCGACCTGGAGCGGGATGGTCGAGTCGTGTAGGTCGAAGGCGATGGTGACGATCCGTGCGCCGTTGAGGTCGCCAGCATAGAGGAGGGGGTTGCCCTCGCGGTCTAGCACCAACGCCCGCGCCCAGTCTGGCAGTGGCAGCTTCATTGCCTGCGCGACCTGCACGTTGCCAAAGTCGGCGTACTGCATTACCGGGTCGCCAACCTGGACCGGGCCGATCTGTGGGTATTCGATCCTGCCGAGGACGTTGAAGGCCGAGGCTGAGCGTGCATCAATGTCGCCGGTGGCACTCGGCTTGTTGGGGTTCTGCTGCGGGTTGATCACCAAGAGGCCGATGGTTGAGGTGGCGGGCAGGCGTGGTACCATGCTGTCGAACACCACAATGTCCACGTCGCCAGCAGTGGTGTAGCCGCGCGTGTCAACTTTGCTAAGTTCGATATTCGGCATCAGGCCGAGAGCTTTCTCTATAAATACGTTACCGTCGCTGACTAGTAGGGTGCGGATCGGCTTGCCACCGCTGCGGGTGGTCCAGGCGGTATCATCGGTAGCGAGGTCGTCGTTGCTGTTGAAGCGGGCATCAATGATGCTGGCGGTGCGCGGCAGGTCGTCCACCGTGATGCTGCTGCGCTCCAAGGGCTGCAACTCCAGCGGTTTAGCCGACCAGAGCTTGCCGTCTACGCTGATCGTCAGGGTGCCGCTGGCGGCCACCTGCCCATAGTTTGCCAGCCCAACCAGCAGTTGTGGGCCGCCCTGCCCCTCACGCACAGCTAGCGCAGTGATCGCCCTGTTGTTGGCAGCAGGTTTGCCGACCGATAGGTAGCGTAGGCTGGCAGGCAGGTTGGTCAGCTTGCTCAGGTCGCCAACCGCCCCGTCGCTGACAACCACGATGCTGCTGTCCTTCGTCTGGGCGGCAACCGAGGCGGCCAGGGTCAGGCCTGCGGCCATGTCAGCACTGTCGTAGCCGACTGCCAGGCGATCTAGCCCCTCGTGCAACAGCCGCTTGTCGTCGGTGCTGCTGACCAGCAGGCGGCTGCTGCTGCCCACGCTGATGATCGTCATGCGGTCGCCTGCACCGAGCGCGTCGATCAAGTCGCCGACCTTAGCTTTGGCGGTGGCGAAGCGGGATGGCAACTCGTCGGTTGCCTGCATACTGGCCGAGCTATCCAGCAGCACCACTACATTGCCTCGTGCCGCCGTAGTCACGTAGAAGAAGGGGCGAGCGAGGGCCAGAACCAGCAATGCCAGCAGCAGCAGTTGGAGGAACAGCAGCAGGTTGGCGCGCAGCCGTTGCCAGAGAGCGTTAGCCTGACGGTCTTGCAGGAAGGTCTCCCACAGCATCCCGCTGCTGACCGCCACTTCTCGTCGCCGCAGCTTGAGCAGGTAGAAGACAAGGATTGGCAGAGCCAGGGCTGCAAACAACAATGCAAGCGGGGTCAGGATGCCCATAATCTGTCCTTCTAAAGTGGCTCTAGCTCAGCAGACCACGTCGCCGCATATAGTGCAGCACCATATCTTCGAATGGTACGTCGGTGGTTGCCAACAGGTAGGGGATCGCCTGCCTGGTGCAGAACTGGATGATTGGGTCGCGCCAACGAGCAAACTTCTCCTCATAGCTGGCGACCAGGCCCGGTTCGATGCTAACATCCAGCCGCTGTCCAGTCTCTATATCGCGCAGGGTGAGATCGCCGGTCAGGGCTAGTTGGGGGTTGACCTCGGCGGGGTCGAGCAGATGAATCACGTTTACTTCATAGCCTGCACTCTGCAAGGCACGGATACCGTCCAGGCAGCCATCGGGCGATAGCAGATCGCTAATCAGGTAGAGCAGCCCCGGCTGGCGCATCCGCCCAGCGAACGACTTGAGGCTGGCGTTGAGGCCAGTGTCGCCTTCGGCCTGCAAGCGTTCCAGGTAGTTGAGCAGGCTGACCGCTCGCTGGCGACCGTGTAGTGGGCCGAGCCGCTGCCAGGCTGCCCCGCGCAGGGTCGCTAGATACACACGGTCGAGATCGGAGAGCGCGATATAGCCTAGGGCGGCGGCGATGCGGCGAGCGTAGCGGAACTTGCCACCCGTCTGCAACTCTGGTCGCCCCTCTGCCTCCAGGGTGCGGGCCACCGCCAGGCTGTTCCAATCCATCGAGCGGCTGGCATCGAGCAGGATGTGGACGGTCAAATCCTCCTCCTCCTCAAACAGCTTGACGAACAGCTTTTCGAGGCGGGCGTAGATGTTCCAGTCCAGTTGGCGCAGGTCGTCGCCAGCGGTGTAGTTCCGATAGTCGGCGAACTCTACCGAACTGCCGCGCTTGGGGCTACGGCGCGCCCCACTGAGCCGCCCCATGCGCCGCCGCTGGCTGACCAACGCCAACCGCTCTAGCTTTCGCAAGAAAGCCTCATCCCACAAGTCGTGATCCATCGCGCTGCACACTCCTCTCTGACACTCTATTGTATCATACGGCCAAAGGGGAGGGGCTGGTTCAGTCAACAAAAAGAGTGCAACCGACCGGCTGCACCCCAATCCCTCCTGCTAACCTGTTTCTACCTGTCCGTCAACCCCCGCACCTCGACCCCGCCGTGCTGCTGGATAAACCAGACACCACATTTAAGCGGTTTTTGGGGGTATTCTCTCAAAAGTTATCTTTTTGCCTGACAGATCAACATTTGTTATTTGCCATCCTGCGTTTAGCCAAGTAGCAGCTGTGTTGTTGGGATCATTCTTCCAGAAGGCGCGGGATGTGTATGCGTTAGGTGGTAGCCTTCCCCCAATATAACGCTCTATTTGGGCGTATCGAAGTGTGATTTTCTTCTTTTTAGCTTCCAGCTTATTTAGCTCCTCACCTATTCCTACATACTTCTTTGGTCTCCCTCTCCGCACTGAACGTTGGTCTTCAGTTGTTAGCTCATATTCTTCCTCGTTCCCACCCACTTCGGCTTCATCAATTATAGAGCCTTCATCCAAACCAACATGGTTACTTATATCTGATAGATGGTTGGAGTCAACACCTTCATCCTCAACAATAGCAATAGCAACCTCTGAGGGATTGCGAACAAATCTTGAGTCAATCCACTCAGATGCAACATTAAGTGCATCAAGTTGCGTTGGCGTTAGATCGCCGCGAAAGTGAACGAGCTGATTACGGATGTATCGCACGTTGGTCATATGCTGCTGGAACATATCCTTGTGGCTAAAAACAGATTCAAACTGAGACCAGTTACTCGATGTCTCTATAATCTTGATCTTCTCATCAAGATCAAGCTCCACGTACTTTGTTGGTAGAGTAGATTTGCCATCTTTTTCTTTGTACTTATAGCTCAAAGCACTGGCTATTGCTTGCTGCATACTCTCTGGGTCAGGAAAAGCTATCTGTGTTTGTTCGCCCAAAGTGCCTTCTATTTCACTAATTATAACCAGACCCTTAGAAAAGTCATTGAAGAAGCTGATGACATCGTAATCAGTAATAACACAAATAGGCTTATCGTCTTTAACAACTACAATAGCTGCACCGCGTTCAAGCTTATCAATAGCATCAAACAAATCTCCATCACTATTCATCTTTTCCGCTGAGTCTTTGCAATTTTCTACAGTGTAATCAAGGAGCTTGTTGATTTTACCCTTCATGTGAAAAAGGGTGCGTGCAATAGTACGCTCCGAGATAATGCCAACTAGCTCGTCTTCTGTGTTAATAATAGGCAGCTGGCTGTAACCATGTTGCACCATCAATTCAAGTGCCCTCTCAACTGTGTCAGTCAGCTTGACAGTTGTAGGCCTGCCGCGATCACCCATTAGCTTTCTAACAGTTATGTTGCTCATGACTTGAACAGCCCTCCAGCTTAGTAGGTGGATTGTAACATCTCTTCTAACTACTGTCAAATCAAGTGGATCTTTTACTTCTCCGTCAACCCACGCACTTCCAGCCCACCGTGCTGCTGGATGAACTCCAGGGTGCGGGCGAAGATATCGCCGCGGTCGTAGTCCACCGTCGCTACGTGGAAGCTGCGGTGGAGGACGACTAGCTTCTTGCTTACGCTGTTGATCTGCTGGTAGATGTGGTGGCTATTGGGGGTAGGTACAATGTGGTCGTTGCGCGAATAGATCACCAGGGTGGGAGCTGTGATCTGTGCCAGTTCGGTACGCACAACGTTGAGGCAGTCTACCATGCTGCGGTAGACCTCTACTGGCGTGCGAGGGTAGCCGCGCTGCACTCCCTGCTGGGCGGGGTCGGCCACATCGCTGAACACCTTGGTCGTGTAAGGCACCAGCTTGCTGCCCCAGTCCACTGCCGTCTTGATGAAGCTAGGCAGGTAGATCGGGGCATTAATCGTGATCACCCCGTCCAGCCGCCGTTGGGCAGCCAGGTGCAAGCTGAGGGTGCCGCCCAACGAGAGGCCCGCCGCGTAGATGCGCTGGCAGCCGAAGCCGATCAACTCAAAGTAGGCCGCTTCCAGGCTGGCGTACCAGTCGGGCCAACTTGTGGTGCGCAGATGCTCTGGGCTGGTGCCGTGGCCCTCTAGCAAGACACCCCGCGCCGTGATATTGCAGGCTTGCAGGAAGGCACCGTACTGGCGCATCTGGCTCGGCCCGCTGCTGAAGCCGTGCGTCAGCAGCACGCCGGTCGGCCCAGCAGGGTAGAAGAACGATTTGTTCTCTGGATAGGCCGCTGCGTACACCCCGCCGCTCTCCTCATCGAGTGGGGTGGGGGATGTTGGTTCCTTCATGCTTTCCACTTCATCACTCCTTGCTGGTCAGTAGACTGCGGGTTAGCGGCGACCGTAGTTGGGGGCCTCTTTGGTGATCGTGATATCGTGGGGGTGCGACTCGCGCAGACCCGCAGCGGTGATGCGGATAAATTGGGTGTTGCGCTTCATCTCGTCCAGGTTGTGCGCGCCGACATAGCCCATCCCCTGGCGCACGCCGCCGACAAGCTGGTAGATCAGGTTGGCAAGCGGCCCCTTGTACTGCACCCGTCCCTCGATCCCTTCTGGTACGAACTTGCCGAGGTTGGTCACTTCCTCCTGGAAGTAGCGATCCTTGCTGTAGCTGCGCTGCTTCATTGCCCCCAGGCTGCCCATACCACGATATTCTTTGAAGCGTTCGCCCTGGTAGAGGATCACCTCGCCCGGCGACTCGTCTACGCCAGCCAGCAGACTACCGAGCATCACCGTGTCGGCCCCACTAGCCAGTGCCTTCGCAATGTCGCCGCTGTACTGGATGCCGCCGTCGGCGATCACCGGGATGCCATAGCGCAGGGCTGCGTTGTAGCAGTCAAATATTGCGGTGATCTGCGGCACGCCCGCCCCAGCTACCACGCGCGTGGTGCAGATGCTGCCTGGCCCAATACCTACCTTGATCGCCTCCACCCCTGCGTCGATTAGTGCCTCGGTGGCAGCGGCGGTAGCGATGTTGCCCGCCACAATCGGGATGCCGATCCGCGACTTCAGCCTGCGTACCATGCGGATCACGTTGGCCGAGTGGCCGTGTGCTGTATCCACCACCAGCGCATCCACCCCGGCGGCGACCAGGGCCATCGCCCTCTCCTCGGTGTCCGCCCCAGTGCCGACGGCGGCAGCGCATCGCAGGCGGCCTTTGCCGTCCTTAGTCGCGTTGGGGTACTGCTGCTTCTTCTGGATATCCTTGACCGTGATCAACCCCTTGAGGTAGCCATGCTCGTCGACCACTGGTAGCTTCTCAACCTTGTGGCTCCGCAAGATGCTGCGCGCCTGCTCCAAAGTCGTCCCCACCGCAACGGTGACCAGTCCTTCGGTGGTCATGATCTCGCTGATCGGCAGGTCGTAGTCGCCCTCCTCGGTGAAGCGAATGTCGCGGTTGGTGAGGATGCCGACTAGCAGCCCCTCGTGGTTGGTGATCGGCACACCGCTGATGTGGTAATGCTCCATCAGGCTGAGGGCTTCTCGCAGGGGGCGTTCGGGGGTGAGGGTGATCGGGTCAACGATCATGCCCGCCTCGCTGCGCTTCACCTTGTCCACCTCGCTAACCTGCTCTGGGATGCTGAGGTTGCGGTGGATCACGCCCAGGCCACCCTCGCGGGCCATCGCAATCGCCATCCGCCCCTCGGTCACGGTGTCCATTGCGGCAGAGAGGATTGGGATGTTCAGCACGATATCGCGGGCAAAGACACTCGCGGTCGAAACGTCCTTCGGCAACACGTCGCTGGCGGCAGGGAGGAGGAGAACGTCGTCGAAGGTCAAGCCCTCGGCAACAAACTTGTGGCTGTACTCTATCGCTGTCTGTTCGCTATACTGCGCGGCAGCAACCCCATTGTTGCTCCTGTTACCATTGCCGTTGCTCTGGATCACGCTTGCTGCTCCTTGTCTTGCTAACTTAACCATAACTGATGTTGCCTATTGCACTACCCAGCCCCAAGCCTGGGATATTTAGATCATTGTACACCACAGGTCGGATGCTTGCAAGCGACCAGTAGGGCCGGACTGGGCTGTTGTGCAACCCTTCTTGTACGTAGAGAAGGCTGGTGAGCCACCCGATCACCGCCTGACAAATTGACTGAGATAGCGTATGCTAGCTTGCGATCTACTGGTTGACGGGTGGTTCACCAGCCACCCCAGAGTTGTTTGGCTTCGTAGTAGCAGAGCGGCAGAGTCGCGGCCCACTCTATGCTATAATCAGCGAGAGGATTGTGAAAATTGCGGCGAATGGAGAAAGCAATGAGCGACGATAAGCTCACGGTCGGTGAACAAGCCCCCGATGTAACCTTCAAGGATGAGACTGGGGCTGAGGTGCAACTGAGCGACTACTGGCGCAAGCAGCCCTTGCTGCTCGTCTACATCCGCCACTTCGGTTGACCGCACTGCCGCGCTCATGTGGCGCAGTTGCGTCACGATTACCAGGACATACAGGCAGCAGGGCTACAGCTAGTGGTTGTTGGCCTCGGCACGCCCGCCCATACCGCAGAGTTCCGAGCAGAGATGCAGGCACCCTTCCCCATCCTCTGCGACCCGAAGAAGAACGGCTACAAAGCCTATGGCCTGGAGAAGCTCAGTGTGCTGCGTGAGATCGGTAGCCGCGAGAACCGTAGCCTCGGCCAGAGCCGCAGCGGTGAGTACGGGGTCAAGGTTTCGCTCGACCAGGACATGGCCCAGCTAGGCGGTAGCTTCGTGCTGGACACAGACGGCACCATCCTCTACGCCCACCGGGCTGCCGTGACCAGCGAGAACAAGCCGACCGCCCAGGTGCTGGCAGCAGTCGCCAGCAGCCTGCCATAAGGTGTTTAGAGCGGCGTAATCGGCACCAAGCAGGCTGGGCTAGCCAGCGGGTTGCGCCTCTACTTGTTGATCGCTATGTAATGGCAGCAGCTTGCAGGTGGAGGAGATCGATGAGCAACGAAGATAGCTGGCCTGGGGGCCTGCCAGTTGTGCAGGTGCGCGTGGCTCGCCCAACCGAGCGGCTGGCCGAGGTGGTACGCTTCTACCACGAGGGGATCGGCCTGCCTATCGTGGATCGCTTCAGCGGTCATGCTGGGTACGATGGCGTGATGCTCGGTTTGCCTGGTAAAGGCTATCACCTGGAGTTCACCCAGCACGAGGGCGGCTCACCCTGCCCGGCACCCAGTGACGACAACCTGCTCGTCCTCTACCTGCCCGATCTTGCCGCCCGCGATGCAATCGCCCAGCGGCTAGCGAGGCTGGGCTACCCACCAGTGTCGCCAGAGAACCCCTACTGGGCCGAGCGTGGCCTGACTATCGCCGACCCGGACGGCTGGCGGGTAGTATTGATGGGGACGGCGGGGATTTAGGTACGCACCACTGGCCGCAGCAAGCATGGAGCGTGGCCGAGCCAGCCGCTGCTGGCCGTAACCTCCCAGCCCGCCGCAGTGAACAAGAACGGCCTTTAAATGCTCAAGGTGGCTGGCTCTGGCCCGCCAGCCTGCCGCCCATGCCCGCACCGGTGTGAGTTCGGCGGGGTCGGCCACCCGGTGACCAAGTTCAACCAGCATCAACGCCCCGGCCCAGGCGTAGAATGGCGCAAGTTCAGCTTCGCTTGGCAGTGCGGCCACCTCTGCATAGCCCACCCGCCAGCCCGCCACCAATTCGCGGCGGAAGGCGGCCAGCACAGCAGGCGGTACATCGGCCTGCCAGGGTTCGACTGCCAGTAGGGTGTAGGTACGTGCCAGGTCTGCACGCGGGTCGCCTACCCCAACGTTGGCCCAGTCTATTACAGCGGTAATGCTGTGAAGGTTGGCAAGCACATTGCGCGGGTGGTAGTCGAGGTGGAGCAAAGCCGGGGAACGCGAGATCGCCCTTAGATGAGCGGCCAATTGAGGCTCGGCGGCCCAGTCAAGCCAGCGATCAGCCCCCGGCGGCAAGTCGTCGGGTAGCAGCACGGCGTGGATCGTCGCCTGCATCCGACCGAACGACACCATCAACTCAGCGGCACGATCCAGGTTGGCGGCTAGCAGATCAGCCAGCAGATCACCAGCAGACCAACTCAGCAGCAATGCAGGCCGACCTTGCCACACGCCTGCCGCGACAACCTCTGGCACCGGTACGCCGCTAGCAGCAGCCAGCCGCATCGCCCACTGCTCGGCATGGTAGATCGGCACCTGCTCCGCACGCAGCACGCGCAGAGCGTAGTTCCGCCCCCCATCAGCCACCCGCCAGATCGCCGCATCCGCCCCACCCGTCACCCGCGTTAGCACACGGGCGGTAGGGTAGCCAAGTTGCGTGAGGATTGCGCTGGGGTCAAGCTCGGTCGCAGCCATCTGTGTTCCTCCTACTCAAGGCAGCATTGTAGAAGCGGGGCGGTTCACCCCATGCGCCTCTACGGCAAGGTCAACCAGCATGGAGCTATGCGTAGACGCGGGCCGTCAACCCGCCTGGGCTTGCCACGAACAAGCTCAGCAGAAACAGGACTGCTGGCCGAGCTACGCCTCTCATCGCCCTAATATGTGTCTGCCCTATTATAGTGCCTGATTGTAAGAGACACAAGTTGCGCCCATGCCCCAGGTTTGGTATAATACCCCATCAGCGTGTCGTCTTGGCACGCTAGCTTCGTATCGCCGGGCGCATTCCAACTGAGTGTGCGCCTTAACATGGGAGGATTACATACCAGCATGGCGTTGACTACCGACGACAAGGCTGCTATCATGCAGCAGTTCGCGCAGAAGGAAGGGGACACCGGCTCGCCGGAGGTTCAGATCGCCCTCCTTACTGCCCGCATCACCTACCTGACCGATCACCTGCGCGAGTTCAAGCACGACAACCACTCGCGGCGCGGTCTGCTCAAGCTGGTCGGCCAACGCCGCCGCTTGCTGGCCTACCTCAGCCGCAAGGATGTTGACCGCTACCGCGCTGTCCTGGCTGCCCTCGGCCTCCGCAAGTAAGCGGGTGCAGCCCAACCGCTCCCAGGAGCGACCTGGGTGCGGGCGAAGCTGGCGGCGATCCACTTGCCGCCAGCCATCGTACATCGAGCAGTGGGCGTGCTTTGGCACTACCACCCAATCCAACATTGCTGTAAGGGCGCAATCGCGCTTGAGCTAGCCGCCAGGGTCAGCCTTTGGCCCACCCGTTTGCACAAAGGGTGCAAGCGGTTGTGAAGGTAACAATATGAACACGGCATAGGGCCGTGCAGAGCGAGAGGCAGGAACGGCCCAGGAGATGGGCTAGGCAGCACAAAGGGTGCTGGTATAAGCGGCTATCGTTCGGTTTGCACCACCCACGCATCCGAGGTTAGACTTCAGGTTCTACCACCCTCCCCCATCTCCCGCCGCTTGCCTCCGTTTAAGGAGCAACATGGCAGATAAGCAAGTAGTTAAGTTCGAGGCTACCGTCGCTGACCGTCCCTTCAGCATGGAAGCTGGCAAGCTGGCTGAGCAGGCCGATGGTGCCGTACTGATCCGCTACGGCGATACTGTAGTCCTCGCCACCGTAGTCGGCACCACCGAACCCCGTGCTGGGATCGATTTCTTCCCCCTCACCGTTGAGTATCAGGAGAAGATGTACGCCGCAGGCAAGTTCCCCGGTGGCTACATCAAGCGCGAGAATCGCCCCAGCGAGAACGCAATCCTCACCGCCCGCCTGACCGACCGCCCCACCCGTCCCCTGTTCCCCAAGGGTTACATGAACGAGGTGCAGATCGTTATCACCGTCCTCTCCTCCGACGGCGAAACCGAACCAGGCATCCTCAGCATCATCGGCGCGTCCGCTGCCCTCAGCATCTCCGACATCCCCTGGGCCGGGCCAGTTGGTGCCAGCAAGGTTGGCTACCTTGACGGCCAGTTCATCCTCAATCCCACCCGCCAGCAGTTGGCAGAGTCGCGCCTTGACCTGATCGTGGCTGGCACCGAGCAAGCCGTGATGATGGTCGAAGCGGGCGCACACGAACTGACCGAGGAGCAGATGCTCGAAGGGATCAAGTTCGGCCATGAGGGGCTGAAGGCCAGCCTCGCTCTGCAACGCCAGCTTGTTGAAGCCATTGGCAGGCCCAAGCGCAACTACACCCCACCGGTCAAGGACACCAGCCTGGAGGACGAAATCCGTACCCACCTGGGCGAACGCCTCGACCAGGCAATCCAGAACCCGGTCAAGCAAGACCGTGAAGCCGCCACCGACGCGATGAAGCTCGAAGTTTTGGGCCACTTCAGCACTGGGGTTGACGAAGCACAGCTTGTCAGCCGCAGCAAGGGGATCGACACAGCCTGGTACAGCGTGCTGAAGAACGCAGTGCGCGAGACGATCCTCACCAGGCGGTTGCGGCCCGACGGTCGCCAGCCAGAGGAGATTCGTACCGTCACCTGCGAGGTTGGCCTGCTGCCCCGCACCCACGGTTCGGCCCTCTTTACTCGCGGCCAAACCCAGGTGTTGACCATCACCACCCTCGGCACCGGCGACGATGCCCAACAGCTTGACGACCTCAACGGTGAGGGCGAGAAGAACTACGTCCACCAGTACAACTTCCCGCCCTTCAGCACCGGCGAAGCGAAGGCGATGCGTGGCCCTAGCCGCCGCGATATCGGCCACGGCCACTTGGCCGAGCGGTCGCTGATCCCAGTGCTGCCCAGCCACGCCGACTTTCCCTACGCCATCCGTCTGGTCAGCGAAGTGTTGAGCAGCAACGGCTCAAGCTCGATGGGTAGTGTCTGCGGCAGCAGCATGAGCCTGATGCACGCGGGCGTACCGATTACCCGTGCCGTGGCAGGCGTGGCGATGGGCCTCGTCACTGGCAAGGACAGCAGCCAGTACACCGTCCTCAGCGACATCCAGGGCATTGAGGACGGCCTCGGTGACATGGACTTCAAGGTGGCTGGCACCGACCAGGGCATCACCGGCCTGCAAATGGACATCAAGACCACGGGCATCACCTTCGAGATCATGCAGAATGCGTTCGCCCAGGCGAAGGCAGGCCGCCTGTTCATCCTCGGCAAGATGAACGAAGTGATCAGCAAGCCCGCCGACGACCTCTCCGTTTACGCCCCGCGTATCCTCAGCATCAAGATCAACCCAGAGAAGATCGGTGCGCTGATCGGCCCCGGCGGTAAGAATATCCGCTCGATCACCGAGGACACTGGCTGCAAGATCGACATTGAGGACGACGGCACCGTGTTGATCGCCAGTACCGACGGCGAGAGTGCCAAGCGCGCCATCGCTCGCATCGAAGCGATCACCAAGGATATTGAGATTGGCAACACCTACCTGGGCAAGGTGGTCAGCATCAAGCCCTATGGCGCGTTCGTGCAGATCGTTCCTGGCAAGGACGGTATGGTTCACGTCAGCGAACTGGCTGACTACCCCGTTGATCGCGTGGAAGATGTTGTCACCGTTGGCGACGAAATCCACGTAGTCGTCACCGACGTAGACGAGCGCACTGGCAAGGTCAGCCTCAGCCGCCGTGCCGTCCTCACCGGCGAGATGCCCAGCCAGCGGCAGCGGCCTGCTGGTGGTGGTGACCGTGGTGGCGACCGTGGCGGCGACCGTGGCGGCTACGGCGGCGACCGTGGTGGCGACCGTGGTGGCGACCGTGGTGGTTATCGCGGAGATCGTCCCGCCGGGGATCGTCCCGTTGGTGACCGACCCGCCGGGGATCGCCCCGCTGGTGACCGACCCGCTGGTGACCGACCCGCTGGTGACCGTCCCGGTTGGGGCAGCGGGGATCGCGGCCCGCGCCGCTAAATAGCAGCAAGTAGGGGCGTGCCGCGAGGTACGCCCCTCTTTGCATCCTTAGGACAACACATCTCCTTCTTGTGCGAACCCCAACCTCTCCAAATCTACTTGGCTAGCGGAGGAGCTGACCATGCCGATCATGCTGCATCTGGCCGATGCCCGCAACGGTAAGCGCATTTTGCGGGTCGGGATCAAGGGCCACGCGCACCAACTCTGGCATAACGGCAGGCTGCTCGCGCTGCCAAAGGCTGTCTACTGCCTGCCCGTAATGCCCGACTTCTACGCTAGCCACCAGTGGTTGCGCGAACTGAAGCGGCAAGGGGTGCGGACTATCCTCGGTAGCTACTTTCGCCTACCCGACGATGAGCCAGTCTGGTTGGGGCATTATGGCCGCGAACACCAGCAGGTTAGCGCAGCCGAAGCCAGCAAGTTGATCAGCACAGCAGCCGACCCGCTCGGCTACGAGGTAGTCGTACCACGCTCTATCCAGCGCGGTGAACTCCAGCGGCTGCGTAACCTGCCACAGGTCGTCGGCTGGCGGTTCTACCCGAAAGCCCACGACCAGCTTCCCGCTGAGGACGCGGATTGCGGCGGCTTGATCGGCGCGCCCGGCGAACATGGCTACCGCCGCCGCCTGCGCCAGTACAATCGTAGCTACCAGCGCAAACAGCAACATCTTGCAGACAGTGCAGATGATTCAAATCCAACGTTAGGTTGCATCTTTGCATCCGCTTGCTGTATAATACGCACGCCTTGAGAAGGCAGGCCCACACTCGCTAGAAGGATGCTTCATGCTGATGACCACTTTGGGGGAGATGCTGCGCTCGGCGCGAGAGGAGCAGAACATCACGCTGGCTGACGCGGAACACGAAACGCGCATCCGCAGTCGCATCCTGGTCGCTCTCGAAGGTGACGATGCGACTGAAATGCCCGCTCCAGTCTACGCTCGCGGTCTGCTCCGCAACTATGCTGACTACCTCAAGCTTGACCCCCAAGAAGTGATCTCTACCTACGAGAAGCAGTACGCCCCCAGTAGCAAGTCAGAGCGCAGGCCGCTCGGCGGTGGCAGTAGCAGCAACACCAGCAATGGCAGCCAGCCGACAGTAATCCGCCCATCAGTCACCCGCCTGCCCGCCAGCACTGGTACGATCCGCACTGAGTTGCGCTACCCTCCCAGCATCCTCGCCGTTCTTGTTGTGGTGGTCATCCTCGCCTTCGCTGCCATCTTCGTCTACAACTTGGTCGCCAGCAACAAGCCTGCGCCGATCCCCGCCGTGGTCAACAGCACAGCGGTTGCCAGTCCCATTCGCCTCGCCGCCGCGACCAGTACAGTTGCCATCGGCTTCCTGCTGCCTACCCCGACCAGCGCGATCAGCAACAGCGTGGCTGTCCCGCCCACCGCCGCTTCACCGCTGCTAGCCTCACCCACCTCCGCCCTGCCCAACCCCTCTGTCGGCCAGGGTACGCCAGCAGTCAGCCCTGGCATCTACGCCAGCCCTACCAACTCGCCGGTTGGCGGCAGCCAGCCGCTTGCCCCCACCGCCACCACGACAGCCACGCCCGCCTCCGCCAAAACTACCCCCGTCCCCGGCCAGGTCAGCCTCAGCCTGCGTGCTACTAGCCCCTCCTGGATTCAGGTGCGGGTTGACGGCGTGCAAGTCTATCAGGGGACTTTGCAGACCGGCCAGACCCGCCAGTTCGCGGGCAAGCAGACGATCTATCTCTCCACTGGCAACCCTGGTGGCCTCTATGCCACCTACAATGGGCAGGGGATCGGCGTTCTCGGCGCAATCGGCAAGCCACTCTCCCGCACCTTCACTGCTGCCCCAAGCTGAGTTCGGGTTCAGGGCAAGCTGGTGGCAGGCTAGCAACCAATAGGATATTATCCACGCTGCCAACCTATCGGCTGCTTCCCCTAGATGTCCTCTCCGCTAATTAGCGATCTTGCCCCCGAAGTTGGTATAATAGAGAGACTATCAGCCTAAGACGCAGGAGCCAATTTCATGCCAGCCAGCAATTCTTTCGATGTGGTTTCCGAATACGACAAGCAGGAGATGACCAACACGGTTGACCAGACCGACCGCGAGATCAAGACCCGCTACGACCTGAAGGACGCGAAGTGCTCGATCACCCTCGCCGACGAGAAGATCGAACTTACCGCCGAGTCCGAGTACCAGCTAAACACGATCTACGACCTCTTGCAGAGCAAGGCGATCAAGCGCGGTATCAGCCTCAAGGTCTTCAAGCGCGACAAGGTAGAGGATGCCAGCGGCGGGACGGTGCGCCAGACGATTGAACTGGTCAAGGGTATCGCCGACGACCTCGCCAAGCAAATCTCTAAGCAAATCCGCGAAGCCTTCCCCAAAGCGCAGAGCCAAATTCAGGGCGAGTCGCTACGGGTGACCAGCAAGAGCCGCGACGAACTGCAAGAGATCATCACCTTCCTCAAGGGCAAGGACTACCCTGTTGCCCTGCAATTCAACAACTTCCGCTAAATCGGCGGCCTGCAAGCAAGGCGGTTGCAAGTTCCAGCCACAAGCTGCCACCTTGCTCATCAACCACAGCCCCCATCCTTATTGTACCCCTTGGTCGTCACCCTCTTTCAGTTGGTTTATGGAGAAGTAACATTGGACATTATAGAGAAGCCGATCAAAGCGAATCCGAAGTTCAACATAGTCAGTCTTGGTTGTGAGAAGAACAATGTGGATAGCGAAGGGATCGGCCAGATGTTGCGCGGGGTTGGCTATGCAGCCACCGCCAACGCAGACGAGGCCGACCTGCTGATCGTCAACACCTGCGGCTTCCTTGAACCTGCCCGCCGCGAAGCAGTCGCAACCCTCAACCAACTGGCCGCCAACAAGCGACCGGGCCAGACCTTGATCGCCGCTGGCTGCATGGTCGAACTCTATAAGGATCGCATCCAGGCCGAAGTGCCAGGCCTGGATGGGCAGGTGGGCGCACGTAACTGGCCCGAAGTGACCAATCTCGCCCTCGAACTGGGCCGCTTCAAGGGCATGATCCCCCTGCTACCCGCCCTGCCGCAGCAACTCGCCGCCGACTCTGCACTCGCCGACCTCTGCCCTACCCCCCCGGCTGCCGACCCGCAACTGACTGGCTTCGCCCGCAGAGCAACTGGCGCGACCGCCTTTGTCAAGATCGCCGAGGGCTGCAACGCCAAGTGTACCTTCTGCATCATCCCCCAGATTCGCGGCGGCCACGTCAGCAAGCCGCTGCCGCAGATCATCAACGAGGTGAAGGAACTGGCCGCCCAGGGCGTGCGCGAGATCATCTACATCTCGCAGGACAGTACCTACTACGGCATTGACCTTGGTATCCGCGAGGGGTTGGCTGGTCTGCTGGAGGAGACGGCGCGCCAGGTGCCACAGATCGAACTGATCCGCATCATGTACGCCTACCCCGCCCGCGTCAGCCCCAGGCTGATCGAAGCGATGCGCGACATCCCACAGGTCGCCAAGTACCTGGATATGCCTCTGCAACACGGCAATGTTGACACCCTGCGGCGGATGAAACGGCCCAGCAACATGACCCGCGTGCGCCAGGTGTTGCACGACCTGCGAAGCGGCATCCCTGATCTGGCGATCCGCACCACCTTCATCGTCGGCTTCCCTGGCGAAACCAACGCCGAGTTCGACGACCTGGTAGGCTTCATCAATGAAGGCTGGTTCGACCACGTCGGCGTGTTCATCTACTCGCCAGAAGAAAAGAGTGTCTCCTACAACCTTGAGGGCCACCTGCCAGAGCGGGTCAAGCTGAAGCGGCGCAAGCTGGCAATGGCGGCCCAGCAGACGATCAGCCAGCAGCGTAATACTGCCCTGGTCGGCAAGCCTCTACGGGTGCTGATCGAGGGAGAGGGCGAGATCGAGGAGGAAAGCGCAGGAGGGCGCAAGCGGCGGCATCGGCCCAGCGAGGTGCAGAAAATCTACGTGGGCCGCAGCTACCGCGAAGCCCCTGAAGTGGACGGCTACATCTTTATCCAGCCGCGCAAGGGCCAGGAGTTGCAGGTCGGCCAGTTTGTGGACGCGACGATCAGCCACGCCGAGGAATACGACCTCTGGGCGCAGGTGTAAGCCGCCGTGCAGCAGCTTCAGTCAGCAGGCCCCTCACTCAGCGGAGGGGCTTCTGCTTGCCGCCCGCCGCAGCCCGTCCCTGGGTATCACCGCCAAAAGGCCAAGTTCGATCAGCAACGAACTGCGGGCCGCACTAGCCTGCCTTCAGTCAATCCAAAATGGAAGAAGGGATGTAAGCCGCTAGGCCCACACCCCCTCCCCTGCTGCACTTGCTGCCTGGGTCTAGCCCTTGACCCCGCCGAGGGTCAGGCCGCTGACCAACCAGCGCGAACTGTAGAAGAACAAGGCCATCACCGGCACCGCCACCAGCACCGAGGCGGCGGCGAAGTTGCCCCACTCGCTGGTAAACTGACCGATCATCGTCTGGAAGCCGACCGGCCATGTGGTGATCTGCGCCTTCGTGGTGGTGTCCACCCGATTGAAGATCAGGCTGGCGACTAGGTATTCGTTCCAGGCCTGGGTGAAGTTGAACAGGGCGGCAATCGCCAGGGCGGGGGTAGAGAGCGGGACGATTACTCGCCAGAAGGCCCCCAGCTTGGTTGTGCCGTCCACCTCAGCAGCTTCCTCCAGGTCGCGGGGGATGGTGTCGTAGTAGCCCTTCAGCACCCACACGCTGAACGGCACCGCGCTCACCGAGTAGGCGAAGATGATGCCCACGTAGCTACCGACCAGGCCGAGGCGGGCCAGCATGATGTAGATCGGCACGATCAGCATCGTCGCAGGGATCATCTGGTTCGCCAGCAAGAAGATCATACCACTGCTGCGCCCTGCGAACTTGAAGCGGCTGAAGGCGTAGGCGGCAGTGCAGGCCAACACCACGCCGACCAGCGTCACCGAGAGGGTGATGATCATGCTGTTGAAAATCCAAGACCAGAACGGCTTCTTGGTCAGCACGTTGTCGAAGCTCTGCAAGGTCGCACCTGCTGGGATGAACCAGAGGTCGCCGGTCAGCAGCTTGTCGCCGGGGCGTAGGGCCACCCCGATCACCCGTAGGCAGGGGTAAGCTGCGATAACGCAGGCAATTATCAGGGTGATGTGGATCAGCAGCCGCTTGAAGGGACTGTCGCCCCGCGTACTCTGGAAGAACCCTGTACGTGGCTTGACCGATAGCTGGGTCTGGCTCTGCGCGGGCTGCGCGACGGTACTTTGCATCTGAGAGGGGTTAGTCTGTGCCATTAGCTCTCATACACTCCTTTCAGCCCGCCATTAAAGCGGATCCAGATGATCGCAAAGATCAGCAGCAGCACGAAGATCACCAGCGAGAAGGCGGCGGCCACCGCATAGCGACCCAGTTCGGAGAAGATACGGAACAGCCCGGTGACCAGGATGTTCGTCTTACCCTGGTTGTCTACCAGGTAGATCACGTTGAAGTTGTTGAAGGTCCAGACGGTGCCGAGGACGATGATCGGGGTCATTACTGGCTGTACCAGAGGGATGGTGATCGCCCGGAACTGTTGCCAGCCGCTCGCCCCGTCGATCTCGGCTGCCTCGTAATACTCGCGAGAGATGCTCTGCAAGCCGCCAAGGATCGAGATCATCATGAAGGGGATGCCCAGCCAGATGTTGACGATGCAGACCATCACGAAGGCCCAGGTGCTATCGGTGTGCCAGTTTGGTACGTCCTGGAAGCCGATAGTGCGGAGGAAGTTGTTGATGAATCCGTACTGCGAGTTGAACTCGCCCTGAAAGGTGAGGGCGGCGATCACGCCAGGGATCGCCCAGGGCAGGATCAGGATCGTGCGGTAGATACCCTTGAAGCGCATTTCGCGGTTGAGCAGCAGGGCCAGGCCGAGGCCGCCGAGGACGTGGAAGGCAACGTTGATTACCGTCCACAGCACGGTGATGCCGAGCAGGTTGAAGAACCCGGAGTTGCCGTCGGAGAGCAGTGGCGCACTGAAGATACGCCCGTAATTGTTGGCCGCCTGGTCTAGGCCGAACTCAGGCTTGCCAAAGACGATGTTGTTGCGCGTCGCGTTGGTGAACGAGAGGTAGATGGTGTAGATGAAGGGGTAGATCACCAGCAGCGCAACTGAGATCACGCTGGGGGCGATCAGCATATAGGCCATGCTAACGCGAGGCTGCATCACTGCGCCGAGCATCATCAGGAACATGGCAACACCAGCAACAAGGGCGAAAGGCCATTCGTTGATCAGGAGTAGCTCTTTGCTGTTCGCGCTACCGTTAAAGTTGAAGTTGTACATCGCCACTGCTGTGATCACACCAATGCCGACCAGGGCAGCGGCTTTGAAGCCCGCGATTACCCCGGCGACCAGCAGTTCTGCGACGACGAAGATGATCAGCCACTTCAGTTGACCGCTGTCCAGCAGGTCTGTACTCTTGGGGTTGCGGCTGCTGAGGACCGCGAAAGCACCGAGGCCCGCCAGTGCTAGCGGCGCGAACAGGCGCAGGACGCGGTTTTCCTTTGCGCCATTGGAGACGACAAGGTAGAGCAAGCCTTCAACTACGGCGATAAAGGCGACAAACAGCAGGATGAAACGTCCAATATCGGCAAACGCTGTGGATACCTGTTGACCGGAGGGCATCGCAGACCTCACTTTCTTGAGGGCGGGTGCGGATAAGCGGGTTGCGGGTTGCAAAGAGGGGCGGGGCTTGAAGCTCCGCCCCCGTCTAAGCTACTACCGCTGGATTGGGGCTATTGTAACAGCGTTGTCAAGCAGCCCCCCACCAACCCCCCCCACGAGGGGGAGGCAAGTTGGGAGTGCGACTTTACGGCTGGATGTCCTTAGCGCAGGTGTTGTAGCTGGTCTGCATCTTCTTGGCAGCCGAAGCAGGGGTGTCCTTGCCGCCCAGTACGTCCTGAAGCGGGGACTTCTCAGCGTCGAACACGCAGCGCATCTGCGGCACAACTGGCTGGGGCTTGCCCTTCTCCAACTGGGCAATGCTGCCAGCTAGGATCGGGTCGTTGGTGATCGCCGGGTCGTTGCGGGCCTCGGTCAGCGAGGGGAGGCGGTTCTGGGTCTTGGTAAAGTCCAGTTGCACTTCCTTGCTGGTCAGGTAGTCCACGAACAGCTTGATGCCCTTCATCTTGTCCACGTCCTGGCTGGCAGGCTGGGCGATCATGATGTAGACACCAGCGACCATCGGGGCTGGGTAGAGGCCAGTCGCGTCGATCTTCGGCATTGGGGCAATACCGAGTTCGAGGTTGGCCTTGACGCTATCGGTCAGGTAGCCGCTAATCGACCAGTCGCCGTTGATCAGCATGGCAGCACGGCCATCCTTGAACAGTTGGTCGGCGGTGTTGTAGTCGGCTTCAGCCGGGAGAATCTTCTCCTTGTCCTTCAGGTCGCTGAGGAACTGGAGGGTCTTGACCATCTCTGGCGTGTCGAGGGTACCCTTCGCCTTAGTTGCGTCGGAGGGGTCGCTGAGCGGCCAGCCGCCGAAACCAGCAAGGAAGGGGTTGAGCCAGAAGGGTTCGGTGAAGTTCCAGACCAGGCCGTACTTGGCCTGGTTGCCACTGCCGCTGGTAAGGGGCTTGGCGGCGGCGATCAGTTCGCTCCAGGTCTCTGGTACCTTGCTGATCAGCTTCTTGTTGTACATGAGCATCAGGTGGTTGCCTGCGCTGAGGGGAATGCCCCAGACCTTGCCGTTATACTTGGCCGCTTCTGCTGCTGCGCCAATGAACTTGTCGTTGTAGCTAGCCTTGAAGTCGGTGCTGTCCAGGTCGGCCACCAGGCCACCAGGGGCGAACACACCCACATGGTCGCTAACAGTCCAGAGGATATCCGGGGTGTTCTGCGGGTCCTTGGCGAGCAGGGCATTCGGGAACTGGCCTTTAATGTCTTCTACACCCTTGTTGATCACCACGATGTTGTAGTCGGGGTTCTTCTGGCTGAAGGTCTTGGCGGTGTTGTTGACCCAGGTAAGGGTAGGCTCGCCTTCTTTTGTCCACATGATGATCGTGAACTTGGCGTTGGGGTTAGAGGCCTGCGGCGGGATCGCAGTGGCGGTCGGCTCTGGCAGCTTGGTTGCCTCAACCATTGTGGTCGCGGTCATCATGGCGGTGCCAGTCATCATCGGGGTCATGTCCATCATGGGGGTACCCATCATGGCGGTGCCGGTCATCTCCGGGGTCATCATTGCACCCTTGCTGGGGGTCGGCATGACTGCGGTTGCGGCCATCATCGCGGTGGTGGCACTGGCAGCGGCAGCAGGCTTGCTGGTGGCAGTTGGGCTGGCAGCGTCACTACCACAGGCAGCCAGAATGAAGCTGGCAACCAAAAGCGCGGCGAATGCGCGCATCATCTTAGGCATTGCTAGAGATTCCTCCTTGTGGGTACTACTTCGGTCGCGGGGCCGGTTGCGCGAAGCAAGCGGGCCATAATTTGCGGATGTGCCTCTAAGTGTTTGTTGCCGCGGCTGCCTTACCCAGGGCTGCTCAGCTAGTTACCCTCCTCTCCCCAGCTTGCTCTTAGTTCTACGCTGAACGATTGGTTCATGTCTGACCGCTCACAAGTGGGTGGCGATCTCCAGGTTTGGCGATTTGAAGGTCTCTTGCAAGACCGTGGTTACGGCACCGACAGCAATAGCCTCGCGGCCCAAGTAGGCACGTACAATGGTGGTATGCTCCCAGGCAACGGGCAAGGCGCGTTGCTGCACAGTTTGGCGAATCGCATCGAGTAGGATGTCTCCAGCAGCAGCCGTGCCACCGCCTACAATCACCAGTCCTGGGTTGAGCAGATTGATCAGGCTACTGAGGGCAACCCCAATGTGCCGCCCGGCTGTGTGCAAGATTTCGAGGCTGTGGCGGTCGCCTGCATCGGCAGTGCGGACAATTTGCTCCACGCTAAAGTCGGCGGCGAGAGCCTGGTTGCTGAGGCTGCGCTGTATGGTGTTGCCAATCATATGTGCCTCAACCAGTTGGTTGGCGGCACGGGCGGCAGCGACCAAAGCCTGACCGCCCGCCATTGCCTCAAGGCAGCCGTAGTTGCCGCAAGTGCAGCGTGGCCCGTCCTCGTCAATGGTGATGTGACCGATCTCGCCTGCACTGCCTACTTCACCGCGATAAACCTGGCCGTTAAGGATCAGGCCGCAACCAATACCAGTACCAACCTTGATGTAAGCAAAGTTGTCATGTTGCTGACCAGCCCCGCGCCACTTCTCGCCGAGTGCGCCGAGGTTAGCGTCGTTGTCAATGTAGATTGGGCGGCCCAGTTCCAAGCGCAAGCGGTTGCGGAAGGGATAGTTGTGCCAACCGGGCATGATCGGTGGCATCACCAACGTCCCCTGCTTCTGGTCGAGCGGCCCAGGTATGCCCACGCCCACCCCAACCACCTGCTCCAACTGCACTCCCCCCTTCATTACTATATCGTGGACGGCTTTTACGATAGCGGGGAGGACAACATCAGGCCCGTCGGCCACGCTGATCTGACGATCATGCTCGGCTAGCACACGCCCCTCAAGGTCGGTGAGGATTGTGAGCAAGTGGGTTGCTCCCAGGTCTACCCCGACGACATAGCCCGCCTGGTAGTTGAAGTTGACCAGGATCGGGCGGCGGCCCACCCGTGAGGGGCCAGTACCAGACTCCTCTACCACCTCCTGCTCTAGCAGTTCGGTGATGATGTTGGAGACGGTGCTGCGGCTGAGTTGAGTGCGCTTGGCAATCGCGGCCCGGCTGATACTGCCTTCCTGGCGGATCAGGTTGAGGACAATCGCCTTGTTCAATTCGCGCATCAGGCCCAGGTCGGCAGTGTTCCCGGCTTTAGGCGGTGTCATCATTGTCACGCTTGTGCGGCTTTCGCAGAATATGTTGGTTTTGTTGTAGGTTAGTACCTGGGTTGGCTATGATGATAGCACAAGCCCTTTAGTTTGTCAAGTGTGCAAACAAACCAATTCAGCTCAGTCTTGGGGGTGCAGAGTAACAGAGCAAGAGTCAATCGACCGCTGGGCAGCCCTGCCGCCGCCTGCTGCTCAATGTATGTGCGCAGGTGGCGGCCAACGTACTCTGCCAGCTTGACTGGCACCGCATTACCAATCATCTGCTCCTGATCTGTCTTGCTGCCGAGCAGCACAAAGTCTGGGGGGAAGGTCTGGATCATGCTCCGCCCTCATTATAGCATAACAGGTGCTTCGCTCAAGCTACTTGCTGCTAACCCTACCATGCTGTATACTCCCCTCGTGGTGGCACGACCGCCCACGCAGCGAGGAGACAGCAGTGGCTAACCTGATCACGGTGGCACGCATCATCGTTCTGTTTATTACCATTGCGATTATCTACATCCAGACCCCGGTCGCTCTCTATATCGGTCTGGTGCTGACGGTCATCGTCTTTGTCAGCGATGCGCTCGACGGCTACGTGGCCCGCAGGCGCGGCAGTGCCAACGAGTTCGGAGCGGTATTCGACATTGCAGGCGACCGCATTGTAGAAAATGTCTACTGGGTTGTGCTGGCCCAGATCAACCCGCTCGGCCTGGTGCCAGTTTGGATGGCCCTGGCAACGATCACCCGCAGCTTCATCGTGGACGGCTTGCGGAGCATGGCCCTGATGCAAGGCAAGACCGCTTTTGGCGAGAAAACGATGATGACCTCGAAGTTCGGCGCGTGGCTGGCGGCTAGCCGCTTCAACCGTGCCGTCTATGGCATAGCAAAGGTAGTAGCCTTCTGCTGGGTGCTGCTAGTCTACGCCCTCAACTTGCAGGCCCGCTCCAACCCCGGCTCTGCCTTCGCTGACTTTTGGCGGGACACGCAGGGCATCTTCACCGCTCTCGCCACTTTCTTCCTCTACTTCACTGTCATCTATATGTTGGCCCGTGGGCTGGTCGTGGTCTGGGATGGCCGCTGGATGTACCTGCCCGGCCCTCGTTCGCTAGCCAAGCCGATCCCCGCCAGCCAACCGACGGAGCAAAAGTGATGCACGAACCAAACGCTAGCATTACTGCTGCTCCCCAGCCGATCAAAGACAGCGGCGTGGCTGCCGTGTTCGACGTGGATCGCACCCTGGTGGCGCAGACGACGACCGAGCGCATCTTCATCCGCTATCTCCTGCGACACGGGGTGATCAACCCGCTGGGGGTGGCCCGCACTGGCCTGCACATCCTCAGCCGCCTGCCGCAGAGCAGCCCCTTTGACACAGTGCGCCACAACCGCGTCTTCATGCGTGGCATCAAGGCGGCGCGGGCGAAAGAGTTGGCCCGCCTGATCTTTGCCACCCACATCCTGCCACTGGTTGGGCCAGAGGCGATCCGCCAGGTAGACTGGCACCATGCCCAGGGCCATGCTGTCATCCTCCTCAGCGGCTCGCTGGACTTCTTGCTTGAGCCACTGCGTGAGAAGCTGAAGGCCGACTATCTGATCTCCACCCACCTGGAGGAGGACGGGCGCGGACTGCTGACGGGTCGCATCGTTGGTCTGCACCCTTACGGCCCACACAAAGCTACCCTGCTCAAGGAACTGGTGGCCGAACGTGGCTTCGACCTCAGCCAGTCCTATGCTTACGCCGATCACTACTCGGATGTAGAGTTGCTCTCGCTGTTCGGCCACCCGGTCGCGGTCAACCCGCACCCCCGCCTGCGCGAGTATGCCGCCGCGCATGGCTGGCCGATCAAACACTTTCCGCTTGGAGAACAATCTTGAAGCGCATCCTCTCTCTAATCTTCGTTGCCTTGCAAGCGGCGGTCGTCGCCCTGTTTGGCTACCTGGTCGTCCAGTACTTTGGCCTGCGCGAGCGGCGGGGCGGCCCGATCATGGTGATCGGCCACCGGGGAGCGAGCAAGTATGCCCCAGAGAACACGATCTCTGCCTTCAAGCTAGCGATTGAGCAGGGGGCCGACGCGTTTGAACTTGACGTGCAGCAGAGTGCGGACGGCGAACTGGTGGTGATCCACGACAACGAATTGGATCGCACCACTGACGGCATTGGCTGGCTCGGTTTCTACAACTTCGCCGACCTCAAGCAGCTAGACGCTGGCTCCTGGTTCGACCCGCTCCACAAGCGTGAGAAGCTGCCGACCTTGAAGCAGGCGATCACCACTGCCCGCGAACGAGGGGTAGGCACCTACATCGAACTAAAAGACCCTGCCCTCTACCCTGGCATGGTGCAGCGGGTGGCCGACCTGCTAGCCGCTGAAGGCTGGACGCGGCCTGGGCAGGGCATTGCGATCTCCTTCGACCACGCTGCGATTTCTGCCCTGCGCGCCCTCAACCCCGAACTCACCCTCGGCGCGCTATTTGGCCCCTGGCGCGGGCCGCACTGGGCGACCGCTGCCAGCTTGCAGGCGATTGGCAACCCCCAGTTGGTGTTGCCGCACTGGGCCAGCGTGCTGCGCGACCCTTATATGGTGCGCCGCCTGCATCGGCTCGGCAAGCTGGTAGTAGTCTGGACGGCAGACGCGCCCTGGGCCGCCCGAATGCTGCAGTACGTCGGCGTGGATGGCATCATCACCAACAACCCGGATTTGGTGATCGCTGCTACCGCGCCACTGGCAGAGCTAGTTTGAGTGGCGTAGCCTGGGTTTGGCCTCTGCCGCTTCCCTTATGCGCCGCTGCTTTGATATAATAGGGGTAGCGTGACTTTGTTTTAGCAGAAAGGCTGTACTTTGTCCTTCTTTGATAGGGTCAAGGGGAAGATCGTCTTTTCGGTGATCATCGGCGTGCTGCTGATCGCCACCCTCAGCTTCTTCGCCGACTTCAACAAGCTGGGTGACACCCTACGCGGCTTCCACTGGGTCTTGCTGCCAGTCATCTTCGGCCTCACCCTCTTTAACTACCTGCTGCGCTACCTGAAGTTCGACTACTATGTGCATCTGGTGGGCGCGAACGATGTAACTAAGACCGAGAGTGGCCTGATCTTCTTCAGTGGCATGACTATGGTGATGACCCCCGGCAAAGTGGGTGAACTGCTCAAGGCTTATCTGCTGCGGCAGGTACGCGGGGTGCCAATCGCTACCGCTGCTCCTATCGTCCTTGCCGAGCGGATGACCGACGGCATCGCCATGATGCTGCTGGCGGTGATCGGCTTCGGGCTGCTGCTGCTAACTTCGGCTGGCGACAATGCGGCGGCGGCTGGTTCGTTCTGGCTGATCCTAATTTTCGTGATTGTAGGCTACGCCTTCGTGATTGCCCTTTCGCAGAACAAGCGGCTGGCAACCTGGTTCATCGGCCAATTGCAGCGGCTGCCAGTAGTTGGCAAGCGGCTAGGCTTTATGCATGAACTGTTCGATAGCACCAACAAGCTGCTCAACATTAAGGCTCTCAGCATCGCCAGCCTGCTTGGCTTCATCTCCTGGGCGGGCGAGTGCGTAGCCTTCTACTACGTGCTGATCGGCCTCGGCATCCCCGCCTCCTGGAACCTGCTGTTCATTGCTACCTTCATCCTCGGTAGTACCAGCATTGCGGGGGCGGTTAGCGGCTCGCCTGGCGGCCTCGGCGTGTCCGACCTGGCTATTGTCGGCGCACTACTCGCCCTCGCTCGCCCTCCTTTCCTGCCCGACTACACGATCAACGAGTCCACCGCCATCGTCGCCACCCTGCTGATCCGCTTTGCCACCCTCTGGTTCGGCGTACTCTGTGGCATCGTTGCCACCGTTATCTTCTACCTGCGCTACGGTAGCATCGGCAAGCTAGAAACGAGCGAAATCACTTGAGCCTGGAGCCCAGATTTTGGCACTTGCGTCCGCTGCTGCGCAGGCTGCTTGTGCTTGCCTGCCTGCTACTGGCTGGCTGCGAGGGGAGTGGCAGCACGCTTCTGAGTGACATATCGGCTACGGATGGGCAGTTGCAGGTTAATGGGCAGCGCGAGACGCGTACTACCGTCAACGCCATCGACTTTGGCTACAGCCTGGCGCGCACCGCCAGCCTGGAGAGCTACCTGGAGGGGCGCACCCAGCGGTTTCTCGTGCGCCCAACACAGGAGAGGGCGGTGGGTAGCTACCAGTACCACTTTGATGGGGTACTACCAACGGGTGGCGCGGGTGGCGTGGTCGCGCAGGCGGTGCCGGTTGGCAGCTATCGGCTGGCGGTCACGGCAACCGCTGGTAGTGAGGTGCTGGTTCGGCGTAGCCCTGAGTTTCAGGTGGTCGCCAGCGATACCGAGCCTCCGCGCTTCGAGCGGTTTAGTGCGCCAGTCCCAGCGGTCGTTTCGCCCAACAATGACGCTATCAGCGACACCTTGCCCCTCAACTATCGGATCAGCAAGGATGCCCGCGTGATTGGCTACGCTACCGACTTGAGCGGCACGCGCACCATCTTTCAGCCCGCGACCAGGGTGCTGAGCGGCGAAAATACGCTCTACTTTACTGGCAAGCAGTTGGCTGGCGACGCGCCCCTGGCTGGCGGCAGCTACACCCTGACCGTGCGGGCCACCGACTCAGCGGGCAACATCAGCGAGCAGAACCTGCTAGCCCACGTCGAGGGCGGTGGCACGGCGGCGGCGCAGATAGTCAAGGTTGAGATCGGCCCGCCCGACATCATTCGTGGCGACGTGAACGGCGGGGTGATCACCGTCAGCATCACGGTCAAAAACACGGGGACGACCACGCTGAACACCCAGGCTCCCGATCCTGGCTACGAGTACACCACCAATGACAGCTATGCCAGTGTCGGCAAGGCAGACCAGCCGGGCTTGTGGCGGGTAGGGCTGGACTGGAACAACAACCGCGGTGGCGACGGCGCAGCCTACCGCTATCCCTACCGCTGGGGCTTTGGCAAGCCACTGCTAGCGGGCGAAACGGTGACGGTAGTAGGGAGAGTACGCGTCCTCAAGCAGGAGGAGTTTATGACCTTCTACGCCGCGATCCTGCAAGAGGGCGTACAGATCATCAACGACAGGGCCGGGGCGACGGTGATCCACGTCCACTGAACGGCCCCGCCCTCATCTTGTCGCTCGGCCTAGCTAGCTGCCGCTCTCCATCCCGCGCTTGACCGCCTGCACAGTGCGGCTTAGTTCACTAGCTACCGCCTTGCCGATCACCGCATTGGCGACCCCGCCGAACAACCCCTTGCGTGGTACACACTCCAGGCTCTCGCTCAGGCGCGTTTGGCCCTCGCCCACCGCCTCATAGCGGATCGTCATCTCGCCGCTGACATCGCCCTGCATCTAGATTTTCACCCACTGGGCTGCCTCCTGCTGCTTGCGAACAAAGTGGGTGGTTAGCTTGAGGCCCAGCACGCGGCTGATCACGTCCCACTCGCCGCCTACCTGGATTGGGTCACCGACAACATTGGTGTATTCGCCGACGAAAGTAGGCCAGTTGGCAAGGTCGGACATCCAGGCGTAGACCTGGTCTGGGCTGGCATTGATTGTTGCGCTCTCCTCGATCTTTTCCATAACCGCTTACCTGCCTCCATGTTGCGCTTGACTGCCTCGATGTTCTTGCGGATCGTCCCCTTGACCGCGTTCTGGGTCACGAGGTCGGCGAGCGGGCCGAACAGCCCCTTGCGTGGGATGTAGTCTATCCACTGAGTGAGCAGGGTGTTGCCCCTGCCGTCTGGCTCGTAGCGGGTGCCAAACTCGCCTCTATTATAACACAAGCGGCGGTGGCTGCACCCGAACCAGCCGTTTTGTGGTATACTCTCCTTTGCCTGTTTGAGGCACCAGGAAGGGAAAGGATCGCTTGAGCGGAGGCAAAGAAAAGCTGAAGATATTGATGATTGCCCCCACCTCGTTCTTCTCGGACTATGGGGCGCACGTGCGGCCCTATGAGGAGATCATCGCTTTGCAGGCTCAGGGCCACCAGGTAGTAGTCTGCACCTATGGCAGCGGCAACCCAGTACCAGGGGTGGACATCCGCCGCGCCAAGTTGACTGGGCGCAGTCAGGTGAGCATTGGCTCATCTAAGCGTAAGATGCTGTTCGACATCCTCCTTTTCTTTCGCACCTTGTGGACGGCGTGGAGCTTCCGGCCCGATATCATCCACGCGCACCTGCATGAGGGGGCGTTGATCGGCCACTTCACCCGTCTGTTCTACCCCCTGCACAACGCCCCGGTGATCTTCGACTACCAGGGTAGCCTGACAGCAGAGATGGTAGACCACCGCTTTATGCGTAAGAGTAGCCGCTTCTACAAGCCCTTCCGTCTACTAGAGACCTTCATTGACCGCCTGAGTGGGGCGATCATCGCCAGTTCGCACAACGCGGCCAGCCTGCTGCGCCAGGAGTACCACGTGCGGGCAGAGCGCATCTTCACCATTGGCGACGGGGTAGATACCAGCCGCTTCTGCCCGCCAACCGGCGCAGCGCAAGCAGAGGTGGCGGTTCTGCGGGCCAGCCTCGGCATCCCAGCAGAGCGCAAGGTGTTTGTCTACCTGGGCAAGCTCGCCCCCTACCAGGGAACGGATTTGCTGCTAGAAGCGGCGAAGCTGTTGCTGCCCGACCACCCTGACTACCACTTCCTGGTGATGGGCTATCCTGGCGCGGACGACTATCGGCGGCTGGCTGAGTACCTGGGGCTGGGCGCACACGTCACCTTCACCGGGCGCATCCCCTACGCCGAGGCACACCGCTACCTGGCAATCGGCGATGTGGCCGTAGCTCCCAAGCTGTCGGAGACAGAGGGGGCGGGCAAGATCGCTAACTACATGGCGACCGCCCTACCCACCGTCACCTTCGACACCCCAGTGGGCCGCGAGTTCCTGGGCGACCAGGGCTACTACCCAGTCAGCACCGATGCTGCCGCCCTTGCTGCTACGCTGGACGCAGCTATGTGCGACCCGCAGCGGGTGCAGCGCGGCCTGGCTCTACGGCGCAAGGCGATCATGGAGCGTAGCTGGCAGCGGGCAGCGAAGGACATAGTGAGCGTTTACCAGATGGCGCGGGCGCAGCAATTTACCATGCTCGACCGCCTACGAACCCAGCCCCACTCGCTGCCCTCGGCGAAGGGCAAGCCTGGTGAATAACTAGCGTTTTTGCCCAACTCTCTACCAAAATAGGTAGGCCGCCAGCCGCCCTTGTGCCTGCGTAACTTACCAACTCCTTACCAACAAGTCTACAAGTCCGCCCCGCCAACAAACTGCCACCACCCCCTTTGTTGAAGCGCAAGCCCTTGCGTGCTATACTTAGATGGTGGCAAAGCTGGCAACAGGTTGTGCTACCCTGGTCAGGAGCGCGGGCATGAACATCGGTGATAGCATTATTTTTGAACAACGTGAAAACACAATCAGCAGCAGCCGCTTCCTGGCGGGTGTAGTGGTGCTTGGTAGCGCAGTCACGCCCTTCTTCAAGAACACAGAAATCTGGCTGTTCGGCCTCTGGCTGATTGCCTACAGCCTCCTGTTCTTCTGGCTAAACCGCCGCCCGCTCACTCCGCAGCAGCAGCAGCAAGTGGCTCTCTACTCGCTTGTCCTCGACTTCCTCAGCGCGCTAGCCTTCCTGGTTGCCAGTGTCCTCTACCTGCCAGGCAGTGGGGTGCTGTTCTTCTACCTGGTGATCATCGAAGGGGCCTACCGCTACGGTTGGCGCGGCGCACTTTATACCATCCCTCCCTCGTTGGCAGCCTGCGGCCTGCTCTGGTTCGTCGCCCTGTGGCGCGACAATGCGAAGTACCTGCTCTCGGAAGTGCTGGTTCAACTGGGCGCACTACTCGTGCTGGGGCTGGGGCTGGCCGCCATTAGCTGGCAACTGAACCGCAACAACCGCTATCAACATCTGCTCGACAGCCTGCTCACGCTTGCCAGTTCGACTTCGCTGGATACGAAGGTGTTGGAAGAAGCGGCAGCGCAGGCGGCTTTGCTGCTCAAGGCGGATGCAGCCAGCATCAACCTGCACGACTTCGCCACTGGCGCAAGCAAGATCGCGGCTGGCTATCGCCTCTCACCCGCCTATATCAGCCAGCGTAAATTGCGCTTCCCAGCCGGGGAGCCTGGTAGCCGCTTCATCTTCAGCGATGATATGTTGGGTCTGGCCGGTGAACAGCACGACCTGATGCTAGCCGAGGGGCTGCGTTCGGGGGTGGGGGTACGGCTGACCACCGCACAAGGGGAGTTGCTTGGGATGCTCGCGGTCTACTCGCGGGGAACACGCAAGTTCAACAAGCTAGATGCCACCCTGCTGCTGCCTGTCGCCGACAAGCTAACTGGCCCGCTCAACTTCGTGCGCGAACGGCTGCACCTGGAGCAGCGGGTACGAGGCATGGAGGCGATCCAGCAAAGTGCCGCCGCCGTAGTCAGCGACCTTGACCTGCCCCAGGTCTTCAACACCATCCTTGACGCGATCAACGTCAACCTTGCCTTGGAGAAGGCGGCGGTCTTCCTGATGGATGAGCAGACTGGTGAGGGGCGGATCGTCAGTTGGCGTGGGCTGGCCGACGAGTACGTAACCAGCATCAATGCCGCCGCCTACAAGCCGGGCCACGACTCGGTGGCTGGGGCCGCGATCCTCAGCGGCAAGCTGGTCAGCACTGCCGATGTCAGCAGCGACGACCGCTATCCTCTGGCCCGCCAGTTGGCGAGGATGGGCGGCTACCGGGCGATGGTGGCGGTACCACTGCTGGTTGAGGCGGTGACGATTGGTGCGCTAGTTGTCTACGGCAGCCAGGCCCATCAGTTCAGCCCAGAGGATGAGCGGCTGCTGACCATCTTCGCGGGCTTTGCGGCGACAGCGATCAAGAACGCTCGGCTCTACGGTCAGTTGCAAGAGCAGAACAAACGCTTGCAGCAGCTTGACCACCTCAAGAGCGACTTCCTCGCTCGCCTCAGCCATGAACTGCGCTCCCCTCTGGCTGTCCTGCTCTCCTACGTCGAGGTGTTGGAAGATGGCAGCCTGGGATCATTGAACGAGCGGCAGCAGCACTTCCTGCGCACGATCCGCAATGCAGGTGTGGAGCAGCTATCCACCATTGAAGCGATGCTCAACCTCGCCCATCTGCAAGCCGACGCTGCGGTGTTCCGCCCAGAGCCGACTACCCTCTGCCCTTTCATGCAGATGGTGCTGGACGAGGTACGTCCCCGCGCTCAGAAAGCAAACATCACCCTCAGCAGCGAGTCTTGCACTGGCGACAGCCCCCGCGCGAAGTACAGAGTGTTGATCGACCCAATCATGATCCGCATTGCTTTGCTCAACCTGCTGATCAATGCGGTCAAGTTCAACAAACCCGGCGGCAACGTTGCGCTGACGGTTACCCAGGCTGGGGAGCCAGGCCAGGTCGTGGTCAGCGTGCGCGATAGTGGTTTGGGCATTGCCAGCGAGCATCTGGCGGGGATTTGGGATCGCTTCAGTCAGGTAGAGGATGCTTATCGGCGCAAGTACGGCGGGCTTGGCCTCGGCCTGCCTACCGCCCGCCAGATCATCGAGAAGCACGGTGGCCGCATCTGGGTGGAGAGCGAACCAGGGGTGGGCAGCACCTTCAGCTTCAGCCTGCCGCTTTACACTGGGGGTGATGTGGATGACGGCCCCAGCCCGCGCCCATTCATATTCGCCCCCCTTGCGCAGCCCACAGAAAGGGTCAGCCGATGATGCCACGCGACGGCAATGAAGATAAGGAGCGGTGGCTGGCGATCCGCACCGGCAGCTTCTGGGTGGTAGTCTCCCTCTTTGTCACCACTATAATCCTGGGTCTGCAAGGGCGATGGAACAGTGGCTTTGGCTCACGGGCGTTCGTGGCGACGGGGATCAGCGTGGCAATCTTCGGCCTGGTTACTGCCTTCAGTTGGCGGATGAGGCTGGATAGCTACCGCAGCGAGCGGCAGGCGCGCCTGAAGGCAGGGGCCGAGCAAATCTACAGCTACAAAGCACGGATCGGCTGGTTTACTGGCTTCGCCGCCACCCTGATGCTGGCGATCTTCGGTGCCGCCCTGCTGATCGGTATCTTCGGCAGCAGGTAAGGGGGCGAAGTCGGCGCGGTAGAGGCGTTCACCGGCTACGATCCGCCGCATTGCCTGTTTGCCGACCACTTCGCTGGCCGTATGTACGATGTCGTCGCGGCTCGGCTGACCGACGCGCAGGACGGTTTCATCCACCGTCACCTGGGCGATCATCTCCTCACTCACCACTGCACCGGCGGCAATCGTCACCCTGGCGGTGTACTCCGCCGCTGCTCTGCTCGGCTGCGTCTCTGGCATCACTACGTTGATGAACGCATTAGCTATCACCCAGGCGAAGGCGGCAGCCGCAACCACGCCGAGGGCAGCAAGCAGCAGCAGGGTAGCGCGGGAGCGACGGCTCAGGTTTCTCACAGCACATTCCTCGCTTTCAGTTCGAGATACTTGTTGATCAGCGAGACGTTCAGCCTGTCGGCTGGCACGTCGAGGGTCAGCACACCGCGTTGGTTCAGCACTTCCAGTACCTCGCGTCGCTCCTGAAGCAGCTTTTGGGCGGCCACCTGCTCGTAGACGGCTGCACTACTGCGCGGTGGGGTGGTTGCTGCCGCTACAACTGGCCCGTTGCTCATCGTCACTGTCAGCGGCAAGTGGCGGGGAGCCAGGCGGCTGACGTAGTTGACCAGAACGGTCGAGGCATCCTTGTCGATCAGGTCGGTAAAGAGGACAACCAGGGCGCGGCGGCGGTTCTTGAGGGCGAAGTAGCTGAGCGCGGCTGCGTAGTCCGCTTCGGTCGGCTGCGCTTGCAGGTTGTAGAGGCTGTCGAGGATGGTGAGGAACTGCTTGCGCCCGCGTCCCGCCGCAATGTAGCTGATCACCTGGTCGGAGAAGCCGAGCAATCCCACCCGATCACCCTTCGTGCTGGCGATGTAGGCAAGCAGCAGGCTGGCGTTGACCGCGTAATCGAGCTTGGTCAGATTGGCGGTCGGCGAGGTCATCAGGCGGCCTGCGTCGAGGGCGATGAAGATCGTCTGGCTGCGCTCCACCTGGTAGTCCATGCTGATCGGGCGGCGGGCGCGCGCAGTGGCGGGCCAGTAGATGCGGCGGTAATCGTCGCTGTTGTTGTACTCGCGCAGCCGCTCAAACTCGCTACCCACCCCCAATTGGCGCACGTTCTTGAGGCCGACTTCGTATAGTTGATCCTTGCGAGCCAGCAGTTCGTACTTCCGCACCTCAAGCAGGTTGGGGTAGACCTTGACTGGGGCGGCGGCGGCGTAGGTGGCTTGCCGCTCTAGCAGGCCGAGGGGGGTACGCCAGCGCAGGTTAAGGTCGCCGAAATGGTAATCGCCGCGCCTATACGGATGCAGATAGTAGCTCGCGCTGGCTGGCTGGCGGCGGCTAACCTCACCATCCATGCCTGCGCCACCATGCTGGGCAAACTGAAAGGGTGGCTCGTCGCGTAGCTGGTAGGCGACCGGCGCGAGGTCGGCGGGATTGGGTGGGCGGTAGCGGAGGGTCAGGGCGATCAGGTTGTCGGCCCCTAGCGAGAGCTTGGGGTCATTGGCTCGCTCAATGGTAAAGGCGGCCCTGCTGGGGGCGCGCAAGTAGTCGGCGATCAGGGCAGCCAGCACCAGCCCGATGTAGGCAAAGGCGAAGAAGATAGCAGTGGGCGCAAACTGGCTGAGGAGCAGCAGCGGCACCCCAGCAAGGAGCAGGATGAGGGCGCGGCGGGTGAGGAGGGGCATCAGCGCGGCACTTCCAGCCGCCCCAGGATGCGCTGGATCGCACTGTCTGCGGTCAGCCCCTCGATCTCGGCTTCGGGCTTGAGGATGACGCGGTGGCGGTAGACCGGGCGCACCAGGAACTTCACGTCGTCTGGCACCACGTAGGCGCGACCCTGCATTGCCGCCCAGGTCTTGCTGGCTAGCAGCAGGGCGATGGATGCGCGTGGGCTGCCGCCTAGCACGAGGTCGGGGCTGCGGCGACTCTCCTCGGCAATCGCGTTGATGTAGCCCAGGATCGCGTCGTCCACCTGCACGGTGGCGATCTCCGCCCGCGCTTGCTGCACCACCTGCTCGTTAACGAGGGGGCGCAGGCCGAAGTCCTCCAACCGCCGCGCATCGAAACCCGCGTTGTAATTGCGTAGCACCTGGATCGCCGCATCGCGGCTGGGGTAATCTACCGTGATCTTGAACAAGAAGCGGTCTAGCTGCGCCTCTGGCAGTGGGTAGGTACCCTCGAACTCAACCGGGTTCTGGGTCGCTAGCACCATGAACAGGGGCGAGAGCGGGTGCAGCACTCCGTCAATCGTCACTTGCCGCTCCTCCATCGCCTCTAGCATGGCCGCTTGCGTCTTGGCCGGGGCGCGGTTGATCTCGTCGCCCAAAAGGAGGTTGGTGAAGATCGGCCCCTTGCGGAGGTTGAAGCTGCTGTTGGCGAGGTCGAAGACGTTGGTGCCGACAATATCGCTGGGCAGCAGGTCGGGGGTGAACTGCACCCGCTTGAACTCGGCGCGCACCAGGTAGGCCAGCGTCTTCGCCATCAGCGTCTTGGCCGTGCCTGGCACCCCCTCCAGCAGCACGTGGCCCTGACTGAGCAGCGCGACGACCATGAGAGCGAACGGCTCGTCCTGGCCGACTACTACCTTGCGCCGTTCCTGGTCAATGGCAGCGTAGATGTCGAGGGCAATAGGGCGTTTCTGTGGCGAGGCGGGTAGCTGCACCTGCTCTAGTTGCTGGGACTGTTGGGCCTGGCTCTCCATGCGCTTCTCCTGCGGGGGATTGGTTGCTGCTTGCATTATACGGGCTGGCTGGCTGCTGGCGCAAGGCAAGCAGAAAGCCCCCGCTGGCTGCGAGGGCTACTCTGTTGCGGCTAGCACTATCTACCTGGTTGCTGTCGGCACCTCAGTAGGCAACTCTGGGCCAGATGGTTGGGCAGGCGGTAGCGTCACCAGCGTGTCATCTGGCAAGCTGGGGTCATTGAGCAACTTACGAAATGCTGCGCCGTTGCGTGACATTCCCACGGAGACGTTTGCTGCCGTCTGCTGGTTGAACATACAGGCTACATAGCCATAGCGGACGGGTCCAGCAGAACTAGAGCTTGGTAGGCGCGCATCGCTAAAATCACCCTTCATTACCACCAGCCACAGCGAATGCTTGTCTGGGTAATCCCATGCTACGTTGTCGAGACCCAACTCAGGCATCTCAGCAATTTTGGTGGCACGTACCATCACCACTAGCGGCACTTGGCCTTTAGTGTCAAGCCAGATCGCCGCGTACTGTTGGGCAAAGGCACCTACCTGGTCAGTAGTCGCTCCTTCCAGACTAGTTGCAGTGCTGTAGTTGTACTTATCCTCTGCTGTGGCTGCCTGGTAGCTGCCAGCTGCTGGTGTACAGGAAACAAGTGCTATCATCAAAAACAGCAATGCGGCAGACCTGATGCTTAGTTGCGCGACCTTGTCCATTATGGTTCTCCTTGATAGTTAAGGGTAGCTAGCTATAGGCTGAACAGGCGGTCAGGAGTTGTCAGGACACCATTACACAGCGCACGGGGTGCAAGCCTAAGCAGAAGGATAGATACTACTAGATGGTAATAGAAAGAGGAGGTGAGAAGTAGAATGCAGCTTCATCGTACACCTCTCTTAGGCTGTGAGTGTAGTGAATGCAGCACACGGTGTCGCTGCCTGCGCATTATAGCACTGTATAAGAAGAAACGCGATAGGTTTTTCGAGGATTAATGGGCTGACTTTGGAAATCGCCCAAAAGAAAAAGTGATCATAGTTGTCTCTCATGGCAAAATAGAGCAGGCAGCGCAAGCATCTTTCGGTTGCCGCCCACCCTCCTGTCTTGCTATAATGCAGGTGGAGGGTAAAGATTGTGCTGAACGACGCGAACAGTGCTGATTACACCGTGGTCGTAGCCCTGGACATGGCTGCTGCCGATGCTAGCCGGGCGGCATTGCAGGTGGCGCGAGCCGTGACCAACGCGCTGGATGGGCGGTTGCTGATCGCCGCCACCGTCGAGGTGCCAGCTGGTACCTCCCTCAGCGAGGGGACGATCTCGGCCCAGCAGTTGCGCCAGGAGTTGTTCGCCATCGCTAACACACTCGCCAGCGCAGCGGAGGGTGTCCCCGTGCAGAGCGATAGTCTGGCGGCCTATCCACCACGCACGGCAGTACGGGTTGGCCGCGAAAGCTGGTTGGAGGTTCGCGCCCTGGCGATCGAGGAGCGGGCCGCCCTGCTGGTGATTGCCTTGCCGATCAGCCCCGACGAGCCGCTAGATAGCGATGTGCTGATCGGTGGCACCCCCCTGCAAACGGTACTTGAGGAGGCTCCTTGCGACATCGCTCTGGTACGCGGTCAGCTACAAGGGTTGGACACCCAGGGTGGTGCCGTGCTGCTGCCAGTGCGTGGGGGGCCGCAGGCCGAACTAGCCCTCAGCCTGGCCGACGCGCTCACTGGCGGCAACGCCCAGGCTAGCATTACTGCCCTGCACGTGATCCGCCCTGACCTGCCCGCCGCCGACCAGGTGCGCGAGGAGCAACCGTTCGCTGCCCTGCGGATGCGCCTTAACCGCCACCCGAAGGTGCGCCGCGTGACCACTGTCAGCCGCGACGTGACCGCAACCCTGCTGGCCGAGGCGGGCCACCACGACTGGCTGTTGATGGGCGTGACCGCGCAGGCCAACGCCACTTCGCCCGCATCCACCGCCGTACTGGGTTCGATCCCGGCGGCGATCCTGCGCCAGGCTCCCAGCAATGTCGTCCTGGTCAAGACGCGCGAGGCGGTGGGGCCGATAGTTAGCCGCGCCCGCAGCGGGCAGGAGGGGGTGTTTGCCCTTGACCCCGAAACCCTCAGCTTGATTGTGGATAAATGGTTCGCCGAGAATACCTTCCACGCCAACGAGTTCAGCGACCTGGACGCACTGGTAGCCCTCAAGCGGCGACAGGGGCTGACGATCAGCCTGGGGCTACCTGCCCTCAACGAGGAGGCGACACTTGCTAGCGTGATCGGCACCCTGAAGGAGGCTCTGTTCGACCGCGTGCCGTTGCTCGACGAGATTGTGTTGATCGACAGCGACAGCACGGATCGCACCCGCGAGATAGCCGCCGAGTTCGGCATCCCGATCCACATCCACCAGCAGGTGTTGCCCGAAGCTGGCCCCGCCCTGCGCGGCAAGGGTGAGGCGTTGTGGAAAAGCCTGCACGTGCTGCGCGGTGATATCATCGTGTGGGTGGATACCGATATCACCAATATGACCCCACAGTTCGTCTACGGCCTGCTCGGCCCCCTCTTGCAGGAGCCACGCATCAAGTACGTGAAGGGTTACTACCGCCGCCCGATCAAGTCGGGCGGCGTGTTGCAGGAGGAAGGTGGCGGGCGCGTCACCGAACTGACGGCCAGGCCGATGTTCAACCTGTTCTACCCCCAGCTATCGGGTCTGATCCAGCCATTGGCGGGCGAGTACGCGGCCCGCCGCGAGGTGTTGGAGGGCATTCCCTTCTTCAGCGGCTACGGGGTGGAGACCGGCCACCTGATCGACGTGTTGGAGATGTACGGCCTCTCCGCCATTGGGCAGGTCAACCTCGGCCAGCGCATCCACCGCAATCAGCCGCTGCAAGCCCTCAGCCGAATGTCGTTTGCGATCATGCAGGTGATTCTGGAGCGGGTGCAGGAGCGGCGTGGTATTACCCTGCTAGAGGGGGCTAACCGCAGCATGAAGCAGATCGTCTTTGCCGACAACCGCCTCTCGCTCGACGTAAAGGCCGTGCGCGATACCGAACGCCCGCCGATCAGCAAGATTGAGGCCTATCGCCAGGCACGAGCAGGCCAGAAGCAGGATAGCTAGCAGCCAAAGGAGAGCGCAGTGAACCAGGAAGCAAGTACTCAGCGATGCTCTCGCCTGCGTTGTTGGTCGACTGCGGGGCAGCCAGTGCGCCACTGGTGGTTGCCTGCGGCTGCACACCGAGGCCGGTCTGCCGGGGCTGGTTGGGCGTAGTTGGCTGCACGCTGTTACAGGCAACCAATACCAGCACCAACATCACTGTGCTGAGGACGATCAACTTGTTCTTCATCACACCCTCCTCTTTGATCCATTGTGTGCATAGAAGCACAAAGAAACAGTATAGAACCTGGGCTAGCAGGTTGGCCCCTTGAGCCAAGACCATCATAGCACAGGTTCTATACCGCTGCCAATACCTTTCTTCTAATTTTGCAAGGGGCGGCGCGACCTAC
>JAYUUN010000053.1:0-13390 GCA_043754535.1 Chloroflexota bacterium | reverse complement strand
CGACTGCCAGGCAGGGTTGCCGTGCGCGTGGCCGGGCAGGGTTAGTGCGTCGCTACCTGCCAGCCCATGCGTCTGGTAGTACCAGGAGTCGGCGTTCCCTCCGCTGCCATGTACAAAGAGTAGCTGCTTGCCCTTCACCGCGCCCCCTTTACTTGCTTGACCAAGATCGTGATGCTGGCATGGCGACATTATAGCACAGCGCAGCCGCCCCTGTAGGCCAGCCAGATGTGGTATAATCGAGGTCATGAAGCTAATCATTAGTAGAGAAGTAGCTGCTGCCCTCGAAAGCGGTGGGCCGATTGTGGCTCTGGAGTCGGCGGTGATCACCCACGGTCTACCGTCGCCCATCAACCTCGAATGCGCCCTTGCCCTTGAAGGGGAGGTGCGGGCTGGTGGCGCAACCCCCGGCACTGTCGCCTTCATCAACCACGAGGCGCGGGTGGGTCTCAGTGGCGACGAACTGGCCGCCCTTGCCCACACCGAGGCCAAGACCAAGGTGAGTCCCCGTGATGTGGGCGTGATGCTCGCGGGCCTGCGCGCCCCTTATGGCGGCACGACGGTGGCTGGCACAATACTGCTAGCCCAGCAGGTGGGCCTCCGCGTGTTCGCCACTGGTGGCATTGGCGGCGTGCATCGTGGAGCTAGTAGCAGCTTCGATATCTCCGCCGACCTGCCCATGCTGGCGCGCACCCCCATGCTGGTCGTCTGCTCTGGGGCAAAGGCGATCCTTGACCTGCCTGCCACCCGCGAGTGGCTGGAGACGGCGGGCATACCCGTCCTCGGCTGGCAAACCGACGAGCTACCCGCCTTCTACAGCCGGGAGAGCGGCCTGCCAGTTGACCTGCGAGTGGAGAGCGTAGCGGAAGTGGTTGCTGTCGCCCGCGCCCACTGGGGAGCCGGTTTGCCCAGTGCGGTGCTGCTGACTGTGCCACCACCTGCCAATGTGGCGATCCCCGCAGACGAGATTAGGGCGGCGATCAGCCATGCCCTCAGCCAGAGCAGAGCGGCAGGCATGCAGGGGCGCGAGGTTACCCCCTATCTGCTTGATGCCATGCGCGAGGCAACGGCAGGGCGCAGCATGACCACCAACGTTGCCTTGCTCCGCAACAACGCAGCGGTGGCGGCGGCAGTGGCCGTCGAACTCTACCGTTGAGGCAAGGGTTGATAAAGGAGCAGCCGCTCAATCCACCGCTCCAGATTGCCACTATGGGCGACATGGTGATGGACATTTTGGTGCTTACCGACTACTCCAACCTGCGCGTGGAGGGCGAGACGGTAGGGCGGGTGCGCCATGTGCCGGGCGGCTCGGCGGCCAACTTTGCGGTCTGGGCCGCTCGCACCCTCGGCGCACGTGGGCAGATCAGCTTCATCGGCAAAGTGGGGCTGGACATTAGCGGCCCCGCCCTGATCGAAGGCTTGCAGCGCGAGGGGGTCAACGCCTGCGTCAACGCTTCGCACGACGGCAGTTCGCTACCCACCGGCACCGTATTGGTAGTTAGTAGCAGCAGCGGCCAGCGGTTGATGATCAGCGACCCCGGCGCAGGCCGCCAAATCAGTGTGGTTGAGGTGGAGCAGTGCCTGGGTTCCATCGTCGATCTGCGCGCCTTCCACCTGACCTCCTACTCGCTCTTTAGCGACCCTCCCCGCCCAGCGGCCCTGCGTGCCTGCGAGATCGCCCACCAGCAGGGCGCATTGGTCTGCCTCGATCCCTCCTCGGCCAGCCAGATCGTGGCGATGGGTGGCGAGTTCGACCGTCTACTGCGCGTAGTGCTACCCGACTTGCTGATCCCCACTCTCGACGAGGGACGCACACTTACCGGCGAGACAGAGCCGCTCGCCGTCGCCGCCTCCCTGCACCAATACGCTCCCCTGGTCGTCCTCAAGCTGGGCAGCGAGGGCTGTTTGGTCAGTACGGCTGCTGGTCTGCGCCAACATCTGCCCGCCACTCCCACCCCCGTGCTGGACGTGACTGGAGCGGGCGACTCGTTCGCTGCTGCCTTCCTCTGCGAGTACCTGCTAACGGGCGACCCACTGGCGGCTGGTGCAGCAGCCAATGCGCTGGGGGCAAAAGTGGTGGCGATGCTGGGGGCGCGCTAGAGCCAGTCACTTCCAGCACCGACAAACAAGGGCGCACCGTGGTGCGCCCTCGTCCACGCTGTAGCGATGCGGCTTACATATACTCGTTCTTCAGGCTCTCGTAGTCGTAGTCCTTACGCATCGCCTTCTCAGAGAGTTCAAGCAGGGTACCCCTTTGCAGCAAGGGAACCTGATCCTCGTAGGTGGGGCGGTCAGTGTCGGCGTAGATTACGCCCATTGGGATGCGGTCGCCCCACTCCTGCGCCCGCTCATAGGCCATCTGGCGGTTGGTTGGGTCATAGTTGGGCAGGTCTTCGACCTTGTAGACGCGGCTCTTGTACCACTCGTTGGTGTTGACGTGGTTGTAGGTGACGCAGGGTTGCAGCACGTCCACCAGCGCATAGCCCTTGTGGGTCATTGCCTTCATGATCATGCTGGCGAGGTGCTTGGGGTCGCTGCTGAAGCTGCGGGCGAGGAAGCTGGCTCCCATCGCCATACCCAGCGCGAGGGGGTTGACCGAAACTTCGATGCTGCCCTCTGGCGAGGTCGTGCTGATGTAGCCATGCCCACTAGTCGGCGAATACTGGCCCTTTGTCAGGCCATACACCTGGTTGTTCTCGACGATGTGGGTAATATCGGGGTTGCGGCGCATGGTGTGGGCGAGGTGGCCCATGCCGATACCGTAGCCGTCGCCGTCGCCAGTGATCGCAACCACCTTCATGTTGTGGTTAGCCAGCTTGAAGCCGGTAGCGACAGGCAGGGCGCGCCCATGGATCGTGTTCAGCGCGCTGACGTGCATATAGTGCGGCAGCTTGGAGCCGCAACCAATACCGCTGAAGAACATCACCTGGTGCGGTGCGAGATTGAGGCCAACGAGGGCTTGCTTGATCGAGGCGAGGATACCGAAGTCGCCGCAACCAGCACACCAGGTACTCTTTTCGGTCGTCTGGAACGTTTTCATGTCCACCTTGGTCATCAAGGTTAGACCACTGCTATCGGGACGGATTGCTGTGTCGGTCATGCCTTCACCTCCTCCTTCAGATCGTAGAGACTGGCGGTGCTGTTGGTACTCAGGTTGTTGTTATTGATTTGGCCCTGGCTGGTGCCGCTGCTGTGCGCGCCGTTGCTGTGGCCGTTGCTGGGGGCATAGCCCTGGCGGTTGCCGCTGTTGACTGGCACCTGGTAGCGGATCACATTGTACGGCTTGTCCTTCTCGGCCACGGCTCGACGAATGAAGGCCACTGCATCTTCTTCGGTGTAGGGGTGGCCGTCGTAGCGCAAGACCTGGGCATTGGCGCGCAGGCCGGTTTCGGCGCGTAGCAGGCGGGCGAACTGACCGGTGAAGTTTTGCTCAATGCAGATGCTGAACTTCATCTTGGCGAACGCTTCTTCGGTCTCCTGCACTGGGAAGGGCCACACGTCGACGTAGTGCAGGAAGTTGACACTCTCGCCTGCCGTGTTCATCGCGTCTACTGCCTGGCGGATCGCGCCGTAGGTGCTGCCCCAGCCGATCACGGTCACGTCGGCTTCCGCTGGCCCATAGAGCAGCGGCTTGATGGTGGTGGCGAGGGCCGACTCCATCTTCCGCATCCGCTTCTCCATCTGGGCGACGCGGGTAGCCGGGTCTTCGGTGATCAGGCCATCGGGGCTGTGTTCGTCACCGGTGGTGATATAGACGCTATTTGGGTGGCCGGGCAGCGCGCGGGGCGAAACGCCACTATCGGTTACGGCGTGCCGCTTGTAGGCCCAGGAGTCGGCTAGTGCATCAAGCTCCGCATTGCTAACCATGTCGCCGCGATCAATCTCCACCTTGCTGAAGTCGATCTGCTCCAGGTCCAGCGTCTCGATGCTAGTAGAGAGCATCATATCGGTGAGGACTAGCACGGGCATCTGGTACTTCTCGGCGAGATTGAAGGCGCGCCAGCCCGCCTCGAACGCCTCTTGCACCGAGCCGGGCGCGAGGACGGCACGGGGAAACTCGCCATGCCCTGCGCTGGTGACGAATGCAAGGTCGCTCTGCTCCGTCTTGGTTGGCAGGCCAGTGGAGGGGCCGCCGCGCTGGGCATCTACGATCACCAGGGGGATTTCGGTCATCCCTGCCAGGCCGAGGGCTTCGACCATCAAGCTGAAACCGCCGCCGCTGGTGTTGGTCAGCGCGCGCATCCCAGCCTGGGCCGCCCCAATAGCCATCAGGATCGCAGATAGTTCGTCCTCAGTCTGCTTGGTTAGCACGTCGAACTTGTTGGCCTTTGCCGTCATCCACTCGATCACGCTGGTGCCGGGGGTCATGGGGTAGGCCGAATTGAAGCGGCAGCCTGCGGCCAGTGCGCCCATGCAGAACGCCTGGTGAGCGTGCAGAGCCATCCGCTTGGGGGCGTTGGGGATCGCTTCCAGCTTGAACTCAAAGTCCGCTGCGAAGTTGTCTAGCCCATAGCGGTAGCCTGCCTCCGCTACGCCGAGGTTGGCGGCGATCACCTTCTCGCCCTTGCGTCGGAAGTTCTGGCGGATCACGTCAGCCATCTTCTCGAAGTCGTAGCCAGTGATGCCACTGGTCACGCCGAGGGCCACCGTATTCGCCATCACCTTGTCGCCGCCGATCTCCAGAGCCAGCTTGTAGAGTGGCACCGGCATCATCTTGGTGTGACCTGCCTCGACGCGGCTCTTGTCGTACTTAAGCCCCTCGTCAAAGATGATCGCGCCACCAGGAACGATCTCCTGGGGGTGGGCATAGAGGGATTCGTCATCGAAGGCCATCAGCACATGAACATCACTGCTCCAACTAAAGAGCGGCTTGCTGCTGACCCGAATCTGGTAGTAGTTGTGGCCGCCACGGATGCGCGACTGGTAATCTTGCAGGCCGTAGCAGTAGAGGCCGCCGCGCACCATCGCTTTTAGGAAACCCGCGCCGCTGGACTCAACCCCCTGACCGGCCTCGCCGCCCAGCTTGATCGTCATATCGTTAGTTCTGCTCATACTCTATTCCCTTCTCAGCACCCCCAGCCACCAAAGCGGTGAGGGCAAAATTGTTTGTGCATCGTGCAAACTATGGCTTAGGCCAAAAAGAGGCAAGCCGAGGAACCAAATATCAGCGACAATGCTAGGAGGGCTACGCCCACGACCTTGGAGGCGCACTCCGCTGCGGTTCGGCTGGTCGCGCTCTGCTGACCGCCACCCCGCCTTTCTACAGTAGAGCGAGAGGAGAGCGAGAGCGGCAAAACAGGATTGCTGCCATTATATTACTTTGCCGCTAGATTTGCAAAGTGCATTGACCAGTAGCTGCGGCCTGCTAGCCTGCACCGTTGCGCGCCCGCTGCCGATAGACAAGCCGCCCGCCTGCGTGTTATAATACCGCCAGCGACGCTCCCCTACGCTGTGGCAGCGGTGCGCTCTACAATGCACGTCACGACGAGGTGAACGGATGCCGGAACACGCCATGAGCGCGCTGGAACAATACAGCAGCGACCTTTTTGCGCCAGAGGATGCGGTATTGCGGGCGATCCGCGCCGAACTGCCCCAGCGCGGTATCCCCAACATCATGATCAACCCATTGGAGGGGCGGCTGCTGCAAGTGCTGCTGCGTAGCATTGCTGCCCGTCGGGTGCTGGAGATCGGCGCACTGGCAGGCTACAGCGGTATCTGGCTGGCGCGCGCCCTCGCCCCTGGCGGCCAACTGATCACCCTTGAGCGCGAACCCCTGCACTCCGCTACCGCCCGCGAGTTCTACGCGCGGGCGGGCCTGGCCGAGCGGGTGACATTGCGTGAAGGGGCCGCCCTCGATCTGCTACCCGCCCTGGCCGCCGAAGCCCCCTTCGATGCCATCTTTATTGATGCTGACAAACCGAACCAGGCCGAGTACGTGCGGCTGGCGATCCCCTTGCTGCGGCAGGGCGGCCTGCTACTAGTAGACAATAGCTACCGCCATGGGGCTGTCCTCACCGCCAGCGAAGACCCTGGCGTGCTGGCAGTACAGGAGGCCAACCGCATCCTCGCCAGTGACCCTCGCCTTTATGCTACGATCATCCCCACCAGCGACGGCCTTGCGGTCGCAGTCAAGCAGTTAAGCCAGCAGCACGCAGCACACTACTGATCATTCACCATTCGGATAGGAGGAAGCACCTAAGATGGCAAGCACCAGGGAAGAGCAGGCTGAGGCGCAGGTTTTGGCGGGCGTGCAGGATAGCGCAGAGGTACATCCGATTGCCGCTGAAGAAGCGACAGCCCAGGCTAATATGACTGGCGAGAATGACGACGGGGCGGATGAGGCTTTTCAGCCCGCCACCCGCGCCAACTACCGCGACCTCGGCCTCAATGGCGACCAATTGTTGGAGATGTACTACTATATGCTGCTAGCTCGCAGCCTGGACGAGCGGCAGTGGTTGCTCAATCGCCAGGGCAAGATCGCCTTCGTGATCTCTTGCCAGGGTCAGGAGGCTGCCCAGGTGGGCCTTGCCTATGCCCTGGAGAAGGGTAAGGATTTTGTCTGTCCCTACTACCGCGACCTGGGCTTCATGGTTACGCTGGGCCAGACCGCGAAGGACGTGATGCTCTCCGTCTGGGGCCGGGCCGAGAACACCGACAGCGGCGGCAAGCAGATGCCTGGTCACTTCGGCCACCGCAAACTCAACGTGCCGACCGGCTCCAGCCCTATCGGTACGCAAAACGTCCATGCGGCGGGCGTGGCTCTCGCCTTCAAGCTGCGTGGCATTGACGGCGTGGTGACTACCCAGATCGGTGAAGGCGGCACTAGCCAGGGCGACTGGCACGAGGCAATGAACTTCGCCAGCACGATGAAGCTGCCGATGATCATGATGGTCGAGAACAACAAGTACGCGATCTCCGAGCCACAAGACCGCCAGATGGCGATCAAGAACGTGGCCGACCGCGCCCCCGGCTACGGGATGCCAGGGGTGATCGTAGACGGCAACGACGTGCTGGATGTCTACCGCGCTGCCGTCGAAGCGGTGCGCCGCGCCCGTGCTGGCGAAGGCCCCACCCTGATCGAGGCGAAGGTGACGCGTTATACCCCGCATAGCTCGGACGACGACGACCGCCGCTACCGTGACCGCGCCGAGGTTGAGGAGGTCAAGAACAACCGCGATGCGATCACCATCTTCCGCAAGCTGCTGACCGACGAGGGTATCCTTACTAGCGAGCTTGACGAGAAGATTCGCAGTGGCATTCGGGCGCAGGTTGATGAGGCCACCGAATACGCCATGAGCGCGCCCGACCCCGCGCCTAGCGACCTCTATCGCCACGTTTACGCCGACCAGAGCGAGCGTACCTTCGACAGCCAGCTTTCCTTCGAGTGGAGCGGCAGCAAGTAGGTGAGCGGCCTGGCTGCTGACTGGCGACGGACTAACTACTGACTTAGACAAGGAGCAATAATGGCAATCAAGCTACTGATCGAGGCGGTGCGCGAAACGATGCTCTCCCTGATGGAGCAGGACGAGCGGGTGATCGTGCTGGGCGAGGATGTGGGCAAGTTGGGGGGCGTACTGCGAACGACCGACGGCCTCTGGAAGCGGTTTGGCGATAGCCGCGTGATCGACAGCCCGCTGGCCGAGTCTTCCATCGTTGGCGCGGCGGTGGGCGCGAGCATGAACGGCCTGCTGCCGATTGCCGAAATCCAGTTCTCCGACTTCATCTTCCCTGCCTTCAACGCCATCGTCAGCGAGGCGGCCCGTATCCGCTACCGCTCGAACAACGATTGGGCCTGCCCCATTGTCATCCGCGCACCTTATGGCGGTGGCATTCATGGCGCACTGTACCATTCGCAGTCCCCAGAGGCGTTCTTCGCCCATGTGCCTGGCCTCAAAGTGGTCGCTACCGCCAGCCCGAAAGACCTTAAGGGGCTGCTTCGTAGCGCGCTGTACGACCCAGACCCAGTGCTGATCTTTGAACACAAGAAGGCCTATCGCCTGATTAAGGAAGAAGTACCAGACGACGACTATACGATCCCTCTGGGTAAGGCTGAAGTCAAGCGGGCTGGCGATAGCCTCAGCATCATCACCTACGGCCTGATGACCTACCACGCCCTGGCCGCCGCCGAGAAACTGGCCCAGGACGAGATCAACGTAGAAGTCCTTGACCTCCGCAGCCTGCGCCCGCTGGATGTGGAAGCGATCCTTGCCACCGCCCAGAAGACAGGCCGCGTGTTGGTCGTCCACGAAGACAACCTGACGGGCGGCATCGGTGGCGAAGTGTCCGCCCTGATCGCCCAGTACGCCTTCAGCTACCTGGATGCGCCAATCATGCGCCTGGCAGGGCCGGACGTGCCAGCGATGGGCTTCAACCACGTCTTTGAGGAGGAGTTCCTGGTCAGCCCAGAGCGGATCGAGCGAGCTGCCCGCAAACTGGCCGAGTATTAGGCAGCGGCGTAGAGATTGGAGGAGGAGAGCATGGCAGACCTGACAGTAGTAATGCCCCAGCTAGGTGAGACGGTCACAGAGGGGGTGGTTGGCACCTGGTTGAAGAAGGTAGGCGACAAGATCGAGAAGTACGAGTCTATCGTCGAGGTGATCACCGACAAGGTGACAGCAGAGGTTCCCGCCCCTGAAGCGGGGGTGCTGAAGGAAATCCTGGTGCAGGAAGGTGAGACGGTTAAAGTCAACACCGCGATTGCGACGATGACCAGTGACGTAGCTGCCCCAGTGGGCGCAGCCACCAGCGTCGGCGTAGCAGGCAATCTGCCACTAGAGGCTGCCGAGAGCGGGCCGAGCGAGACGCTGACCGGCGCAGCCGTCCACGTAGATAGCTTGCAGAGTAGCAACGGGAGCAACAACGGTAGCAGCAATGTAGCCCAAAGCCTCAGCGACGACGAGGTAAAGCGGCTCTACTCACCAGCCGTACGTCGCATCGCCAGCGAACATGGCGTAGACCTACGTACCACTACGATCATGGGCAGCGGCGGCAGCGGGCGAGTGAGCAAGGAGGACATCCTCGCTTACATCGAGACCATGCCCCAGGGTCAGGATGCGGCCCCGGCTGCTGCCCCTGCCCCCAAGCCAGCAGCCCCCATCGCGCAGCCGCAACCGCAGATGGAGAGCGCGCCACATCACCCAGAGATCAGCTTCCCAATGGGCAGCAGCGTTACGCCGCCTATGCCAGCTATGCCGCCTACCCCTGCCGCGCCCGCGCCCGCCTCCGCAGCAACCCAGCCGCAGGCCCAGGCTGCTGCCCCCAACTTTGGTGGGGCCGACGAGCAGATCGTGCCGCTCACCCCCATGCGGCGGGCGATTGCCGAACACATGGTTCGCAGCCTCGCCACCTCGCCCCACGCCTGGACGATGGTAGAGATCGACATGAGTAATGTCTGGAAGCTGCGCGGCTCTGCGAAGGAGCAGTTCAAGCAGCGCGAAGGCTTCGACCTCACCTTCTTCCCCTTCTTCTGCAAGGCGGTGATCGAGGCTCTGCGCCAGTACCCCCAAATGAATAGCACCTGGCGCGACGACCAGGTTGTACTCAAGCGCGCTATCAACGTCGCCATTGCGGTGGACATTGCCGACGGGCTGATCACCCCGACGATCAAGAACGCCGACGGTCTCAGCGTGGCGGGGCTGGCTCGCAGCATCAGCGACCTGGCCGGGCGCGCCCGCAGCAACAAGCTGAAGCTGGACGACATCCAGGGCGGCACGATCACCGTCAACAACCCCGGCGCGTTCGGCAGCGTCATGTCCATGCCAATCATCAACCAGCCCCAGGCCGCGATTATCACCATGGAGCAGATCGTCCAGCGTCCAGTGATCGTAGATGGTATGATCGCCGTGCGCCACATGATGTACTCCTGCCTCAGCTTCGACCACCGCATCGTAGACGGTGGGGCGGCGGGCCGCTTCCTTCAGAGCGTCAAGAAGTGGTTGGAGGCGGTCAACAGCCAGACCAGCATCTACTAACCGTTGCAAGGTTGTAGCACCCTCCTTCTTGCGTAGGGGCCAGCGGCTGCCTTGCTAGCCAGCGGCCCCTTCGTTGACATGGGGGGAAGTGGGGGGTTATACTTGAGAGACGGGGATTGTGACTAGCCGATTGCACTTCATGGTTGCAGAGCTTTAACCGAGATTGTGGCTGTAGGGGCAGGCAGCCGCGAACAGTCTCTAAGCCAGAACTGCGGGCCTGAAGCCAGCGACTGATCTGCACGACATAGTCGAGAACTACGGGCCTGGGCTGACTGCAACCGAGCAAAGAACCAGGGTTGAACACGGAAACGGAGACGAACCAAAATGCCTATTGACCCCCTGTTGCGCCGTCCCGACTGGCTGAAGGTCAAGCTACAGACTGGCGAGAACTACCGCGATGTCAAGAGCCTGATGCGCGAGAACGACCTACACACCGTCTGCGAGGAGGCGCACTGCCCCAACATCGGTGAGTGCTTCGAGAACCGCACGGCTACCTTCCTGATCCTCGGTAACACCTGTACCCGCTCCTGCTCCTTCTGCGCGATTGGCACTGGCAGACCTGGCCCGCTGGATTGGGAGGAGCCTGCCCGCCTGCTGCACGCCGTGCAAACCCTGCGCCTCAAGCACGTGGTGATCACCTCAGTCAACCGCGATGAACGTAAGGACGGTGGCGCGCCGATCTTCTACGAGTGCCTGCGCCTGATCCGCGAGAACTGCCCCGGCACCAGCATCGAGGTTTTGATCCCCGACTTCAAGGGCGACCATGACGCGCTCAAGCTGGTGATGGAGGCTGGCCCTGACATTCTCAACCACAATACCGAGACTGTCCCCCGCCTCTACCGCCTGGTGCGCCCGCAGGCCAAGTACGAACGCTCGCTACAACTGCTGCGCCGCGCAAAAGAGATGGTCGCAGAGCGCAACATCATGACCAAGACTGGCATCATGATCGGTGTGGGCGAGACCTGGGAGGAGATTGTGCAGACCATGCGCGACATCCGCGAACAGGGTACCGACATCATGACCATCGGCCAGTACTTGCGCCCTTCGCTCAAGCACCTGCCAGTGGAGTGCTACTACACGCCAGAGCAGTTTGGCGAGCTAAAGACGATTGGCCGCAAATTGGGCTTCAAGTATGTGGAGAGTGGCCCGCTGGTGCGGAGCAGCTACCACGCCCATGAGCAGGCACAGCAGGCAGAGGGCGTGCTGGTTCTCAACGCTGGCCGCATGGTACCGCCCAGGCGAGAGTTTGCCCGCAGCCGCCTTGTCCCCCTCAGCCTCGCGTCCACTGGGATAGAGGCGTAGGTGTAGGAAAAGCAACTCTTGTCTAGCATTTCCCCCAAGTGCAGGCGCAGCTACGCAAGGCAACACACCGGGATGCTTACAACATTGATGAACAAGCCCGACGGCCATCTTGCTGCCCCTTGTAAGAAGGGGGTTAGAGGCGTATAATAGGGTGGACGACCAGCCCTTTCCGCACACTCGCGCCCCGCAGCCGCGCAAGGAGAGCATCGTGAGCCAGTTTATCCCGCGCCAACCTTCCGAACTTAATAGCGGCTATGCCCAGCCCGAAGCCGCCCCTGCCTACCAACCAGCACCGCAGCCCGCCGTGTCGGTGCAGCAATCGGCGGCCCAGCCCAAGAATGGCTATCTGCAAGAGCCGAAGACGATGGCCGAGACCGGCCTCAGTCCCAGCCTCGTCACCGAACTTGTCCTCAAGGTCCTCTACTACCAGAGCTACCAGACCGGCTACGAGATGGCTAGCCAGCTGCGCCTGCCCTTCTACGGGGTGATCGAGGTGGTCATGCAAGCCCTTAAGCGCGAGGAACTGGTCGAACTGACCGGGGCTAGCGGCCTGGGCGCAGCGGGCTACCAGTACGTGATGACCCGCAAGGGCATGGATCGCGCCGAAGCTGTGTTGAAGCGCAACAGCTATGTTGGCCCGGCCCCCGTGCCGCTCAGCAAGTACATCGAGATGGTGTTGCTCCAGGCCCAGCACAAGCCGCAGATCAACCAGGCGGTTGTCCAAAACGCCTTGCGTGGCATGAACCTGGTCGGTGATACGATAGACAAGGTGGGGGCGGCAGTCAATGCAGGTCGTTCGCTCTTTCTCTTTGGCTCACCCGGCAACGGCAAGAGTATGCTGACCGAGCGCATCGGCATGATGATGGGCGATGCGGTAGTCGTCCCCTACGCCCTCGAAGCCGATGGGCAGATCATCCAGTTCTTCGACCTGCACCTGCACCATGCCATTGCCTTCCCTGGGCCAAACGGCTTGCCGCCACCCAGCCTCAGTGGCCTGGTTGACCCGATCCACGCCGAGTGCGCTGACCGCCGCTGGGTGCAGGTGCAAAGGCCATTGGTGATCACTGGCGGCGAACTGACGATGACTGATCTTGACCTGGTGTGGCACGGCGACACTGGCTTCTATGAGGCTCCTTACCAGTTGAAGGCCAACAACGGCGTGTTCCTGATCGACGACTTTGGCCGTCAGGTGATGAGTCCCCAACAACTGCTCAATCGCTGGATCGTGCCGCTGGAAAAGGGAACTGACTTCCTTACTCTGCACACTGGCAAGAAGTTGCAGGTGCCATTCGAACTGTTCCTGGTCTTCTCCACCAACCTTGAGCCAGCCGAGCTAGTAGATGAAGCGTTCCTGCGCCGCATCCAGAACAAGCTACATATGCCCGACCCCAGCCTCGACCAGTTCCGCAACATCTTCATGGCCGAGTGCCAGCGGCTAGGCATCCCCTATGATGAGAGTGCCTTCAGCCATCTGGTGCGCGAACACTACATGAAGACTAACCGTCCGATGCGCGCCGTCCACCCGCGTGATATCCTACGCCAGTTGACCAGCCTGGCCCGCTACCAGAACATCGCGCCGCAGCTAAGTCCGCGGCTAATCGACCTGGCTGCCGCTACCTACTTCGTGCCGCTAGGCGAGAAGAAGGCAACAAGCGGCTCCTGAGCAGGCCACCTGGTAGTCTCTGTCCAGCGATAGTGGTGGCTGCGGCAAGTCAGCCACTTCGCTTTCGGCAATGGCGGCTAGCAAAAGGAGTGGCTGACTTGCAGAACACCTTGTTTTATGGCGACAATCTGGCGGTGCTGCGCGGCGGACTGATCGCCGAGCAGAGCGTAGACCTGATCTACCTCGATCCCCCCTTCAACAGCAACCGCAATTACAATGTGCTGTTCAAGAGCGCAGTCAGTGGAGCAGACGCGCAGGCTCAGATACACGCCTTCACCGACACCTGGGAGTGGAGTAGCCTGGAGTACAACGAGGTGGTTCGCAGTCCCCGTGTGCCTGTGGTGGTCAAGGATGCCCTGGAAGCGATGATCAAGCTGGTTGGGCGCAACGCCTTGACTGGCTACCTGGTGATGATGGCCGCCCGCCTCGCCGAACTGCACCGCGCCCTCAAGCCAAC
>JAYUUN010000052.1:0-4430 GCA_043754535.1 Chloroflexota bacterium | reverse complement strand
AGAGTTGGTAGAGTGGAGGAGGGTGGTAGAGTGGCAAGATACCAACCTGCCACCCTGGTTGCAAGAACAAGGCTTGCACAGGAAGCTCAATGTGCAATGCTACCCTGACAAGTATGGTGGGTTCTATGACTGTCCAACACCGATCACCGAACGCAACCAGCCACGTCTTTTCTAGCAAAGGAAAGGTGCAGCATGAAATCCATCCCCTACGTCATAGACAACCAGCAGCACAAGATGCAGGCGGTGCTGGCCGAGTTGCTGGCCGACCATACAGGCCGCAGCCTCGACGTGGCGACGGCCTACTTCAACGTCGGCGGCTTCCGCCTGCTGCAAAGCGGGTTGCAGGGGCTGGGCAGCCTGCGCCTGCTGCTGGGGGCTGAACCCAAGACGGCGGTTGACCTCGGCCTGCGCGCAAGGAAGCAGCCCCGCCACGCCGCCAACCTGCTTGAGTCGGAGAGCCTCGGCTACGAGTTGCAGACCAGCCCCTTCAACGCCACCACGCAGGCGGCGGTCAAGTCGCTGATCGTCTTCCTCAGCCGTCCCGAAGTGGAGGTGCGGCTGTACGGCAGCGGCTTCCTGCACGCCAAGAGCTACATCTTCTACGGCGACAAGCCGGGTAGCCGCGACCGTCTCAACCCCAGCGCGGCTATCGTCGGCAGCAGCAACCTGACCACGCCCGGCCTGACCAGCAACCGCGAACTCAACCTCGCCCACAAATCGATGCTCAGCGACGACGAACTCAACCTCGCGGAGCAGGTCGGTCAGCTAGCCTTCTTCGACATCAACGCCGCCGCCAGCGACCCAGCTAGCAGCACGCCGCAGCAGCTAGCCCAGCGCAGGCAGGCCATGTCCAGCGTCGGGGCAACCGCCATGCAAGAACTTAGCGGCTGGTTCGAGCGCAACTGGGCCGCCAGCCACGACTACAAGGCTGAGCTAATCCAACTGCTTGTCGGTTCGCAGTTCGTCAGCAACGAATACACCCCCTACCAGATTTACACCAAAGCCCTGTTCGAGTATTTCCGCGACGAGCTAGAGCAGCAGGAGATCGGCAACACCCGCTCTGTCGTCAACCTCGCCGAGTTCCAAGAGGATGCGGTCAAGAAGGCGCGGCGCATCCTCGCCCGCTACGACGGCGTACTGATTGCCGACTCGGTGGGCCTGGGCAAGACCTGGATTGGCAAGAAGCTGCTCGAAGATTACGCCTACCACCAGCGGCAGAAGGCGGTCGTGATCTGCCCGGCGGCCCTGCGCCCGATGTGGCAGCACGAATTGAAGGAGGCGACCATTGCCGCCGAGGTGATCAGTCAGGAGGAGCTAGGCCGCGACGAGTTCGACGCAACCGCCCACATGGACACCGACGTGGTGCTGATTGACGAAAGCCACAACTTCCGCAACGGCAGCAGTGGACGCTACCAGAACCTTGAGCGGCTGCTGGGCGGCAACGGCAGGCGCGGGCGGGCGGGGGAGCGCAAGAAGCTGATCATGCTGTCTGCCACCCCGATCAACAACACGATCTTCGACCTCTACAGCCAGATCAACCTCTTTACTGGCAACGATCTCAGCTACTTCGCCGGGGCGGGCATTGGCGACCTCAAGAACTACTTCCTCGCCGCCCGTCGTCAGCCCAGCACACATGGAGAAGCGGTTGCGCTGTTCAATCTGCTGGAAGAAGTGGTGATCCGCCGCACCCGCCCCTTCATCCGCAAAGCCTACCCCGAAGCGGTGATCGAGGGCGAGACAGTGCGCTGGCCGGAGCGCAGGCTGCGGACGATCCCCTACAATCTGGAAGCGACCTACCCCGGCATCTACGCCGACATCGTAGGGGGGGTTAGTCAACTAACCCTTGCCCCCTACAATCTGGAACAATACAAGAAGGGGCAGACCGACGTGTTCGAGCTTGGCCGCGAACAGGCGTTGGTCGGCATCTTCAAGACGCGCTACCTCAAGCGGTTCGAGTCGAGCGTGGCGGCCTTCCGCATCAGCGTGCGGCGAGCGTTGCAGTTCAGCCAGACCTTCCGCGAGTACCTGCTGGGGGGCAAGCTGGTCAGCAGCCGCGACTTCCGCAAGCTGACCAGCTACATTGCTGCCGAGAACGACGAGGACGACGCAACCCCACAGAGCCGCGCCGACGAGATAGACGCGCACGCCGAAGCCCGCAAGTATCTGGACAGCCTGCCGACGCTGGACATGAACCAGTACGATCTGCGGGCAATTGACCGCGCCCTACAAACCGACATCGGCATCCTTGAACGCATCTGGCAGCAGATCAAGGGCATCAACCCAGAGCAGGACGCTAAACTCAACGCGCTCAAAGACTTGCTGGCGGGCGAGATGCGCGGCCAGAAGGTGCTAATCTTCAGCTACTACAAGGATACGGTGCGCTATGTTTACCAGCAGCTATGCGGCGAAAGCGAAGCTACCGAGCAGTGGCGGGCGGCGGCGGGCAACCCCCATGTCCGACGGATGGACAGCGGCAACAACGTGCAGGATCGCGGTGCAATCGTCGCCGCCTTCACCCCAACGCGCAACGGCCACCCGGAGTGGGTCGGCACGGAGAAGGAGATCAACATCCTGATCGCCACCGACGTGTTGAGCGAGGGCCAGAACTTGCAAGAGTGCGGCATCCTGATCAACTACGACCTGCACTGGAACCCGACTCGCATGGTGCAGCGAGCGGGGCGCATTGACCGCATCGGCAGCCCATTCGACACGCTGGAGATCGCCAACGTCTTTCCAGAGGAGGGGCTTGAAGAACTACTGGGGCTGGTCAAGAGCCTGAACGACAAGATCAGCCAGATAGACAACAGCGGCTTCCTCGACACCAGCATCCTCGGCGAAGTGGTACATCCGCAAAACTTCAACACGCTCAAGCGGATTCAAGCCGAAGACAGCGATGTGCTTGAGGAGCAGGAGCAGTTCGCTGAACTAGCGACTAGCGAGTTCATGCTGCGCCAAATCCGCGAGTGGGTGGCAGCGCAGGGACGCGAGGCGTTGGAGCAGCTACCCGACGGCATCCACAGCGGCAAGGACGGGCGCGGCGCACGCGGTATGTTCTTCTACTTTACGGCAGACAACCCCGACGGCGAGAGCAGGCAGCACTACTGGCGGTACTACGACGCACAAACCGACAGGATCACCGATAACCGCTATCAAATTGCCGACCTGATCCGGTGTGCGCTCGACACGCCGCGCCAGGCCGACGACCAAGACCCCTTCGCAGTGCAGGAGAAGGTGATCGCCGACATCCTGCGCTCGGCAGAGCGGCAGGTGGCGTTGGAGGAAGCCCCCAAGAAGATTGACGCTGTGCAGAACAACATCATAGCGACTCTACGCTTGGCGATGAGCAACCCCGCCCTGCGCCGCGCCGCGGTGATTGCGGCCATCACCAACCTCAGCCAGCCGCTAGCCAACGTCTACCTTAAGGAACTGAAGCAAGCCTACAACAGCTACGCCAATGAGCAGGATGTGGCCGCATTGCTAGCTGAAGTCAACCGCATCGTCAGTCAGCAGGCCCCCCCAACAGCCAGCAGCCAGCACCATACGCAGTTGCAGCGCGAGGACTTGCACCTTGTCTGCTTTGACCATATTTGCTGAATCCGTCGCAACCAACCTACTACATAGTTAGAGGAGCCAGAGTCCCTGGTCCCTTCAAATAGGATATCGCTGATGGAGAGTAGCTAATAATGAGCGACACACGTATGCTAGAGCTTGTTGCCAAATTGGATGATGCTGATGAACTAGTTTGTCTTGCGGCACTGGGCAGGCTAGGAACAATGTCTACTAGCTTCGAAAATCACGACTTTATGCCAGCCTTCGACAATCTCGTTAAACTAACTACCCACTATAATGCAGACATCCGTGAACAAGCGTGCCTGTTTCTTGGTTTCCTGGGGGATGCGAGAGCAATACCTTATCTCCTGAACAGACTGCATGATGAGAAAAGCCGAGTTAAAGTTGCTGTGATTACGGCTGTACATGAGATCGTCGGTTCTCCCTCTATCAACTACTTTGCTGAGCTACTGAATGATGTGGATTGGCGTGTTCGAGAAGCCTGTGTTAGTATTGTGGTGGGAGCTTGGAGTACCAGTGGTTATGAGTTGTCGTTGATTGTAAAGACTGACAGTAGTAAAAAAGTACGTAGTGCGGCAGTGACCACGCTAGCTAGAAACTATGGAGAGCAAGCCTTTCCATTGCTTGTATCTGCGTTTGATGATAGCAGTGCTTTGGTTAGACGTACTGTCGCCGAAGCTCTTGGTACAATGAACAATGTACCAAGTACAAGCTACCTTTTGCTAGCACTGGATGACAAGGAAAAATCTGTACGATCATCGGCGGCCAAGGCACTAGGTGAGCTTGCCGATGTGCAAGCTCTGCCAGCTCTGATGGAAGCGCAAAAGAAATATCTGGACTACCGAACGAACGTTAGCGTT
>JAYUUN010000051.1:0-43414 GCA_043754535.1 Chloroflexota bacterium | reverse complement strand
GCCTACCCGCGTCGGTACCGGGGCGCGCTGCACCCATGCATCGGGGCCGACGTTACGCTTGACGGCCTGACCAATGTTCGGGGCTACTTCGGCGGCGGTGAGGGCGGTAGCACCCTTCTTGGCGGCTTCAGCCTTCTTTTGCTCCGTCTTGGCCTGTGCTGCGGGGGCAGCAGCCTTGTTTGCGCTGACGACACTGCTTGCGCTAGTGGGGAGGGCCGATTGAGCCAGGGTGAAGACCAGCATGATCGCGGTCAGGCTCAAGGCCAGGAAACCTTGTACTCTCTTGAACTTCATTTGTTAGCCTTTCTTGTGCAGTTGGTTCTGCTTGTTCTATCCAAACGTTTGTGGTTCTGCCTTTTAGTTCCTCCTCTCTGCTTGTTCTACGCTGGGCTGTATGGTGTTGGGGCAACCCACGTCTTATAATATTAGCAGACTGTGGCGGCTTTGTCAATTATCTGTTTGCACAATTTGTACAGCAACGCTGGCTAGCGCAGTTGATCGCTTGCTAAACCATTATCAGAGCATGAGGTGTCCCCTTTTACAATCTTGCGCTGGTGAGGTGGGTACAAGGATCGTAGCCGCCAGCTTCTGCTGGGGTGTGCTATAATAGGCGAGCCTTGCAGCGTGCAAGAGGAGGAACAACCATAGATGAGACGACTGCTGCGTATTCTGCGGGCGATCATTGCTATCCTGCCAACCCCGGTTGGCTATGCCATTGCCGGACTGCTCGGCAACCTCAGTTACCGCTACGCCAAAACTTCGCGCACCATCTGCATTGCTAATATGCGCCACGTCCTTGGCCCCAACGTCAGCGAGGCACGACTGGCGCGCACCGTGCGGGCGGTCTTTCGCAACAACGTGCGGAACTACTACGAGCTATGCCGCCTGCCACGCCTGCCTCTTGCGCGAGTCTTGCAGATGACCCGCGTCCGCGAGGAGCAGTGGGAGCGGCTGATCGGCCCAGTACGCCAGGGCAAAGGCGTGGTAATCGCCAGCGCGCACTTCGGCTCCTTCGAGATGGTCAGCCAGACGCTCACCGCGAAGGGGCTGGACGCTACCTTCCTGATCGCCCTGTTCGAGCCGCGCTTCCTCTCCGAGTACATAACTGCCCTGCGTAGTAGTCAGGGTCTCAAGCTAGCCGAGACTAACCCGGCAGCCCTCTTGCAGGCAGTGCGTGACCTCAAGAAGGGGCGGATTATCGGCATCCTGGCCGACCGCAATCCAGAGCAGAAGGGTCTCACCCTTCCCTTCTTCGGCGACCCGGCCACTATCCCCACTGGCCCAGCACGGCTGGCGATGCAAGCAGGGGCGGTGATCGTGCCTATCTTCTGCGTGCGCTTGGGCAACGACCGCTACGCTGTGGAGATGGACGAGCCTATCCTACCCACCCGCACCGGTGACACCGAAGCCGACTCGACCCGTATCATGAGCCAAATCCTCGCCAGTTATGAGCGACATATCGGCGCACATCCCAGTCAGTGGGTGCTGTTCAAGCCAGTTTGGGCCGCTGACCAACACCTGGTTAAACAGGAAGCGAAGGCTGATGCAAAGCCCCAATCATGATCGCCTGCGCTGGCTGCCTGGAGGGGCGATCCTCCTGCTCTTGCTTGGCCTCTTTGTGCAGCAGGCGGCGCGGAGTGGATCGCTAGTCTCCTCTACGCCTGCCCCTGCGTTGGTGCCAACCGCTGCCCCCCTCAGCCAGCCGCGCAACCCGAAGGTGGGAGTACACACCCGCCTGACTGACGAGGCCGACCCACAGAAGATCAGCCAGACGATGCAGATGGTGCGCGCGATGGGGGCGACCTGGGCGGTAGAATACTTCCCCTGGCTCTATATCCAGCAGACCGACGCAAGCCACTACGACTGGGCGCACCCTGACCTGGTGGTGGCAGCGGCCAATGCAGCGAACGTACTGTTGATCGCCCGTATCGATATGGTACCAGCCTGGGCGCGCCCGCCTGACAGCAGTCTCAGCCGCCTTGACCCCGACCATTACGCCGCCTACGCCGATTTCGTTGCCACCTTTGTCGCGCGCTATCGGGGGCAGGTGCATTACTATATCATCTGGAACGAACCGAACGTCATCTGGGAGTGGGGTGGGCAGCGTGTAGACCCCTCCGCCTACGCTGCCCTGCTCAAGGTCGTCTACCCCCGCGTCAAGGCGGCTGACCCAACCGCTACCATCTTGATGGCGGGTCTTGCCCCCACTCTGGAACCACCCGACAGCCCCGTGGCAATGCGCGACACCAGCTACCTGACGGCGGTCTACCAGGCAGGCGGCGGCCCCTACTTCGATGCGCTGGCTGTCCACGCTTATGGCTTGACCACCCCAGCCGATGACCCCAGTGGCCCCGACAAGCTCAACTTCGCTCGTGTAGAGCAGATCAGGGCGGTGATGGTTGCCAACGGTGATCAACGTAAGCCGGTGTTCGTCACCGAGGGTGGCTGGAACGACAGCCCCCGCTGGGTAAACGCGGTCAGCCCGCCAGAGCGCATCCGCTCTACCATCGCAGCCTACGAGCGGGCAAACCGCGACTGGCCGTGGTGCCTCAGCGTCAGCCTCTGGGCCTTCCGCCTGCCAAAGCCAGCCTACACCTACATGGATCATTACACCTTCGTCGCCCCTGACTTCGTACCTCGGCCAATCTACTTTGAGGTGCAGAAGGCCGAGGCCTCACCATGAAGAAGGTGTTGCTGATAGGCCTCGATCTGTTGGCCGTCACCACCCTGGTTGCGGTTGGTTTGCTGCTCTACTATGGCAGGCAGGAGCCAGCCGACCTTGCGTTGGCCCAGGTACGCGCTAGTGGGCTGCTGCGGGTCGCCACCGATGCTACCTACCCCCCCTTTGAGAGCTACGCCGACGGTGCCTACAGCGGCTATGACATTGACTTGGCGAAGTTGATCGGAGCGCGGCTGGGAGTGGCGGTGGCCTTTAGCAACATCCCTAGTGACAGTCTCTACCAGGCTCTTGGCGAAGGCAAGGTGGACGCGATAGTATCCGCCCTGCCCTTCATCTACGAGCGGAGCAACGACCTGATCTACAGCCGCGCCTACTTCAACGCCGCGCCACTGCTGGTCGTTCCTGCTGCCTCTACCGCCCGTAGCCTCAGCGACATTGCCGCTGGCAAGCTCGGCGCACAACTGGGTAGCGACAGCGACGAGGCCGCCCGCCGCTGGCAGCGTGACCACCCAACTGGTGGCCTGCAACTGGCGACTTTCGACACGCCCACCGCTGCTCTGGATGCGCTAGCCGCTGGGCAGGTGGCGGCGGCTCTGGCCGATCCGCTAGAGTTCACCGCCTGGCAGGTTGCTTACCCGGCCTACAAAGCGGTTGCCAACCTGGGCGAGGCTGGCTATGTGGTGGCGGTCGGCAAGCAGAGCCGCCAGCTAGCTCGTCTGGTAGACGAAACCATCGCCAACGCCCAGGCCGACGGCACCCTGGCACGGCTGGCCGCCCGCTGGTTTGTTGCTACCCCCAACCCTGGCAGGTGAAGAACCAGGGCCACAAACTGGCTAACCATTAGAACAGAATTAGAGACAATCCTGTACCCCTTTTGACTGAAACCTTCGCTTACCCTGCGGCGTTATATATGCGAGGGACAGAACGAAGCAGGGTTGGTCACAGCACCGCCGCCCGATTGAATGGGCAACCCTCACTGGCAGCAAGCAGTGGCACGGACTCTGCATTGTAAGATGGCAAGAAGGTAAACGGAACCAAACGGGTTTCCGCCCTACGAAGCAACAAGCCCTATCGTGGCACAGTCTCTGCTTTATACAGAAACGAAGCAACAAAACCGGCGATGGGTTAAAGGAGTAGCAAGATGAACCAGAATTACGAAAACAACTATAGCACGATCACCATCGCTGATCTCGCCGAGGCTATTGCCGAAGGCCGCCTGACCGCTCAACGCGACGAAGAATACTACACGGTGACGGTGCGTGACCTGATCCAGATTACCCGCCAACAAATCGCGGCCATGCCGCCCATACAGCCCCAGTACCAGTACGTAGAGCAACGCGAACTGGCTCTGGCAAGCTAAATCCCAACTGACGGCCTGCTCCTGCTGCCACCCTAACTTACTGGCAGGCCAAACCGCCAACTTCACTACACTTCTCCTTCCCTTCCTTCCTAAAGCGAACAGCCAGCCCCCCGCCGTTTGGGGGAACGACGTGGGGTTGACTGCTAGCTTCTTCCGGTGGAGACCACATCTTCACACATCCTTCCTTCCTTCCTGTAGTAAACAAATAGCCCTGATCTTGCTTGGGGGAGCAATTTCGGGGTTATTTGTTTGCCCGCTTCATCTTTATTCCCCCACCTCAAGCTGGGCGAAGTAGGCAGTGAAGTGGCGTAGGGCTGGCGGTGCCTGGGTGATCCGCAGACCCACCAGGGCAGAGCGTTGCTTGTAGACGCGGATACCCACGTCGGCCACGTAGTTGAGGTGGCTGCTGGTGTAGGTGCGGCGTGGCAAGGTCAGGCGCACCAGGTCGAGAGCGGGAAACTGCTCGCTGCCTGCCTCGTCGCTGCGGCCAAACATCACGCTGCCGATCTCCACTGTGCGTACTCCCCCTTCGATGTACATGGCGACTGAGATCGCCTGGGCCGGGAAGTAGCTCTGGGGCATAGCTGGCAGGAAGCGGCGAGCATCAATGTAGACAGCGTGGCCGCCAACCGGCTCCAGGATCGGCACGCCGCCCGCCTTCAGGCGCGCCCCCAGGTCGTGGGCCTGAGCGATGCGATAGGCAAGATAGTGTTCGTCCAGCCCCTCGTAGAGACCGACCGCCAGAGCTTCCATTGAGTAGCCCGCCATGCCACCATAGGTGGGGAAGCCCTCGGTGAGGATCAGCCGTTGGCAAATCTGGTCATAGAGGTTGCTGTCGCGCAGAGCGATGAAGCCGCCGATGTTGACCAACCCATCCTTCTTAGCACTCATCCAGCAGCCGTCAGCCAGGCTGAAGATTTCGCGCGCGATCTCGATCGGGGCGCGGCCCTCCTGCCCTGCTTCACGCTGCTGAATGAAGTAGCAGTTTTCGGCATAGCGGGCGATGTCTAGGAAGAAGGGGATACCTTCGCGGCGCAGCAATGCACTGACCGCCCGCACGTTAGCGAGAGAGACTGGCTGGCCGCCACCACTGTTGTTGGTCAGGGTCAGGCAGGCGAGAGGGATGTTGCCGCGATGCTCGGCCACATAAGCAGCCAGCCTATCCAGGTCCATGTTGCCCTTGAAAGGGTGGAGGTTCTGCGGGTCATGCGCCTCCTCGATCACCAATTCGTCGGCGTGGGCGCGCACCGCCTCGATGTTCGCCCCAGTGGTGTCGAAGTGCTGGTTGGAGGGAACGCGGCTACCCACTTGTAGCATCACGTGGCAGAGTATCTGCTCCGCCGCCCGACCCTGGTGGGTTGGCACCATCAGCGGCATCCCCGTGATGTCGCGCACTGCCTCTTGCAAGCGGTAGAAGCTGCGCGCCCCAGCATAGCTCTCGTCGGCCTGCAACATGGCCCCCCACTGCGCCGCACTCATCGCCCCAGTGCCGCTATCGGTCAGCAGATCAATCGTCACCTGCTCCGCACGTAGGCGAAACAGATTGTAGTCTGCCTCGTGTAGCCAACGCACCCGCTCTGCGCGGCTAGTGATCGGGATCGGCTCGATTGTCTTGATCCTGAACGGCTCGAAGGGAACTTCGTTGTTCATCTTCTCCTCTTTCTCCTCGGTCACGCCCTGCCCCAGCAGCCGCTAGCTACGCTGGTTCGTGCTGTTCCTCGACCAGTTCGATCAATACGCCGCTGCTGGCCTTTGGCTGAACGAAGGCAACCTTGTGGCCGCGTGCGCCAATGCGTGGCTGCTCGTCCACCAGTTGCACCCCTGCTGCCTTCAGCTTTGCCAATTCTGCCACGATGTCGTCTACTGCCAGGCAGAGGTGGTGGACACCCGCGCCTCTCTTTGCCAAAAAGTTGTGAACCGGGCCAGCCTCGTCACCGTAAGGCTCCAAGAACTCGAACTCGGTCTCGCCAACGGTGAGGAAGGTGGCGGTGGTCTTCTGCTGGGCGACCGTCTCGCTGTAGAGGCTGGCGCGATCCAGGCCCAGTGCATCAGCGTAGAAGCGCAGGGCGGCTTCCAGGTCGTTGACGGCAATACCAATGTGGTGTATTCCCTTGATCAAGCTCTTGCTCCTCTGCACAGGGGTTGTCGCGAGTATAGCACAGCCAGCGGGTGGGCGCAAAGTGAGCAGCCCCACCGTCACTCGTCACCCAGCACAGGCAAGTTGACACCGCTGGCAATCTGTATTATACTTCACAAGTCACGCACCCCTCTGGGCGGGACTTCATATTGACTCCGCATGGCTTGAAAGCGAGGAAGCAGAGTTGCGTCAGAACACGACCGTTAGCATCTTCATCGGCATCTTGTTGCTCAGTGCCGTTGCCCTCTATATTGACTTCACCAGCGACTTCCTGGGCCGCAATACCAGCCCCCGCCTTGGTCTCGACCTGCAAGGTGGCCTGCAAACGGTGCTGGAAGCCCAGCCACCCGAAGGGCAGAGCGAAGTTACCTCCGCCCAGCTTGACGACGTGCGCCGCGTGGTAGAGAACCGCGTCAACGGCCTCGGCGTGAGCGAGCCACTTGTGCAGACGCAGGGCAAGAACCGCATCCTGGTTGAATTGCCTGGCAGCAAGCTAGACGCAGACCAAGCCCTCAAGACGCTGCAACAGACTGGCTTCCTGGAGTTTATCTCCTCTGGTACAAAATCCCTTGCGACGGATACGGTGGTCAGCACCACCACCACCCTCGACGCTTCTACCCAGGCTCCAATCTCGACCACTGGCACGACGGTTTACCCAGTCGTGATCACTGGCGTGGATTTGGACGTGAGTGGTATTGGGGTGAGCTTCGATCAGCTTAACAAGCCAGAAGTCAACTTCAAGCTCAAGCCCGAAGCGGCCAAGAAGTTTGGCGACTTCACTGGTGCGCACGTGAACCAGTATATGCCCATCGTCCTGGACAAGCGGGTGATCAGCAGCCCGGTGATCCAGAGCGCGATCACCGGCGGCAACGGGCGCATCACCGTAACCAACCTTGAAGAAGCAAAGAGCCTGGCGGTCGTCCTTAAGTACGGCTCGCTGCCAGTGCAGTTGAAGGTGGTCTCCACTAAGAACGTTGGCGCGACGCTCGGCACCGACTCGGTTGACCGCAGTATCCGTGCTGGTCTGATCGGCTTGCTGATTGTCGCTCTGTTCATGATCGTCTACTACCGCCTGCCTGGGGTCTTGGCCGTGATCGCCTTGCTGATCTACACTGCGATCAGCTACGCAATCTTCAAGCTAGTACCTGTCACCCTGACCCTGGCTGGTATTGCCGGTTTCATCCTCTCGATTGGTATGGCAGTAGACGCGAACGTGCTGATCTTCGCCCGCATGAAGGACGAGCTACGCAAGGGCAAGACGATTGGCGCAGCCGTCAACGATGGTTTCCGCAACGCGTGGCCCAGCATCCGCGACTCCAACATCTCGACGATGATCACCTGCGCCATCCTCTACTGGTTCGGCTCGAACTTCGGAGCCAGCATCATCCGCGGCTTCGCCCTCACCCTGGCTATCGGCGTGGCGGTTAGTATGTTCAGCGCGATCACCATCACCCGCACCTTCCTGACCATCATGCTCAACACCTCGCTCGGCCAGAACAAGGCAATGTATGGCGATGTGCAGACGATTGGTACAGGCTTGCCAAGCAGCGAAGTAGCGAAGGCCTAAGGCGTGACCTTGCGCCCGCCCAGACCGCTTGCCCCACAAGGGGGCAGGCGGGGTTTCTTAACGCAGAAGGAGAGCTTTTCAGTAATGATTGATATTGTGGGCAAGCGTGGCTGGTTCTTCCTCGCCTCGCTGATCATCATCATCCCTGGCATCATCGCCATCGCTGCCGGGGGCATCAAGCCGAATATTGACTTCACCGGTGGCACATCCTGGGACATCAAGGTGCAGGCTAACACTACCACCGAGAGGGTTAAGCAGATCATGGCCGAGAACGGCCACCCCGAAGCCATCGTGATCCGCGCCACCCAGCCTCAGAACGGCCAGACCATTACCAGCATGATCATCCGCACCAGGGTGATCGAGCCAGTTAGCCTCGGTGCTGGCAAGCCCAGCGAGAAGCAGGTTTTGGCCGATGCGCTGACTGCGGCTGGCATCCTGGATGGCAAGCTACGGGCTAGCAGTGCCAGCAACAACCCTGCAACTGGCACGCTGACTACAACCGGCGCACTAACCACAACTGGCACCACCAGCAGCACCATAGCCCCTGGCACTGGGCTGAGCAGCACCGCCAATCTTAGTGGCACCGCTACCACCAACCAGCCCGCCAGCAACAACGCCGAACTCACCTTCGACACCGTGGGCGCGGCAGTGGGTAGCGAAGTAACCACCCTGGCTTTTTCTGCGGTGGCCGCCGCCTCGCTCGGCATCCTGCTCTACCTCTACTACGCCTTCCGCAAGGTAGACCACCCCTTCCGCTTCGGCCTCTGCGCGGTGGCGGCTATGCTGCACGACGTGTTGGTAGTGGTCGGCATCTTTGCCATCCTCGGCCTGCTCTTTGGCACCCAGATCGACTCGCTGTTCATCACCGCCCTGCTGACGGTAGTCGGTTTCTCCGTTCATGATACCATCGTGGTCTTCGACCGCATCCGCGAGAACTCCGCTCGCCGCCTGTTCCCCGATTACGGCCAGATCGTCAACCACAGCCTGCTGCAAACGCTAGCCCGCTCGTTGAACACTAGCCTGACCGTTATCTTCACCTTGCTAGCCCTCTATCTGTTTGGTGGCCTGACGATCCGCAACTTCGTCTTGGCCCTGCTGATTGGGATTATCTCTGGCACCTACTCCTCGATCTTCAACGCCAGCCTGCTGCTGGTCGTCTGGGAGAAGGGCTGGGGCTTTGGCCGCGACAAGAGTGCGCCGCCCCCTGCCACGTCGCCCCGTGTACGGGCAGCCTGAGCGATCCCTCCTAAACCTTTAGCGGAAGTGGGATTCGCCATTCACTTCCAGACAGGAGGCGCGATCAACCGCAATCGCGCCTTTTGTATGCTAACCGACCCCCGTCGGGTTCCTTGCTGCAAACCTGCGGTAATTTGATCTGACTAGCACCTCAAGGAAAGGGTGTTGGTTGAAAGGGAGGAAAGTAGTTAGATGGATATTAGTATCGTCATCCCCGTCGCGGGTGTCCTCGCTATCCTGTTCGCTGGCTACCTGGCGCGGGATGTGTTGAGCCGCGACAAAGGTACCCCAGAGATGCAGAACGTCGCCAGCAAAATCCTGGCGGGCGCAAATGCCTTCCTCAGCACGCAGTACCGCACTATTGCCATCTTCGCCGTAGTCGCTGCGGTGCTGATCGCCGTAGTGGTGGCTGCGGTAGCTACCACCAGCGACTTGCAGGGTAACGACAAGGTTGGCCTGGGCATCAAGACGGCCATCGCCTTCCTGCTCGGTGCAGGGGCTTCTGCTCTCTCTGGCTATATCGGCATGGCGATCGCAGTGCGGGCCAACCTGCGGACGGCCTCTGCGGCCCAGCGCAGCCTCAAGGAAGCCCTGGTCGTCTCGCTCAGTGCGGGCGCAGTCTCTGGCTTCCTGGTCGTCGCGCTCAGCCTGCTGGGGGTGTGGGGCATCTACCAGGCTTATGGTGGCGGCGTTACAGCCCCCTTCCTGATCGTTGGCTTCGGCTTTGGGGCTAGCTTCGTCGCCCTCTTTGCCCAGCTTGGTGGCGGTATCTACACCAAAGCTGCCGATGTGGGGGCTGACCTGGTGGGTAAGGTCGAGGCGGGCATCCCTGAAGACGACCCGCGCAACCCCGCCGTGATCGCCGACCTGGTGGGTGACAACGTGGGCGACTGCGCCGGGCGTGGGGCCGACCTGTTCGAGTCCACCGCCGCTGAGAATATCGGGGCGATGATCCTCGGCACTTCTATGTACCGCATCGTCGCAGAGGGAGTGGCGGCTGGCAACATCCCCGCCGACAGCGCAATTGCCAAAATCGGCACAGGCTGGGTACTCTTTCCGCTGATCATCCTTGCTATCGGCATCATCACCTCGCTGGTCGGCCTGGTCGTCGTTCGGCTGCTGCCCGTCAGCAGCAAGAACCCGATGGGCGCACTAAACAACGGCTTCTACGTCACCTCGCTGTTGTCAGCGGTGGCAATCGTAGCGGTCAGCTACACAATGTTGCAATCGCTTTGGCTGGGCGTAGCCGGGCTGGTCGGCATTGTTACCAGCATCCTGTTCGTCTTCATCACCCAGTACTACACCGCTGGCACCTGGCGGCCCGTACGTGAGATCGCCGAGGCCAGCCGCACCGGCCCTGCTACCAACATCATTGCGGGCATGGCTATCGGCTTTGAGACCACCGCCCTCTCTGCGATCAGTATCTGCGCCGCTCTCGGTGCCTCTTACTACTGCGGCACCCTTGCCCTCGGCGAACTGCGCTTGAGCAGCATCCCAATCAACAACAGCTTCGCCGGGGTCTTTGGCACGGCGGTGGCTACGATGGGGATGCTGATGTCCTGCGCCTACATCCTGGCGATGGATACCTTCGGCCCGATCACCGACAATGCGGGTGGCATCACCGAGATGAGCGGCTCGCCAGAGTCGGTTCGCAAGGTGACAGACAGCCTGGACGCAGTGGGCAACACAACCAAAGCTCTGACCAAGGGCTACGCCGTTGCCACTGCCAGCCTCGCTGCTTTCCTGCTTTTCTCCGCCTACCGCGAGAAGGTGGCTACCAGCCAGGGCCACCCTAATGCGCTGTTGAGCATTGACATTGCCAAGCCAGAGGTGTTCATCGGCGGCTTCATTGGCGCGATGGTCGTCTTCCTCTTTAGTTCGATGGCAATCAAGGCCGTAGGTCGGGCTGCTGGCGGCATGATCGAGGAAGTACGCCGCCAGTTCAAGGCCGACCCTGGCATCATGGCTGGCACTTCGGAGCCAGACTACGGTCGCTGCGTGGCGATCAGCACTCGCTCGGCCCTGCGCGAGATGATCCTCCCTGGCGCGCTGGCGATCTTCTCGCCGATCATCGTCGGCTACGTGCTGAAGTGGGAGGCCGCTGCTGGCTTCCTGATGGTTGGCACGATTACTGGCGTGCTGATGGCTATCGTGCTGAACACTAGTGGCGGCTCGTGGGACAATGCCAAGAAGTACATTGAGGCGGGCGGGATGCGCCAGGAGAACGGTCAGGTGGTGAAGAAGGGTAGCTACGAACACGCCGCCGCCGTCGTTGGCGACACGGTGGGCGACCCCTTCAAAGACACCGCTGGCCCCAGCCTGCACGTGCTGATCAAGCTGATCAGTACGATCACTCTGCTGCTGGCAACCCTCTTTCTCTAATCGCTTGTCAAACTTAGGCTAAAGCAAACGAGTGAAGACCCTCCCCACCAGTGGGGGGGTCTTTCTCGTCAGTTGGCTGGCAAGCCCATACTAGATTTTGGTGGAGGTGGTATAATGGTCTGGTAGGCTAGTTAGCGAAGATAAGGAGCTAGAAATTGACTGAAGTAGACGGCAATCTGCGGGGGCTACTTGGCGATCTGGAGCGCGAAGTGATGGAGTGGGTTTGGCAGCAACCTCCTGGCGAACTGACTGTGCGGCAGGTTTATGAGGCGCACTTCCTCGGTCGTGAACCGAGCCTGGCTTACACCACGATTATGACAGTGATGAGCCACCTGGGCGACAAGGGTTTGCTCATCCGCCGTTTGAGCGGCAAGACCCACTACTACACCGTAGCCCAGTCGCGGGAGCAGTTCCGGGCGCGGAGTGCTGCACGGCAGGTGGCGCGGCTAGTCGAGAACTTCGGCGACCTGGCTCTGGCCCAGTTTATGGGGCAACTGGCAAGTATTGACCCAGAGCGACAAGCCCACATCCAACGGTTGCTACAAAAGGACGCTGCAAAGGAGGAATAATGCAGATACGGCGGAAGCTAGCTCTGAACCCTGGCCCTGACAGTAGCCTCCTGCTGCTCTTTGTTCTTGTGTCGCTAACGATATTGCTAGCAAGCTGGTTGGCTCTGCGCCTGCTGATGGCGGCTAGTGGCGCGCTCGTCATGCAGCACGGTCTCCATACGCTGGCTGAAGACTGTCTGCTGATGCTCAAATCTCCTGATCTTGGCGACCGCCTGTTGGCTTACAGCCTGCTCGCGGCGGTAGGGGCAAACGCTGTCTTCGCACTGTGGACACTCGTTCGTCAACTTGGCTACACCTACGCTACCGTTCGGCAACTGCGCTGTACCAGCCTCCCACTACCCACTGGGGTAGCAGCCACCGTCACCAAAATCGGCCTGGCTGGTAAGGTAAAGCTGATCGAGAGCGAACAGCCCTTCGCTTTCTGCTACGGCTTGCTTTTTGGCCGCATCTGCGTCAGCACTGCGCTGCTTGCAGTAGTCGGGCAAGGAGTCGAACTGGAAGCGGTGCTGCTGCATGAGCGGTACCACCTCAGGCACCACGACCCACTGAAGATGGCCTTTGCAGCCGCTATCAGCCGAGTTTGCTTCTTCCTACCGTTGGCGAACGACCTCTACCTGCACTATCTAGCGACCCGCGAACTGGCCGCCGATCAGGCGACGCTTGCCACGCAGGGCGCATCCCGACCGTTGACTGCCGCACTTTATCGCCTGGTCACAAACCGGTCAGCGCAGCCCAAAGCCCCGCTGGTAGCCCAGATGCTCGACAGCAGTGGCGCAGTGCTGAACGCTCGCTTTGATGCTTTGCTGGGCAAGGCCAACCCGTATCCCCTACTCTTGCCCAATCGCCACCTGCTGCGGAGCGGCAGCGCACTCTTGCTGCTGATCGCTGCGCTCCTGGTCAGCTATGCCGCACATGGTGGGCTGGTACTGATGACGATAGAACATTGGCTACAGGGTTACTGCTGAGGTAGCCAGATGGATGTTAGCAACTTGATATGACCTTTGCTAATAAGCAGGGCTTTTGTTTGCCCTGGCTAAAGCGGGCGGTCTACAACAAATTGCCATGCGCCAGCAGGTTGACTCTCCAGCCCCAACGTGGTAGATTAGGGCGCAGCAAACCAGCCTCATTCCACTACCCACTCTGGGGATGAGGGTTCACGAGGAGAGTATTGATGCGCGTCCTGATGTTGTCGTGGGAGTACACGCCACACGTCGTCGGTGGCCTCGGTAAGCACGTCGTTGAGTTGGTGCCGCCCCTGATCGCGGCGGGGGTAGAAGTACACCTGGTCACGCCCCGCTACGGCGAGGGTGAGGCTGAGGAGGCGATCCCTGGTGGCAACGGCCAGAGCCGCGTCTACCGCGTGGATGCCCCTGGCCCGACCGAAGATATGTCGCGGATGGGCCTGCCCGATAACTTCTTCATGAACTGCTGGCGCACCAACATCAATCTCGAAAATAGGGGCAACGAACTATTCAAGCAGGGCGGCTTTGACCTGATCCACGCCCACGACTGGCTGGTGAGTTTCTCTGCCGTTGCCTTGAAGAACACCAACCACAGCCCACTTATTTCTACCATCCACGCGACCGAACTTGGTCGCAACCGGGGCCAACTCCACGAGGCGATGCAGCACGACATCCATAACGCCGAGTGGTGGCTAACCTACGAGTCGTGGCGGGTGATCACCACCACCCGGTTCATGGCCCAGGAGATTGTAAGCAACTTCCAGCTACCTGCCAACAAGCTAGATATCATCGCCAATGGCATTGACCCCACCCGCTTTGAGCAGTTGGCTGGCCGCGACCTGACTGCCTTCCGCGCCACTCTCGCAGCCCCCAATGAGCCGATTATCTTCTTCGTCGGTCGCCTGGTGCCAGAGAAGGGCGCACAAGTGCTGATCGAGGCTGCGCCGCTTATCTTGCAGGAGGTGCCGAACGCCCGCTTTGTGATCGCTGGCACTGGCGGTTACCGCAAGGCGATTGAGCAGCGAGCGCAGGAACTGGGCGTGGCCGAACGGGTGAACTTTCTCGGCTTCATCAGCGACGAGGATCGGGACAAGTTGTACAAAGTGGGCAGCGTCGCCGTCTTTCCCTCCCTCTACGAGCCTTTTGGTATCGTCGCGCTGGAGGCGATGGCAGCTAATACGCCGGTTGTGGTCAGCGACACTGGCGGCCTCAGCGAAGTGGTGCAACTGCACGAAACCGGCATCAAGGTCTATCCTGACGACCCGGCCTCACTAGCCTGGGGCATCACCCATACCCTGCAACACCCCGATTGGAGCAGCCAGCGGGTGGACAACGCCCGTGCCGCCGTCTATCGCGACTTCCTCTGGCCGCACATCGCCGAGCAGACGACAGCCGTGTACGCCAGAACCGCTAGCGAAGCGCAGGCACAGGGTTGGGGACGAGTGCCTGGCAAGTAGGAGCTAGCAGTATACCTTCCCGTCCCTGCGCTCGCCTGCTACACCGAGAGCGGGTACGCGCCCTCCACCATCTCTCTAGTACTGGCAGACCAGGTCGGACACGCCACCATCCTTCAAGGCACGGCTGGCTGAAGACATGGGACAGAAGCGCGTCATGTAAGCTAGCTGCCTTGAGTGGCGCACAAAAGTTATGTGCGAGAGGCTACGTGGACTTCTCAAACAGCACCGCTATCAGGTATAATTCAAGCTATGAGTTCTGGTAGCACATTTGGTAAGCTGTTCACAGTCACGACCTGGGGCGAGTCGCACGGGGCGGGCGTTGGCGTGGTGGTAGACGGCTGCCCAGCAGGGTTGCCGCTGACCGAGGCCGATATCCAGGGCCAGCTAGATCGCCGCCGCACCGGGCAGAGTAAGGTAACGACCCAACGCAAGGAGAGCGACACGGTGAAGATCATGTCGGGTACCTTCGAGGGCGTAACAACTGGCACCCCGATCAGTTTGCTGATCATGAACTACGACGCAGACTCGTCGGCCTATGAGGAGATCAAGCACCTCTACCGACCCGGCCACGCCGACTTCAGCTACCAGCAGAAGTACGGACTGCGCGACTGGCGGGGGAGCGGGCGGGCAAGTGGGCGCGAGACTGCCTGCCGTGTGGCAGCCGGGGCGGTGGCCCGCAAGCTGCTCACACACTTTGGCATCAGCATCGTTGGCTACACGCGACAGATAGGCAGCGTGATCGCCGAGCGCACTGACCTTGATCAGATCGAGCGCAATATCGTGCGCGCCCCCGATGCAGAGGCCGCCGAGCGGATGATCGCTGAGATCGAGGCGGCGCAGGCCGACCAGGACTCGTTGGGTGGCATTGTCGAGTTGATCGCAACTGGCGTTCCCGCTGGACTGGGAGAGCCTGTATTCGATAAACTAGACGCTGACATTGCTAAAGCGATGATCAGTATTGGCGCAACGAAGGGGGTAGAGATCGGTAGCGGCTTCGCGGCGGCGAACCTGCGTGGCTCCAGCCACAACGATCCTTTCGTCAACAAAGGTGGGCGGGTTGGTACCCGTCATAACAATCACGGCGGTATCCTAGGTGGGATCAGCACTGGGGAGGAGATCACAGTGCGGGTGGCGATCAAGCCGCCTGCCAGCATTGCGAAGGAGCAGGAGACGGTAGACCTCGCGGGCGAGCCAGCCACCATCCAGGTGCATGGCCGCCACGACCCCACCATCTGCCCCCGTGCCGTGCCGGTTTGTGAGGCTATGCTTGCCATCGTCCTTGCCGACCATCTCTTGCGCCAAAGGGCAACCAGGCTTTAACACAAGGAAGGCTTTTAGCATGATCCAGACTGAGCAAGCGGACGAGCAAATTACTAGTCAGGTGGGGGTGCCGCCGCTGGCGGAGGAAGTGCAAAGCAAACCAGCCCGCTGCAAGGCTGGCTTCGTTGTCTGCTTCAACAAGGCGGTCGAGAGTTGCCTGATGTGTGGGCGCAACTTCTGCTCGGAGCATGGCAAGGTCGAGCAGGGGGTTTGCCGCCACTGCCGCCACGAGTACGCCGACAAGCTGCGCGTCGAGGCGGCCAGCTACCAGGAGACCGTGCGCCGTGAGGTGGCCGAGGCGCGCAATGGGGTGGGCCTCTGCGGGGTGGAGGGCTGTGAGAATGCTCATATTGTGATGTGCGAACGCTGCGGCCAGAACTACTGCGCCCGTCACTGGGGTCGCTACAACTATCGCCAGCACTACCGTACCCGCACCGGTGTAAAGTCGCGGCGGGTGCAGGTAATCCTCTGCGGCACCTGCAAGCACAGTATGCGCTACTGATCCCCAGTTGGGCCTGCGGCCACGCCTACAAAGAGCACCTGGTGGCAAGAGCCTGGGCCGCCCTGCCGCTGGGTGCAGTCCTGCGGAGTACACAGAGGTGCCGAAGTGCTGGGGTCGTTGGCTCCCTAGCGGTGAACAACATAGCGAAGACCCCCTCAGCTGCGCTGCCCGGTCGGGCCGCACCGCTTGAGGGGGTTCTGCTTTGCCTGCTTGTAGCTGGTTAGCGTACGCTTACGTCGTCAATGAAGAAGCTGGTCTGGTTGCTGTTGTCGGTGGTAGCGCGGAAGAAAATCTGTACAGTCTGCCCACGATAGGCACTGAGGTTAGCACTATACTGCAACCACTGACCGCGCTGATTATCGTTGGTGAGGGTGCCTAGCGTCTCCAAGTCGATCCCGCTGGCCGTTCGTACCTTGACGTAGAGGTTGTCCCATGCGCCTGGTAGGGTCTCGTCAGAGGCGATATAGAGGTAGAAACGTAGGGTAGGGCCAGTGGCATTGCTGGGGATGGTGATTGTCTGCCAGAGTCGGTCTTCGCTGAAGGAGGCGTAGCCACCCAGCCAGGCACCATAGCTGCCAGCATGAGGGAACTCGGTAACGATCAATTGACTGCCGCCTTGACCAAGTTGCTGCCAGGGCTGCGTACCGCTCTCGAAGTCGCCATTCTGGATCAGTTCGCCGCTAGCCGGGGGTGTTGGTCGGTTGTGGGATTGGCGTGCTGGTCGGTTGTGGGATTGGCGTGCTGGTCGGCTGCCCTGGGGCTGTAGTGGCGGTGGGGGTGCTGCCTGGTATGGGGGTGCCACTTGCCTCCATCGCCCTTCTTACTACCTTCGAGAGTTCACCACGGCGCACGTTGTCGTTAGGTCGGAAGCACAGGCCGCTGCCGCCACTGCAAGTAGCCCCACTGAGGATGGTGCGGGCTGCCAGCGTCTCAATGTCGGCGTAGAAGGTGCTACCGATTGGCACATCACTGAAGGTTGGCGTGGTTGGATTGATCAGCGCAAAGTTGGCGTAGCCGTTGTTGCCGCCAGGACAACTGCTGCCAGTTGGTGGGCGGTCGTTCTCGCTGGCCCCGACCGTGATATCGTTCTTGGCAGTGGCAGGGCTGCCAACGCTGCCGTTGTCAATCTTGCCGTCGCTGTTGGCATCAACGCCCGCGTTGCCTGCCGCGAACAGGATCGTCATATCCTTGTGCGTCCAGGTAAACTGGTCAACCTGCTGCGACTTGCTGGTATACGCACCCTGTGCATCCGAACCCCAGCTATTGGTGGGACCCGTGCGCCGTCGTTGTATGCCTGCTGAAAGAGGGTGTTGAGGTCGCTGGGGATACCGCCGAGACCACCATTGCTGTCGAGCAGCGACTGGAAAACCAGGCGGGCTTCGGGAGCGACCCCAGCGTAGCTAGTAGTGTAGTTGTGGCTGGCAGGATTGCTGCCGCTGAGGGTGCCATTGCCTAGCACAGAGCCTGCAACGTGGGTGCCATGAGCATCGGTGCCGACCAGTTGCCGCTGCGGCCCAGCGCGTAGGTGGCAGCAATGCGTCCCGCAAAGTCGGCACTGAGCGTGCTACTGTTGCCAGTATCCAGACCCGTGTCGGCGACGGCCACGATCTGGCCGGAGCCGTAGAGACCGAGATCAGCCCAGGCCTGGTTGACCCTCATCACCTCACGAGCCTTGTCGTTGTACAGCTTCATCTCCCGTTCAGGCTCAATCCAACTGACGCTATCCAGCTTGGCGAGGTTGGCAATCTGCGCCTGGGCGACGGTAGCATGGAGCAGACCGCCAAACTGATTGCTGCTAGTCTGTGCGTCAGTCAGGTTACTGGCTACAGCGGCCAAGTCCTCATCTGGGAAGGTCTGTACTACAACCTTGAGCGCAACATCTTGGCTCTTTGCCAGTTCGGGGCTGATCTTGTAGGCTGGTTGGAGGGGGCCAACCCAGTGGACGAAGGGCAGGCTGGCAACACGGCTGCGGGCTGCCTGGTCAAGGCGGACGATAAAGGCAAAATCAGGAATATAGTCGTAGATAGTGCCGCCTGCACTGGTTACTGCTGTCTTCCAGCTTTCCAGCACCGGGCCGTCAAACTGTACCAGTTAGTGGCTATTGTTCTGATCGGCGCGCAAGCCGTCAGCGACGGTCGGCTCGCCCTTGCGCGGGTCGAAGGTGGCATACTGCAAATGGATCACCGGGGCGGAGCCAGTGCCTGCTGTTTTCCCGTCCGCTGGTACTTTGCCCCTATTCTAGGCAGAGCTGCTACCTACTGGCAACTGCGCGATCAGAATGGCAATGATCATCATCACTAGGGACAATCTTGCCTGTCGTACTCTGCTCTGCTTCAAAACTTGCTCCTCTCTGAATCTTAGCTGCTTACACTTGTTACCCACCAGAAGTGGGTGTGCGCCAATCGCTCTAATTATACGTTATGGTTGTGTAATTTGTTGCATTTGAGCAGCAGCTAGTCTCTGGTTTGTCTTGCAGCCATGCTCTCAGCCTACTCCTCGGCGAAGCGGTAGCCAATACCAGGCTCGGTCAGGATGTAGCGCGGCTTGCCGGGGTTGCTCTCGATCTTGCGGCGCAGGTGGCTGATGAAGACGTGCAGGTAGTTTGGCTGGTCGGCATACTCTGCGCCCCAGACGGCGGCCAGCACCGTGCGGTGGGTGGCGACCCGCCCTGCGTGCTGCGCCAGGTAGGTAAGCAGGTCGTACTCTTTTGGGGTGAGGGCGACCGTCTCCCCAGCGGCGACGACGAGGTGGCGGGCAAGGTCGATTACCAGATCGCCGCGCTCGATCCGGGTGGGGGTAGCGGCCTGTGGGCTAGCGGCCACCCGCCGCAGCCAGACGCGCATCCGGGCGAGCAGTTCGCCGCTGCTGAATGGCTTGGTCAGGTAGTCGTCGGCCCCTGCATCCAGGGCGGCCACCTTGTCGCGCTCCTCACCGAGGGCAGAGAGGATGATAATCGGCACCCCGCTACCCCACGAGCGTACCTGCTTGCAGACGGCAACCCCGCTCATGTCAGGTAGCATCAGGTCGAGCAAGACGAGATCGGGCTGCTCCACCGCTAGCAGGTCCAGGGCTTCTTCGCCAGTTGCGGCGGTCAGCACCTTGTAGCCATTGCCAGTCAGCGTCACCCGCAGCATCCTCAGGATTTGGGTTTCATCGTCTACCACCAGGATGCGGAGAGGATGACTGCTCATGCCCCCTTACCAGCCTCTCCCTCAGGGGGGCTAGGGTCCCCGACTAGCGGCAGGCTGAAGGAGACGCGCAGGCCGCCACCGGGTCGGTTGCTGGCCCACATCCGTCCATCATGCGCCTCAACGAAGCCCCGCGCCAGGGTCAGGCCGATCCCCATCCCTTGCCTGCCACCTTTACTGCTCTGCACGCGGTAGAAACGGTCAAAGATGTGGGCGAGTTCCTCTGCTGGCAGGCCCGGCCCTGCATCCTCCACACTGACCAGCAGATCGTCGCTCTCTAGCCGGGCTGCGACGGTAATCGGCGTGCCAGCAGGGGTATAGCGGGCAGCATTGTCGAGCAGGTTGCTGATCACCTGCTGGATTAGCACATAGTCGAGCGGCACCAGCGGCAGGTCGGCGGGCAGGTCGAGCGTGAGGGGATGCGCTGCTAGACGCTCGCCCAACCCAGTGGCGGCGGCGTTGACTACCTCGGCGATGGAGTAGAGGCCGCTCTCTACGTGCAAAGCCCCCGCCTCCACGCGGCTAAGGTCGAGCAGATTGTTGACCAGACGGCTTAGGCGGTCTGCCTCGCTGTCTATCGCTTCCAGCAGTTCGCGCTCATCAGCCTTGCTCATAGCGGTGCCACCGGCCAACAGGCTGCTGGCCGACCCCTTGATTGCCGCCAGTGGGGTACGGAGTTCGTGGCTAGCCGCCGCCAGCAATGAAGATTTCACTGCGTCGGCTTCGCGTAGCAAGGCGGCCTCTTGCGCTTCGGAGGCTAGCTGTTCACGCAGCCGCCCACCAGCCAGCAAGCCAGCAACAGTGGTCACTAGACGCAGGTCGTTGCCGCTGAAGGCTGGTTGGGCGCGCTCGCGTTGCACAGTCAGCGATCCTAGCAGGCCGCTCGCCAGCAATGGCACGACCGCCACCCTACCGCTTGCGTCTACGCTTACCTCGCGTTGGCCGCTATCCAGACCGACCAGGGGAGTAGCAGGGCCGAAGCTAGCTACCTGCCGCAAGTCACCGCTGCTTTCGGTCAGGTAGAGGCTGGCCGATTGGGCCACCAGGATGACGGCTACCTGTCGTGCTGCCTCATCATCAAAGGGATCAGCTCGCTCCAGCAGCATCCGACTCAGTTGATTGAGCGCACTCGTTTCGCGCACGCGCTCCTCGGCATCCCGCGCCCTCCCCTCCACCTGTGCGGCCAGGCGGCTGGCGATCACGGCGACGATGAAGAAGACGGCGAAGGCAGACGCGTCCTCAATGCGGGCAATGGTGAAGGTGTAGTAGGGTAGCAGGAAGAAGAAGTCGTAGCACAGCCCAGCTAGCAGCGCGGCGAGCAGGGCTGGGCCGATACCAAGCTGGATCGCCAGCAGGAAGACGGCCAGCAGCAGCAGCAGCGGCGCACTGGGCGAGAGGTCGGGGCCGACGTAGGCGCGCAGGCCAACCAGGGCCAGGCTGACCAGCAACACAGCGACGCTGGCTAGCACATATTTGAGCAGAGCGTTCATGTAGTTATTATAGCACGGCTGGCGGGCTGTTTGGTAGAGTGCAGGTTGCAAGCATAATTGCGGTTCAGGCCACAAACCACCAATTGGCGAAGCGGCTAAACAGCAGGCCCAGCAGTAGCAGGCTGGTCACCACCCAGACCAGGTGGAAGCTGCGCGACCGCTGCCCCACCATGCCCAGCAGGATGAAGCCGGGCCAGAGGACGATCACGAAGCGGGCTAGCGAGAGTAGCGGCTCGGCGGAGGCGGGATTGAGCAGGCTGGCGGCCAAGCCCCCTGCCAGGTAGACGCTATAGCTGAGAGGCAGCCACCGCCAGCCGACCACTGCCAGCAGCAGAAAGAGGAGGGTGCAGCCAAGATTGAGGTAGCTCTGTGCTGCTGCGTCGTAGCGGAATGGCTGCTTGACCGCTACCTCGATCCCCCGCCAGATCGTATCCCAGGGCGCATCAGGACGGCGCAACCAGTTCTTCTGTACGTTGGCGAAGGCAAGGGGGTCACCTACCCGCAACTGGTAGTAGCCGAGCAGGGCGAACAGGCCGCTGAGGGGGAGCAGCAGAGCCAGCACCGCCTTGAGGTCGCGTACCAGCACTGTACGCCCACTGACCGGGGCTGCTAGCGGCGGGTGGGACGCAGCCTGCCGCCTACGCCACCACTGGACTAGTAGTTCGGCGAATAGGGCGGCGAGCAGCACTACCCCCGTGACGCGGGTGAAGATCGCCAACGCCGCTGCCAGGCCTGCCAGCCACCAGCGACCCTTACGCGCCGCGTAGAGGCTGCCGACCGTCAGCAGCAGGAAAAGCGATTCGCTGTAGGCCGCCCAGAAGAAGAAGGCAGTGGGGAAGGCTGCGGTGTAGAGGATCGTTTTGTCGGCTACCGCTCCACCCGCCAGGTCGCGGCTGGCGGCATGCAGCAGCAGCAGAGCCGCAATGAAGGCCGCCGCCGAGATCGCCTCTGCCGCCACGATGTAGCGCAGGTTGCCGAGCGGGGCCAGGATGGTGCCGACTGCCTTGATCAGGGCGGGGTAGAGGGGATAGAAGGCCGAACTGTTGTCGCCAGCGTTGTGGCCGACGGCAGCGATCTTGAGGTAGAACTGGCCGTCCCAGCGCGTCCAGACCCCGAATAGGCGATCTGCCCAGCCGCTCAGGGCCGCGCCGTCGTAGCCGTCCATCCGCCCTGGTCGCTCGTTGAAGGGCGTAACCAGCACCGCTAGCACTGCCAGCACTGCCAGGCCGAGACGGGCAGCCAAAGCCACCCGCCACACCTCAGCAGCCCGTGGGTCGAAGATTGTAGATCGTAGCTTGCGAAGGATAGCGATTTGCTCCGATGTTTGTCTCTCCCACGATTGTACCACAACGAGAGGAGGCCGGTTGAAGCGACTCGCTTGGGCTGCGCACCTTCTGCTACTTGCTAGCGCACGTGCGCCTCATAGTAGGCTAGCATCTGCTTTGCTGCCGTCGGCCAATAATTATCGCTGAACAGGTGGTTTTCGCTGCGTGGGGAGAGGAAGGTGACATCCTTGCCTGCCGCCACCAGCAGGCGGTTGCTCTCTACCGACCAGGCGTAGGGTGTGTTGGTATCGCTCTGCCCATGATTGATCATCATTGGCGCGCTCACCCGCCCTGCGTTCGGCGCGAAGGAGATGCCCGCGTAGAAGGCGGGGTTGTCCTCTGGGTAGCCGTACTTGCGCTTGACCAAAGAGGGGCCACCGTTCGCACTACCCTCGCGGACGCGCTGCCAGCGGTTGAAGTTGTCGGCGTAATTCGGGCTGGTGGGGGCAAAGAGGACAAAGGCCTTGATTTCGCTCTGGGTTACGCTCAGTTGCAGTCCCACCTGCCCACCGTTGCTATGACCCCAATAACCGACACGGGTTGCGTCAATGTAAGGCAATGCTGTGCGTTTGAGCGCATCGAGCAGGTTGAGGGTGTCCTCTGTCCAGCCAGGGGCGGTCATGTTCACCTCAGCGTTGGGGTCATCATCGCTGGTGGCGTAGTTGCGGAAGTCAGGGTGGATCGCCACGCAGCCGTTCTGGGCCAAGTACGGCCCCTCGCGGCGGCTGTCTTCACCCGTGTAGTATTCGGCGATTGGGATGTAGCCGTGGCCGAGGATGATCACCGGGAAGGGGCCATCGCCCTGAGCGGCTGGCACGTACATAACCCCGCTGATGTTCAGTTCGCCGCTGCTGTAAGCTATGCTGTACTTGGTGTAGCTGCCGCCCTGTTCTAGCACGCTGAGGGTACGCAGGTTGTTGCCCCAGCGCATCTCCTGGCGGAATGCTGCCAGCGAGATTGGGGCTGGGCCGTAGTCCTTGCCTGGGATGGGGGCAGGAGCGTTGCCGTAGAGCTTCTGGTATGCCTGCTTGCCTAGCAGCCCCAGGCTGACCTGGTACGCGGCGGGCAACTCTGGGTGATACTCGAAGCGGTTGCGCTCGAAGTATTGCACCAGGTAGGTTTTGCCGTCGGTCGCGCTTTTCTCCTCAAAAGCCTCGCTGATCGGGTAGCCGTAGACAGCTAGCCCACCGTTGGCCTGCCAGTAGCTGCCGAATATGGCGGCCAGATTGTGGCCGGTCTGATCGAAGTAAACGGTGGCGATGTTGCCCTGGGCGGGTGTGCGCTGGAACGGCTTCTCCTTCTCGCGGCCTACGGTCAACTCCTTGCCCAGCAGACCTAGCAGCACCACGTTGTCTGTGCCACGATTCTCTGGGTGGAACTCAAAGCGGGCGCGCTCGGTGTAGAGGACAGTAAGCCCACCCTCGGTCAGTTCGTCGGTAATCGGCAGGCCAAAGCGGGTGATCCCACCATTTGCTGCCCAGTAGCCGCGAAAGACCCCCCGCAAGCAGTGGCCGGTTTCGGCGAAGCACTGCTCACCGCCCGTCAGGCGGATCGCCCCCTGTGGCTGCTTTGCCTGCGAACTCGGTGCTGCGAACCCGGCCAGCGGTAGCAGCGTAAGGACGGAGATAACTGTAAACAGCCCAACAATCATTCTTTTCACTTTGAACCCTCCTATGGGCAGTTGCCAATGGCTATCCTGGGCATTATAATCTGTGGCATAGACAGGAGGCAACCAACAACCGTGCCACAAGATGAGAGTCTGGTTAACCTTACGATTACCAGCCCAGCCAATCTGCTAGTCAAGCGGGTTCGGGCTTTGGCCCAACGCAAGCAGCGGCGGACGGAAGGGGCGTTCTTCGTCGAGGGCATCCGCCCAGTCTGGCTGGCGGTCGAACATGGGGCTGTGCTGGAGACGCTGATTGTCGCCCCCGACCTGCTGAGCAGCGAAGCCGCGCAGCAGTTGGTGGCCCAGCAGCAGCAAGCGGGCGGACGTGTGGCGCAGGTTAGCCGCAGCGTGTTCGAGCGCATCGCTGAGCGCGACAACCCCAGTGGGCTGGCGGCGATAGTGCGCACTAGCCAGCGGACGATAGACGATCTGGCAGTTGGGCCGGGGTCGCTGTTTGTCGCCCTGCATGAGGTGGGCAACCCTGGCAACCTGGGGACGATCATCCGCACGGTAGATGCGGTGGGTGGCGCAGGCGTGATCCTGCTTGGCGAAGCGACCGACCCCTACCACCCGACTGCGGTCAAGGCCAGCATGGGGACGCTGTTCAGCGTGCCAGTAGTCAGTGCAACGACGACGGAACTGCTCGGCTGGTGTCAGCAGCACACGGTCAGCGTCTACCCGACTGCCGATCAGGCAGAGGTGGTCTACTGGGCTGTGCAGTACCAGCTACCGGCCCTGCTACTGTTTGGCAGCGAGGGGCAGGGCTTGCCGCCCGCATTGCTGGCTCGTGGCCCTGCGATCCGTATCCCAATGCAGGGGTCAGCCGACTCGCTCAACCTCTCGGTCGCGGCTGGGGTGCTGCTCTACGAGGTGAAGCGGCAGCTTAGTGCCAGAGTGGGTTGAGGCGAATGTGCTGCACGGTGCAAGGATAAGCGATCCTCCTTCACGCGCAGGTTGAGCAGGCTGAAGCTAAGCGGGCGCGGGTCGCCAGCCCCTGGCGCGGCGGCTCCACTGGGGCTGCTGAGGTGTAGTTCGCTCTCACCTGGTGGCAGGCGCAGGGGGATGGCGTAAGGCAGCAGGCTAGCGGGCAACTGCTGGCGGTACACCTCTGCCCCGGCTAGCGTCGCCACCAACTCCCGTGCTTGTAGGGCGGTCATGCTGAAGCTGAGGGTTGCACTGATCGCCACGCTGCTGGGATTGACCAGCCGCAAGCTGGCGGTGTCGCTGAACCAGCGTTGGGGGCCAGCAGCGGTCTCCTCCACTGCGTACCAACCCTCGCCCAGGCCAACGAATGGTTGGGGCGGCACCTCTGGCACGCGCCAGGCTTGTAGCCAACCGTCAGTGTAGACAGCAGTCGCCCGCAACCCAGCGATCCGTTCAAGGTAGAGCGTGGGGTCGTAGCCCTTCACCTGCTTTGGTTCGGTTGGGTCGCTCGGCGCGTAGAGGACGACATAGCGCACAAGATAGTAATTGAGGGCGGCAAGTTGCTGCTCCCGATCATCACCATAAACGTCAGGCTGCTGCCCCTCAAGCTGCGCGAAGCCAGGCATTTGGTAGACGAACGGATGATAGTATTCCCGCGAAATATAGCCGCCGAAGATACGCTTGCCGTGCGTGGTCTGGAAGCGCATCCGCTGGCCGCCACCCCAGTAGCCATCCTGCTTGGGCAACTCAAGGATAGCGAAGTCGCCTGCCTCTTTCGCCAGGGTGCTGTACCAGGGTGGCACTGGGGCCGCCGCCAGCGGGTAGGGGGCTGGGCTGAACTCCGCAACCAGCAATATTAGTGCCAGACCACATACCCCGTAAGCAAAGCGCAAGCGGTTGAGGACCAGTAGCCCTACTATCGACCACAGACCGAGGGCGAGTAGCAGGCTGAGTGAGAGATTGACCAGCACGCTGAAGCGGTCGGGGCTGCGGCTGATCGAGGCGAAGGGTAGCTTGCTGAACAGGTTGTAGGGCATCGGCAAGCCCACAATGCTTACGCCGTTGACCTGCAAGACGGGGCCGAGCGCGAGGCTGAGGCAGAGGATCGCCAGACCACCCAGCAGCCAGTTGAAGGGCCGCGCCCGCCGCACGAACAGCCCAGCCCCAGCTAGCAGCAGCACAGTGAAGCCGAGGTAAACCTCGTACTGGTTGGTTGCAGCATAGAGCGGCCACTTGTCGCGCACCGCGAAGCTGAAGCCGCCAAGCAGGGGGTGCTGGCGCATCGGCAGCAAGAAGCTGAGGAGGTCAGCCGAGTAGCGGCGCGCCTCGTCGGGGTCGGGCCGCATATAGCTGGCCGTCTGCAACTCGCGGAGCATCGGCACAAGGATGGGCAGCAGTAGCACACCCACTGGCAGCAACACGGCAGCCGCCCGCCCCAGCACCGTCCACCAGCCTAGCCAGCCTCGCCCGCACGCCAGCAGGTAGAGGAGGTAAAGTCCAGTAAAGATCAGCGCGTACATCACCTGGTACCAATCTACCAGCGCAGTACACAGTAGCGAGATCGCCGCCAGCAGCCCATAGCGCAACGCACTAGTGTTCCTCCCCTGCGAGGGGGGAGAGCTAGCTGGGCCTGGTAGGGGGGGTAGCGCGCGTAGCAGAAAGTAGAGGTAGAAGGGCAGCCACTCCATGCTCACCCACTGCATGATCCCCCTCATCTGCGACAGATGAAAGGGCGCAAAGCTGAAGGCCGCCCCCGCGACGAAGGCGACCATGACTTGTAGAGTGGGGCTGCTGGGCTGGGCTGTCTGCTTGATCATCTGCAACAGGTAGTGCGCTAGCATATAGACCGCGTAGCCAGTCAGCACGAAGGAGATCACGACGATCAGGTTGTAGGTGACAATTACGCCAAAGAGGGGTAGCAGCACAACGGCTAGCAGGCCGTTGAAGGGATGCAGGGTGTGGAATAGAAGGCTCACCCCATCGGGCCAGTAGATGAAGCTAGACTGATAGGGGTTGTGCAGGCCAGTCAGCGACTTGCTCACCCACCAGAGGTTCCAGAGGTTCTGGTCACGGTCTTCTAGCATGAAGCCGGGCGTACGGTCGCCAAAGTGTAGGGCTAGCGGCCAGGTAAACAGCAAGGTTAGCAGCAGGTAGCCGAGCAGCACGAAGCTGCTGGCCCTTAGATTGCGCCATCTGGCGTTTGCCTCAGCCATTGATAGCGTCCAGTTCCTTCCGCATCAGCCATACATCAGCGACGTGGTGGTGGTAAGTTCCCTGTTCGTCGGTGTAGCTCCAATCTCGTGTCTCCTCGGCGGTCAGGTTGTAGCCAAGCCGCTCGTAGAGGCGGTGGGCAGCAGGATTGTTCTGCACGACGATCAGTTCGGCGGCTCGCACGCCCCGCTCGCGCATCGTCTGCTCTGCTGCCGCCATCAGCTGCGTACCCAGGCCGCTACCACGCAGGAATGGAAAGACTCGCAACGCCTGCACGAAGCCCACCCCTGCTACCCGCTCGAAGTCCACCCACACTTGCCCGACCGGGTAGCCGCCCACCTCCGCTACCAGCATTACTACGCTGCCCTGCTCGTAGCGTTCGTAGGCAGACAGCATCCGCCGCCGCTGCTGGGTCTCCAGGCCATACCACTCTAGCGGCTCCATGTCCTCGCGGCGCAGTGAGCGGATCGTGACGTTCAAGGGCAGCGTAGAGTATTCGTCAATCACAGAGCCAACTTCTGCTGACCGGTGAGCAACATCTCAGCCACTTCCTTGTGCGCCAGGCAGTCTTGTGCGACTCGTGCGTAGCTCTTGTCGGTTTCAATGCCCAAGAATCTGTCTTCTGCCATCAGTCAATCACCCTTCTTTTCCAACCCGTGCCAGGCGGCAGCCACCTGCCGTACCAGCAGGCCGCCCTCACCCGGCTGCACCGTGCGTGGGTCTAGCAGTAGCTTACCCTCCTCGATGCGGGCGACGACCGCCGGGTTACCCTCGCGTAGGCGGGCCGCCAGCCGCTCTGCACTACGTGGGCTGAGGGCAATGAGGGTGGTAGGCAGCGTCTCCCCAGGCAGGCTGCCGCCACCGACCGCCGACTGGCCGCCCTGCAATACGCAGGCGACCCCCGCATGGGCCAGTTGCGCCTGCAAGCTGGTCGCCCGCTCGCGCATTTCGCTTGCACTCTGGCTGATCATCCGCCACACTGGTATCTTCTGCAAGGCTTCTCCACGCAGATAGTGCAGCAAGGTCGCCTGCACCCCCGCCAGGATCGTCTTATCCACACGGATCGCCCTGACCAGTGGGTGCTTGCGGATGCGGGCCATTGGCTCGCGCTTGCCGACGATGATGCCCGCCTGCGGCCCACCGAGCAGCTTGTCCCCGCTGAAGGTGATCACGTCCATGCCTGCGGCGACGCTCTCCTCCACCTGCGGCTCGTGAGCCAGGCCGAACTGCTCGCTGGCAAGGAAGCTGCCGCTGCCCAGATCGTCCATCGCCAGGATGCCAGAGCCTTTCGCCACTCCCACCAACTCGGCTAGCGTTGGTTGCTCGGTGAAGCCGATCATGCGGAAGTTGCTGCTGTGGACGTTGAGCAGAGCCGCCGTCCTTGTGCTGACTGCCGCGCCGTAGTCGCTCGCCCGCGTGCGGTTGGTGGTGCCGACATCTACCAGCTTCGCCCCACTCTGGCGCATCACATCGGGGATGCGGAAGCCGCCGCCGATCTCCACCGCCTGCCCGCGACTGACCAGCACTTCCTTGCCCTTCGCTAGCGCACTAAGGACGAGGACGAGGGCCGCCGCATTGTTGTTGACCACGATGCCGTCCTCCCCCCCGCTTAGTTGGCACAGCAGGGCAGCAACATGGTCGTGGCGGCTGCCGCGTGCGCCCTGCCGCAGGTCGTACTCAAGGTTGGAGTAGCCGCTGCTAACCGCTGCCATTGCTGCGATAGCCTCGGCACTGAGGGGGGCGCGGCCAAGATTGGTGTGGATAATTACTCCGCTAGCGTTGATCACTGGGCGCAGGGTCGGTTCGCTCAAGCTGCTGAGGCGGGCCAGGATGCTCGCGGCTAGCTGCTCGACGGTAGCGGCTGGCTGGCCGTTGGCGACCAGCAGGCGGGCGTTGGTTAGCTCCTCGCGGGTTAGGGCGGTGAGCAGGCTGGGCGGGTAACCACTCGTGCGCAGGGCTGCTACCTGCAAGAGGCGGTCAACGGAGGGCAGGGCGCGGTAGGCGTTGGCTGGTCGCTCGGTCATATGCGTATTATAGCATACTGCTTCTGGCTCCCACCTCTTGTGCTATAATGGCGGTGGCAGGGAAATCGCCAGGGGTTCGGGAGCCTACCAGGAGGTTCAGTAGATGGATTTGAGCAGGAGAGTACTGCGCCGCGAACGGAGGGGGGTAGCGACTCCGCTACCCACCCTTGCCGACCCACCAGTTACGGCTGGGCGAATGTGGCCTTACTATGCCCGTCGTGTCGTCGTCAACCGCATCGCATTCGAGGCTAGCTTGCGCCTGATGGGGTCGCGCACCCTCAGCGGTAGCCCCTTCGCTCGCTATCTCGCTCACGGTCTGGACATCAACGACGTGAGCGAAGCGATTAGCCATGTGCGTGGGCTGCGCGGCTGGGTCGCCAACTGGCGTGCGGTGGCCGACGGACGTACTGCCCAGGGTGACGCGTTGCTAGCAGGGGGCAACACGGTTAGTGCGGCTCGCTGCTTCTTCTACGCCAGCCTCAGCTACCACTTCGCCCAGGTTGCTCTCTTTGGTGACGCAAAGCTGAAGGAGGAACTTAGCCTCCTCTCCTACGCCGCCTATGCCAAAGCCGCCCCGCACTTCGACCCGCCTGCCGAGCGCGTAAGTATTCCCTTCCCCGGTCACGACCTGCCCGGCTACCTGCGCCTGCCCCGTGGGGTTAGCCAGCCGCCGGTTGTCGTCAACATGAATGGTGTTTCGATGACCAAAGAGGAGTTCTTCTCTTGGGAGGAGGAGATGCTGGCGCGGGGGGTTGCCACCCTCAGCTTCGACGGGCCGGGCAGCGGCGAAAGCTGGTACGCGGGGCTGACGATGGTGGCAGACTACCAACAGGTCAGCCGCGCTGTCCTTGACTTCCTGGCGGCCCGGCCCGACCTGGATGGTACAAGAGTGGGCCTGATGGGGGTCAGTCTGGGCGGCTACCTCGCACTCTGGATGGCTGCGGCTAGCGACCCGCGCTACCGCGCCCTCGTCACTCTCTGCGCCCCCTACAACCTCGCCCGCGAGTACCGCGTGGTTATGCCCCTGGTGCGCCACGAGATACAATTCCTCTTTAACTTCGACCACAAGCGATTGCGGCAGATGTTGCGCCAGCCAGCAGCGCAGGGTGGTCTGGCGAAGCAGGTGCAAATCCCTACACTGGTGATCGCGGGCGGTCAGGACATGATCGTGCCGCCGCGCAACTCACGCCAAATCTATGACGACCTGCCTGGTGAGAAGGAGATGCTCTACTTCGCCAACTCCGGCCACGCCTGCTACAACTACATCGCAGACGTGCGGATGGCGGCAGCGGATTGGTTCGTCAAACACCTGGCCCATTAGGGGGAGAAGCGATGCACAAAGACGCAGTTGTGGAGCAGTTGTTGGCGATGAAGACCATTGCCGTCGTCGGCCTATCGAGCAAGGCGGATCGGCCCAGCTACCGGGTGGCTGCTTATATGCAGTGGCATGGCTACCGCATCATCCCAGTCAACCCGGCTGAGGATGAGGTACTGGGTGAGCAAGCCTACGCCAGCCTGGGCGAGATACCAGCCGAGATCGCGGTGGGTTTGGTGGACGTATTCCGCCGCAGCGAGCTAACTCCGCCAGTGGTAGCTGCGGCTATCCAGCGGGGAGTACGGGGCATCTGGCTGCAACTGGGCATCCGCAACGCCGAGGCGCGCGGTCTGGCTGAGGCAGCTAACCTGCCCTATGTTGAGGATTTGTGCTGGAAGATAGAACACGCCCGCCGCTAAATCTTCGCCACCGCCAGGCAGTGTGCTTGGGGCAGCATGGGTGCCACGATCTGCTCCCAGGTTGCGCCCTTGTCGCTGCTGGCGTAGGCCTGGGTCAGGGTGACAGCGTAGCAGGCTCCACGTACCGTTGGGTGGGCCTGGATTGCGGTCAGCAACTCCCTACCGTTGCCACTGTCGGTGGCGAACGTAGCGTGGGTGAAGGCTTGCTGCTCGGTTGTCCAGCGGTAGATCGTGGAGCTATGATCCTCAGCCTCAGCCCCGACCAGCAACACGCCTGGTTCGGTAGTCGGTTGGAAGGCAGCTAGTGGAGCAGCATTACGAGCGAAGTTGTTGAGCTGCTGCCAGCCATCGTTCAACATCACGTAGACCCCTTGCGTGCTGCTGGCGTAGAGGTCGTCACCGATCAGCGTGAGGTCGTTGATCCTCCCCTCAAGCTGCCCTCGTTCGCGCCAGCTTTCGCCACCGTCCTCGCTGAACAGCACGCTGCCGTCTGCTGTGCCAACATAGAGACTGCTACGGCTCAAGGGTAGGATAGTGGTTGCGGCCTGTTCGCTGGGAAGGCTGGCAGTGGCTTGCCAACCCTCGCCGCCCTCAGCACGGTAGAAGCGGCAGTCGGTAGTGGCGGCATAGATATTGAAGGGCTGCTCCTCGGCCTTCTCTGCTTCGTCCTCGCGGGCTTTCGTGCGTCGCTTCTTCACCTCGTCTACTGCGACGGCCAGTGCGGTAATCTCGCCCTCAAGCAGCAACTGCCACTCGAAGCCGTTGCTGGTCGTGCGGTAGAGGCCCGCTGGCTGGCCCTTCCCTGCCGCTGCTGCCGCGTAGAAGGTGGGCAATTGGCTGGGGTGGAGAGCCACCTGGGTGACAGCCAGCCCTGCTAGCCCGCGTTGGTTCAGCCGCCAGCTACCGCCCGCACTGCTGAGCGTATAGAAGCCATCGTCGCTGCCGATGTAGAGTACGGTTGCGTGAGCCATAAATCCTCCACTTGTTCACTCATAATGAAGCGTTTGAGGGTGTCCAGGGCAGCTTCGGCTTCGCGCCAGCGCAGGGTGTAGCTACGTGTGTTCTCCAACCCGATCTCGATCTTGACCAACCCAGCCAGGCGCAACTCGGTCAGGTGATGAGAGATGGTCGGTAGGGAGAGCTTGAGGGCTTTCGCCAGTTCTAGAGGCGGGCTGGGCTTCTCGGCCAGCAGGTGCAGCAGGCGCACTCGTGTGGGGTCGGAGAGTGCTTTCAGCGTGCGCATCGCTGCGTCTGGCACAACAGGGCCAGGCACCAGCCGCGTCCACTCTGGGCGCGCCCCATAGAGCAGCAGCAGTTCGCCTGGGCGTGGGTAGTAGGGGAAGACGTAGGGGTTCGACCAGAACGAGGGGGCGATTACCAGTTGCTTCAGCCCCGCCTCGGCCCCGACGGTCACGCCGTGCGTCAGTTGTTCCAGCACCTCGGCAATAGGCTTGTCCTGCGCCGCAGCCTGGGCCTGGGCGAGGGCCGTTTGCAGGATGGGCAGGCTGCGCTCCTCCTCGGCCTTGTAGTAGACCTGGTAGTAGTCGCGGATGGCTGCGATGTACTGTTCGCGCAAGTCTGCTTGCTTTTCGAGCATGGCTAGTAGGGTGTTGAGGCCTTCGCGGTCGGCCTTGCTGCGGAGCGTCTTGTTGAGGGTGGCAAGCAGGTCGGCCCGCTCGCTCTCGCTCAGGTGTTCGCCCGCCAGTGCCTTCCGCAGTGGAGGGATGATCTGCTTGTTGCGCACAGTGCCAGGGATGTCCACGAAGTTAGCAAAGATTTGGATGAAGTGGTCGGCAGGCAACTGCTCCATCGCCGCAATCAATGCTGCCGCGCTCTTTTCGCCCGTTAGCTGGTAGACGATGTGCAGCGGCATGAAGAAGGGGACGGCAAAGGGGCTACCAAAGAAGAACTTGAAGGCGGCGCGGTTCTCTGCCGCTAGCCTGCTGCGCACCCCTGCCGCCCAGGGCGCAGGTAGGTCGAACTCGCGGGGGCGATGCAGCACATACGCGCTGATCAACAAATCGTAGCCGCCGCCTATGTCCCAGCTAACCTGCCGCTGCGTCGCTACTGCCATGTGTTGTCCCCACTCTGCCGTGTGCGCGGCTCAGGCTTAGATGTTGGTCTAACAGAGTGCATTATAGTTGAGTTGAGGAAAGGTGTCAAGCGGCTCCGTTGCTATACGCGTAAGCTCTGCTGTCTCTGTTCCACACCACAAAGCGGGCCAGTGTTCGGCCTACTGCGTCCCGCCCCTTGCCCCACCTGGCCCCAGGTAGGTCTTGGCATGGCGCCGAGATCAACTATGCGTGGTTGGCCGGGAGTAGCTGCTGTTTGCCACTTGTGCTCTCCCCATATGAGTCGGTGCGAAAGCAGCGGGTGGCAACCACTCGCGGCAGCATCCAGCTCCCACAAGCTGAGCTGTTGACGGCCAGCGCAGAGCCGTGTTAGAATGTGATTGGTGCGCAGCCCTCACCTTCACCTTCAGGGGCAACAGCCAGCGCAATGTGAAAGCGAAGCGGCTAGTTGCCGAGTTGCAATCACTACCTGCCCTCCAAGGGGATTGCAACAAGCCCACCTTTGACCAGCACGCCTTTTGCGCTGGCCGCATTGCGTCCATCTCCCCCACGTTGAGGGGGATTGAAACTCTGCTTACTGCTTACTGTGGAGGCAAGCATGATAGATCGCCAGTTTATTGAGGTTTACGGCGCACGCGAAAACAACCTAAAAGACATATCGTTGAACATTCCCAAGCAGAAAATTACGGTGTTCACCGGCGTTTCTGGTTCAGGAAAATCATCGCTGGTATTCGATACTATCGCTGCCGAGGCCCAACGTCAGTTGAACGAGACCTTTACTACCTTCGTGCAGGGCTTCCTACCGCACTACGGCCAACCGGATGTAGACCGCATTGAGAACCTGAACGCACCGATCATCATCGATCAGAAGCGCGTGGGTGGCGGTTCGCGTTCGACGGTGGGTACTTACACAGACATTGCCGTTTTGCTGCGGCTGCTGTTTTCACGGGTCGGGCAACCTTATGCAGGGGCAGCCTTCGTCTTCTCGTTTAACACCCCCCAGGGGATGTGTCCAGAATGCGAAGGTATTGGCAACACCGTTCAACTTGACATGGAGAAGTTCCTCGACCGCAGCAAGTCCCTCAATGGTGGAGCGATCCTGCACCCGGATTTCAAGGTCGACAAGTTGCTGTGGAAGACCTACACCTTTTCGGGTCTATTCGACAACGACAAACCAATCAACGACTACACCAACCAGGAGCTGGATGCCCTGCTCTACGGCGCGGACGCGGAACTCTCCTTTGGCTACTTGCACTACGAGGGCCTCATCGAGCGATTCACTCGTAGCTATCTCAAGAAAGACGCAGGAGCCATGTCTGACCGCAACCGCGTAGTGTTCGAGCAGTTTACCACTTCGCAGACCTGCCCGCTATGTCATGGTGCAAGGCTCAACCAGGCGGCCTTGGATTGCCGGATTGCTGGCTGCAACATCGCCGAACTATCTGACCTGGAAGCAACAGAACTGATCAAGTTCCTTGAGAGTTTCAGCGACCCAGTCGCGGTGAAGGTCGCGGCCAAACTGACCGAGCGGGTGCAGCATCTGGTGGATATCGGCCTGGGCTACTTGAGCCTCAGCCGGGGAACCGCTACCCTATCGGGTGGCGAGTCGCAGCGGGTTAAGATGATCCGCCATCTTGGCAACAGCCTGACCGAGATGTTGTACATCCTCGACGAACCCAGTGTGGGCCTGCACGCCCGCGATGTTGCCCGCATGAACAGCCTGCTGAAGGAGTTGCGCGACAAGGGTAACACCGTGCTGGTGGTTGAACACGACCCAGACGTGATCTCGGTCGCCGACCACGTGGTGGACATTGGCCCGAAAGCGGGGGTGCATGGCGGTCAGGTGGTCTTTGAAGGGAGCTACGAAGCCCTCAAGAAGGCCAACACGCTCACTGGGCAATTCTTGAAGCAACATCTGCCAATCAAGCAGCAGGTGCGGCAGCCCAATGGAAAGTTGAGTATCCGAAACGCCAGCCTGCACAACCTGAAAGATGTGACGGTGGACATCCCCACCGGGGTACTAACCGTCGTGACGGGGGTCGCTGGTTCTGGCAAGAGCAGCCTGATCAACAACGTGTTTCTGGAACAGCACCCAGATGCGATTGTGATCGACCAGTCCCGCGTGACGGCGAACAGCCGCTCAGCTCCGGTTACTTATACCGGGATCATGGATGACATCCGGCAGGCGTTCGCCAAAGCCAATGGGGTCAGTGCTTCCCTTTTCAGTTTCAACTCGGCGGGCAGTTGCCCCAACTGCAATGGGCTGGGTGTGGTGTACACCGACCTGGCGTTCATGGAAGGGATCGTCTCGCCCTGCGAAATCTGCGAAGGCAAACGTTTCAAGTCCGAGGTACTGGCCTACCAACTGCGCGGCAAGACGATCAGTGATGTGCTAGACATGACGGTGGAGGAGAGCCTGGCCTTCTTCAGCGAGAAGAAAATCAAGCCTGTATTGCAATCCATGAGCGACGTGGGGCTGGGCTACCTGAAGCTGGGCCAGCCCCTCAGCACGGTGTCGGGTGGCGAAGGGCAGCGTCTGAAGCTCGCTACCGAACTGCACAAACGGGGTAGCGTCTACGTGATGGACGAACCCACCACGGGGCTACACCTCTCGGACATCGGCCTGTTGATGGGCATCATTGACCGGCTGGTGGAGGCCGGGAACACGGTCATCCTGATTGAGCATCATCTGGACGTGATTCGCCAGGCCGATTGGATCATCGATCTTGGCCCGGAAGGTGGCCGGGCCGGGGGCGAAGTGTTGTTTGAGGGGCCACCACAAGGGTTGAAAAGCTGTGTTCGCAGCGTCACGGCGCAATTCATTTGAGGGCGGCAAAGAGGCAACGGCTCACCCTTTTGTCTACCACCCTCCATCTGCATAATGTTTTGCTTACATTGGCGAACATCGTGGTAGTCTAGTGACTGGTAGCGGAGTCGTGCCAGGAGCGGGCAATCCGTATTGAAGATGAATCCTCGCTCATGAGGATCAAAATTATAAGGATGACCGCTGCGCTCAGTGGCGATGACCGCCGCTGCAACGGGGAACTACAGCCCGTGCAAGAGGCAGGGGAAGTTGTCTCAATCGCTCAGAGCCTGTTAGGGATTGGCTCTACCCACTGCCAGTTTGGTGAACTGGAGCCATGAGCTAGCCAATACGGTGGCGATGACAAGTGGTTGGTTGTTGGAATGTAGTCCCCGCCAGAAGCAGCAGGCGGCTACGCTGAACAAGGTAGAGTTTGTGGTGCAGGGCTGGCGGTGGCTGGTGGAGCGGACGTTCGACTGGCTGAACTGGTGGCGGCGGCTGGCAAAGGACTGTGAACGCAAGCCGCTGAACAGCGAGACGATGGTACAGCTAGCGATGAACCGGGTCAGCCTGCGATGGCTAGCTCGACTACAAGCTAGTCAAGCTAATCCCTAACAGGCTCTGAGGAGCGGAGGCATTTGCCCCGCCAATAGCATCAAGCGTGTGGGTTAGTAGTTCTGGTGATGGCACTGTACACGCTTGCTAGTTGTCTTCAGAACTACATATTGCCAGTTGCTCACCCGTGCCGCAAAGATGAGTCTTGAAGGTACACTAGTATTAGCCCTCCCTGCACCGCGACGAGCCGCGTGCCTTGCAGCAAGGCCGTGTTCAGCGCACCCCGCGAGACGAAGCCCAGCATCGGCTTGTGCGCCTCAGCGATTTGCTTGATGGCAGGGATGTCGTCGACGTGGGCTGGATGCACTTGTAGGCTGAGATCATTCATGTGCGATCACCTCAAGGCGCACCCGCAGGCACAGCTTGTTATAGAGATTGGTGAGGTCAGCCCACACCTGCTGAGTGTTGCCCTCTTGCAACAAGGCAGCGAGGTCAACCGTACCGTCGCTACCGACTTGGACCTGCAGCAGGGCGAGTAGCCGCCGCTCGCTGTCGGTCAGGTTGAGGTGGCTGAAGCTGGCCCGCAAGGTAGTCGCTTCCGCTGTCAGATCAGCAAGCTGCTGGCGGGCAGCTTGTAGGATTGGCAGCATTTTGCTAAACTCCCCTGGTCCAAGCCCTATCGTTGGGGCGGCCTCGGTCAGCAGGCTGACAAGCTGCTGGTGGGTGATGGTTAGCTGCCGACTGATCGTCGCACAGGCCGCCAGCATCTGCTCCCGGCTGGCTCGCTCCATATCGGGATCGGTGGCGGTCTGCATCTGCTGTATCCCGCTGATCAACTGCTGGCTCTGGAGGCCCAGTGGTACCACCAGAGTTTGCCAGCCAACCAGCACCGCTGATAGCAGGCTCTGCACGCTCGCGGGTGGGTCTTGCCGGTTGAAGCTAATGCTGGGCTGCTGTGCTTCGGGCAGCCCAGCCCGCTTGAGTACCTCGCGGTAGGAGTTCTGTATCTGCTTGAAGTGTCTCTCCCCTTGCTGGCGGGCCAGCACCAACTCACCGCGCACTTGTGCCAACCCGTTGCCCCACGTCCCTTCGGCCTCGATCAGTGCATCAAAGCGGGCCACGCTCAGCCGCTCACGCACGCTGCGCAGCCACTCATCCAAGAGGCGCAGGGCGGCTCCGGGTTCGCGCTCAGCCTCGATCTCCGCCTTCAACTGCACGGCATCGGTCAGCACCGCGCTGGCCTTCTGCCACCGCTGGGCAAGGCTGCGGGCCTGCTCGACCTCGCTTCGGCTCGTCTCAGCAGCCTGCCGCAGCCGCTCCAAAGCCGCTTGCATGGTCAGCAGGCCATCGTCGCCCAAATCCTCCCCGTCGGTATTGGCTGCGCTCAGGCGTGCCTCCAACTGCTGGTAGTCGACGAACAAGTGGCGCAACTTGTCGGCAAACACTGCTACCTGTGCAGCGGCCTGCTGGCGCAGCGGCTCTAGCGGTAGCTCAAGCTGATCGTTATAAGTCTGCGCCAGTCCCTTCAGTTCGCGGTCGTTCAGGGTTGGTGGTTTCAGCAGCCTGATGGCTTTGCCCATCTGTTTCTGCTGGTCGACTAGCCACGTCGCCAACTGCTTGTCGTAAGTCTTGAGTGTCATCTCGTACTGGTTGAGCTTGCGTTCATCCGGCTGGTTGTGTCCGGTCAAGTCCTTGTCTATCATCTGCACCTGTTGACTCTGGTTGGTCAGCAGGCCGTCATCAGGGAAGGCGCGTCGTAGGCGTGTCAGTCGCTTCTGATGTAGGTCAAGCCGGTGGCGCAGTTCGTGGGGGGCGATCACCTTGTTCTCGCGCTGCACCAGGTAGTCGCCCTGCCTCTCTGCCAGCCCACGTTCGTTCAAGAGGTCGAGCAGCAGCACGATCTCATCTTCGCGGTAGCCGAGTAGCCGAGCATCCTCTTGCACTTCCGTCAGCCGCAGGCGAGGAGGGCGGCTAGCCGGGTCGGTCTGACCGCTGTCACTCAGCAGCTTGATGATGCGCTGCTCCCAGGGGTGCAGGCTGAAGCGGACTACGCCGAGCTGCTTCGCCTTCCAGTCGCGCTCCTTCTGGATCAGGCGTGGGAAGTCACTGATGAAGTTGTCCAGCCCGACGTTGGTGCGGTTGAACAGGTCGGCGGTCTCCTCCTTCGTCGCCTCGAACGACTCCTCGCCCTGCCGCTGATAGGGGCTAGGCAGCTTGGCAAGGGCGGTGCGGTATTCCTTGATCGCCTTGTTGAACTGGCTGTTGCCGATCAGGGTATGGTAGTCAGGATAGATCGCAGTGATCGCCTTGAGGTAAGCGTCCTCGATCACGCGAGTGCCGCCCGCAATCCCGCTGGTCAACTCTGGGTCGAACATATCGTTAACTATACCATCAAGCAGATCATTTTGAAAGTTGTTCTCGACATAGGGGCGGTCGGCCTTCGGCACCTGGTGGGCCACCAGCAACTCATCCATGTAAGCGTGCAGGTTGAGCAGCAGCAGGGGAGTGACGCGTCGGGAGCTGATGGCCGTCCTCAACTCGTTCCGCAAAGGCGCATAAATCTGTTGCGGGTCGTGGTGGCTGAGGTTGAGGCGCAGACGCAGGTTGCGCGGTTTGCTGGTCTCGAAGCTGCCTGGCTCGTCCAACTGCTGATTCTCGCTCAGTTCGCGGTAACGACTAAGGTCAATAGTCAGGGTCAGATCGGCGAGCAGCGGAATCAGCGCATGGTGGGCGTGGTCGTCGCGGATGATCCTTATGTAGATGCGACGCTGGGGATACCTGCGGCTAGTTTGGGCGAAGCCACCTTCAAGTAGCAGGAAGGCATCACGGTTGCCACTGGCTAGCCCCTCATCTATCACCTTCCAATCTGCATCCTTGAAGAACCGCTTGCGGAGCAGCCGCTTGCAGGCGTTGGCCGCCCGCTCCATCGCCTTGTCACTGTTGGGCTGGAAGGTGAGGCGGATGAACTGGTTGGCGGTGTCACTCAGCCAGTTGGCCTTGTCCTGGTCGGGAGCGAGGCCGCGCAGGGTCATGCCCTCGTAGATGAGCTTGCCGTCACTGTCGCGCCCGCCCAGGCGGATCGTTAGTTGTTGTTCAACCAGCGTCTCGACCGCCTCGGTTAGCCCCGCCTCGGCAATCAGTGCGTCGGCTGCGCCGCCGTTGGGAAAGGCGGCGATCAGCTTGACTGCCCGCTCGTACTGCGGCTGCCCTTTGACGACCGGCTGGCGCAGAGCCTTGCCCACTTCCTCGGCCAGCTTGTTGACCGCGCCGCTGAAAGTGATCGTGCCTTTGAGGAAATCTTCTACCAGGTGGATCGGGCTGTAGCGGACGAACGAGCCGCCAGCGGGCTGCTGGGTGTAGCGATTGATGATCGCCTTGAAGCCGTTGACGACGGTGCGCGGGCCGCTGCCGAGGTCGTGGCGGTTGGCGATCTCGCCGAGGGAGCGCAGGGCCTCCTCCGTGACCATTGCCTGCGCCTCAGACTGGAAGCTAAACTCGCCTGCCAGCCGCTGCCAGAGCCGCCGCGCAAAATCGGCATCGTAGATGTTGTTGAGGTCGAAGCCGAGGCCGCTCTGCTGCATCCGGTCTACAAGGTCCCCACGATTGTCGCGGATCAGAGCGAGGTCTTTGGTTGGGGTGATGAAGATGACCGCGCTCTTGAGGTAGCCGTGTCGAGTTGAGAGGCCGTTGACCAACTCGAACAGCGGGCTGAGGGGTTCGCTAACCCCACTGTTGATCGTCGGGTTAGTGTATTGCTGCAACTCGTCGGGCAACAACACCACCGCTTTGTAGCCCGCGCTGATCATCAAGTCGGCGTACTGCTCAAAGAAGTGGATGAAGTCTGCGGTGAGGAGCTTGGCGGTGTAGCGGCCCTGTCGCTCAAGGTCGGTTAGGAGGGCGGCCTTCTCGCGGTCACCGCGTGCATCGTCGCTAATGCTGCGCTCCATGTAGCTGCGGTAGAGTTGCTCAAGTTCCGGCAGGAGGGGCGGGCGGGTGCGGCCCAGTTCAAAGCGACCCCAGGCGTAGGCGGCGGTAATCAGGTCGCTCAGTTGCTCGATAGCAAACGGCGGCACGGCGAGGATGTTAGCCTCGCGGCAGCGGTTCCAGAGGTAGGCGGCGGTGCTGGTCTTGCCATAGCCGTACTCTGCGCTGATGTAGCCGACTGAGGCTATGCCGCTGCTAACTTTGGCTATCAGATTGCGCTCGTAGTCGGTCACGCTTTGCTGCTGATCGCTGCTGCCCGCTGCCCGACTGAGCGGCAAATACCCCCGCACGTGCGCCTTATACTTGCCCTCAACCACCTCTGGCGACGCAAGAAGATCGCTGACCTTAAAGGTCGCCAGCACTTCTTCCTTATCCAACACCGCTTGCAAACCTTCCAGTGCCATTTGCTTGCTTCTTTCTAACTAACTTGTAATTCAAAATTAGGATGCCCAGCTTGTCAATGCTGTAGATGGCTCGTTGTTCGCGGATCGCCAGCAGGCTGCTCGGTGGCGTGGATGCGGCCCAAGGTGGTGGGGTTATGAACAGCAGCGTAGTGAGGCCGCACGAGAAGGCCTGCTACTACTCGCCCGCTTCCTGCAACAGCGCGGTCATCTTGTTGATGTCGCTGGGCGTGACGGTCATCGAGGTGTAGAAGTCAAGTACCAGGCTGTTCCCCGTTCGCGATGTTGATTGTTGCAGCCAGTTCCTCAACCCGCTGGGCCAGTACTGCGCTGCTCGCTGCTATGCGGTTGTGCTGGTGGCTGCTCTCTCTCATCCAGACAGTCATGATTAGTAGTGCCTTGTGTTCCCTCAGTTCACTAATCAACGTAACTCTCATCCGGTCGTAGATATACTTCAACAGCTTGAGATGCGCCTTAAAAATGGTATTCCGGCCAACACCAATACGTTCGGCGGTTGCCTTAGACGACAGCGGTTGCTCAAAGTTGAACCTCACACGCAGCAAGGCCCGCTCTACTTCGTTGGCTGTGGCAGCGTCAATCAGTTGGTTGATAAACTGCTGCACTTCATCACCGCCATCAACCTCGGCTAGCGTTGGTTGTGTGCTAGCTGCTGGCTTAAGTGTCGAGACAGGTTGTGTCCTGGCTGCTGGCTGCTCAATCGCTGCCTGGCAATTGTTAATTGCTGCGGCAGCACTGGTACGCCAGTTGGTACGCCAGTAGTGGGCAAGTTGGGCTGCTACACTCTCCTGCGTAGCTGGTGGCAGTGGCGAGACAGGCTTAGATTTTGCCTTCGTCAAAGCCACTTCGCGAGCTTTGGCAATCTCTAGCTGCTCATCCTCAAGCACCACCACCCAGCCCAGCTGCTCAGCAAGCTCACGGCGCGCCACCTTCAGGTCCAGCTGCACGGCAAGCGCAGGGCGCACCTTACGACAGAAGCCGTCCGCTATTTGGCGCACCCGTTCGCGGGTAATGCCGTGCCGCTGGGCGACCGCTTCCAGCGAGGGTGGGTTGATAAGGTGGAGCCGCTGGCGTAGCAATTCCTGCCGCGTACCACCCTGTTCGGTGATCAACTGATCCAGCACGTCGCGCACCACCCAGCCCATAACAAGCTCCTCCGGCCCTGGTGTGTCGTCTACAACCAGCATCGCCGCCCGGCTACGGTGGAGCGGCAGCACCCGCCGCACATTGCGCAGATGCCGCCAGCTTGAACTCTTGAAGTGAGTAGCGGCATCCAGTTCGTCGTGGCTGGGCAGGCGGCCCACAACCTCGCTGTCCTCAAACAAATCGTTGCCACGCTCATAAGCATCCCGCGCATGAACTGGCAGCCGGATCACGTTGTCGCTGTTCTGGATTGCCCGCTGGATGCGCTGATTGACCCAGTTACCCGCATAGGTAACGAAGCGGAAGCCACGTTGTGGTTCGAACCTGTCCACCGCCCGCAGCAAACCGATGCAGCCCTCCTGAAAGAGGTCGTCGAAGCCCATGCGTCGGTTGGCAAGCGGCAGCGCAATGCGGGCAACCAGCCACAGGTTGTCTTCGCACAGTGCATGGTAGATCGCGGCGACGGCGGGCAGGTTGCGCCAGCGCAGCAGCCGCTCCCCCTCGGTCTCGGTCTCCTCCGCGTCCAACGCATCCGGGTCGCGGGCAGGGTCAAGGTTGGGGTGGGCGGCCCGCAGTTCGTCCAGCCGGGTGAACAGCGCAGCCTCCTCGCGGCGGTCTAGCTGGTGCATGGCGTAGTATTGCAGCAAGCGCGGACGCAGCGACGGCGCAACCTTGCTGCTCAACTCACCCAACGCTGCTGCCACCCGCGCCCACGTCAGCGGGACTTGCCGCAGCCCAGCGAACGCCTCGCGTGCGACTCGTTCGCACTTGCCATCCTCGTTCGCTCGCAGTGTACCACCCCGACCCCTACTCTGGCGTGGCGACTCGGTCAGTACACCCACATCGGCATCGGCCAGTTCAGCGGCAATGCGGGCCACGCTGTAGGGATCGGCCCCAACCAGCCGCACGCAGCCGATCAGGCGCGCCCACGTCATCTCCCCCTCGGCAATTACTGGCTGCAACAAGGCTAGCACTTGCCGGATGCTGAACAGCTGGCGATGGGCTGTACTGCGCGGCGTAACGGTCGGGGTGAGCTGCCAGTCCAGTTCGTCAACGTCGGCGAGCAGGTCAATCTCGAAGTCGGCGGCCAGTTCGTCAACCTCAAACCCCACCGCCAGCATCTGTGGCTTAGGCGAGGTAGATGGCTCGTCACTAACGCTCAGCGGCGGTGGTACTATGCATAGGTCGGAGGCTGGCGCGGGGGCAGAGAGCGGCTGCTTGTTGTCTGGGGCGGTATCAGCAAACAAGCTGGCCCACAACTGGGCCGCTGCTTCGCGGCTGAAACCTATGGGTTCGGTTGCCTGCGCCACCGTGCCTCCTCCTCTCGCTATCACCCGACTGTGTGGGTGGATTATAGCACAACTAACTTGCTGGCACAACGTTATGAGCAGCGTTAGCAGGCAAAATTCATCTTTGGTAAGGTCTTGGTAAGGTCAAAACAGATTCTTTGGTTGGTGAGTTGCTTGTCACAGCTAAGGCACTCTGTTATACTACAGCCAGACAAAGTAGCAAGGATTGATTGCAAGGGAGCGGGCGCAATATGGAGCAGACTACCTTCGAACCGGGTGCGATCATCACCAGTGGTTATATCGTGCAGGATGTGCGCGGGCGCGGCGGCTTCAGCCAGGTCTACAAGGTATTGAACGAACTGACCGAGGAAGTACTAGCGATCAAGGTCTTCACCGACAGCACTTTGACCAACGA
>JAYUUN010000050.1:0-44895 GCA_043754535.1 Chloroflexota bacterium | reverse complement strand
GTTAGGGCGGGCTGGTGGTTGCAATTGGCGGCGCGGGCAAGATGGTTAACGAAGCCAGTAAGTTTCAATCCCCTCAAAGGCGGGGTGGTTGTTGCAATGAACGCCCCTATTTTGCTTGATTCCTTGTCAACCGTGTTTCAATCCCCTCAAAGGCGGGGTGGTTGTTGCAATTCCATGCAAGAGGGGGATGTGTACTTTGACGAACAAGGTTTCAATCCCCTCAAAGGCGGGGTGGTTGTTGCAATCACGCACATGAATTATGGCAGGGCCGAGCAGTGGCTGTTTCAATCCCCTCAAAGGCGGGGTGGTTGTTGCAATCTCGACATAGAGTGGGCGGTGAAGATTTGAGCCTGTTTCAATCCCCTCAAAGGCGGGGTGGTTGTTGCAATCCGTATGCTATTGTGCGCGTACCTGGAGGCAATCCATGTTTCAATCCCCTCAAAGGCGGGGTGGTTGTTGCAATCCTACCTGCTGGCGGCCCTAAGCCCTGAAGACGGGTTTCAATCCCCTCAAAGGCGGGGTGGTTGTTGCAATGCTATCAAGCTGGCGAACCTGATGAACGCGGTTCAGGTTTCAATCCCCTCAAAGGCGGGGTGGTTGTTGCAATCAGATAATGCAGCACGCGACTGTTATCTGCAAAAAAGTTTCAATCCTCTCAAAGGCGGGGTGGTTGTTGCAATAAGAAAAGAGAGTAAAATGAACTTTGATGACTTCGACGTTTCAATCCCCTCAAAGGCGGGGTGGTTGTTGCAATGTTGAAGCGGAGCAGGGGGATGATTTCGTGCATCGTTTCAATCCCCTCAAAGGCGGGGTGGTTGTTGCAATTACGCTAATGGGTGCTAACCCTAACTCGCTACCGGCGAGTTTCAATCCCCTCAAAGGCGGGGTGGTTGTTGCAATAGTGGTGCATTCACGGTTGACCCCACCCAAATCATCGTTTCAATCCCCTCAAAGGCGGGGTGGTTGTTGCAATACATAAATGCTACCGTATTATCCCTTCAATATTGGGGTTTCAATCCCCTCAAAGGCGGGGTGGTTGTTGCAATGGTAGCATACCACATTTTCTGCAGATACGCGAATGTTTCAATCCCCTCAAAGGCGGGGTGGTTGTTGCAATTCAAGTTATTGGTACAAGAATGATAAGTGATTACCTTGTTTCAATCCCCTCAAAGGCGGGGTGGTTGTTGCAATGGATACCACTAACCTGATCACCCGCCTGGAGGAACTAGTTTCAATCCCCTCAAAGGCGGGGTGGTTGTTGCAATACGTACAATAATGATGGCGTTAAGCGTTATTTTCTGCTGTTTCAATCCCCTCAAAGGCGGGGTGGTTGTTGCAATGGCGAACACGCTGTTTGACTTGTGGTGGGCTGCGGTGTTTCAATCCCCTCAAAGGCGGGGTGGTTGTTGCAATCCTATCGGGTCATAGAGTCATAGACCCCCCAGGTTGTTTCAATCCCCTCAAAGGCGGGGTGGTTGTTGCAATAATGGCTTCGACCCCGCACCCCTCACCATCCTCGCTGTTTCAATCCCCTCAAAGGCGGGGTGGTTGTTGCAATTTGCCAGGAAGATCACAATGTCAGACGAGCAGCAACCACGTTTCAATCCCCTCAAAGGCGGGGTGGTTGTTGCAATGCAGCCAGTGGAGGTATCTTGCTCACTGCCGATTTGTTTCAATCCCCTCAAAGGCGGGGTGGTTGTTGCAATTTGCTCCAAATTGCCATCTCATTGTCTCCTGTCGAGGTTTCAATCCCCTCAAAGGCGGGGTGGTTGTTGCAATGCCTACTACGTGGGTTTAGGCACGATTTGCGAGAGGCGACCACAACAATCTTATTATAGCACACTTTTCGCCATTGTCAACACCCTGCACCGACCAATTTGGGTCTATTTGCCAGCGCGAGAGGCGCAACCGTGGCCCCCCACCCCGCCGCCTCTCGCGCAGCCTGGTGGCAGCAGCCAGTTGGCTTGCAGGTTGGTTCAGCACTACTCTCCCGCCCCAGCCCTAGCCTCCTATGGCCCAGTTTGTGCTTGACATTAGCCCTTGATTTGACGTACAATTAGACGGCCTAATTCATAGGCTAAACAGGCGAAACAGACATGGAAACAGACCAGATTTTCAACGTCGCCCAGTTGCTCAAGGAGACGGTAGGCACCCACCGCGACTACGACTTTGCCGCACCCAGCCTGGAGTTGAGCGTGGGAGTAGCAGGTCGCAACCTGCGCGGCCACGTGCGCCTGACCAGGTTGAACAAGAGCATACTGACAGTCGGCAGAGCAGCATTGGATGACGTGCCGCTGCAATGCGGACGCTGCCTGGACAGCTACAGCAGCCCGCTAGCGATCAGTTTTGAGGATCGCTACCGCTTGAAGGTAGACCTGGCTAGCGGTGGCAAGGTGGGGTTCGACGAGGAGGCAGCCAATGGCGAAGAAGAAGCCGATGCGCTGTGGATCGACCAGAACCACCTGCTTGACCTGAGCGAACTGCTACGTCAGGTCTTCCTGCTTGCACTACCGCTGATGCCAGTTTGCCGCCCCGACTGCCCTGGCCTGCCAGTGCCAGATGGTGTACGCCTCAACCTCGGCCTAGCGGGGGCCGAACAAGCAGAGGCAGCCCAGGACAACCGCCTGGCAGTCCTGGCGAAGCTGCTCAACGGCAACAACTGAGCCAGCCAAACAGAACCTTCCTGCTTGCGGGAAGCACCAGAAGCAAGTATAATTGTTAGCGAAGCTGCCCCTGAGTGGGGCGGTTGGTAGGCCAGTCGCAAGGCTGGCGAGAAAGGAAGCAGATTTAAGTGGGCGCACATCCTAAACAGCGAACCTCGCACGCACGCAAGAACCGACGGCGAGCCAACGACTTCTTGACCCCCCCCACGCTCGTAGCAGACCCGGATGCCCCTGGCATGGTCAAGCTGGCCCACCATGTCGGCCCAACTGGGATGTACAAGGGCCGTCAGGTAATCCCAGACCCGACCAAGAAGAAGAACAGTGCTAGCTAGAGCTTCGGCTTTAGCAGGCAGGGGCTGAGGAGTAGCCAGGGCGCGACCTGCTACCCCAGCCTCTCTTTGTTTAGCCCCTTGCCTTGAGAACAGGAAAGTGCTATGATGAGCAAAGGCGACACCTACGCGGCGATCACCGCTACCGCCAGCAGCGTTCCGGCTAAGGTGCTAACCAACCATGACCTCTCCCTGGTAGTGGAGACTTCGGACGAGTGGATACGCACGCGCACTGGGATTGGCGAGCGGCACGCCGTTGTAGATGGCGAGTATACCTCTACCTTCTGCATCAACGTTGCCCGCCAACTACTTGAGCAGAGTGGCCTCGCTGCCGAGCAACTCGATCTGATCATCGTGGCAACCTGCACCCCCGACTATCCGCTGCCCGCCACCGCCAGCCTCGTGCAGGACGCTATAGGTGCAAGCCGGGCTGCCGCCTTCGACCTGGCCGCCGCCTGCTCTGGCTTCGTCTACGCCCTCACCACTGGGACGCAGTTTATTACCAGTGGCGCATACAAGAATGTAATGGTAATTGGAGCAGAGACGTTGACCCGCTTCCTCGACTGGCAGGATCGCTCTACCTGCGTAATTTTTGGCGACGGCGCAGGCGGTGTGTTGTTGCAGGCCAGCAAGCAGGAAAGCGGCATCATCAGCTTCATACTCGCTTCGCAGGGCAACTGCGCCGACATGATCATCATCCCTGGCGGGGGCAGCCGCCGCCCACCTTCTGCCGAGTCGTTGGCCGAGGGCCAGCACTTCATCAAGATGAAGGGCAACAAGGTGTTTGAGTTGGCAGTGCGCGTCATGTCCAACGAGGTGCGAGTGGTATTGGACAGGGCGGGGTTGGCCCTCAGCGATGTTGACCTCTTTGTGCCGCATCAGGCCAACATTCGCATCATTGACGCGGTAGCCCGTCAGCTTGAGCTACCCATAGAGAAGTTCTTCCACAATATCGAGCATTACGGCAACACCTCGGCAGCCAGCATCCCGATTGCCCTGGCTGAAGCGGTAGAGAAGGGGCTGATCAAGCCGGGTGGCATCATCTGCATGGGTGCCTTCGGCGGTGGCCTGACCAGCGGTTGCCTCGTGCTACGCTGGAACCCGACAGTAGTACGCTAGAACAGCAGCCACCTACCTTCGCGCAGGAGCATAGATGAGCGACGAACAGACGGGCAACAAGTGGGCCTGGGTCTTCCCCGGTCAGGGATCGCAATACGTGGGTATGGCGAAGGTGCTGCACGAGCGTTCAGCAGCAGTCCGCCAGCTTTTCGCGCAGGCAGACGATGCACTGGGCTTCAACCTGAGCGACCTCTGCTTCAACGGCCCAGAGGGCGAGTTGCAGCAGACGCAGAATGCCCAGCCCGCCATCCTCGTTGCCAGCATCGCCGCCCTGACCGCTCTGAAGGACGAAGGTAAGCTGCCCCAGCAGGCACCGACTTATGTTGGCGGCCATAGTTTGGGCGAGTACAGCGCGCTGGTGGCGGCAGGGTCGTTGACCTTCGTAGATGCAGTACGGCTGGTGCGCGAACGCGGTCGGCTAATGGCGAATGTCGGGCAGGTGAATGGCGAGTCTAGCACGATGCTGGCAGTCATTGGCCTGGAGCGTGAGCAGTTGGAGGCGATTAGCACAGACTGTGGCGTGGATATTGCCAACTTCAACACGCCGACCCAAACTGTCCTCAGCGGCTTGCAGAGCAAGATTGCAGCGGCGGGCGAAGCAGCAAAGGCAGCGGGGGCGAAGCGGGTAATACCACTGCCAGTCAGCGCAGCCTTCCACTCGCGGCTGATGGTAAGCATGGCCGATGACCTCGCCCTGTTCATGGCAGAGGTGCCAACCCAAGAGGCCAGCATCCCAATCATCGCCAACGTAACCGCAACCGCGATCACCCGTGCTGAGGAGATCAGGATCGAACTGGTCAAGCAGACTTACTCCCCAGTGCAGTGGGTACGCAGCGTCCAGTACATGGCAGCGGCAGGCGTGGACAACTACATCGAGGTCGGCCCTGGCAAGGTACTGGCAGGCCTGATCCGGGCCACGCAGCCCACTGCCAACGTCTTGCTCTCCGAGCAACTGCTGGCTTGAGCGGCCCTACCCTGCACCGTTGCGCTCGCCGAAGCAAGAGCCTTGCACCGACCGCCGCTCCGCGATAGCATCTACTGGGGTTTGTACTACTGGCTGTTCAGCCACCCTGCCCGCCAACTGCTGGTTTTCAGCGGGCTGGCGCACCTGCTCCTTACTCTTGCGCTAGCAATGGCCCGCGAGCCGCTGCTGGGGTTAGAGCCAGTCTGACGTGGTTGTTACGTTGTTTTGTTGCTGTTACGCTCTGTCCCACCACCTGTCCATCCGACGCAGTTGATAGTGAGAAAGAAGTATGCCCGTGTCACAGGTCAGCGAAGAACTGAGCCAGGTCACCTATGATCTGCAAGCCACCCTCCATCGGGCCAGCCTGCGCGATTTTGGCGCAAAGCTGCCAGAACTTGGAGCCGCCCTCGCCGCCGCAGTACCAGAACTGCCCGGTGTGATCAAGACGATGGGCCGCAATGTCGGCCACTTCCTGGATGAACTGCCCGACCTCGCCTTCGCCCTGGTCGCCCTCGCTCGCCTCGCTGAGGCCGAGAGTAAAGAAGTGCGGATGGTGGCGGCCTGGGCAATGGGCGAGATGGGCGTAGAGCAGCCCGACAACGTGACCGCCATCGCCTATCGGCTGGCGAAGGACGATGAGGCTGAAGTGCGCGACCAGGTGCCAGCCGTCTACGACGAAATCATTGGCCCCATGCAGCAGCGCGCCACCATCGAACTGATGCGTCGCTGGGCCAACGACTCGGACGAGAAGGTACGCCGCGTCGTTCCCCTTGCCCTGGTTCGCCGCAGCCGCCGCGACCCCCAGCCCGTCCTGGTGCTGCTGGAGGAGTCGCGCCACGATAGCAGCCTCTACGTGCGCCGCGCCGTCGTCAACAGCCTGCAACAGGGCTGGGGTAAGCCAGACGTGCTAGGGGTCAACGCTGCTACCGGCCCCACACAGTTGGTGCGCCTACTAAAGGATTGGGCGCGGGACAGCAGCCCCTTCACCCGCTGGGTGGTCGCCTACACCCTCGCGCACACCTGGATTGAGCGGATGCCAAACGGCCTCCCAGAGGCTCTGGCTATCTTGCGCTATATTGGGCGCGACGGCACCGAGTTGGTGCAGAAGGCCTTGCGTGCTGCCCTTACTGGCCTGCGCAAGCTAGACGAGCAGCAGATCACCCGCGCTATGTACGATTGGGCGCGGGACAGTGACCCCACCCTCAGCGGCTTCGCCCGCCAGTGGCTCACCGACTTCCCCGCTGATGAGCCGGAGCCGCTAGCGACCCCAGCCCCACGTATGGAGGAGAGCCTCCCAGCCCCAAGCCAGCCGCTGCAAGCACAGAGCCAGCCACAGCAACCACAGAACCAGATTGGGCAGATGGGCCAGCGGCGACAGCCAGGCCAGCCAGGCCAACGCAACCAGCAGGGGCAGCAGCGGCCCTTCAATCAGTTGAACGGTAATGGTAACGGTCAGCGGCAGCAGGGGCAGCCTGGGATGCGCCAACCTGGGCAGCAGGGTGGCCTACGCAACCAGCCAGGGCAGCAGGGTGGCCTACGCAACCAACAGAACAACCAACAGAACAACCAGCAGCGACCACCGCAGCGTGATGGCCGCCAGCCGGGACAGCCAGGGCAGCCGAGCCGCCAACCGGAGGGTATGAACTTGCCGAACAACGACAGCAGCCAGTCTGCCGCCAGCCGCCGCGAGATGCGCCTTGAGCAACGCCGCCAGCGTGACGAGCAGCGCGCCCAGCCAGAGCAGCAGACCAATCAGCCGCAGAACAGGGCCAACCAGAGCAATCAACCGCAGCAGCCTGAGGCGATCAACCCGCTGCTCAGTAATGCTGTGCTGCACGCTGCCAATCCAGGCTTCGAGCAGGGCCAGCAGTTGCAGCAGCCCCGCCGCGACCCCAACCGCCAGCCGCGTCGCGATCAGCAGCGCGAACCGATCAGCCCAGCAGTCAGTGATGCAGTGCTGGCTTCGACTAACCCTGCCATGCCCCCACCAACCGCCAGCCCTGCACCCAACCAGCAGCCTCGCCCCGATGGTAGCGACCTGAGCGAAGCCCCCCGCACAGCAGTGTTGAGTGCAGCCAACCCCCACTACGTCGAAGAAGCTGCACCGGCTACGCCAAAGCGCACCCTCAGGCCCGCTCCGATTGAGGGCGAACCAGGTGGCCTGGTGGCTACCCAGCCTTCATCCACCCCAGCCGAGACCGAGAAACCAAAGCGCACGCGGAGACCCGCTGCCAACCCTGTCGCAGCCGAAGCAGCCCCGCCAGCTAGCGAACCCGCCGAGAAGCCGAAGCGCACCCGCAGACCCGCCAGTGCTTCGAGTGATACGCCAAGCGAGGCAGCCGAGAGCGCAGCCGAGAAGCTAAAGCGCGCTCGCCACCCCGTCACCGACCCCAACAGCAGCGAGGATGCGGGCTGAGGCTAGAACGTGTTACAATAGTCACACAGCAGCAAGCCAGCAACCAAGCGGAGGCGTAGATGGGCCATGTGATAGCAGAAGTCAGTCTCACCCCGCTGGATGGCAGCGGCTCAACCAGCGTCAGCTACTATGTCGCCCGCGCCCTGGCCGTGCTGGATGGCTTCCCCAACCTCAGCTACCAGCTAAACGCGATGGGGACGGTAATCGAGGGCGAGAAGGCGGAGGTGCTAGCCGCCATTGACCAGATGGCCGAGGCTTGTTTCGCCGCTGGTGCCTTGCGAGTCAGCACCCAACTGAAGATCGACGAGCGGCGCGACAAACGTGGTAGCATCGCGGGCAAGATCGCCTCTGTCCTGCACCACAAACCAGATGCGCGCACAGGATTAAGGATAATGTTCAAGAAGATAATGGTTGCCAATCGGGGCGAAATTGCCCTGCGGATCGTGCGAGCCTGTCGCGAACTGGGGGTGCGGACTGTCGTCGCCTACTCCGAGGCCGACCGCGACTCGCTGGCGGTACGCTTTGCGGACGAGGCGGTGTGCATCGGCCCAGCCGCCGCCGCCCGCAGCTACCTGAACATCCCCTCAGTCGTCACCGCAGCGGTGATCACTGGCGCAGACGCGATCCATCCTGGTAGCGGCTTCCTCAGCGAAAACAGCTACCTCGCCGAAGTGTGTCAGCAGCTAGGCATCACCTTCATTGGCCCCACACCAGAGGTGATCGAGCAGATGAGCGATAAGACCGCTGCCCGCCGGGTGATGCAGAAGGTGGGCTTGCCGATCATCCCCGGCAATGCCGAGCCGCTGAACAGCCAGGAGCAAGCCCTGACCGTAGCTAAAGAGCTTGGCTACCCAGTCGTCCTCAAGGCGGTGGCGGGCGGCGGTGGGCGTGGCACGCGCATGGTTCGCAATGAGAGCGAGCTAAACCAGGTGTTCGGCATTGCCCGCACCGAGGCTTTGGCGGGCTTCGGCAACGCTGATCTCTACCTGGAGAAGCTGATCGTCCAACCGCGCCACATCGAGGTCCAGATTCTGGCTGACAATCACGGCCACATCGTCCACCTCGGCACTCGCGACTGCTCGCTACAACGTCGTCACCAGAAGGTGCTGGAAGAAGCCCCTGGCTACAGCCTGCCACAGGAGTTGCTGGACAAAATCTGTGCGGCGGCGATCAAAGGCGCAAAGGGGATCGGCTACCGCAATGCTGGTACCTTCGAGTTTCTGGTAGACAGGCGCGGCAACTTCTACTTCTTGGAGGTCAACCCACGCATCCAGGTTGAGCATGGCATCACCGAGATGATCACTGGCATCGACCTGATCAAGTGGCAGATCATGATCGCCAGCGGCCAGCCCTTGACGCTGACTCAAAAAGGGATTAGAATATGGGGGCATTCGATTGAATGTCGCATCAACGCTGAAGACCCCAACCGCGGCTTCCGCCCCGATGCAGGGACGGTCGAACTCTATCTCGCACCCGGTGGCCCTGGCGTGCGGATGGACTCGCACCTCTACTCTGGCTACGTTGTGCCGCCGCATTACGACTCGTTGTTGGGCAAGCTGATGACCTGGGGGGAGACGCGGGACGAGGCGATAGCGCGGATGCGCCGCGCCCTCAGCGAGTGCGTGATCACCGGAGTCAAGACGATCATTCCACTGCACCAGCGTATCCTCAGCAACCCGGCCTACCTGCACGGCAACATCAGCACCGTCTTTATCCAGGAGTACATGAGCAATGAGGACGGTTCGATAGTCACCCTTGAGGCGGGCGGGCCACGTGGGGGCGCAAACAACAACCTGCACACCTTTGCCACCCGCGAGATGGGCGACGACAGCGAAGTAGAGATTGAGGCAGAAGCGCGCCTCTAGGAGAGATAGATGACTACAGAGCAGCAAGGCCAGCCCATCGGCACCATCCGCATTGCCCCGCAAGTGCTGGCTACTATCGTCCGCCTCACCGCGCAGAGCGTAGCCGGGGTCGCTCACCTGGGGCAGGGCGGGCATGGGGTCAACCTCTCGCGCAATGTAGCCCAGAACGAGCCGGGCGTGCGCGTCAAGGTGCGCGACAACCAGGTGACTGCCGATCTGTACATCGTGGTTATGCCAGAGACCAATATGCGAAAGGTGGGCAACGAGGTGCAGCAGCAGGTGACAGAGGCTCTGATCAAGATGGTGGGGATGCCAGTCGAGGCAGTCAACGTCTATGTTGAGGATGTGGAAGGCTAAAGTTGAGCAGCCCTGTGATCCAACGCCGCCTGGCCCGAATGGTAGCCATGCTAACTCTCTACGAGGCCGACCTGGTGGGCCACGAGCCAGCCAGCGTGCTTGAACGCTACCTCAGCGAGGGGGTAGACAGCGCAATTATGAATGAGGCCACCGCTGACGTGGAGATGGTGGACAAGGAAGCTCTGGGCGGCAAGGCTCCTTGCGCCGAACTGTTCCTCGGTATCGAAAGCGGTCTACTGGACGAGGCAGGCCGCACCTTCGCCCGTGAACTGATCGAAGGCGTGGCCGCAAGGGACAAGGCGTTGGCCGAAATCATCGCCGCCGCCGCTCCCGACTGGCCTGCCGCTCAGATGCCGAAGGTGGATCGCAACGTGCTGCGGATCGCCATCCACGAGATCATCTTTGGCAACGAGACCAAACCCGCCATCGTCATCGACGACGCGGTGGAACTGGGCAAGTGCTTCGGCAGCGACAGCTCTAGCCGCTTCATCAATGGAGTGCTGGGCAATGTGGCAGGCAAGGTTGATCGCTACCGCCGCAAGTACGCGACAGCCAGCCAGCAGAGCGATCCAGGTGAGAGCTAGTGGCTGACCTTTATGAACAGACTTACCACAAGCTCCGCCGCTTGCTCGCCGAACAGACTGGCGTGCCGACCAGCAGCATCAGCCGCGCCTCGGCTTTCGCTGAGGACTTCGACACGGAGCCGCTTGAACTCTACGAGGAAGTCTTCCCAGAGATCGAGGAGCAGTTCCAGATCGAGATCGAACCGGCCCACTACCGCGAACTCACTACCGTGCAGGATATGGTAGACTACATCGTGGACAAAGCCGAACTGTAGCCCACTCCCCCGCGAGGGCGGAACCACTAAACCGGCTGCCAACGTGCAGCAACAAGGAGAGGATCGAAGAATGGCTAACGCAACCGACCATCTGAAGGACGTACTGACCAGCAAGTATGGGGTAGCCGAGAGTGAAACTGGGGACATGGGCAAGGAAGAACTCGCCAATCAGCTACTTCACCGCCTGGCAATCAAACATGGCGCAAGCGAGGGCGACATTGCTGGCCTCGACCGGCAGGGCTTGATCCTCAACCTGCTGGGTACCGTCGCTACCGACGTGCTGAAGGTCAAGGATAGCAGCAAGCTGACGGCGGAGACCTCCTTCCAGGAACTCGGTGCCGACTCGCTCGACATGGTGGAACTGCTGATGGGCATTGAGGATACCTTCGTTGACTTTGGCGACCTCAAGATTCCCGACGAGGATGCAGCCAATATCACCACGATGGGCAGTGCCGTGACCAAGATCGACAGCTACATCAACAGCTACCTGGCTGCCTGACCACTACCACCAAACCACGCGCCCCTTTGCTCAGGCAGGGGGCGCGTTTCTTTTGCGTCACCTACCCACAGCCGCTCCTCTCTGCCCCACGTGCCTCTCCTTATGGCATAGTATTTGCCTTGTGTGGGGGTAGGCAACGACCATTGTAAACAACGTAGGAGGACAAGACTAGCATGGATGCAGACCGCAACAACCAGGGGCTACACGACCACGACCCCTCGCTCAAAGACAGCGCAGTAAATGTTTCGCAGCCAGAACGGATTGGTTCTATCATCGGTGGCGGCGCACTGGCGGCCTATAGCCTGTTCAATATCGCCCGTGGCAAGTTTGGCAGCCTGCCCATTGCGGCTCTTGGCGGCTACCTCATCTATCGTGGTGCTACCGGCCACTGCTACGTCTCCGCTACCCTGAACATCAACACGGCGGCTGGTGAACAGCAGCAATCCCGCTCCGCAGTAATCCCACACAAGAGCGGCATCAAGGTCTCCAAGAGCGTGACCGTCAATCGCCCAGTCGAAGACCTCTACGCCTTCTGGCGCGACTTTGAGAACCTGCCACAGTTCATGAACCACCTCAAGTCAGTGAAGGTAATGGACGGCAATGGCAATCGCTCTCACTGGGTTGCCAATGCTCCAGCCGGGCAGACGGTGGAGTGGGATGCTGAGATCATCAACGAGCAGGCTAACCGCCTGATCGCCTGGCGTTCTTTGCCCGATGCGCAGATCGCCAACGCCGGGGCAGTGATGTTCCAGCCTGCCAGCGGCAATCGCGGCACCGAGGTGAAGGTCGAGCTTGAGTACAACCCGCCTGCTGGGGTGCTAGGCGCGTTGATCGCCAAGCTGTTCGGCGAGGAGCCGGAGCAGCAGATTGACGAAGACCTACGCCGCTTCAAGCAGTACATGGAGACTGGTGAGGTAGCCAACAACGGCCAGAAGGCCGAGGACAAGAAGGGGCTACCCGACCAGAAGGGGGTAGAGGTTGAGCAGGTGGTCACGGTCAACCTGCCTGTCGCTCAGGTGTACAGCTTCTGGCGCAACTTTGCCAACCTGCCACACTTCATGAACCATCTGGAGTCGGTCACGGTACAGGATGGCAACCGTTCGCACTGGAAGGCTAATGCTCCGTTCGGCCAGACCGTGGAGTGGGATGCAGAGGTTAGCAGCGAGAAGGAGAACGAGTACATTGCCTGGCGTTCGCTAGAAGGGGCGCAGGTGCCAAACCAGGGTGCAGTGCGCTTCATGCCCCAGGGCCAGACCAGCACTGAGGTGCGTGTTAGCCTGAAGTATGCGCCACCGCTCGGCGCAATCGGTGCATTGGCTGCCCGCATCTTCGGCGAGGAACCGAACCAGCAGATCACCGAAGACCTTGCCCGCCTCAAGCAGTACCTGGAGACTGGCAGCCCCGACAATGCAGATAAGGTGGCGAACAAGGCGGAGGCGAAGGACGAGCAGAAGGGTGTAGCCCCCGACAAGGGTATCCGTGTTGAAAAGAGCGTGGTTATCAACCGCCCCGTCGCGGAAATCTATCGCTACTGGCGCAACTTTGAGAACCTACCGCACTTCATGAATCACCTGGAGGCGGTTACGGTACAAGACAACACGCACTCGCACTGGAAGGCTAAGGCTCCTCTCGGCCAGACGGTAGAGTGGGATGCGGAGATCATCGCGGAGCAGGAGAACCACCACATCGCATGGCGTTCCCTGCCGAACGCGCAGGTAGCCAACGAAGGGGCGGTGCGCTTCACCAGCCTCGGTGACGAGCAGACCGAAGTCGCTACCCTGATCAAGTACGACCCGCCAGCCGGTGCGCTGGGGGCCTTCGTCGCCCGCCTGCTCGGCGCAGAGCCAAACCAGCAGGTTGAAGAAGACCTTAACCGCTTCAAGCAGGTAATGGAGCATGGTGCAATCAGCAACCTCACTGCCGAGAGTGGTGACCAGAACTACGTGCAGTAGACCCCCTTGCCACCAGCCCCCCTTAGGGCAAAGTGGAGCGCAATATCAGCAGGGGGCGCAACGATCACCGCGTCCCCTGCTTCTTTCTAGAGACAAGCAGACAAAATAGGAGGCGAGAAGATGAAAGCACTACAGTGGCTCGGCTCAGGCAGCGTAGCAGTTAATGAAGTAGCAGAACCAAAGATACTCAACTCCGGTGACGCGATCATCAAGGTAAGTAGCACCGCAATCTGCGGCAGCGACCTGCACATCTACAATGGCTACATCCCCTCGATGGAGAAGGGCGACATCCTCGGCCACGAGTTCATGGGTGAGGTGGTTGAGGTGGGGGGCGAAGTCAGCAAGCTGGCAGTTGGTGACCGGGTAGTGGTTCCCTTCCCCATCTCCTGCGGCAAGTGCTACTACTGCCAGCACGATCTTTGGTCGCTTTGCGACAACTCCAACCCCAATGCTGGTGTCACCGACAAGCTGTTTGGCTATACCCCCGCGGCCATCTTTGGCTACTCGCATCTATTTGGTGGATACCCTGGCGGCCAAGCCGATTACGTGCGCGTTCCCTTCGCCGACGTTGGCCCCTTCAAGGTGCCAGCCAGCCTGAGTGATGAGCAGGTGCTATTTCTCACCGATATCTTCCCCACCGGCTACATGGCAGCGGAGAACTGTGACATCCAGCCAGGCCAGGTGATTGCTGTCCTGGGCTGTGGCCCTGTCGGTCAATTCGCGATCCGCTCGGCCCTGCTGCTTGGTGCAGAGCGGGTGATTGCCGTTGACCGCTACCCAGAGCGGCTAGCCCTCGCCGCAAAGGGTGGGGCTGAAGTGTTCAACTACGAGGAGAAGCCGATCCATGAGACCCTGCGCGACATGACTGGCGGGCGTGGCCCCGACGCGATCATTGACGCTGTGGGCCTGGAAGCGCATGGCGGCACCGCAGTGGACGCTCTGTACGATACGGCGATGCAGAAGGTGCGGCTGGAGACTGATCGCCCTTACGCTATCCGCCAGGCGATAATCGCTTGTCGCAAGGGGGGGATCGTTTCCCTCGCAGGGGCGTACGGTGGCCTGGTAGACAAGATACCGATGGGCGCAGCTTTCAACAAGGGGCTAACCTTCCGCATGGGCCAGACCCACGTTCACCGCTACCTCAGCACGCTGCTGGGCCTGATCGAGCAGGGGCGCATTGCTCCGGAGGAGATCATCACGCACACTCTCCCCCTCAGCGAAGCCGCACACGGCTACGAAATCTTCAAGCACAAGCAAGAGCAGTGCATCAAGGTGGTGCTGAAGCCCGGCCAGTAGAGGGCTGGGTAGTGCTGAATGGGTGGCGTTGATGGCGTGGGCTTGTTGATAAACAGCCTACGCCATTCTTATGCCTGCTTTGTGGGCTGGGCTGGAGCGGCACGGGGTTGGCGCAAGGCAAAAAGAGAGGCACAGGATGAAGCCGGAAGATGGTAGAGTGGTGTCGAGACCATCAGCAAGCGGCATCCGTGCCATATGTTACATATAGGATCATACACCTGCCAGGCGGATTTGTCAACCCCACAAAGTACCTTTCTTTGGCAGAGGCTGGTACTAGTCACCTGCTAGCCACAGTCATGGCCGACTTGCTACCTGTACTTACTAGCAGATGGTCAGCAAAAGGCAGCATCTCATCCTCAAGTAGGAGACGAAATACCTGTTCGGCTTGCTACTTTCGGGTGGACTATTGCTGAGGGTTGAGCGTAATGATACCTCTGGTCAGAGCTTTAGTCACCGCTTCGGTGCGGTCAGTGGCGTTCAGCTTGTTGAATATGCTGGCAACGTGCGCCTTGACTGTACTTTCGCTCAAACCCAGGTCTTCAGCGATCTCACGGTTGCGGTCACCTTTGGCGATGCGATTGAGGATCAGCAGTTCGCGGTCGCTGAGTCCGCTGGCGACTGCTGGGTTGGGCGGTGTGTTGATGCTCTCCAACAAGCGGGTGGCAACCTTCGGCTGGATCAGGGCCAGTCCACGAGAGACCATACGGATCGCCTGGAACAACTCCTCCTTCGGGATGTCCTTCAGCACGTAGCCCTTCGCCCCTGCCTTCAACCCACTAAGGATGTACTCGTCGCTATCGTAAGTAGTCAGGATCAGCACCTTCGTCTGGGGGGCGGCAGTGTGCAGGCGGCTGATCGCTTCAGCCCCGTTGATCACCGGCATTTGCATATCCATCAGCACCACATCGGGCTTGAGTTGGCTGCACAACTCTATTACCTCGCGCCCATTTGAGGCCAACCCCACCACATCCATGTCGTCTTGCGTACTAATCAGAGCCTCCAACCCATCGCGCATGATTTCGTGATCGTCGGCGATAACCAAACGTAGCTTGCTCAACTTCGCTCCTCCTTCAACCTACCTGATCAACTGCTCTCCGCGTCTTACTGTGCTAATCTACATTTTAGCAGTTTAGTCAACGGTTAGCAAGCTGGTTGGCTAATCGGCGGATACGATTAAGATAAAAGGTTAGCTTAGAGCGGAGATAGATTAGTGGCACAAACCTTGACACTAAGCAGATGGGCCAACCTCACCATTGGGGACAAACAGCCCACCACAAACTTAGTAGAGGAGAAAATGCAGTGAATAGACCCGCTTATACAAAGACGATCCTGGTGCTGATCCTGCTCCTGGCAGTGCTGACTGGCTGTGGCGACACGAGCAAAGCTGGCACAGGTACTGGCTCTGGGGGAGTACCAACCAACATCATCCCACTTGGTACCACTACCTCTAACGCGGACATTGCCGCTAGCAACACGGCGGAAGTCAGCATGATGGCGACGTACACTGCGGGAGCAGGCGGCCAGATAACGATGTCCGCGAGCGCAACTGCTCCGGCTGCGGCTGGCACGCCGCAGCCGGGCGCAACCCCAGCGACCACCACCACCCTACCGCTGACTGCGCCCCTTACCCCTCTCCTAACCAATCCCACTCCTTAGCCGCTGGGATAACAAGCAGCCCCGACTGCCAGTGGCAGTCGGGGCTTGCTCTTTGTTGGGCAATCTACTTCTTGGCGCGGTGGCTGTGCTTGAACAGCCTGGCAAGGTCGGCCTTGTTCACTCGGTCGAGCAACTTCTGCTCCTGAGCTGCGGTCACCTTGCCCTCCACTACGGCTTTGTCGAGGTCGGTCTTGACAGCAGCAACGGCGGCGGCCTTGAGGTCGCTCTCGCTAACCCCCTTTGCCTTAGCGAGGTCGGCTATGCTCTTGCCGTCCTTCAGTTCGCTGCTCAATTGCTCTGTGGTCAGGCCGAGCTTATCGGCGACTGCCTTGTAGCCGTCCTTGAGGATAATGCCGAACTGCTTGGCAGCCTGATGGCGGCTGGCAGCTTGGGCCTGGCGCAGAGCAGAGAAGTCCCCATCGCCGCGCAGGGCTGCATTGGCGGCCACCTTGTCGGCCTGGGCCTGGGTTAGCTTGCCATCCTTAACCTGTTGGGCAAGGGTGTCCTTAAGTGCGCCTTGCTGGGCGGCCACCAGCTTGTCGCGGGTGGTGCCGAGGTTGCTAGCCAGCTTGTCGAGATAGAGGTCGTGGTAAATGCGCTCCTGGGCCTGCTTGTCGCTGCTGGGGCTGGCGGTGCTGGTGGCGGGCGCGGTCTGGGCAGCGACGCTGATCGCCAACACGCTAAACAAGGTAAGAACGATCAATGCGCTAGCAAATAGCTTGCCGTTAAACTTCTTCATTACTCAAAGCCTCCTATGGGTCTGTGTAGTTGCCCTCTTGGCATGGGATAACGCTTGTAGGGTCATTGTAACCGATGAAGGTTAATTGTAGATTAGCCAGAAGTAAAAAGGGTGTAAAACAGATGCCCCTTGTGGCCGCTAGCCGAAAGTACCAGCTATGTTTTGACTAATGTACTACACGCTGTAATTGATCGCGACCTGGATTAGCTATATAATGGTCATAGATTTAAGAGGATCGTAAGTGAGGGGAAAAAGATGAGCAAGCTGAACAGCAACCGCGAACAAAACACCCGCCGCATCCTGTACCTACTGGGCTTCTGCGCCATCGTGGTCGGAGGCATAGGTCTGTTCATTTTCACTAGTCGAGGGGTGAACCCAGGAAGCCTCCTTACAGTGGCTTTCGGGGCAGTGCTGCTTGTTACCTCCTACTTCAGCCTGATGGCTGCACGCTATGTCGCCTGTCTGGGTCTGGTGCTTGTTTCTGCCCAAACTGTTGCTACTGGCTACAGCACTGGCATGGTCGGCTTCATGATCGCTATCGGTCTAGCCGGGGTGCTGATCAACGGGCGTGCAGTGCCAGTGGTTGGTGTGACATCGGTTGTAGTCTACACGGCTGTCCATGCTATTGCTAGACCACAAGAGTTCTCGCTGATCAACGTAGCGAGCATCGCATCAGCTTTCCTGATCTTTAGCCTGCTGATGTTTACCTTCGCTAACAGTCAGCGGCGCACTGCAACCGAGGCAGATGCACGCGCAGCAGACCTGGCCGCAGCCCTGGCCCAACTACGCCAGAAGCAGGCTCTTGAGCAGCAAACTGGCAGCGCAATCATTAGCGTGATGCAGCAGCTTGGTGCTGTCTCCCGCGACCAACTGAGCGGCGCGCAGGAGCAGGTCGCGGCCCTCGGTCAGGTGACGACCACCATCGAGGAGTTGTCGCAGACTGCTTTGCAGATAGCCGATGCTGCTGAGGAGGTAGGTGGAGCGGCAGAGCAGGCCCTGCGCGCCGTAGACATCTCCCAGGCAGCGGTGAACGACGGCCTACACGCAATGATGCAGATCAAAGCGCAGGTGCAGCAGATCGTGGAGCGCACTATTGCCCTCAACCAGCGCACGCAGAGTACCAGCGATCTTGTGAATGTGGTGGCGGGCATTGCGGCAGAGACTCATCTGCTGGCTCTCAACGCAGCTATAGAAGCAGCAGGGGCGGGGGCGGCGGGCGAACGCTTCGCTGTTGTCGCCGCTCAGGTAAAGAAGTTGGCCCGCCGCTCACAGCAGGAAGTGGGCAAGATTCGAGATTTGGTGCAAGAGGTACAGCGGGCCAACGTGATGAGCGTAATGGCAACCGAGCAGGGCTTGAAGGATAGCGACAAGGGGGCGCAGCAGGCAAAAGCGGCTGCCGAAGCCAATCTGGAGGTGATCAGCACGGTTAACGCCACTACGCTACGGGCAAAAAGCATCGTGCTGGCTACCCAGCAGCAGCGTAGTGCCTCCAACCAGGTAGTAGACACCATGCGCCTGCTCAAGCAAAATGCTAACGGGGTGGTTGCTGCTGCGACGGTGATTGACCACTCGATCAACGAACTCAGCGCACTGGCGGCCCAACTTGGCGCGATCATCCAGGCAACCAGCCCCCAGCAGCGACCTGCCAGCTTGACACCAGCAGTGCTGATTGGCATCACGGCCAACCTACAGCCCCAGACTAGCTGAAGCCAAAAGGGGTATTGGGAAGGGCAGGACCGCATCATGCTGGCTCTGCCCTCTTTTCGTCGCTAGTACCCCCGCCTATGCCTCGCGCTCTGGCGCATCCAGCTTGTCGTAGGCTTCCTTGCTAACGAACTTGGTCAGCTTGACCTTGCTCCCTTTGTGTTCAACCTCCGCGCCCACTGCATAGCGGCTGTTGTCTTTGCCTTCTTTGCTGGCGCGCTTGTAGTGAACCTTATACACCTGGTCATCCGCTACCTGAATCTTCTCCCGGTGCTTGACACTGTAGAACTCCATGTTGGTTTCTCCTATCCCTGATACGCCGTATCAGGCTGGCTAGAGGACACGGGCAGAACCCGCGCAGGCTTGTGACTCACGTGTCATCATAGCACAGGTGTCTTCGTCCTGTCAATAGGTAAGCTGAAATTGGTTACCCCGACTTTTGATACTCAGTCTTGACAAGCCAGCAGATAGGTGTTATACTGCCTTGTGGCTAACAAATTATCTGGCAAGGCTAAACAAAATGACAAGTCCATATCTGATTGCAATCTCTCCGCTTGACGAAACGCTGCTCCGCCGTCTGGATACAGCGGGCTACCGCCTGACCGAGCCGCGTAAGATGCTGCTACGCCTGATCAGCAGTGGGCGCGACCGCTTTACTGCGGCTGACCTCTGGGAGGCGGTGCAGCGCGAGGCTCCTGGGCTGGGCCGGGCGACAGTATTTCGCACCCTTGACCTCCTCAGCGAGCTTGGCATCCTCCAACGCGTCCACTTCGACGATGCTAGCTGCCACAGCTATGTGGTTTGCGGGCGCAGCCACCACCACCACCTGGTCTGCGGCAACTGCGGGCGGGTGATCGACTTTGAGCAGAGTGAGGTGGAGGAGTTGCTGCACCGCCTAACCGACCGTCTCGGCTTCCAGATCGAGAGCCACCACCTGGAAGTCTATGGCCGCTGCAAGAACTGCAAAGCCTGATCACGACCGGCGGCAAATGCTGTATAATGACGGCAACCCAGCTAGCGGAGAGCATCGCCGTGAACCAGCCAGCCAGCAAACCCCCGCCACAGGCCTCAATCCGCAAGCTCCTGATTGCCAATCGGGGCGAGATCGCCATTCGGGTGATCCGCGCCTGCCGCGACCTGGGCATTCAAAGCGTAGCCGTCTACTCTGAAGCCGACCGCACCGCCCTGCACGTGCGCCTTGCCGACGAAGCCTACTACATCGGCCCTTCACCAGCGCGGGAGAGCTACCTGCGTGGTGACTACCTGATCGAGTTGGCACAGAAAGTAGGGGCAGACGCAATCCACCCTGGCTACGGTTTCCTGGCCGAGAACGCCGGGTTCGCTCGTGCCGTCACTGCGGCGGGCCTGATCTTCGTTGGCCCACCCGCTGCGGCGATGGAGGCGATGGGCGACAAGGTGCCTGCCCGTCAGCAGATGGCCCGTGCGGGGGTGCCAATTGTGCCTGGCATCACCGAGGAGGTGAGCGACCCCACAGAAGCGCAGCGCATTGCCGCAGAGATCGGCTACCCAGTGCTGATCAAGGCTAGCGCGGGTGGTGGCGGCAAGGGTCAGCGAGTAGTCTCTAGGCCAGAGGAGATGGCGGACGCACTGGCTTCCGCTGGGCGCGAGGCGGCTTCTTCCTTTGGCTACGCGGGCGTTTACATCGAACGCTACCTTCCGCTCGTCCGCCACATCGAGATTCAGGTGGTCGCCGACCAGCATGGCAACGCCGTCTATCTTGGCGAACGCGAATGTAGCCTGCAACGCCGCCGCCAGAAGGTAGTAGAAGAAGCTCCCAGCCCAATCCTGCCCGCTGTCCAGCGACAAGCGATGGGCGCAGCGGCAGTCAGGGCGGCCCAGGCGGTCGGCTACTACAGCCTCGGTACGGTCGAGTTCCTCTACACCCCAGCAGGTGAGTTCTACTTCCTGGAGATGAACACCCGCTTGCAAGTCGAACACCCAGTCACGGAGATGATCACCGGCCTGGACCTCGTGACCTTGCAGATCAAAATCGCAGCAGGCGAGGCGATCCCCTTCAGCCAGGATGAGGTAGAATTGCGCGGCCACGCTATCGAGTGCCGAGTGATCGCCGAGGATGCCGCCGCTGGCTTCATGCCCTCCATTGGCCGTCTAAGCCTGGTCGAAGCCCCATCCGGGCCAGGGGTGCGGCTGGACAGTGCGCTAGCCGAGGGTTATGAGGTTTCGCTGTTCTACGACTCCCTGTTGGGCAAGCTGATCACCTGGGGTGCTGACCGTGAGCAGGCCACCGCCCGAATGCAACGCGCCCTGGCCGAGTTTCGGCTGGTGGGCGTGCAGCACAATCTCCCCTTTCTCCGCACCCTGCTTGCCAGCCCAGAGTTCGCCGCAGCCGCCTTCGATACCGGCTGGATTGAGCGCAATCTTGCGCGGCTGGTCGCTGCTCCCCCGCTGCCTTCGCCAGACTCACTCACCGAGGATGGTAAGATAGCGAGGAACGATCACCAGGAGGCTGCTGCCATCGTCGCCACCTTCCTCGCCCATCAGCAGCACGAGCGCAGTGGCAGCCACGCCAGTGCTAGCCCCACCAGCGACCACAATCCCTGGCGGCTGGCAGGGCGACAGAGTGGCCTTCGTCGCTGGTAGAACGAAGCTGTAGCACAAATTCCTCTCCCCTGCGTAGTGCCGGTGAGCAGCTTGAGCAGCAAATCGGCGAGTTCTTGGGCCAATGATTGGTCCTCCACCGCCTGGAGCTACTTGCCAAGGTGGCCTGAAGGCTAGCTGCTACAACAGGAGACAACCAGCAGACGAGCAACCGCGAAGCTAATCTCAGATGGGGCGTGGGCGACTTAACTGGCTAGCGCGGAGGTCTTGAACAGTGGGTCGGAGTTGTAGATCATCTGGTAGCCAGCGACCAGGCTGGCAAGGCTCAACCAGAGGAACAGGCTGGCGAGCGAGAAGGCTATCTTCGGGTCGATCTTCAGCGCAAGGTTGATGCTAGCAATAGTAAGCAGGTACATCCCGAAAGTCCAGATGAAGCAGAGGATCGGGCTGTCCAGCACGAAGTAAGCGTAGGAGAAGGTGCTGAATATCACCCAGCTTGCCCCTTGCAGCCAGAGTAGAGGGCTGCGTCCAGGGGTACTGGCGGGCATATTGACCAGCTTGAGGTTGCCCCAGAGAACGGAAGCGTTATTGGTCGCCCAGGCCGGGCCGAATACCCAGCCCGGCGGGGCGAAGGCGGCCTGCTTGCGCGCCTTGTACCGCTGCTGGCTGTCTATCCTGGTGCCGCCGATCACCCCTGGCGTGCTGATGGTGTTGGCGAGCAGGCCAAAGGCGAACGCGTGCCACCAACGGTAGCGAGGTGGGCGAAGAACCTGCTTTATAGCCTTGCTAAACGAAAAGGTCATTGTTTGCTCCTCTCAACTGCATGATTGTATCTTGCTTCGGCTCAGCTCTAGGCTGCTGTCCATCAACTACTGCCTGCCAGCCTGCTGTGGATTGGTAGAGCAAAGCAGGCATTGTTCGTGCCACCGCAATGTTTCCCCTGGCGCGAAGTAATGCCTCCAGAGGCAGGCAGGTTGGCTCAGCCGTCCTACATCAAACTGTTGGCGGATGAGTGGCATAACCATAGACTCTTACCGCGACGCTGCGAACTTGACATCCAACTGGTAAATCGTCTATAATGACTTGACCTCGCAAGAGGACGCTAGTTGAATACGCGAACTGATCTCAACCAAAGACAGTTGGTGTCCTCCATGAGGACTTAAACCGTAAAGGGCCAGCCGAGGGGCGGACGGAACGAACCAGGTACAGCGATCTGCCAGCTAACAGGCTGGCTCATCGGTCGCGTGCGGTTTGCTCTCCACCTATTGGCTGGGGAGCTTTCTTTTTGCCCTCAACCAGCCACCCCGTCCCGCGCAAGCAGGGATGAGCAGTTTGTAAAGAGAAGGAGGTGATTAGAGTGCCTACAGCCCGAAAGGAACAGACGGTCGGCGAACTTGCCGCCCTGCTGAAGAAAAGCCCGATGGTAGTCTTGACCGATTACCGCGGCATGAAGGTGTCCGAACTGAGCGACATTCGTCGGCAGATGCGCGCGAAGGGGATGGAGTACCACATCGCCAAGAACACCCTGGCGGTGCTGGCTGCCCAGCAAGCCGGGATCGAGATGACCAGTGCCATGCGCGAACAACTGAACGGCCCCACCGCCCTTGTCTTCATGGGTGACGACATCGCGGCGGGCAGCAAGTTGCTCAATGACTACCTGCGTACCGCCCGCGTCATGAAGGTCAAGAGCGCGCTGCTTGACGGCAAGCTGGTAGAAGCGAAGTCGCTAGAAGACATTGCCAAACTACCCGGTCGCCAGCAGTTGATCGGCCAGATTGCCAGTGCGTTCAACGCGCCAATCGCCAACCTCGCTAGCGTGTTGAACGCCAGCATTAGTGGCCTCGCCACCGCCCTCAAGCAGGTTCTGGACAAAATGAGTGGCGACGCAGCCCCAACCGCTGAAGCGGCCCCCGCCGAAGCAGCCTGAGCAATCCCTACCTGATCCAAGTAGAGCTTCCCCACAAGAGAAAGGACAGTAGACCACAATGGCTACCGCTGAGGAGATTATCGAGAGTATCAAGACGATGAGCGTGTTGGAACTGAGCAAGCTGGTCAAGGCGATTGAGACTGAGTTCGGCGTGACCGCTTCTGCGCCAATGGCCTTCCCCGCTGGCATGATGATGCCCGGCGCGGGCGGCGACGCGGCGGCTGCGGCTGCCCCAGTCGAGGAGCAGACTGAGTTTGACGTGATCCTGAATGCCGCTGGCCCGAACAAGATCAACGTGATCAAAGCCGTGCGTGAACTCGTTTCGGGCCTGGGCCTGAAGGAGGCCAAGGACCTGGTCGAGGCTGCACCCAAGCCGATCAAGGAAGCCGTCACCCGTGCTGAGGCCGACGCTGCTGTTGCCAAGCTAAAGGATGCTGGCGCAGACGCGGTGGTTAAGTAAGTCAAACCCCGCCACTTAGACCTAAGCCCCTTACCCTTGTGGCAAGGGGCTTTTGCCTGCCCAAGAGCAATCCGCAGCTAGATGCGCGCAATAGCTGAGTGTGCTAAACTGGTACTGGCTTAGGTTAGGTGTTTGCGGCTACGCGTTATGTAGATCGTGAGCCGGGCAACCAGGTCGCTATTTAGCCGAGGAGAGCAGGAGGTCATGATGGATCAGCAGCATCGTTGGGATGTTGACGATGAGGACGAGCGGGCAGGCAAGCTGCGGATCGTCAAGAAGGATGAGGCGAACGGCTTCGACAGCCAGCGCGACAACGGCAGCCCACTAATGCTGCTGCTGGCGATCCTCGCGCCGATCATTGGCTTTATCATCTACGCTATGATCATAGGCATATGGTGAGCAACCGCGCCAGAGAGCAGGTGAGTAGATGGAGAGCATAGCGTTCGTCGTCGGCCTGCTAGTGATCTCCCTCGTTTTGCGTGATGCGTTCGAGACGATCATCCTGCCGCGTCAGGTAAGGCGGCGGGTGCGAGTCACGCGTCTGGTCTACATGACAAGCTGGCCGCTCTTTCGCGCCATCGCGCGCCGCACGCGGAACAGTGAGCGGCGTGAGGCTCTACTTGCCTACTTTGGGCCACTGTCGCTGATCTTCCTGCTCGGCACCTGGGCAGTCGCATTGATCTTCTCCTTTGCCCTGCTCAACTGGGCAACTGGCTCGCAGGTGAACGCCCCCGACAAGAACATCACCTTCGCCACCCTGCTGTATGAGAGCGGCACCACCTTCTTCACCCTCGGCCCTGGCGATGTTACCCCCCGCAGCGACGGCGCACGGCTGCTGATGGTGGCGGAGGCCGCTACTGGCTTTGGGGTGCTGGCAATAGTGATCGGCTATCTGCCAGTTCTCTACCAGGCGTTTTCGCGCCGCGAGGTTAGCATCTCCATGCTCGATGCCCGCGCCGGTTCGCCACCGACTGCCAGCGAACTACTGCGCCGGCACTGTGGTGAGAAGCACTCCGCCGCACTTGAGCAGCTACTCTACGACTGGGAACGCTGGTCGGCTGAGTTGTTGGAGAGCCACCTCTCCTACCCCACGATTGCCTTCTTCCGTTCGCAGCACGACCGCCAATCATGGCTGGCCGCCCTGACTACGCTGCTGGACACCTGCGCCCTGGTACAGACTGGGATCGAGGGCGCAAGCCCGCGCCCTGCCCGCCTGGCCTTTGCAATGGCCCGCCACGCCGCTGTTGACCTGGCCCAAGTCTTCAATACCCACCCACAGGCAAACCCCCCTGACCGACTGCCGCCCGCCACCCTTGCCCTCCTACGCGAGAGCCTACTGGCGGCGGGCATAGTATTGCAGAGAGGGCCAGAGGCTGACCGTCGCCTGACCGAACTGCGCGCCGAGTACGAACCCTTCGTAGATGCGATCTCCACCTTCCTGCTCATGCCGCTGCCTCCCTGGTTGCCTGCGGAGGCTATCGCCGACGATTGGGAGACAACGGGCTGGCGCAGGTAGATAGGGAGTACTTAGGTCAAGGTGACATACTGCGGCAAGGGGTCGCTGGGGGAGGCGATCAGAGGGAGGGCGTACTGGATGAAGTCGCCAGTCACGTTGTTGTTCGCCTCGTTGATGTACTCACTGGGCAGTAGCCGCTCATGTTCGGCTACCGCTTCGAGCGGGGCGAGGCCAGTGGTGCAGCTATAAGCGAGGCCATCGCTGCGGATCAGGCTGATCATCTTGCCGCGCTCGCCCCGCACTGCCGCCTGCACCGCCGCCTGCCCCACCTGGTAGGCTTCGCGCAAGTCGCGCTGGCTTATATAGGCTGCACCAGTCTTGAGGGCAGAGCCGGGTTCGTCACGGCGGGCGCGCACCTTCAGTTCGCGCCTGACCAGGCTAGCCAGGTAGCCGCCAATGTCTCCGCCATAGTGGTGGCCGAACGCATCGACGAAAGCCCCCTCCTGGGGCAGCGGTGACTTGCCTGCTACGTTCTTGACCGTCTCAGCCACAACCGCCACGCAGTAGCCATACTTGCTGATGCAGCCCTGGATATCGGCCAGGAAGCGATCCTCGGCAAAGGCACGCTCTGGCACATAGATCAGGTGAGGGCCACGACCTTCGTTGGGGCGGCACAGAGCCGCGCTTGCCGCCAGCCAGCCGCTGTCTCTCCCTTTCGCCACCAGCAGGCGCACCGGCTCAATCGTCTTCATTGCCCAGGCATCCAAATCCAGTTCGGCGGTGAGGATCGCAAGCTGGCGGGCAGCCGTGCCGTAGCCAGGGCAGTGGTCAGTAGCGGGCAAGTCGTTGTCAATCGTCTTCGGTACGCTGATTACTCGCAGGTCGTAGCCCGCTGCGTCGGCCAGCCGCTGCACGCTGAGGGCAGTCGCCGCCGAGTCGTTGCCACCAATGTAGAAGAAGTAGCGTATGTCAGCCGCAATCAACCGTTCAAGTGCTGCGCCATAGTCTGCTGGCTGCATCCTATAGCGGCAGGAGCCTAGAGCAGGGCCAGGGGTGCGATAAAGACCGTCGAGCGTCTCCTGCCCTACACGACGAAAATCGAGCCAGGGCTGCTCTACCAGGCCCAGCACCCCCATAATGCCGTGCCACGCACCGTATACACGCTCCACCGCCGGGGAGAGTAGGCCAGCCTGCACGACACCAAGCAGGCTGGCGTTGATCACCGCCGTGCCACCGCCCGATTGCGCCACCAGCACATTGCCCTTGATCACATTACCTGTCATGTCGCTCCCTTACCCGCTGTGGTTGTCGTTGCCCGCTCTCGCTTTATACCATGCCAGCCCAACCCCCGTCAACTGGTAGGGGTGCCGCTCTTTGTTGGTCGAGAATGAGCAGGCTAAAGAGAACTATATGCTGGCACTCTGGCGTACTAATAAAGGGAAAATACCGTTGTATAGCTAAATAGCACATCTTTGCCATAGCGATTTGCCCAAAGGTACTATGCAGGTGGGCAAGAGCGTGCTATAATGTAAGAAATTACCTACCCCTCTGCTGGCAATACAGAGGTTAGTGCAGGAGCCATTATGCAAAACACAACCAAAGACTGGTTCAGGAGCAATGAACGAAAAGCCGAAACGGTAAGTGAATTGCAGCGGCGCAAGCGGTTTAGCTACATCTTCTTTGCAGTCAAAGGTGCGTACACCTTGCTAGTCTTCATCAATATGCTGCTTATCTACCTGGGGGAGCCAAACCCGGTGGGGTTGCTAGTTCTCAGCTTGAGTGGGCTAGGGCTGCTGCTGGCTCTGTTCTGCACCTGGCTAGTCAGTCGAGGGCAGGTAACGCTGGCGAACGCGCTCATCTTTGCGACCGACATCATGATCGTAGTCTGGTGGGCCAGCGTTAGTGGGGGCATAGCTGGGGCAGTACCGCTGTTCCTCTATGGCGTATATGGCGCACAAGCCTTCTTGCTTCCCCGCCGCCTCTACGTGGTGATAGCCAGCCTGGGCCTGGTCAGCCTGCTAGTGATGGGCGTGTTGCAGGCCAGTGCGGTGCTGAAGCCCTTGCCGCGAGATGGCATCTCCACCTACGTCATCAACTACCTCGGTGCGTTGCTGGTGCTGCTGGCGATCAGCAGCTACTTCAGTGGTACGCTTAGTGCGGCGGTCAACAGGTTGCTCAACCAGAAGGGGGCGTTGGATCGGGCCAACAGCAGCCTGCTTGAGCAGCAACGCACCCGTGAAGTGGTCAGTGGACAGGTTGCCAACGCTGCCAGTCAGGTTGCGCAGGAGGCTAGCGATCAGGCAGAGCGAGCGCAGCAGACCACGCAGGCAGTTACGCAGGCTAGCGGGGCAGTAGTGCGCTTGAGTAGGGAAGCAGTGCAGGTCGCCAATGCAGCCGGAGCCGTAAGCGATGCTGCTAGCCAGACACTAGGACGGGTAGCCAGCGTCAAGCAGAAGGTAGGTAGCGGTATTGCAGGCCTGGAGCAGAGCGTGCAGCAAGTCAACCTGATCGCCGATCTTGCCCGCCAACTTGAGGAGCAGTCGCGCATGATTGGCACTGTGATCGAGAGCGTCGAGGAGGTCGCCAGCGAGACGCACTTGCTGGCCCTCAACGCCACGATTGAGGCAGCAGGGGCTGGTCCTTACGGCGCACGCTTCACCGTCGTCGCGAGGGAGGTAAGCGAGTTGGCGGCTTCCTCCAACCAGGCCACGGTGCAGGTACGTACCATGCTAGCTGACCTGGCTGCTGCCATCGGGCAGGTGGCTGAGGCTAGCAGGCAGGGGTTGACGATGACGATCCAGGGGGCAGAGCAGGTGCGACAGGTGGCCGCGGCAGCAGACCAGATTGAGGGCTTGAGCAGGCACACCGCTGGTTTGGCGGAGTCGATCTCGCAGACGACTGCTCAGCAGCGGCAAGCTAGTGAGCAGGCAGCAATACAAATGCGGAAGATACTGAACCTGGTCGAGCGCGAAGCAGCGGGTGCAAGTGAGGGCGCACGAGCTGCCGCCAACCTGCGAGAGGCTGCCCACCAACTTGAGGTCACTGACCGCATATCGGGCTTGCCAACCAAGCCGCTAGACAACAACGGGCTGGTCGGCATCCCCACCGGCAACCCAGCAGCCCTGCCCCGCTATGTTGACGGTGTGGGCCGGGTCGGTAGTCCAGCTACCAGCCTACCTTCCAGCCCGCTGACCAGCAGTGACGGGGGGAACGACAGCTACGCCATCCATTAGTCGTCCGCTGCTGCGTTAGTTACTGCACCAACCAGTAGAAGCTGACGAGCAGCACACACCTGGGACTTGTGTCTAAGCCTGCACTTTGCAGACCTTTCTGATGCGCTATGTAGCACCATGTGCAAGGCAAACTGAGACAACTCTAATGCTTTTGGATGAGCCAAAACAGGGCGCATACCTTGTCATAATTACACTCCCTGTGGTAAAATATGGTTAGGCGCAGGATCGGTCTGCGTTAGATGGGTAGCGGAGGAATTGACCACTGTAGAGGGATGCAGGCATGGGGACAGGACTGAATCAGCCAGTATTGGTACTAAACCAGAATTACGAGCCGCTCAACATCTGCAATGTGCGACGCGCCCTTGTGTTGCTAATGATCGGTAAGGCCGAGGTGCTGGAGATGGATGGGCAGTTTATCCACAGTGCTGACCTCACCTGGCGCGCCCCATCAGTAATCCGCCTCTCTGCGATGATCAAGCGGCCTATGCCACGAGCGAAGTTGAGCCGTCGCGAAATCTTCATCCGCGACGACTACCAGTGCCAGTATTGCGGCATCCGCAGTCGAGACCTGACCCTAGATCACGTGATCCCCAAGAGTCGGGACGGCAAGCACACCTGGGAGAACCTGGTTAGTGCCTGTCGGGGCTGCAACCATCGCAAGGGCGGCAAGTCGCTGACCGAAGCCAATATGCGCCTGGCTCATGAGCCACGCCAACCGCACACCAATATGTACTACGTCGTCTACCGCCACCTCCGCACCAACCCGAACGCCGAGTGGGAGAAGTTCCTCCCTGGTGGTTCCGACCGAAGCAAGTAACCGCCAGCCAGCGGGTGTCGAAAAGCGGATAAGGGAGTTGGTAAGCCTGTGACCCTGGCATAACCCTCCGCTTATCCGCTTTTTGCATTAACTGGTCGTTCATAGCAGATCAGGAGAGAAGTCAAGGATGCTAGACATCAAGCTGCTCAGGGACAACCCAGAGATCGTGCGAGAAGCGATGCGCCGCCGCCACCAAGAAGCCCCGCTGGACGACATCCTCGAACTGGATCGCCAGCGGCGCGAACTCTTGACCACCGCCGACAGTCTGCGGGCCGAGATCAACACGATCTCCAGGCAGTTCGGTAAGGTCAGTCCAGAGGAGCGGGACAGCTTGCGCGCCCGCTCCAAGGAGATGGGCGCGCAGCTTACTGGGATCGATCCGCTAGTGGTCGCTGTTGAGGAGCAGCAGCGCGACTTCCTGCTCCGCATCCCCAACATCCCAAATCCCGACGTGCCAGAGGGAGCGGACGAGCAGGGCAACCAGCTAGTTCGTAGCTGGGGTGAGCCACCACACTTCGACTTTGAGCCGCAAGCGCACTACGACATCGGCGAGAAGCTAGGGATCATGGACTTTGAGATGGGCGCGAAGCTGGCAGGGTCGCGCTTCACCCTGCTGCGCGGCTGGGGAGCGCGGCTGGAACTAGCTCTGATTAACTTCATGGTTGATCTGCACGTCCGCGAGCATGGCTACACCCTGATCTGGCCTCCCTACCTGCTCAACACGGCTACGATGACCGGCAGCGGGCAGTTGCCCAAGTTTGAGGAGGATTTGTTCAAGACCCGCGAGGGCTACTACCTGCTACCTACTGCGGAGTCGGCTTTGGCTTCGATGTACGCTGGCGAAATCCTGAACGAAAGCGAACTGCCGATGATGTTCACCGCCTACTCGCCCTGCTTCCGCTCCGAGGCCGGGTCGGGCGGCAAGGATATGCGCGGCTATCTGCGCCAGCACCAGTTCAGCAAGGTAGAGTTGTTCGGCTTCGTCAAGCCAGAGGATTCGTATGTAATGCACGAGCAACTCACCGGCCACGCCGAGCGCGTCTTGCAGGAGTTGGGCCTACCCTATCGCACAATGCTGCTCTGCACCGGCGACATGGGCTTTGCTGCGGCCAAGACCTACGACCTGGAAGTGTGGCTGCCGGGCCAGAATACTTACCGCGAGATATCGTCCTGCTCCAACGTCGAGGACTTCCAGGCGCGACGCAGCAACACCCGCTACCGCGACGCAGCGGGCAAAGTGCGCTACCCTCATATGCTGAACGGCTCTGGCCTGGCGGTCGGGCGCACCCTGCTCGCCATCCTGGAGAACTACCAGCAGGCCGACGGCACGGTGCGCGTGCCGGAGAAGCTGCAACGCTACCTCGGCACCGACGTAATCAAGTTACAAGCGGAGGTTGTTAGCGATAAGTAATCCAGGAGAGCGACTACGCTTCACCAGCATTACGCTTAAGAACTGGCGCAACTTCGCTGACATGACGGTGGCTTTGCCGCGCCTGGGCTACCTGGTCGGCGCGAACGGGAGTGGCAAGTCGAACCTGCTCGATGCCTTCCGCTTCCTGCACGAACTGGGGGCGGTCGGTGGTGGGCTGCGGGCTGCCGTCCGCAATCGGGGCGGCATGGGCAGCCCGCTTTGTGCTGTCCGCCGCCTTGAGCAGCTACGCGACGAAGGGGAGATCGGGATAGATCTATGCCAGTAGACGAACAAACAAGCCTCCCCCTCACCACCGCCCTCTTGCAGCAGGGGATCGAGGATGGCCTGCACCTCGGCGCGCAACTCTACGTCTCGCGCCACAGCGAAGCAGTAGCCGACCTTGCTATTGGCGAGGCTCGGATTGGTGTGCCGATGACGACCGATACTCTCAACCTCTGGTTCTCGGCGACGAAGGCAGTGACGGCAGTAGCAGTGGCCCAGGTTTGGGGGCGTGGGGGCTTCGCGCTTGACGACTTGGTGATGAAGTACATCCCAGAGTTTGGGCAGGGCGGCAAGGAGGCAATCACCATCCGCCACATCCTGACCCACACTGGCGGCTTCCGCTTCTACAAGCACGTAGAGTTTGAGACCGACTGGACGACCACGATTGCGGCTGTCTGTGCCGCTTCGTTGGAGCGCGGCTGGCTGCCCGGTCGCAAGGCTGGCTACCATCAGGGGTCTAGCTGGTACATCCTCGGCGAGATGGTGCGGCGGCTGGACGGTCGCCCCTTCGACCAGTACGTGCGCGAGGAAATCTTCCTGCCTCTCGGCATGACCGACTGCTGGATCGGGATGCCGCCTGCCCAGTACCAGGCTTACGGCGAACGGATTGGTTACCTTTACCGCACCGAGGAGGGCGGAGCCGAGCGGGGCGAGTTCTGGAACAGCGAGCGTGAGTGCGCCAGCGTGCGACCAGGCGGCAACGGCCACGGCCCGATGCGCCAGTTCGTGCGCCTCTACGAAGCCTTGCTGGGCGGTGGCGAACTTGGCGGTAAGCACATCCTCAAGCCAGTGACGGTGGCCGCGATCACCGCTCGCCACCGCACGGGGATGTACGATGTCAGCTTCAAGCACGTGCTAGACTACGGTCTGGGCCTGATCCTCGACTCGAAGATGTATGGGCTGGAGACGGTGCCGTACAACTATGGGCGGCACTGCTCGCCACGCACCTTTGGTCACAGCGGCTACCAGTCATCCGCCGCCTTCGCTGACCCAGAGTTCGGCCTGGCAGTCGCCCTCTACTGCAACGGGCTGCCCGGCGACGAGTGGCACAACCGCCGCTTCCGCGATCTCCTGTCGGCGGTGTATGAGGACTTGGGCTTGGCATGGGAATGAACTACCAGCTACTAGAACTGATGCACCTGCAAGCCGCAGCCCTCTACAGCCACGATGCGGAGGGGCGATTGTTGCGCGTCAACGAGCCTGACCCTAACCAGCCAGCCCCGCGCTTCTTCCTGGCCCGCAGCGCACACGGCAACCTTTGGCGAACCCGCTACGACCTGCCGCCGGAGCTTGCCGCTGAACTGGCGCGACTGGCAGCCAGCGAACCCGTTGCTGTCGACTTGCCGCCATTCCCGCTGCATCAAGGCGGATATGTAGCTCTGCTTGAGCAATACGCGCCCGTCACCCGCATCTACGCTGGCCCTGCCTACTGGCTGCCGGAGCTTGCGCCCAGCAGCCGCACCGTAACGATCACGCCGCAGAACGAGGAAGCCTTGTTGCGGACGCACATCGCCGAGATGATCGGCCAGCCGTCCGAGCATGCGCCGATTGTGGTTGTGGTCGAGGATGGCGTAGCAGTGGCGGGTTGCGTCACTGCCCGCACCACCGACAAGGTAGCTGAGGCCGGGGTGCTTACGGTCAAGTCCTACCGGGGGCGTGGTTATGCTGCCGAAGTGGTGCGCGGCTGGGCGGCGCAGGTGCGGGCCAGCAGACGGCTGCCGCTCTACAGCACTTGGTGGGAGAACACGGCCTCGCAGCGGGTGGCAGCGAAGCTGGGGGCGGTGCAGTACGGGGTGTGGTTTTAGTTTGACATGAAGAAGGGGCGCGACCGTCACGAGCCACGCCCCTCATCTTTAAGCCGGGGCGGACAAGTCCAGCCCCTACGATTACTCTGCCGCTGCTTGCTTCTTGACATCCTCCTCCACCAGCAGGCGGCGCAGGAACTTGCCAATCAGCGTCTTGGGCAGAGATGGGCGGAACTCGACCAGGTGCGGCACCTTGTAGCGCGCCAGCGAAGCACGGCAGAAGCTGATCACGGCATCCTCGCTTAGTGTCTCACCATCCTTCAGCACGAGGTAGGCCTTGACTGTCTCGCCCCGATAGCGGTCGGGTACACCGACTACCACCGCCTCCTTCACCTGCGGCATCTGGTATAGCACCTCCTCTATCTCGCGGGGGTAGATGTTATAGCCACTGGCAATGATCAGGTCTTTCTTGCGGTCACGAATGTAGAAGTAACCATCTTCATCCTGCACCGCCATGTCCCCAGTGTAAAGCCACTCGCCGTCGGCACTAAATACCTGAGCGTTCTCCTCCGCTCGCTGCCAGTAGCCCGCCATCACCTGTGGGCCACGGATCGCCAGTTCACCGATCTCGCCCAGAGGTTGCTCTGCCCTGCTCACCATGTCCACTACCTTCGCCTCGGTGCTGGGGTAGGGGATACCAATGCTGCCTGCCTTGCGCTGGCCCCAAATCGGGTTGGAGTGCGTGACAGGGCTGGCCTCGGTCAGGCCGTAGCCCTCGACCAGCCGCCCTCCCGTCAGCCGCTCGAACTCCTCGGCCACCTCGATGGGCAGCGCAGCCCCACCGCTGAGGCAGGCGCGGATGGAGGAGAGCTTGCGCTTGCCAATCTCTGGGAAGTTGTTGATCGCGATGTACATCGTCGGCACGCCACAGAAGACAGTCGGCTTGAGCTTCTCAATCGTCTCCACCACGTCAGCGGGAACGAAGCGAGGCATCAGCACCATCGTCGCTCCACATTCGACCGCGTGGGTCATCACCACGGTCAGGCCGTAGACGTGGAAGAAGGGCATCACCGCCATGAAGATTTCATGCGGCAGGCGGTCGCTCAACCAGGAGTGTACCTGCACAGTGTTGGCAACCAGGTTGCGGTGCAACAACATCGCCCCCTTCGAGGTGCCAGTAGTACCGCCGGTGTATTGCAGCACGGCCAGGTCATCGGGCTGCACGTCAACGTAGGTGGGTATACCCCCCTGCTTGATCGCAGCGCAGAATTGATACACATCTTGCGCCTTGCCATAAGGGATTTCGAGCAGCGGATGCTCCTGCCCCTCTCGTGTGCGGCGGTAGAGGACACGCCCAAGCGCGGGCAGGTAGTCGGCGACCATCTGCTTCTCCCGCAGGGCGTGGACGAAGTAGAGGTTCTGCTTGATCGGCGACAGGTAGTCGCGCACACCTGTGACGATCACGCGCTTGATGCTGGTATGCTCGCGGATCTCGGCCACGCGGGGGTAGAGGATGTCTAGACAGACGACTGTCTCCACCGCTGCGTCCTTGAACTGATGCTCAAGTTCACGGGCAACATAGAGTGGGTTGGTCGGCACCAGCACCGCCCCGATCTTTAGGGTGGCGTAAAAGGCGATCACGTACTGGGGGCAGTTGGGCAGCAGCAGAGCAACCCGCTCACCCTTCCGCACGCCGAGGCGTTGCAGATAGGCGGCGAAGTGGTCGGCCTGCTCGTTCAACTGGCGGTAGGTAAGCTCTGCGCCCAGAAAGTGGGTGGCAATGGTGTAGGGCTGGCGGGCGGCTGTGTCCTCCAGGGTGCGGTGCAGGGGGATCGCAGGGTAGGAGGGTGCGTGGGCCACCCCCTTGTCGTAGAACTTCAGCCACGGATGTTTATTGCGCTGCACGTCTTCGGGGGCAGCGGTGGGGTTGCTAACAGTCGCCATTGACTTTCCCTCCTCTGGTTCAGGAACCGCTAAGCTGCTGAAAGGTAACTTCGTTATGAGCCAGGGTGAACAAGTTTAGCCCTAGCGCGATATGTGTTTACGGTGCAACTGTTCGATAAGTACGCTTGCCAGATCGAGAGGATGGCGCGGGTGGCCGCCTCTGCTGCCAGTGCGCCAAGCTGGCTAACCGCCATTGGGCCGAGGTCGCCCCGCCCCAGGCCGAGAGCGAAGATCGTGTCGCCGTCTAGCAGGGTATGGCAGGGATGGATCACCCGGCTGAGACCGTCGTGGGCCATACGCGCAATAGCGGTCGCCGCTGCGTTGTTGAGCGGTACGTTGGTGGCTACCACGCCAATCGTGGTGTTCAATTGCGCGGGCTGGCTGCTAGTTGGCGGCTCGCTGAGGCTGGCCGCCGTTAGCTGGTTGATCGCCGGGCGTAGCAGGGGCATGGTGGCAAGCGCAGCTACAGTGTCTACCACAGTGCCGTCGTCGCTGGTCGCGCCCGCGATGATCCGTCCCGCCCGGTCGCGGATATCGCCAAAAGCATTGACGACGATCAAGGCAGCCACGATGGTGCCGTCGCTGAGATGGATACTGGCAGTGCCGATCCCCCCCTTCGCCGCCCGCGTCGGGCCGAGCAGCTTGCCAACCGTCGCTCCACTACCAGCCCCCACGCTACCAACAGGGCAATCAACATCACTAGCTGCGAGACAGGCAGCGTAGGCATCGTCGGGACTGGGCCAGACTGCTTGCTTGTAGGCGAGGTCGTAGATCACCGCTGCTGGCACAATTGGCACACGCAGGGCTGGCGGCGTGCCAGCTGCACCATAACCCACCTGCCGCTCAGCCAGATAGCGCATCACCCCTTGCGCTGCCCCCAAGCCAAAAGCCGAGCCGCCAGTGAGCAGGATAGCGTGGGCGATGTCCACCAAGTTGCCGGGGCGCAGCAGCTCTGTCTCCCGCGTGCCAGGCGCACCACCGCGCACGTCCACCCCGGCCACGGCACCCGTCTCGCAGAGGATGACAGTGCAGCCAGTGCCACGCTCTGCATCGGTGTAGTGGCCGACCTTCAGGCCGGGGATGTCGGTGATAGCATTAGCCATAGTTTAGCCTTTAGTTCTTAGTCGCTGGCGTAGAGCTTCTTCAGCCGCGCAGTCAGGGCAGGCAGCACGGTGGCCGCGTCGCCAACGATTGCATAGTCAGCTAGCTGGAAGATCGGGGCGCGGGGGTCGCTATTGATAGCCACGATAGTTGCGCCCTCAGCGATGCCCATCAGGTGTTCAGGCGTGCCACTGATGCCGACCGCGATGTAGAGGTCTGGGCGTACGGTCTGGCCGAGCATCCCGATCTGCTGCTCCCGCGTAGCCCAGCCCGCCGCCACCGCCGACTTACTAGCCCCTACCACACCACCGAGGGTAGCAGCCAGTTCCTTGAGCGCAGCAAAGCCAGCCGCACCTGCGCCGTAGCCACCTGCCACGATCACCTTAGCTCGCAGCATCTCCTGCTGCAAGAGGGAGTGTTCGCGCCTGACCACCTTGAGCAATTCCCCCGTGGCAGCGTAGTCGAAGCGGGCCACCTTGCCGGTCGCGTGGCGGTTGAGGCTAGGGGTGGCAATGCCAGGCCGCAGGGTGAAGATCGCAGGCTTGCCATTTGCTTGCCAGGTTGCCAGGCCCGCGCCAGCGTAGATCGGCTGCACGGCCTGCACCTGCTGGCTGCCATAATCCACGCTCAAGCTCTGTGCGCCGACGACCAGGCCAGCCCCTAGCCTGCCCGCCACCTGCCCAGCCAGGCTGTCGCCGCGTTCGCCGCTGGCAAAGAGGATCACTGCCACACTCTCCTGCTGGGCAAGGGCGGCCAGAGCAGCGGCTGCATCGTCGAGCAGGCCGCTGGTTGCCACGTCCACGAGCCAGACCTGGGTCGCGCCCACCTTCAGCAGTTCGTCCGCCACCGCCTCGTCGCCGCCGAGCAAGGCCGCCACCACGTTCGCGCCGAGGTCGGGGGCAATGCTCTGCGCCGCCCCCAACAGCGACTTGGCGGCGGCTAGCTGCCCAGCGGCGACGACCACCAGCACACTACCACCACTGCTAGCATTCGGCTCGTCACTCATGCTCCAATCGTCTGATTTCCAGAAATCGTCCATCAGATCAGGCTCCTTGTCCGCAGCGACTCGACCAGCACTGCTACGCTCTCCGCTGCTGGGTCGGTCAGCAACTCGCGGCCATCGCGCCTGGGGGCTGGCCCGATTTGGCTGAGGGTTAGCTTGCCTTCGCCAGCCACCGCCTGCCGCTCAACCTCACCGCCGTGGTAAGCATTGAGGATACCGCCGAACCAGGGTAGCTCGTGGGCAGCGGGGGCAGGATTGCTCACCCCCAACACTACTTGCGTCCCGGCTGGCACAGCGTAGGTCAGCAGTTCGTCACCCTCGCGGGCCGTTACCTCCAGATCGCCAGCCTGCACCAGGCTCTCTACCCCGCCGATGTAGGCACGACCGAGCATCCCCGCCAGCAGCGCGCCGGTGGGAGCGAAGCTACCGCGTGCCAGAGCGTAGCTGCCAGCAGCGCAGATGATCAAGTCGCTCTCCACCTGCTCAAGCGCACCCTTGACCGCATCAGCGCGAGCGGCATAGTCGGTGGCCCCACGTTGGTCGCTCGCGGCGATCAGGATTGCCCGCTGCGCTCCATAGGCCAGGGCTTCGCGGAGGGCATCCTCTGCTGCTGCCAGTTCGCCAGTCGCCAGCACTGTCACCTCGTCGCTGACCGCCAGGGCCAGGTAGAGGGCGGCGCGGCTGGCAGGGCCGAGCATGGCAGCTTCGCCGAAGTCCAGCTTACCAGCAGTAACGCTGACCCGCTCCGCAGGCACAGCATTGACCACTACAACTATCTTCATACCTTCAAGCCCACCTTCTTGAAGATTTCGCCCGCGATCACAGTGCGCTGAATCTCGTTCGTTCCCTCGAAGATGCGGCTGATTCGCTCGTCGCGCATCCCGCGCTCGATGTTGCCGCCGACCATCACCCCGTCCTGGCCCATCACCTGCTGCACGCGCTCGATTGCCCGTGCGCCGACTTCGGAGCCGAACATCTTGACGATAGCCGACTCCTGCGAAAACTTCTGGCCGCTGTCAGCCATGTGCGCGCAATGATAAACCATTTGGCGCAGGGCGTACACGTCGGCGGCGATGTCAGCGACCACCCACTGCACGTACTGCTGATAGGCAAGGGGGGTGAGTTGGCCGCGGTCGCAGACGAACTTGCGCTTTGCGTAGGCCACGCAAGCCTCCAATGCCGCCTCTGCCCCACCGAGGCTGCCTGCACCCAGGCCGAGCCGTCCGCCATCTAGCGTCTTCATCGCAGTAATGAAGCCGAGGCCGACTTTGCCCAGTACATTGGCTTTCGGCACCCGGCAATCCTGCATCACGATCTCAGCAGTGCCGCTACCGCGAATACCCATCTTGTCGTACAGCTTGCCGACGCTGAAGCCCTCAAACGAGGGTTCGACCAGGAAGGCGGTTACGCCACCACGTGCGCCCAATGTGCGGTCGGTGACGGCAAAGACAGTGATTACCCCAGCGGTGGGGCCGTTGGTGATCCATATTTTGCTGCCGTTGAGGATGTACTCATCGCCCTTACGCACTGCGTTGGTGCGAATGCCCGCCGCATCGCTACCTGCGCCCGGCTCGGTCAGGGCGAAGGCAGCCAGCAGCTCGCCCCTTGCAGCGGGGACAAGATACTTCTGCTTCTGCTCCTCGGTGCCATCCAGGTAGATCGTCATTGCACCAATGCCAATGTGTGCGCCGAGGATGGTGGTAGTGCTACTATCTACACGGGCGGTTTCCTCCATCATCAGGCAATAGCCAAGCTCGCCCATGCCTGCGCCGCCGTACTTCTGGGGGAAGGGCAGGCCGAACATCCCCGCCCGCGCCATCTTCCCCAGGTTCGCCTCGGTCTGCCGCTCGTGCAGGTCAGTATCACGGGCGACCGGGGCCAGTTCGCTCTCCACAAACTCGCGCAGGCTGCGCTTGAGCATCTGGTGTTCTTTGGATAGGGTGAAGTCCATCTTTGTGCCTCTCCTAGCGATCCGTAAAGTTAGGCCGCCGCTTTTCGACGAAGGCCTTCAGCCCCTCGCGCTTGTCCTCAGTCTCAGCGATCTGACCGAACAGCTTGCGCTCAAGGGCCATACCCTCGTCGCGGGTGCCGCTCATCCCTTGCTCAACCGCTTGCAGGATGGCCGCGACCGCCTTGCCACCCATAGTGCTGATCACCTTCGCCAGCCCCTTGGCCTCGCGCAGCAGCATCCCCTCAGCGGCTACCTTGTTGATCAGGCCGAGGCGTAGAGCCTCCTGCGCGTTGATATTGCTACCAGTGAGGATCATCTCCAACGCCTTCGCCTTGCCGATGATACGCGGCAACCGCTGGGTGCCACCGAAACCGGGGATGATACCCAGCTTGATCTCCGGCTGGCCGAAGGTAGCGTTCGCGCTGGCGATCCGTAGCGGGCAGGCCATTGCCAGTTCGTTGCCCCCACCGAGGCAGGCACCGTTGATCGCGGCGATTATCGGCTTGGGCAACCCTGCAATCTTGTTGAACAAGCCCTGGCCCTGACTAACCGCTTCTTCAGCGTCAGTAGCTCTTTGCAGCCCCGCAATGTCGTTGATGTCGGCCCCAGCAACGAAAATCTGGCCCGCCCCAGCCTCAGTACCACCGGTGAGGATCGCCACCTTCGCAGTCGGGTCGGCAGCGAAAGCGTCTACCGCGTCGCTCAACTCTAGCAGCACAGCCCGCCCCAAAGCGTTGGCGGGGGGATTGTCCACCGTGATGATCGCAATCCTGCCGCCGTCCTCGGTCGTCAGCTTGATGTACTGCCCATTGTTCTCCAATGTCATCGCTCGCTCCTTGCTCCACTGCTTGAGTTGGTGATGGTAGTCGCCGCCGCTAGCTATATTCCTGGAAGCCCTTGCCGCTCTTTTTGCCAAGTTCGCCCGCTGCCACCTTCTCGCGCAGCAAGGGAGCGGGCGTGAAGCGTGCGCCAAACTGCTGCTCATAGGCCTCCAGCCTGCTGAGGATTTCGTCCAGGCCGCGCTCATCAGCGAGGGCCAGGGGGCCAACACGCATCCCTGCGCCTGCCATCATCGCGGTGTTAATGTCGCCAATCCCGGCCACCTGCTCTTGCAGGGCGTAGATTGCTTCGTTGACCATGGGCAAGATAATGCGGTCAACCGCGAAGTCACTGGTCAGGAGGTTGGTCTCACGCTGTACCTCGGTGATCAAGTCTTCGAGGCTGGGCGGGGTCTCGTCGCTGTAGGTGTAGAAGCCTGCGCCCGACTTCTGGCCCAGCTTGCGGTGCTGGTAGAGCTTGCCCATGATCTCCGCCGGGCGGAAGCGTTCGCCGTAAGCCTTGTACATTGTGCCAGCCGCATCGTAGCAAACATCGAGGCCGAGCATATCCGCCAGCATGAACGGCCCCATCGGCATCCCTACGCCTGTCGCTTGGCCGTCGATCTGGTTGGCGGTGGCGGCCCCCTCTTGCAAGGCGTAGGCAGCCTCGTTCAGGTAGGGACCGAGCAACCGATTGACCAGGAAGCCCGCGCATTCCTTGACCACTACTGGTATCTTCCGCAAGTCCTGGCTGAAGCTGACCACATCCTGCACCGTCTCTGCGTCGGTCTGGCTGCCAGGGATTACCTCAACCAGCTTCATCACATTGGCGGGGTTGAAGAAGTGCATCCCGATCATCTTGTTGGGCCGCTTGGTAGCAGCGGCCATCTCGCTGATGCTCAAGGCCGAGGTGTTGGAGGCAAAGATCGCCCCTGGGTGACAAGCTGCATCAAGCTCCTTGTAGACGGCCTGCTTGATACTCATCTTCTCTGGCACGGCCTCGATCACAATGTCTACGTCGTCAAAGCCCTCGTAATCAAGCTGGTAGCTGATCAGGGCCATCTTGCTGGCTACCTCAGACGCGCCCATCTTCCCTTTGCGGACGCGATCCTGGTAGATCGACTCGGCCTTCTCGCGGGCAAGGTCAAGGGCGTGCTGGTCAATGTCCTTGACCACGACGGGCAGGCCGCTGTAGCTGATTACCTGAGCAATACTGCCGCCCATCGCCCCCGCTCCGACGACTGCTGCTTTGAAAATGTACATCTCTCCTCCTCATTGAGTAGCAACAGGAAGGGGCGCACGACGTTGCGCCCTCCTGCGATTTACGGACGCTCCAGCACAATCGCGCCGCCCTGCCCACCACCCACGCAAAGGGCAGCGAGGCCATACTTCGCGCCAGTCCGCTTCATCTCGTAGGCGAGGGCAAGGACGAGCCGTGCGCCAGTCGCGCCAATCGGGTGACCGAGGGCAATCGCCCCCCCATTGACGTTCACCTTCTTGCGGTCAAGGTCTAGCAGCCGCTCGACAGCAAGGTACTGGGCAGCAAACGCCTCGTTGATCTCGATCAACTCAATATCGTCCAGCTTCAGCCCCGCCTTCTTCAGCGCGAGCGGGATTGCCTTGACTGGGCCGATGCCCATGCGGTCTGGCTCTACCCCGGCGTAGGCGTAGGCCCGGATGTAGGCGAGCGGCTCATAGTTTAGCTCCTGCGCCCGATCCTCAGACATCATCAGCAGGGAGACAGCCGCATCGTTGAGCGAACAGGCGTTGCCAGCGGTGACGGTGCCACTATCTTTCTTGAAGGCGGTCGGGTACATCGCCAGCGTCTGCAAAGTGAGAGCAGCGTTTGGCCCCTCGTCCTGGGTGACGGTTTCAGGGGCGACTTGCTGGCCCCGCGCCTTCTTGGGAATCATCAAGGTCATAATTTCGTCGTTGAACTTACCCATGCGCTGGGCGCGAAACGCCTTCTTGTGGCTCTCTACTGCAAACTTATCCTGTTCCTCACGACTAATACCATAGTCAGCGGCCAGGTTCTCTGCTGTGCCGCCCATCATCAGGTTGCATACGGGGTCGGTCAGCCCCTCCCACAACGAGTCGATCATCACCGAGTGCGTCAGCTTCTTGCCATAACGCATATCGCGGTTGATATAGGGGATGTTTGACATACTCTCTACCCCGCCCACAATCTGCACATCTGCGTCGTCGCACTTGATGTTCTGGCAGGCGGAAGTGATGGCCTGGATGCCGCTGGCGCAGTTGCGGTGGACGGTCATGCCGGGGACGGAGACAGGGACACCGGCCAGCAGGCCAATTACACGAGCAATATTCGGCGCGTCGCTGCCCTGCCCAGCACAGCCGAAGGTGATCTCCTCGACCAGGGCCGGGTCAAGGTTGGTACGCTTGAGCAGTTCGACGGTGGCAAGGCGGCCCAACTCCTGGGCGGTGAGGTCGCGCATTGCGCCACCCATCACACCGATAGGGGTACGTACACCGTTGACGAGTACAGGTTGCTTCATCGCAAGCTCCTATCTAGAGTAACAAGTGCAACTACAGATGGTAATGAGCTACGGCTCGCCAGCACCATCTTCTTCCTGGCTGACGCGCTCCATAGCCCGCAGCACGACAGCGGTTTCCTCTGCGTCAAGGCCACGTAGGATCGCTTCGGAGATCGCCTGGTACATCCCGTCAAGCTGCTTGAGGACAGCACGACCAGGACCAGTGAGATAGATGAGGGTAACGCGGCGGTCGCTGGGGTGGGGGCGGCGTTCAAGGTAGCCCTTCTCCACCAGCTTGTCCACCGTCCAAGAGGCGGTGCTGAGCGGCATGAACTTGCCGTTGCCAGCAATGTCACTGACCGTGTGCAGCCTATACCAGGCGATGCGCTCGATCACGGCCACCTCCTGCTTGTTCAGGTTGGGGTCGGCGGCGATCACCTCGTCAATACGGGTGAGATAGCGGCGGGCAAGCTGCTCGATGGAGCTTTTCAGGCTCTCGATAGCCTCTTTGCTCACTGGCTTGTTGAGTGGATGGGTAGACGGCATTGTTACCTCTTGCACAATTGCTCCAAAAGCTGAACTGTCCAATGATTGGATATTCCAACCCTTGTAGGAAACATGATAGCATAGCAATGGGAAAGAGTCAATAGCTTGGATGCAACCAGGCTCGCGGGTGGCTAGATCGCACTTCCAGCATCCTGCCACCCACACCTATGGTGCTGGCCGATCAACTGTAGATACCGCCACTTGCTGGCTGCCCTCACTCTGCCTTGTCGGTTTGTGCGATGAGCAGTCGTTGCCCAAACAGTAGCCCACCGTGCTAGCCTGTCGCACAAAGCGGCCTGCCAGCGAGGTACATTCCTGCGGGAACAGCACAGCCCCAGCACATGTGCTGCAAATCTTGCAACTAGCACAGAAGGTAAGGCTATTGGTAAGGTTGTTGGTAAGGTTGTTGGTAAGGTCAAAGTGCTATAATATAGCAGCCTGGGGGTTTACAAAGCTGTATGATAGCGGGATGGATGCTACCCCTGGAACGGCGCACAGCTTCCCCCGCCAGCAACGATCATCATGGCGGCTGTGTTGGAGGAACAGGAAAAAGGAGAAGAAGATAGTGGTTCGTTATCTCAAGCGTGTGAGTATGGGCCTGTTGGCACTCATACTCGTTAGCCTGCTGGCTAGCTTCAGCGGCATGGCCTATGCGCTGAAGCTCAGCCCCAATGCTGCATCAGCAGCTAGTGCAAGCAAAGCGACCCCCAACCGCAGCACTGGCAACAACAGCGGCACCAGTGTGCCAGACCGTCCAGCATTGACCACCACCCCTAGCGTAACCAGCACACCCGACCCTTGTACCATCAACTTGATCCAGAACGGCGGCTTCGAGACGGGCGACCTGACTGGCTGGACTGGCAGCGGCAACTATTTCACCGCCGTCAACGGCGGCGCGAACAGCGGCAACTACTACGCCCGCTTGTATGCAGGGCCACTGCTGGGCAGTAAGTCTGCACCTGATGGTGGCACAACTGCCAACCTCACCCAGTCGGTCGCCGTCCCTGCTGCTGGCGCAACCCTAAGTTACTGGTACAAAGGTAGCACGGGTGGCGACGGACTTGCTGACTTGCTGATCATACCCAGCAGCGGCCCCAACCTCAGCATCAGGCTGCTAGATAACAGCCAGACGGTGAGCAGCTGGACTAGCGGCACGATCAACCTTGCGGCTTATGCTGGGCAGTCAGTCACTCTACAATTCAGGGCGAGCGCGCTCGGCAGCAGTGCCGACCTGGGCATAGACGACGTAATCATGCTCACCAACGCCTGCCTCACACCCGCCGCCACCACTACCCAGACCGCAACTGCCACCGCCACCCAGACCGCCACCGCCACCCAGACCGCAACTGCTACCCCTGACCCCTGCATCAACCTACTAACCAATGGTGGCTTTGAGAGCGGCAACCTGACTGGCTGGAGTTCCACCATTGGGGCGTTCGCGACCATCAACAATCCGCATAGTGGCACCTACGCTGCCGCCTTCTCCGCAGCCACGGCGAGCGGTTTGCAGCCTAGCCTCGCTGACATCACTCTCAGCCGATCTTTCACCGTGCCTGCTGGCGGCGCAACTTTGAGTCACTGGTACCGGGGCAATGCTGGCAGTTCTACTACCGCCAGTGTGCTTGTAGCCCCCGCCACCGGGGTGAGTACCAGCACGATACTACTTGCCAACAACCAGACCGTGATCAGCTGGACTAACAGCACGACCAACCTCGCAGCTTACAGCGGTCAGCAAGTCACTATTACCTTCCAGCTAGTGAACCCCAGCTTTAGCTCGAATCTCTACATAGATGATGTGGTGGCCCAGGCCAACTGCGTCACTCCTTCGGCAACCGCTACCAGCCCAGCGACCGCAACTGCCACTGCCACGGCTACCACAACTCGCACGGCCACGGCCACGGCCACGGCTACCACAACTCGCGTTGCCACGGCTACTATTACCAGCCTGCCAGGTAGCACGGCAACCGCTACAGGCACTGCGGTTGCCAGCAGTACCGCCAGCCCGACTGGCACCGTCGCTGCGGTTGCCACCAATACCGCCACTGCCGTACCTGCCACCCGTACTGCTCTCGCAACCAGTACGCCAGTGCCGCCCAGTGCGACTACAGCGGCCAGCCCAACGGCCAGCAGCACGGCCCGCTCAGCTACCGCCACCCCTTGCAGCCTCAGCTTCCCCGACGTGCCGACCGCCTACATCTTCTACAACGACATCGTTTTCATCACCTGCCGCGGCATCGTCAACGGCTACGTGGAAGGCCTCTACCGACCCAACAACAATACCATCCGCGGCCAGTTCGCCAAGATCGTAGTGCGCGGCTTCGGTATCCCCAGCTACACACCCTCTAGCCCAACCTTCAACGACGTGCCGACCGCCTACACCTTCTACCCGTTTATTGAGGCTGCCGTCCAGGCTGGGGTGATGCAAGGATATGGCAGCAGCACCTTCGGCCCAGATCGCGCGATCAACCGGGTAGAAACGGTCGTCACCCTACAGCGCATCCGCAACTACCCGCTCTACACCCCGACCACGCCAACCTTCAGCGACGTACCGGCGGGCAGCTTCGGTTTCAACGAGGTGGAGACGCTCTACCATCGGGGCATCCTCAGCGGCCAGCCTTGCAAAACAGGGAGCGGCACTTGCTTCCGCCGCTTTGACTACATCATCCGTGGCGAGATGGCGAAGGTAGCCCGCCGGGCTATCGAGGACAGACCGTAAGTAGCTTGACAGA
>JAYUUN010000049.1:0-14021 GCA_043754535.1 Chloroflexota bacterium | reverse complement strand
TAAGGTCAGCAGTTGAAGCAGCGGGGCAGTGACCATCGCCGCCCTGTCAACAACAGATGTTCCTTTAGAAAGGGGAATTGCAGTGAATTACAAACTCTGGCGGCTGTTCAGCCTCGCCCTCGTCGCCCTCGTCCTCAGCAGCGTCGTCATCCAACCGGCGTTCGGCTCCAGCCCAGCCAGCAAGCCCAGCAGCGCAGCCCTCGCCACCACCTCCACCTCGACTTGGTTCGAGCCGAACATGGGCCAGTTCGCCGACGGCGTAAGCTACCTGTCACGCGGTGCGGGCCACACCATCGCCCTCAGCCCGCGTGAGGCGGCGATTAGCCTACGGGCCAGCAGCAAGAATGGCACGGCAGCGGTCATCCGCCTGCAACCGCAGGGTGCGAACGCCAACCCCACCCTAACCGCCAGCCAGCCAGTCGCTGGCGTAAGCAACTACTATCTCGGCAGCGATGCCCGCCGCTGGGCGACCAACGTCCCCGGCTATGCCCGCGTGCAGTATGGCAGCGTCTACCCCGGCATTGATCTCGCCTACTACATTGGCGACCAGGGGATGGAGTACGACTTCATCGTAGCAGCAGGTGCAGACAGCAGCCAGATCAAGGTGCTGGTCGCTGGTGCTGACCGCATCGAATTGGTTGATGGCGACCTTGTGCTGCACACGGCCAATGGCAAGCTCGTCACCCCCGCCCCGATCCTTTATCAGGGCAGCGGTAGCGACAAGCAGATGGTCAGCGGCAGCTACACCCTGCTTGGTGGCAACCAGTTCGGCTTCAGCGTCGGCAACTACGACCGCAGCCAGCCGCTCGTCATTGACCCGGTAATCGGCTATTCCAGCTACCTCGGCGGCGACAATCTGGATGAGGCACTGGCGGTGACGACCGACGCGGCTGGCAACATCTACATCAGCGGCCAGACCGTTTCCAGCAACTTCCCTGGCAGCAACCGGGCGGCGGTGGGCTACGACATCTTCACCACCAAGCTCAACAGCAACGGCGTGCGCCAGTTCAGCACCCTCGTTGGCGGGGCAGGCGAGGAGAGCGCGGAGGCGATCAGCATCGGCAGCGACGGCGCGATCTACATGACCGGTGCGACCGGCTCGGAAGACCTGCCGGTTACGCCCGGCGCGTTCCAGCCAGCGTTCGGGGGTGGGGTTAGCAGCATCACCGCCAGCGACGGCTTCATCCTCAAGCTGACCGCCAGCGGTCAACTAAGTGGCGGCTTCCTGACCTATCTCGGCGGCGGTGGCGACGAGCGGGCGCATGGCCTCGTGCTGGACAACGCCAACAACGTCTACATCGTCGGTTCGACCGACTCGAACGACAACCCCGGCAGCAGCTTCTACCCCAGCTTCCCGGTCACGGCCAACGCCTTCCAGCCGATCAAGGGTGGCGGCCCAACCAGCACTCAGCTCGATGGCTTCATCACCAAGTTCAGCCCCACAGGTAGCTTCCTCTATTCCAGTTATCACGGTGGCGAAGGTTCGGACTCCGGCTTCGGCATTGCGATTGACCGCAGCAACAACACCATCTACCTCGTCGGGGACAGCAACTCGACCCTGACCTTCCCGCAACGCAACCCGATTACCCCACCCGAATCCTTCAGTGGCGACAAGCTATTCATCACCCAACTGGTGACGACCACCAACACCTACACCTACAGCAACTTCTCGACGCTGTTCGGTGGCAACAACAACGACCACGCCAGCAATGTTGTCTTCCGCAACAACGTGCTGTACCTCGGCGGCTGGACGTTCTCGACCAACTTCCCGACCGCCAACGCCAGCCAGCCGACCAACGGCTACGGCTACGACGGCTATGTGAGTGCCTTCCGCACCGACCAGAGCTTCAGCCTCCTCTACTCGACCTACCTCGGCGGCAACGCCGACGATGAGATACAGTCAATCACGGTTGACGGCAGCGGCAACGTCCACGCCGTCGGCGACACCCGCTCCGACAACTACCCGCGCACGGCGGACGCGGCGCAGTCCACCTTCTACGGCACGCCCGATGACGGCTTCTATACGAAGTTCGACCCGGCAGGCGCACGCAGCTACTCGACCTACCTCGGTGGCAACAAGTCGGACACCGCTTATGGTGTATCAGCGGACGCGGCGGGCAACGTCTACGTCGTCGGCACGACCCAGTCGTTCCAGAACTTCCCGCTCCTCAACGCGCAGCAGCCGACGATTGGCGGCCCTAGCCTCGACTTTGACAGCTTCATCACCAAGTTCCTGCCCGGTAGCACGCCGCCCACGCCTGTACCATCGCCGACCGCCTGCAACGTCAGCTTCACCGATGTGCCGACCAGCAACGTCTTCTACAACGACATCCGCTACCTGGCCTGTCGCGGCATCGTCACCGGCTCTGGCGGGCTGTTCCGCCCCAACGACAACACCCGACGCGGCGAGTTCGCCAAAATCGCCGTAGTCGGCTTCGGCATCCAGGCTTACACCCCAGCCACCCCGACTTTCGGCGACGTGCCAACCAACAACGTCTTCTACAACTTTATCGAAGCAGCGGCCCACGCTGGCGCAATCACCGGCTTCACCCAGCCGAGCCAGTGCAGCGGCACGAGCGTCCCCTGCTTCCGCCCCAACAACAATGTGACCCGCGCCCAGGTCGCCATCATCGTACAGCGCATCCGCAACTTTACCCCCTTCACCCCCGCTACACCGACCTTTGCCGACGTGCCGACGAGCAACTTTGCCTACGCCGCGATTGAGACGCTGGCCCAGCGGGGTATCATCAGCGGCGGGGCTTGCGGCGGCGGCACTTGCTTCCGGCCCAACGACAGCATCCGCCGGGGCGAACTGTCGAAGGTGGTTAGCCGCGCCATCCAGACACCGTTAACGACACAATCTGTAAGCAAGCGAAGGGTGGGGTCGCAGCGGCTCCGCCCTCTGTGTCTCAAAACCGAGGAGTGTCTTTAAATCAGTGACTCCGCTCTCGCCTGTGGGCGACAATCTCGATGGCATCGAAGAAGGCGTACTCGCTTCTTGCGGAAGCATAGACTGTGATCGTCAAGGGCCAGTGCTGACTGCTCTCGCGGGCTGGTCGTCCCTCGCTTGCGGAAGCCAGCCGCCCGGTCGTAGATGCGGTTCAATGTCCTCTCCCTATGCGGCCAGTAGCTCCTGTTCGTCATCCTCAAGCGGAGACTGAAGTGCCTCGTAGGCGGCTAGTTGATCCTCAGCCCTGGTGTAGTCGGCCAGGAGATCAATCCACGCATCCTCCCAGCGGTCGGCACGAGGGTCACCGCTCTGTTTGGCCTCGGCGACGATTTGCCAGCCCTGTTCCAACCGCTCAACCAGCCGGTCGCGCTCGGCTTGCAGGTGGGCAACCGCGCCCTCCCGCTTGAGGTGGTCCGGTACCATAGCTGGACCATGTTTAAGCAGGTCGGCAACGCTGGCTAGCTGCACTGCCGACAGCTTGCCTAGCGGCAGGCCGTAGGTGGCGAGTACCAGACTGTCCAACTGATCAGGCGACGTGTGGAACATCAGCTTGCCCATCGAGTACACCGCGCTAACCTGGCGTTGCTCTTTGGTCGCGCCGGGACTGCTGGCTGCTGCCCTGCCCTTGCTCACGTAGTTGCCAGCGGCAGCGAGGCTTGCTGCTGCTGAAGGTTGAAGCCCAGCGGCGCATCGAGGTAGGGTAGGGTACTCTTGGCCCAATACAAGCCCTCGTCGTGCCACCGGATGGTGTCGAAGTTGCCAGTCTCAACTCCCGGCCAAATGTGGGGCGGATCGATGTTCACTGGCGGTGGCTTGATGCCGAGTAGCCGGGCCGCCAGTTCCGCTATTTCGCCGAGAAAATCCGACGAGTAGTGGCGCACGGCCTTCAACCACACGCTGGCGTTGACCACCAGGCTGCCAGCCAGCGTCACCGGGTGGATTTGTTCGCGGTAGCTGCTCCGGTCGGAGCAGTGGTGATCCCGCAGCCAGGCTTCGACCCGCTTCAGGCTGGTGCCATCCAGCCAGTGGATGTCCACTGCTCGCCCAACCTCCACTTCGCGGTCATGATGGCCGGAGCGGATCAGCGGCATGGTGCGAGGCTCGAACTGAACATTGGGGAACGCAAGCCGTAGATCGGCCATGAGCAACCGCTCGAACTCGTCGGCGGAGGTTTGCGGCACGAATGCTGGGGTGGCAGTAGTTGAGGAGGTACTAAACCTCTACCTTGACCGAAACGAAAACACTGGCAAGGGCAGGTATGCAACGCTACAGCGGCAGATCAACGCTATCCTACCCGACCTGAAGGGCAGCCCGGCAGCCAAACTAATGACCGACCGCCTGCTGCGCTTGCTGGACGAGACCAACGATGAGCGACGCAGCCACTGGGTGGTGGATGCGCTGGGGCAGGTGGGGAGGGGCAACCCAGCGGTGGCCGACCGCCTGCTGCGCTTGCTGGACGAGAGCAACGATGACAACCTGCGTCCCTCGGTGGTGTCTGCGCTACTCGGGCTGCAAGCAGGCCAGCAGTTGAACTTGCCGCTCTTGTTTGTGGCTCTAGCCAGTGATTATTGGCAGGTGCGCCAACGTGCAGTGCAGGCTTTGAGTAAGCAGGCGCAAGATCAGGAACTGGCGGCGCGGTCTAAGCTGCTGCCGTTGCTTGCAGATGCGGATGAGGATGTCCAGCAAGCCACAATCGAGGCGTTGGTCAAGTTGACCCCCGCCGACGAGCGAAATGATCTACTTAACCAGGACATCACCCCCATGCTCAAGGCCAGGGAAAGTAACGTGCGGCAGGCGGCGTTGACTGCCATTGTTGCCAGTTTGCCCCACGAGGAAGCTGTACAGCGATTGTACGCTCTGACGCAGCAGCCAGCAAGTGGCCCTTACTCATCAGGCGAACTGTACGACGAAGCGTACAGCACGCTGGCAACCCTGCTGGCGGCAGAGGAGCGCACCTACGCCGAAGCCGAACGCTGCTCCGACATCGAGCGGCGGTAGCGTCCGCAGGGGGTAGGACGATACTACCTCATAGTGTAAACTGCACAATATGGGGTGGGATTGTACCACCCTGCTACCATGCACGAACGGCTGTCGGTGCGTCGTCAGTGTCCTGTCGGTGCCTTGTCGGTGTCCTGTCGCCCAAAACCGCTGTTTTGTACCTAAACCAACCCTGACATACTACTTGCGTCATCGTAAAACGCAGCCACAGCATCCTGCAATCGCCTGTTCCTCAACCACCAAGCTCCGACCACTAAGACCCAGCAGCAAGGCCAACCACCGCCTTGTCTTGCTGGGTCGGTTTGTGTGGCAAGGTCAACAGTCCCACCAACTGCGGATCATCCCAGCGCATCAGAACTGCGGATCATCGTGATGCGCTGACCTGCTACGTGGTGATGCGTAACCTTGCTCCCTCACCACTGGCCGCTGCCGCCATCACATCCGCGCTGATGGCAGCGACGAGCAGTTAAACGAAGCCTAATCCCTTCATTTGATGAAGGGAAGCAAGCTAATCCCTTCATTTGATGAGGGGACAGCAGTCGTTTACTCATCACAAAGCCCTCGTAGAGCGTAGACGTTCCTGAACAAAGAAGGTGTTGGATCACACATCGTTGGAAGGCTGATCAGCGTACCTGCTTGCGTCTGCTCACAATTGTTCACAACTGTTCATGGCTGCTCATAACTGTTCATCTTCTTCGTTTATAGTAGGTCGAGGGGTCGGTTGTTGGTACAGCGAGTAGTAGCTGCGCTGTAGACCGCCACCCCGTCGCCCAACCAAGCCACGCTCATAGAGGTCGGTCAGGTCACGATGCGCCGTCGGCTTGGACACATCGTAGCGCGTTTTGTACTCCAACACCGTGATCTGAACATCACCGGCTGCGCCCCAATGAGTGAGCAGATCGATCTGTCGTGAGTTTGGGGCAGTTCTACGCACATTCTTTGCATCTATGTTGGTCTACTCAGTAGCACTATCTTTGCACCTTAACAGCCGAATAGGTCATCAGTTAGCGGCATGGCACCACTCTGGCATAATGATGGTGTCCCCAATCTACGCTGGAGGTGTGCCATGCCCAAGCCCATTATATGCCTTGCCGACACTCTGTGCCAGTTTGCCCAAGTGTTCGACCCTTGCTTCTCCCCCTACACCAGCCGCTACTTCGTCATCGTGCTGCTGGCTATGGTCGAAACCCAAGGCCGTCGTACCCTCTGCGCTCTGCGCCAGTCCATCGCGGGCAAGCCCAGCCTGGCCGCCCTCTCCCGCTTCTTCAGCACTCACCGCTGGTCACCGCAGCAGCTTAGTCAACTCTGGCTGCAACGCTACCGAGGGCGGTTGCTGCCGCTGGTTCTCGTCGCTCATCTTCAGCTACGTCAAGCCCAACCGAAGCGCAGGGGTCGTCCGCGCAAGACCGTCGTCACTGGTCTGCTCATCTTCGACGACTCGGTGCATCACAAGCCACATGGCAAAAAGATGGGCGGCTTGGGCCAGCACTACAGCAGCACACAGGGACACGTGGTCAGCGGTCACTGCCTGTTCCTCGGCTTGTACAAGCTGCTGGGCCAACGAGTGCCGCTAGCTCCCCAGCTCTACCGCCAACGCAAGGTTGCCGAAGCCGAAGGGGTGGCATTCCAGAGCAAGGTAGACCTTGCGGTAGCCGCCGTCGAGCAGTTCGAGCCGGTGGCCGAGACTGCCACGCACGTGCTGGTGGACAGTTGGTACACCAACGCCCGGCTAGTGCGGGCAGTACGCAAGCGCGGCTGGCACTTGAGTGGTGGGTTGAAGCGCAACCGCCGCTTGCAAGTGGTGGCGGCAGACGGCAGTAGCCGGTGGCAAAGCCTGCACGAGTACGCAGCAGGGTTGTCCGCTGCCGCCTGGCAGCAGGCAAGTTGGCCGGGGCAGGGTGGCGGCAGCACGACCAAAGTCCGCAAGCTGGGGCGGGTGCAAGTGCTAATCACGCGCCGAGGCGCGGAGAGCAAAGCCACGTACCGCTACTGGCTGAGTAGCCACTTGGAGGCTACGGCCCAGGCAGTGATCGATCTGCTAGCCGAGCGGTGGGAGATCGAGGTGGTGTTCGAAGGGCTGAAGGACTTGCTGGGTAGTGACGACTATCAGCTAACGAGTGGGGAAGGGGTGCTACGTTACTGGACGGTGCTGCTGTGTCTGCTGGTCTATCTGAAAGAAGAACGAGTAGCAGCGGAGGCACGGCAGCCAGCGGAGCAGCAACGTCACGTAAGTTGGGGTGAAGTGCTGACCGGGGTGCGGGTCGAGCAGCAAGGCAAGCTGCTGGTGTGGATCAGCAGCCAAGTGTAACAGGGAGTGAGTGCCGAGGCACTGTACGCCCAACTGATGGCCTAATCGGTTGTTAAGGTGCAAAGATAGTGCTGGTCAGTGGCGCGGGCAGATTGCCGGGTGCAAGGGGAGATGAGAGGGGTGCGACGAGGTTGGCGGTCAAGCGGTCAAGTGGTTCAGCCTGCCACTCGGCGGGGGTGAAGCTAGCACAATCAAGCAGATCGAGCAACTCGGCTGCCTCGGCCCGCGTCGTGATCGCCCCCCAGCCTGCCAGTTGGCGCACGATAGCCTGCCCATCACGGCAGGTTAGTTGCCCAGCCTGGTGCAACCTGCGGTTCAGTTCGGTGCGGCTGAGACCAACCGCCGCCGCAAGGTCGGCCTGCGTTGCGCGGCGGCCGCCGAGGCTGACCAGTCGGTATAGAGTGTGGATGCGGGAGCAAAACTGGCTGAGATTATCCATGTGCGCTGTCCGTCGGCAATGGTGGGTAGCTTGCTGACGACCTATTATAGCACATCGTTTGACAAGGCAGCATACCAGGGGCAGCGTTGTTGGCACCTTTATTGCAACACCCTACAACTAGAACAGCAAGGAGGTCATGGATCATGCCGCAAGAGGAACAACGCCCTGAAGCCGGGGACATCCCTGGTCAGCAGTTGCCCTATCCTGCCAGCCAGGCGGACATGAACCCCCAGCCCCAATCCAGCCTGGATAACTACCTACCCGCCGGTAAGCTGCGTGGCAAGAACGCGCTGATCACTGGCGGCGACTCTGGCATTGGTCGCGCTGTCGCTATCGCCTTCGCAATGGAAGGTGCGAATGTTGCTATCTTCTATAACGAGAATGATGAGGATGCACAGACTACCAAGCAGATGGTTGAGGCAAAGGGTGGTCGCTGCCTGGTGATCAAAGGCGATGTTCGCAACTCCGACCGCTGCCGCTCGGCGGTCAATGAGGTAGTCGAGAAGTATGGCGGCCTCAACATCCTGGTCAACAACGCTGCTTACCAGATGGCGCAGCAGAAGTTCGAGGAGGTCAGCGAGGAGCAGTTCCGCCGCACATTGGAAACCAACATCTTCGGTTACTTCTATATGGCTCAAGCCGCTCTGCCCCATCTGCATGAGGGCGACGCTATCATCAACACCGGCAGCATCGTCGGACTGGTCGGCAACCCACTGTTGGTTGATTACTGCGCCAGCAAGGGTGCGATCCACGCCTTCACCAAAGCCCTTGCCCTCAACCTGGCCGAGCGTGGTATCCGCGTCAACGCCGTTGCCCCAGGCCCGGTCTGGACCCCAAACATACCGGCCACTATGCCAAAGGATGAAGTCGAGAACTTCGGGCATGAGGTAGCGTTGGAGCGGCCCGGCCAGCCAGAGGAGCTAGCCCCAGCTTACGTCTTCCTCGCCTCGCAAGATGCCAGCTTCATCACTGGTGCGATCATCGAGGTCACAGGCGGCAAGCTGTCCAGCGGCTAGATCAGGGCAAACTCATGCAAGCAGAAGATGACTACCCCCTTGGCTCCGTTCGCCGCCTGCTAGCAAGCGAACTAGTCACGTCCGCCACCCGCACCGTACTTGAGCAGCGGTTGCAGCCGCAGCCGACTACTCTGCGCTTCTTCAGCCCAGAGGAAGCCAACACCTTGCGGCAGGTAGCTGTGTACCTCTTTCCCCGTGCCGCTGACTACAACATTGACTTGATCGCCCCGCTTGACCAGCGGTTGGCAGCCGGTGACGGTGACGGCTGGCGATACGATGCGCTACCCCCCGACGCTGAGGCCCAGCGGTTGGGGGTCGTTGGGCTGAACGAGACCGCACGAGCCAGCTACGGCCTCGGCTTTGCAGCCCTGACCCCGGCCCAGCAGGTGGTGGTCTTGCACGAGGTTGCGGCGGGCCAGCCAGCGGGCGCAACCTGGCAGACGCTACCAGCAGCCCGCTACTTTGAAGACTTGTTGGCCGAGCTGACCGAATATTATTACAGCCACCCGCTGGTGCAGGAGGAGATCGGCTATGTCGGCTTGGCCGATGCCGCTGGCTGGCAACGGATCGGCCTGAACCAACTCGAAGCCTGGGAGCCACGACCGAGTAGTGAGTACCAAGTAGCGAGTACCGAGTATGAGCTACCGGCTGATCTGCCGCCCGCACTCAAGCTAGCAGCAACCAGCACGCCGCCCTCACGACCCTCACCCCAATCTACAATCTATCCCGCAGGGGGACTACCTTCGGATCGCAATCTGCAATCTACAATCGTCGTGATCGGCACCGGGGCAGGCGGCGCACCGCTGGCCGCGAGGCTGGCACAGGCTGGGCTGCCGGTCGTCATCCTCGAAGCCGGACAGCACTGGCAGCCGCAGCGCGATTTCGCCACCGACGAGCGGGCGCAGAACAAGCTGTACTGGAACGACGAGCGGCTGAGTGCGGGCAACAACCCCACCAGCTTTGGCCGCAACAACTCTGGCATCGGCGTGGGCGGCTCGACCCTGCACTACACTGCCTACACCCCCCGCGCCCAGCTCGACGACCTGCGCCTGCACCGCGACTTTGGCGTAGGTGTAGACTGGCCGCTGGACTACGCCGATATTGAGCCGTACTACGACGAACTGGAAGCCTTCCTCGGCATCTCCGGGCCGACCCCCTACCCTTGGGGGCCGCCACGCAAGGCTGGCTATCCCCTCGCTCCGCTGCCGCTGAACGGGGCAGCGCAGTTGATGCAGCGTGGTTGCGCTGCACTGGGCATCCGCACCTCGCCCGCCGCCAACGCTGCGCTGTCCGCTCCTTACCACCAACCGGGGCTGGGCTGGCGACCGGCCTGCACCAATCGCGGCTTCTGTCAAGCCGGTTGTAGCGTTGGGGCGAAGGCTAGTATGGACGTGACCTTCATCCCCCTCGCGCTGCAATATGGAGCCGAGTTGCGAACAGAGTGCTTCGTCACTGGCTTCGAGCGCGACGCGGCTGCGCGGATCAGCGGCGTGGTTTACACGCAAGACGGGATAGAGCTTCGGCAGTTGTGCCAGACCGTGTTCCTCTGCGCCGGAGGCATCGAGAGTCCACGCCTGCTCCTGCTGGGTGGACTCGCCAACAGCAGTGGGCAGGTCGGCCTGAACTTCATGGCCCACGTCGGGCTGCAAGTCTGGGGGCAATTTGAGGACGACGTGCGGCCCTACAAAGGCATCCCCGCCGGGCTGATCTCCGAAGACACTCACCGGCCAAAGGATGCCAACTTCGCCGGTGGCTACTTGACCCAAAGCATCGGAGTTATGCCGCTCACCTACGCTGGGCAGTTGGTGCGCGAACGCAAACTGTGGGGTGCAGACTTGCAGCAGCACATGGTCGCCTACAACCACACCGCCGGGATCAACATCCTCGGCGAGTGCCTGCCGCAAGTCAGCAACTACCTCGAATTGAGCGGCGAACTGGATGGGCGTGGCCTGCCCAAGCCGCGTATTCACTTCAGCTACGGCGACAACGAACTGAAGTTGCAAGCCCACGCCGAACACTTGATGCGGTCAGTTTGGCAAGCGGCGGGTGGCCGCGACCTCTGGAGCTTCCACCGCTCCGCCCACGTGATCGGCACCTGTCGCATGGGTAGCGACCCCACATCGGCGGTAGTTGACCGCGACTGCCGCAGCTTCGACGTGCCAAACCTTTACATCGTAGATAACTCGGTGTTCCCTTCGGCCCTCAGCGTCAACCCGGCGTTGACGATCATGGCAATCTCACTCCGCACCGCCGACCGCTTTATCGAACGGTTGCGCCACAGGGAGGCTTTATGGCTAATCCAGGTTTTCTCAAGCTGATCAAGCAGAAGTATGGCGATGGGGGCTACCCCGGCGACCAGTATGGCGGGGCGGCGGGTAGCTCCGGACAGGGGTTGCCCACCCCCAACCCGCGTAACTTCATGTTTGCCACCGGCATAGAGTGTTCCTACCCCACCATCCAAAATGGCAAGCTGCGCCGCGACGAACTGGCCGAGTGCGGCCATTACGACCGCTACAAGGAGGACCTGGCTCTGGTCAAGGGTATGGGTCTGAACGTGCTGCGCTACGGCTTGCCCTATCACCTGATCCACCGCAGCCCCAACAAGTTCGACTGGGAGTTTGCCGATGCCGCGATGAACGAGATCAAGCGACTGAAGATCACCCCGATCCTCGACCTGATGCACTTTGGCGTACCCGATTGGCTGGGTAACTTCCAGAACCCCGAATTGCCGGTGCGCTTCGCCGAATACGTGAAGAAGGTAGCCGAACGCTACCCCTGGGTGCGCTACTACACCCCCGTCAACGAGATGTACGTCACCGCCCGCATCAGCGCAAAGGATGGGGTCTGGAACGAGCAGCTAAAGAGCGACCGTGCTTTCGTCACCGCGATCAAGCACGTGGTTGCCTGCTGCATCCTCGGTTCACAGGCCATCGCCGAGGTGCGCCCCGATGCGGTGATCGTCCAGAGCGAGTCTGCCGAGTATATGCACGATATGCGGGCCGTGCCTGACCCCGAAGTTGTCCTCAGCAACAAGCTGCGCTTCCTCGCCCTCGATCTCCTCTACGCCCACCACCCCGATGCCGACGTGCTGCTCTACCTGCTAGACAATGGCATGACCAAGGAGGAATACGACTGGTTCATGGCTGGCGAACCACCGGGCTATCAGATCATGGGCAACGACTACTATGGCCGCAACGAGCGCATCCGCAAGCCGGACGGCAGCGAGTGCGAAGGGGAGGATGTGCTGGGCTGGTATCATATCACCCGCGAATACTACGACCGCTACCGTAAGCCGGTGATGCACACTGAAACCAACCACTTCGACCCGGAGATGGCTCCGCAATGGCTCTGGAAGCAGTGGGCCAATGTACTGCGGATGCGGGCCGATGGCGTGCCGGTGCTGGGCTTCACCTGGTACAGCCTGACCGACCAGTTGGATTGGGACACGCAACTGGCCGAGAAGAAGGGGTTTGTCAACGCCTGCGGCCTGTTCGACCTGGAACGCCGTCCGCGCCCGGTCGAGGCTGCCTACAAGATGCTGCTGCAAGAGTTCGGCCAGATCACCATCATGCCACACGGCGAGATGTTCGAGCTGACCAACCAGCCCGCCAACCTGAAGGTGGAGATTTAAGGTGAGTTATGACTATCACCTTTGTAGATAAGATGTGGCAAGCGAGTGAGGGCTGAGTGACCATTGGTGGATTGCGGACGTGGACGTGCTGATCAGTGCCGACAATTGGCAACCGCATGAGGATCAGCCCCCATGCGAGGATGAGTAGCGGAGCGGCCCCCGCCACTACCAGCAGGCCTGCTTATTGAGTTGATACCAGGCGTTGAGCAGGCTGGTCAGTGCGGCTACCCGCTCGTCTCGCTTGTCATCCTGTCACTCAACTGCTCAGGAGGTCAGGAAGTCACGTAGGCGTTCGCGCACTCCTGGTCGCTGAAGTTTTTGGATAGCGACCGCCTCGATCTGGCGCACCCGTTCGCGGGTCACACCCAACTGCTACCCCACCGCTTCGAGAGCTAGTCGCTGCCCCCCGCCCAACCCAAAACGCAGTGCGATCACCTGCCGCTCACGCGAGGTCAGCACCTCAGCCAGCACGCCCGCTAGCTCTTGCCCACGCAGTTCGGCTTCGGCCTCTGGGTCAAGTGCATTTTTATCAGGTAGAAACTCACCCATTGCACTCTGCTCCTCGTCTGCTCGCCGATCTAGGCTGCTGACTGGTTGGCGCACGCTGAGAATGGTAGCAACCCACTCTGCACATATGCCGGTCGCGGCCACGATCTCGTCGGGAGTTGGTGTCCGTCCCAAGTCGAGGGTTAGCCGCTGCTCGGCATAAGCAACCCTAGTCAGGTTGTCATGCACGTGGCCGGGCAGCCGAATCGAGCGGCTCTGTTCCTCGATAGCGCGGGTGATCGCCTGCCTGATCCACCAGGTGGCGTAGGTGCTGAATCTCCAGCCACGTCCGGGGTCGAACTTGCCTACTGCCCGCAGCAGCCCCATGTTCCCTTCTTGGATCAAGTCCAGCAGGCTGAGGCCGCGACCGATGTACTTCTTGGCGATGCTGACCACCAGCCGCAGGTTGGCCTGCGCCAGTTGCTGCTGGGCAAGCTGATCTCCTTGCTTCGCTCTGGCGGTTAGGTTGGTCTCTTGCTCAGCAGTCAGCAGCGATGTGTGGCTGATCTCGCGCAGGTAGAGTTGCACCGCATCAGTGCTGCCGCTTTCTGCGGGCTGCCCTGCGTGTAGGTCTAGTCCTGCAAGGGTGGCAGCCTCAACGCCTTCTAGTTCTGCCTCGGTTGGTTCGCTTCATAATGCTCCTTCTTTCTTGAGCTATTTGCGATCTGCAATCCATGCAGATGTTGTCAAGGCTGTACTGTCCGAAGTTGTAGGCGGTGTTGGTCCTGCTTGAAGGGGGTAAATCGCGTTTGGGGATAACAAATAGAGAATACAGGATGTCCAGTTGCTCATGAGTACCATGTACAAGAACCGTAACCGTGTTCTCAAGGAAGGTAGCTGCGAAGCCCTGATGCGGTTCTCGATTAGCACTCAGCCATTCCCAATGCTGCACTAGCTGAAAACCCATGTTGATCAGATGCTGCTCAAGTTGCCGCTCTGCATGGCAGGGTGGTATAATAGCAGCATAACATAAGCCGGGGCGTTCCGCCCATTCCTGACGGCGGCATGGAGCAAGTGAAACTTAAGTTTCGCTTCTCCTGCCGTCGTCTTTTGTTTGGCCTGAGTTTAGCGCAAAAGATAGAGAGCGAGCAAGATGAAGGTGCGGGCATGGTTGGAACAGCACCAACCAGGGC
>JAYUUN010000048.1:0-128649 GCA_043754535.1 Chloroflexota bacterium | reverse complement strand
ACTGGTCGCCAACGTGCGGGCAGCGACCACCATCGTCTGTCCATCACTAAAGTTGACCGTCACGGAGCTAGCCCCCGCGTTGTAGGCGGCGTAGGTGAGATTGCCCGCGTTGTTGAACACCGCAGCCGTGGGTAGGTTGGCGGTTACGCTAGTTTCCAAATGGCCGAGGGTACGCAAGTTGTGCAGCCAGTGGTACGTATTCGCCTTGCTCTCCGCCCACTCTGGCACGTAGTTGCTGTTCGCGTCGAAGGCAGCGATTGCCCGATTGGGGTCGTCGAGGGCAAGGAACGACCAGGCCAGGTCGGGCCAATAGTTGAGTGTGCCACCTGTCTCGGAGATCAGTTCGTTGTAGTTGAGCGTGTTGTAGCCTGGCCGTGCGCCCATAAACAGCGACGCGCCCGTGATTGGCAGCCAGTGGATGCCGCGCACGTACTCTGGCTGGTTGTGGTTGCCAAACCAGGTCCAGTAGCGACCACCGTTGTCCCACAGCAGGCTGATCATGTCGTGCTGGTAGCCAGGAGGCAGCACTTGCCCATCCATATCGTACCAGTACTGCTGGGCCGCCACCGTCAGGTTGGTGTACATGAAGATGCCGAGGTCGCGGATGGTATTATCCCCCTTCTCCGAACCCCAGTTGATCAGCGACGCAGCATAGTAGTTGGCCTGCGAACTAGACTCCTCGTTGTTGCCGGTGTTGCCGCTGGCATAACTGCCAGCCGCATAGTTGTGGCCGCTATATGGCTCATAGGTTCGCAGGAAGGGAAAGAGCGGATCGGCCCGGTCGGGGCTGGTCACATCGCGGATCAGCAGGCGTACCATCCCCCCCCAGTTGCTGTCCTGCGCCCAAACTGGGTCGAAGTGGGCGACAGTGCTGGCAGCCTGGATGAAGTAGCTGTAGTTATAGTGATGGTCGTTGAGGTTGCTGTCAATACCATTACTAGTTGGGTAGCCGATCATCGCCCCCCAGGTACTGTTGTAGTAAAAAAGGTTGGCGATCTCGCCCGCGTCGGCAGTAAACCAGTTTTGCAGATGCTCCTTGACCGCGTTAATGATGCGGTCGCGGGTGGTGGTGTCGCCAAGCTGGTCGGCGATCCAGATCAGTTGGTTGAGGCGGTTGAGGTTCTTGCCCGCCCAATACACCTGGTAAGACCCCGGTGGTGGGGTGGGAAACAGAGTGGTGGCAGCCTCGTTCAGGTAGGCTTGCAGCCGCGTGCGGTCGCCATCGCCCACGTTCGGCAGGATCGGCAGCACGCCAGTGTAGGTCATCACCGTGCTGAACGAGGAGCCACTCCGCACCTTCATCGTGCCACGCGACGACAGGTAGCTGTAGGCCGTGTTTACGCTCGCGCCGTTTAGCCACTGGTGGCGGTAGAGAGCCATCAACGTGCCAGCGTTCGGCCCCTCCTTCGGCACGGTCGTTACAGTATAGGCACTGGTCACGTGCGCAGTGGCCGGGTCATACTTCCAGCCCACCCGTGTGTCGGTAACGAATGAGTAGGCGTAGGTCTTGTAGAAGTTGAGGGTCGCCAGCGAACTATCAGGCAGCAGCGCAACCGAGTAGTAGTCCAGGCCATTGAGTGTAGAAGTGAGCAGGCGGCTGCTGGGCTGGTTCCAGCTTGCCCCAGTTGGCCCAAAGATCGCATAGGTGTGATTGTTGACCGTCGCAGTCAGCACATTGCCGCTCAGGGCCGAGAGGGTGGGGGTGGTGCTGAAGGTGACGATCACATCCCCGCCCCTGCGGGTGAGGTAGACGAAGGGGGAGCCGCGCGTGATCGTCGCCCGCATCGTCCGCACCGAGTCAGTCCAAACCTCCGTTGCCGACCAGTCGGAGTAGCCGTCGAGCAACATCTGGGCGGTACTGGTAAAGCCCTCCACACCGAGGGCGACATCCTCCGCGTAGGGGTAGGCGTAGTCGCCAGTGGCCGTCACGGTGTATACATCGGGGTAGCCGAGGGCGAAAGCGGTCGAGCGGGCGACTGCCGCCAGCGGGTGGGCGTAGAGGGTGCCACTGGTGTTGGTGCTACTGGTGCGCCAGACCAGTGAAGTCCACCAGTCATTGGTTGGCACCGGGCCAGTGACATTACTGGTGCGTAGCGGGCTGGCGGTAGGGCCAGGTACCCCCGCTGCACCAGTGGGGAAGGTATCGGTGTAGCTGCCCTGACCGACAGGCACGGCTGCTGCCTGCACGGACTGGGCTGGCAGGCTGACCAGCCCGGCCAGCGGCACAAGCAGGAGGGTAAGGATGAGGGTAAGCGGGGCTACTCGCCCTCGCTGCACTGGGTTGGTTGTTCGCATGATACTCGTCCTTTCGCCCAGTCTGGGCGGCTAACAGAAGATGATAGCAATGGGACAAGTATGGGTCAGCCAACCGCCGCTGTCAAGGGGTGAGCGATGGTACTTTCAGGCCATAGCTAGCTCAGTGCGCGCCGAGTAGCACGAAGGTGAGCGGCAAGGTGACAGCCGAGACGATGAAGCTGGAGAACACCGCTGCCGAGGCGAACTCTACGTCCAGCTTGTACTGGGCCGAGTAGGCGATACCAAGCAAAACCGCTGGCACTGCCGAGTCGACCACCGCCACGTTGCGCCCCATGTCGTCTACGCCAAAGAGGACGGCCACCAGCGCAGCGACCAGCGGGGCTGCCAGCAGCTTGATCACATTGAGGGCCAACAGCGAACGGACGTAGCGGCTGAGGTTGCGCCAGTTGATGATCAGGCCGAGAGCAAGGAAGACAAATGGTGCATTGGCGAGCAGCAACCTGTTCAAGAGGTCGGTGATGAACTCGGGGATTGGGTCGTTGTAGAACAGCAGACCCAGCATCAGGGCGACGAAGGGAGCCGCCTTAGGGATCGCCAGGAAGGTGCGGAGGCTGAAGCGGTTGCTCTCGTCGCTCTCCCCGTAATAGGAGGCGATCAGCACGCCGATGACCACCAGGGGGATCAGTGTACCAACCTCGCTGTAGAAGATGTGGAGCAGGCTGGCCTTGCCACTGTTCTGGTACAACCCGGTGATCACTGGCAAGCCGATAGTAGCCGTGCTGCCAAACATCGTCACTAGCACGAACGTGCCTTCGGTGCGGCGTGGCAGGTGGAGCAGGCGGGCGGTCACCACCGCCAGCACGGCAGAGACCAGGATCACTAGCAGGGCGATCAGTACCATCTTGATCTCGTCGGCACCGAGAGTCGCCCCAGTATCCGCCGCCTTTCGCACGGCCAGGAAGACGCTGGCGGGCAAGGTGAGATTGAGGACGAACAGGTTGATCGCTGGGCCAGCCGCCGCGCTCTGGGGTACCACCGTCTTGAGGCCCGCGCCGATCAGGATCAGGGCGACGAAGCCGAGGATGGTAATCACCAGTTGGCCGGTGTTGACCGCCCCGCCGCTCGCCTGGGCCAGGATGTGTGTCATCAACGCTCCTGCTTCTGCGCCTCGCGCTCTGTGATGATCGCCAATACTCTATCCCTGATCTGTTGGTGGATCGCGTCCGCCGTCTGGCTACCATCCACCACCTCGACTTGCCGCCCCGCTGCCTGCTCCTCGACAATCAACTCCTGGAAGTTGCGCCAGACCTTCTCCAACTTCACCTGATCCTCAAACAGTTCTTTACTGTAGCCATGCCGCTGGCGTTCAGCAATCTGCTGGCTACTTTGCTCTGGCGGCACACTAAGGAAGAAGGTGATGTCGGCATGGCGGGCCTGCGCGTTGATCTGGCGCAGCCACTCGCGCTCCACATCTATCCCCTGGTAGGCCAGATTGCTAAGTACGTAACGGTCGCAAACCATGTGGATGCCCCTAGCCAGCCGTGGTTCAACCTCGTTAACAAGGTGATCCAGGCGGTCGGCGGCATAGAGCATGGCGACCGTAGTCGGCTCTATCGCCGGGGCGGGGTCCTCGTCCTCGGCGCGAGCGTAGGTCAGGCGGCGTTGCAGCACCAGGCGCAGCAATGCCCCCAGTGGCCCATCACTTGGCTGCTTGGTCTTGGCCGCCCGCCCACCGTGAGCCTTGATCGCCTCGGTCAGGCGAGCCACCTGCCCAGAGATGCCGCTAGCATCCAGCCCCTCGAAGACGATCAACAGCCCAGGCAAGGGCTGCCCCTGCCTGGGCTGGCCGCCTGCTTGCCTGACCGCACTTGCTTCTTCCCCCATCTGCCTGATCCTTACCTCTTTGACATAACGTGCAGACATGGGCGCATTATAGCTGCCTGGCGCGCTTGCGTCAAGCGCGCCTACAAGCCCACCCGCCGCGCTGCCAGCAGCAAGGCGGCCACCAACCCTACCCCGCTGAACAGACCACCCGCCTCCACTGCTCGGATCGCCTCTGCAAAGGGCATGAGTTGGCACTCGATCTCCTCGCTCGCTTCCAGCTGTGCTGCTCCACTAGCCTGCACATCGTAGGCGACGAACAGGTGCGCCTTGTCAGCCACAAACGCGTCCGATACCACCCAGGTGCCGAGGTGTTCCAGGCTAGCAGCAACGTAGCCAGTCTCCTCGTGCAACTCGCGGGCTGCTGCCGTTGCTGCATCCTCTCCTTGATCTACGATGCCAGCAGGCAGCGACCAGACCACCTCGCCAACTGCGTGCTTGTACTCGCGGATCAGCAACACCTGGCCGTCGCTGGTTAGCGGCACGACGGCGGCAAAGTCGCGCTTACGTACCGTATAGTAGCCGTCCACCCGCACCCCGGTGCCAGTCAACATATCGTCTTCATAGACCTGCAACCAGGGGTTATCCACCACCAGCCGCCGCTCGATGATCTGCCACTTCTTGACCACTGGCCGCCCTCCCTTGCGCCTATTATACATGATGACCGTAAGGCCCAACCCACAGAGTGCCGCATAAGCCTCCTCTACAGCGTAGTACCATCTGGGACTAGCTGCCGTCCCTCTAGCCATTGGTACTATTTTGTTCCTCACCACTTGCCAGTTGATACAAGCTGTGCTATGCTTGTATTCACCTCTAGATCAAGGGGTCAGGTGAAATCGTACCCGGAAGAAAGAAGGAGTCGTTCGATGCCCACCCAAAAATCGAGACTTGTACACTTGGCTGTGATGCTGCTGGTTGTTGGCTGCTTTGGTGTGATGCTGGCTGGTGCCGTGACCGCGCAGAGTGCCACCGCCAGCAGCGACCACCGTAGGCCGCCGCACCCAACCTGGAGCGGCACGCCACCGCCGCACCCGACCTGGAACTTGACCCCGCCACCGCACCCAACCTGGCATGGCACGCCCCCCCCGCACCCGACCTGGCATGGCACCCCACCACCACAGCCAACCCACACTGGCACTCCCTGCCCACTCCCAACACGGCACCCTATGCCGACTCCACATCCAACCTCCACCAACGACTAAGCGGCTGAGGTCAGCGCACCAGGGCTGGTCTCCTCTCTACCAATCGCCGCTCTTGCCAGCGAGAGTGTGGCTAGCTGCTGTCCAGCCACACCCGCCCTGCGATGCAGACCGTGGCTGATCTAGCAAGGCCTAACTTGCGCTAGCCACTTTTTCTTCCATTCAGCAGCCTCTGTTGACCATAGGGCGGCTGTCCTGAACCGTCCACCCTCCTGCCACCTGCCCTGCTATGTTATAATAGGGGAAACGGAGTCTGGTGGGAGGGGCAGCTATGCAGCAGGATACTGGGGCTACCTATACATTTCTCTTTACAGCCATTGAGGGTGCTGCCCGCTACTGGGAGATGCAGCCGCGCCTGATGCAGCCCACCCTGGATCGTCACCATGCGATCTTGCAGCAAGCGGTAGCTGCAGGCGGTGGCACTATCTTTCAGGTAATCGGCGACCAATGCTGTATTGCCTTTCCCGACTCCGCTGCTGCTCTCGCTGCCGCCGCCGCCGCTCAACGCGCTTTGCTGACCGAGGATTGGGGGGGGGTTGGCAGCTTGCGGGTGAAGATGGCCCTGCACTGTGGCCCTGCCGAGCAGCGCGGCGAAGACTACTATGCGCCCCTCACTCTCAACCGCCTGTCGCGGATGTTGGCGGTTTGCGCTGGCGGTCAGATGCTTGTCTCTGCCGCGCTTAATCACGCCCTGGCTGGACGGCTGGCGAAGGGCCTTAGCCTGCTAGACCTGGGCGAACGGCTACTGCGCGACTTGCCTGCCGAGCGGCTCTACCGCCTGGCTGCCCCAGACCTGCTCGACACCTTCCCTCCGCTGCCCACGCTTGACCCGCGCCCCCACAACCTGCCTGCTCAGCTTACCAGTTTCGTGGGCCGCGAGGTGGAGGTAGCCGCTATCCGTGCCTGCCTGCGCCAGCACAATGCTCGCTTGCTGACCATCGTTGGGCCGGGGGGGGTAGGCAAGACGCGCCTCAGCTTGCAGGTGGCCGCCGGATTGGTGGACGAGTGCGCGGGCGTGTACTTTGTGCCGCTAGCTAGCAGCAGCAATCGGGCCGACCTGCTGGGCAGCCTGGCCGCCACCCTGGGCCTGAACGAGCAGGCGGGCGGTAGCCTGGAGGAGACCCTGCGTGGCTTTGTGCAGAGTAGGCGGTTGCTGCTAGTGCTAGACAACTTTGAGCAATTGCTCGAAGCCGCTCCCCTACTAGGTGACCTGCTGGCCGCCGCCCCCACCCTCAGCCTGCTGGTCAGCAGCCGCGAACCCTTGCACCTGGCGGGCGAGCAGGAGTACCCGCTCTCGCCCTTGCCGCTGCCCGACCTCAAGCAACTGCCTGCCCTCGCCGAACTGCAACGCGGCCCAGCGGTCGCCCTGTTCGTCAGCCGGGCTGGGGCAGTCAATCCCCACTTCCGCTTGAGTGAGGAGAACGCAGCGGCGGTAGCGGCGATCTGCGTGCGGCTAGACGGTTTGCCGCTGGCTATTGAACTGGCCGCCGCTCGTTGCAAGCTGATCACTGCCCCCCAGTTGGAGCAGCGGCTGGGTAGCAGGCTGGCCCTGGTCAGCCAACTGCGGGTTAGCGACCCCCGCCAGCGCAGCCTGCGCGAGACGATAGCCTGGAGCTACGACCTGCTCTCCCCGGCTGAGCAGCAACTCTACCGCCGCCTCGCCGTCTTTAGTGCGGGCTGCACCGTTGCCGCTGCCAGTGCGGTCAGCCCCAATGCGGGCGACGACCTGGCCGCCACCCTCGATGCCCTGGCCGACAAGAGCCTGCTGCGCCGCCTGATCCCCCCTGCTGGAGTTGAGACGGCGGCAGACCTGCGCTACACCATGCTGCAAACCATTCTGGAGTTTGCTGCCGAGAAGCTAGCTGCTAGCGGTGAAGCTGTCGCCTGCGCCGAGCGGCACGCTGCCTACTATCTGTGGCTGGCCGAGACCGCCGAGCCGGAGTTGCGGAGCAGCCGTCAAGGTTACTGGCTCAACACCCTCGAAGCCGAGCATAGCGACCTGCGGCAGGCGATTACCTGGGGGCTAAGCAACGACCCCCCGCTCGCCCTGCGGCTGGCGGGCGCACTCTGGCGGTTCTGGGAGGGCCACGGCCACCTCAGCCTGGGCCGCGAGTTGCTGGCCGCCACCCTTGCTGCTACTCCCGACGGCGACCCTGCCGCACGGGCCAAAGCCCTCAACGGTGCGGGCAACCTCGCCTTTTGGCAGGGCGATCACCCCGCCGCTACTAGCTGCTACGAGCAGGCATTGCTGCTGCGGCGGCAACTGGGCGACCGCCGTGGCGAAGCGGCTTCGCTCAACAACCTGGGCAATGTCGCAGGCGAAGCTCGCGACTACCCCACCGCCACCGCCCGCTACCAGACGAGCCTGGCGATAGCCCGCGAATTGGGCGATCAGCGTTTGATCGGTACTGGCCTCTACAACCTGGGCAACATTGCGCTGGTCGCCAAAGATTACGCGGTTGCAACCCCGCTGTTGGAGGAGAGCAGGGCGATCAGCCAGCAGCGGGGTGACAAGCAAGCCACCGCTGATGTAGCCCTGAGCCTGGCTGGCATCGCCTTGTGGCATGGTAACTACCAGCAAGCCCGCGCCCTGTACATGGAAAACCTGGCTATCGCCCACGAGCTCAACGACAAAATAGCTACTGCCATTGCCCTTGATGGCCTGGGTCGGGTGGCCTATGCGGAGGGGGAGCTAATAGAGGCCGAGCGGTTCTACCAGGCCGCCTTTACCCTCAGCCACGACTGCGGCTACCAGTCGTTGGAGGCTATTGCTCTGCTCCGGCTTGGCAACCTGAAGCGTGTCCAGGATAGCAAGCTAGAGGCACAGCGACTACTCACTCAAGGTCTGCGGCTGGCTGCCAGCATAGACGATCTAGCCACCATAGTGGATGCACTGACCAGTTTTGGCCTGCTGGCCGCCGAGGGTGGCACTGCTGATAGCAGGCGCGCCGTGCAGTTGTTGAGTAGCGGTGAGGCCTTGTTCGAGCAGAATGCCTGGCTGCCGCTTGAGCGGGCGCACTATGATCGTACCCTTACCCGCTGCCGTGAGCGGTTGGGTGAAGCGGCGTTTGGACTTGCCTGGGCCGCCGGGCAGACGATGAGTAGGGCGCAGGCGGTGGCCTACGCCCTGGCCGCTACATAGATCAGCCGATGGTGAAGGTCACGCTGGGTGGGCTACCCACATCGCCTACGCCTTCCTTGCTGTAGCTGATCTCGGCGGGTGGGGCGATCAGCCAGGCACCATCTACGGCGGAACTGTTTAGTTCGAGGGTGATGTTGCGGTTGAGGACCAGATACACGTCTACGCGAATGCTCATCTTCTTGTCTCCTTGTGGCTTGCTCAAGATACTACACACCACCGTAGCATCTTTGCTACACATCCAGCTTCACTATAGCGCGCTTCTTGTATTTGTCAACTGACTTGTAGAAGGTAGCTGCTCAGGTTCAGGCTAGTCACCCGCGCAAACACGCACATTTGATCGGAGTCTATGCGGATAGAGCCGCTTTGTGGTAGAATAGGGCAGTTATAGAGGCTGGGCCGTGGGCTGGCACGTGCCATGCTAGCAAGAACGGTGGCGGGGAGCCCCCAGCCGCAGGGCGCGCTTTCGTGCTATACTTCAGCAGATCGACATCAATGGATCGCCACCGCGAGGAGGAGAGTTAAAGCAATGGAGATTGGATTTATCGGCCTGGGCAAAATGGGCGGCAACATGGTTGTGCGCCTGGCGCAAGGCGGCCACAAGGTCTACGCCTTCAACCGCACCTACAGCGTCACCGAGGGGATCAGCAGCCAACACCCAGAGATCACCGCTACCCGCACCCTGGAGGAACTGGTCGGTAGCCTCAAGGAGGGGCCGAAGCTGCTCTGGATCATGGTGCCGAGCGGCAAGCCGGTGGACGACCAGATCGACGCACTGATCCCTCTACTCAGCAAGGGAGACACCATCCTGGACGGTGGCAACTCCAACTTCCGCGACAGCATCACGCGCAAAGTGCGGGTAGAGGCTGCTGGCCTGCACTACATGGACGCGGGCGTGAGCGGCGGCGTGTGGGGACTACAAATCGGCTACGCCACCATGGTCGGCGGCGAGAAGGAGATGTTCGACCACTTCGAGCCGATCTTCAAGACGCTGGCCCCAGAGAACGGCTACGGCTATATGGGGCTGCACGGCGCGGGCCACTTCGTCAAGATGGTGCATAACGGCATTGAGTATGGCATGATGCAGGCGTACGGTGAGGGCTTCGAGATTCTTAAGCAGTCGCGGGATTACGGCGCGGACTTCGACCTCTATCAGATCGCCCGCCTCTGGAACAACGGCAGCGTAGTACGCTCCTGGCTGCTGGAACTGGCTGAGCGCGCCTTCTACCAGTATGGTACCGACCTGACCGAGATCAAGGGCTTCGTCCCAGACTCCGGCGAGGGCCGCTGGACGGTGCAGGCAGCGATTGACGAGGACGTACCCGCCCCGATCATCACCCTCAGCCTGATGGCCCGCTTCAGCAGCCGCCAGCCGGAGTCGTTCTCCGCAAAGGTGTTGTCAGCCCTACGCAACCAGTTTGGCGGCCACGCGGTGATGAACGAGAGCGGTCAGTTCGTTGAGGAACGCCACGCCCCGGCAACCCTGGACGGTGGCGCAGCTAAGGAGCAGAGCTAAAGGAGCGTACAAGAGATGGGAGGTTTGATGTGTTAAGCAGTTTGCGCTGCTACCAGCCCCCTCTTTTCCTCCCTCACCCGCTATCCTTAACCTTTTTCCTATTTCCTACTTCTGGCACACAAAATGCCCAATCAAATCAGCGGTGGTAAGCTGAACCAACCAAGATTGGCATCATGCTACGAGCGCACACTGTGGTGCGGACTTCCGTTCTCAATCTTGACGGCGCCATGAAGGAGGGAGTTTGCTAGATGACCACGCTGAATGCGGCAGGGCTGCTTGAAGAACAGCTAGCCAGTAACCCACTGTGGGAAGGGATGCGTCTGCAACGCACGCCCGAACCGTGCGCGATGGTGATCTTTGGCGTGACGGGTGACCTGGCCCACCGCAAACTGATCCCCGCGCTCTACAACCTGGCGGTGGATCGCCTGCTGCCACCCGGCTTCTCTATCGTTGGCTTTGGGCGGCGGCCTTATACCGACGAGCAGTTTCGGGCCGAGATGGAGGAGGCGATCAAGCAGTTCTCTCGCCGCCCTCTGGAGCCGGGTACCTGGGAGTCGATCTTGCAAGGGATGCACTATGTGCAAGGCGACTTTAACGACGAGCGCGCCTTTGAGACCCTAGCCAGCCTGCTCAGTGACCTTGACCGCGAGCGTAATACGGGCGGCAACCGTGTCTTCTACCTCTCCACTCCTCCCTCTACCTACGAGGAGATCATCGCCAACATTGGGGCGGCTGGCATCGCCCGCCAGAACTGGGCGGGTAGTGGTTGGACGCGGATCATCATCGAGAAGCCGTTCGGCACTGACCTGCCAACGGCCCGCCACCTCAACAGCAAGGTGCATGAGGTCTTTGACGAGAGCCAGACCTACCGTATCGACCACTACCTGGGTAAGGAGACGGTGCAGAACATCCTCGTCTTCCGCTTCGCCAACACGATCTTCGAGCCTATCTGGAACCGCCGCTACGTTGAGAGTGTGCAGATCACCGTTGCCGAGTCGCTGGGGGTAGAGGAGCGGGCTGGCTACTACGAAGGGGCAGGCGCACTGCGCGATATGGTACAAAACCACCTGATGCAGCAGCTTGCCCTGACCGCGATGGAGCCGCCCAGCGACTTTGAGGCCGACGCGATCCGTGATGAGAAGGTGAAGATATTCCGCTCGATCAAGCCGCTAGACCCGCGTGAGGTAGCCGAGCGCGTGGTGCGCGGCCAGTACGGGCCGGGCAGCAGTGGGGGCCAGCAAGTACCTGGCTACCGCCAAGAGCCGAAGGTTAGCCCGACCAGCAACACGGAGAGCTTCGTCGCCATGAAGCTGTTTATCGAAAACTGGCGGTGGCAGGGTGTCCCCTTCTATCTCCGCACTGGCAAGCGGCTACCAGTCCGCAGCAGCGAGATCGCGATCACCTTCAAGCCGGTGCCGCTGATGCTGTTCCGCGACTCTGGGGTGACGCAGCTTGACCGCAACATCCTGGCCCTGCAAATCCAGCCGGACGAGGGGATCAGCATGAAGTTCGAGTCGAAGGTACCCAGCACCCGAATGCAGATTCGGTCAGTCAACATGGACTTCCGCTACAACACCGCCTTTGGCACCCAGCCCGCCGACGCTTATGAGCGGCTGATCCTGGACTGTATGCTGGGTGACTCCACCCTCTTTACTCGCGCCGATGAGGTGGAGGCGGCCTGGACCATCGTCACTTCGATCCTTGATGGTTGGAAGGTACTGCCCCCCCCCCAGTTCCCCAACTACGAAGCGGGTAGCTGGGGGCCACGTGAGGCCCACGAGATGCTCAGTCGTGATGGGTTCGTCTGGCGGCGGCCCTAGCGACCCAGGAGGTAAAGATGAACACGCAGGAAGAACAGAGGCTCCAGACTTTTGTCAACGGTACGCCGCTGGATGTTGACCCGCGCTCTATTGACCGTGAGTTGACTGCGTTGTGGGCAGCAGCCCGCACGGGGGTAGAGCCGAGTAAGGCAGTGGTGCGCTTCAGTATTCTCAACCTGATCGTCATGGCCCGCAACAGCCAGCAGCTTGAGCCGCTGACCAGCCAGATCATAGACCTGACTATGAAGCACCCCTGCCGTGCTATCTTGCTGGTCAACGAGGGTGGGGAAGGGGCAAGCACGGTCAAAGCGACGGTAGCCGCCCACTGCCGCTTGCCAGTCGGTGGGGGGATGCCAGTCTGCGGCGAACAGATCAACATCACTGCTAGTGGGGGCGATGCTGCCGCCATCCTGCCTGGCACTGTCATCCCCCTACTCACCTCCGACCTGCCAGTGGCCCTGGGTTGGCCCGACTGGCCGAGCGGCGCATTGGCAGCGGATGGCTGGTCGCTTGACCCGGCCCTCTTTACCCCGCTGCTGCAAAGTGCCGACCATTTGATCGTGGACTCGATGCGCTTTGGCAAGCCGAACAGCAATCTTGTGCGCCTGGAAGCTCTGCACGAGCAGGACTACCCATCGATAGCGATCACCGACCTCAACTGGCTGCGCTTGCTCACCTGGCGGCAACTGACCGCCCAGGTCTTCGACTCGCCCAGCCTGCGCTCATACCTGCCCAACCTGAGCAAAATTACTGTGCGCTACGTAGTTCAGGATGACCGCCCGCTCAACCCCTGCCAGGCTCTGCTCTACCTGGGGTGGCTGAGCGACAAGATGAGTTGGCGGCCCAGCGAGATCAGCCCGCAGGAGAGTGGCAATTCGGCGATCACCTTGCGTTCTAGCACTGGCAGCCAACTCTACGCCGGGGTGTTGACTACTGCCGCCGACAACATCTGGGCGGGCGATATTGCCGAAGTAGTAATGGAGGGAAGCTACAACGGGGTGGCGGCCACTTTCACCCTGGAGAGGATCGCCTTCGACGAGCAACCGCAGGCCGATGGTAGCAAACCGCCAGCCGAACACATCCGTACTATCATTGAGGTGCAGGGCCAGAACAGGATCGAGCGCGTCGTGCCACTGGGTAAGCAAGCCTGGGCGCAACTGGTTGGTAATGCGCTCGGCAATCTCGGCCACGACTCTGCCTTCGAGCAGGCCTTGCAGATGGCAGTTTGGATGAGCAGTACTACTGGCACAAAGAAGGTAGACAAGGGGGTGCGCGGTGGCAGATAGAGAAGTACAGGTATACAAAGACCTGGACGCAGTGGCAGAGGCGGCAGCAAAGTTGTTCATCCAGCTTGCTGCGACCCAAACCAGTGAAGACAGCCCCTTCAACGTTGCCCTCTCTGGCGGCAGCACACCCAAAGCCCTCTACCGCTTCCTCAGTAGCCCAGAGTACAAGACGCAGCTAGATTGGTCGCTAATCAACCTGTTCTGGGGCGATGAACGGCCTGTTCCTCCTGACCACCCGGACAGCAACTACAAGCTGGCCGCAGAGGGTCTGGCGGAGGTGCCAATCGAGCGCGAAAACATCCACCGCTACCTGACCGAAACTGGTACGCCAGCGCAGGTGGCTGCCGCCTATGCGGAGGAGCTACGTGGCTACTTTCACAAGGGCGTGGGCGAGTTCCCCAGCTTCGACCTGATCCTCCTCGGCATGGGGCCGGACGGCCACACCGCCAGCCTCTTTCCTGGCACCGCTGCCTTGCACAACAGCAGCGACCTCGTGGTTGCCAACTACGTGCCGAAGCTAGCAGTGGAGCGATTGACCTTCACTGCTCCCCTGATCAATGCCGCCCGCTGCGTGGTCTTCCTGGTTGCGGGCGCAGATAAGGCAGCAGCAGTGCGCGAAGTGCTTGAGGGTGCGGTCAATTCTGACCTCTACCCCTCACAGTTGGTTGCCCCCCAAGCGGGCAAGCTGATCTTCATGCTAGACGAAGTAGCCGCCACTGGGTTGACAAAGTAGGTCAGGAAGAAGTACAATAGCATCGAGTGATCGATCCGCTGGCGGTACATAGGCAACAGCTACGATGATTTGCCCAGTGGTGAACAGATTGCAGAACATATCCGCCAGCTACTTATCAGCGACCAGCCAGTAACGAGCAACACCTAGCACAAACCTGCTAGCTCTAAGTGTGCGGTACAAAGCAGATAGACAGTCGGATTCAGAGTGGATGCTATACAGCTTATCTTATTGGAGGCACAGGAAGTTGCCACAAATCCAAACAAAACTGCGGCTTGGCGATCATGCCCCCGACTTCACTTTGAAGGATATAAGTGGGCATCCTCACCAACTCAATACCCTCCTGGCTAGCGCGCCGCTGGTGCTGGTCTTCTTTCGCGGTACGTGGTGCGGTACCTGTCGTGCTTATATGCGGATGCTAGAACACCGCCTGCCCCGTATTAAGGCTAGCGGTCTGCAACTGGTTGGCATCGCGCACCAGCGGGCAGACATCGTGGCTGGCTACTTCCGCCTCGAACCAGTCAACTACCTCTACCTGCTCGATACAGAGCGGCGGGTAATAGACAGCTACGGCCTGAGCATCGAACACCCCGAAGAAGAAGACGTACTCAAGAGTGGCACTAGCCACACCACTTACCCAGCGGTCTTTATTCTTGACCATGCAGGATTGATCCGTTGGGAGTATATTGGTGAGGATTATGGCGACCTGCCAACTGGCGAACAGATAGAGCAAGAGGTGCTAAACACCGGCTTGTCTACTGCTGGAGTTATCTACCTGCCCACTACCGAGCAGCCGTCACGCTACCAGGAAGGCTGATCATGCCGCAGGAGATGACAAAGCTGCACGTGGGTGAGCAGGCACCTGCCTTCACTCTGCCTAATATTGCGGGCCAGAGCCAGCAGCTACAAACGCTGCTCGCGGCTGGCCCTCTGCTTTTGGTCTTCCTACGCGGCACCTGGTGTCCCACCTGTCGGGCCTACCTCAAGATGCTAGAGCGCAACTACGCCAGCTACCAGGCAGCAGGGGTGCAATTGGTGGCGATTGCTCATCAGCGGGTTGAGATCGTGGGCGGCTACTTTCGGCTCGAACCGATCAGCTACCCTTACCTACTCGACAGCGACCTGAAGGTGATCACTAACTACGGCCTGGTGGACAGCGTGCCAGCCGAGGAAGTGGCCTACAGTCGCAGCCCGCGCACGGCATACCCAGCGGTGCTGCTGCTTGACCCAAAGGGAACGATCCGCTGGCTCTATGTCGGTAGCGAGGTTAGTGATCGGCCCGACAGTGACGAGATTGCTGAGCAGATCGCGTTGGCGGGTTTCGACCGCCCAGCCGCTGCGCCAAAGGTAGATCATGCCGCAGGTTGACAGCCAATTGCAGGTGGGCGACCCCGCCCCGGCCTTTAGCCTACCCAGTCTCAAGGGAGGGCAGTACAGCCTGGCAGAGATGCTAAGGCATGGGCCACTACTGCTCTTTTTCTTTCGTGGCACCTGGTGCGCCGAGTGCCGCAGCTACATGAGGGTGTTGGAGAGCAGCTACGAAGACCTCCTGCAACGTGGCCTGCAACTGGCGGGGGTGGCGCACCAGCGAGCCGACATTGTAGCTAGCTACTTTCGCCTCGAACCGATCAGCTACCCCTATTTGTTGGACTCCACCATGACAGTGATCACCAGCTATGGGCTGGTTCACAGCTTTGCCCTCGGTGCGCTGCTCGTCAGCCGCATGGGGGCGCAAACCACACACCCTGCTGCCTTCCTGATCGACCAGGCGGGCATAATCCGCTGGGCCTACGTCAGCAGCGACAAAAATGATCTGCCGTCGGTAGAATTGATCGTCGCACAACTAAGCGCAGTCGGCCTCCCCCAGATGGAAGGCACAATGGAGGAGGGTTGAGCTTGGAGTAAGCCCTTCAAGCAGGCAACCGTGGATGCTGCCCCTGGAGCAGCGGCCACCAAAGCATCTTGGCAAAAAGGCTGGACGGACTGACTTTAGCAAAACCAGGAGTAACCATGCCGCAGAGTGAAACTAGACTAAGTGTTGGTGACTACGCCCCGGATTTTACCCTGACTGACCTGAAGGGGAACGTGCAGAACTTGACTGAAATGCTCAAGGTTGGCTCGCTGCTCCTCTTTTTCTTCCGTGGCACCTGGTGTCCTAGCTGCCGCAGTCAGATGAAGACCCTGGAAGCTAATTATCGTAGCTTCCAGCGGCAGGGGGTACAGATTGCAGGCATTGCCCACCAGCGGGCTGACATTGTAGCCAGCTACTTCCGCCTCGAACCCCTCAGCTACCCCTACCTGCTCGATAGCGACCTGACGGTAATCACTAATTATGGTCTGCTTCGTACCGGCCTGGATGCACGCATCTTCAGCAGCAGCGGAGCCAAGACCACCCACCCGGCGGCACTGCTGATCGATCAGCAAGCTGTGATCCGCTGGCTCTACATCGGCAGTGGCCGTGACGACCTGCCACCAATGCAAGTAATTGAGCAGCAGGTGGCTTTGTTGAAGGGCAACCTTGAGGAGGCTCAGAGTTGAGTGGAGAGGCTAACAGGCTAAAGCAAGCGGCGGCAGACGCTGCCCTAGAGTTGATCACCGATGGTATGGCCGTCGGCCTGGGTAGCGGCAGCACAGCAGAGTTGCTGCTTGCGCCGTTGGCTGCTAGAGTGCGGGCGGGCCTGCGTGTGGTTGGCGTGCCAACCAGCGAACGTACTGCCACCCTCGCCCGCGACCTCGGCATCCCTCTTGCCAGCCTGGTCGAGCAGCCACACCTGGACATCACCATTGATGGAGCCGACGAAATCCTGCTGCCTAGCCTCACCCTGGTTAAGGGCCGTGGTGGGGCGTTGCTGCGCGAGAAGCTAGTGGCCGCCTCTACTGACCGCGAAGTGATCATTGCGGATGAGGGCAAGTTGGTGGCCGCCCTCGGCACCCACCTGCCGCTGCCTGTCGAAGTGATCCCCTTCGGCTGGCAGTATGTAGCAGGCCTGCTACGTGCGCTGGGCTGCGAACCTGTGCTGCGACCTGCCGCCCCAGGCCAGTTGGCGACCGCTCAGCCATACATCACCGACGGCGGCAATTACGTGCTAGACTGCCGCTTCAGCGCGATCCCCGACCCGCTCAAGCTAGCCCAGCAGATCAAGCTAATGACTGGTGTGGTCGAACACGGTCTGTTCGTCGGCGTGGCCGCTCTAGCGATTGTGGCTGGGCCAACAGGCGTGCGCCGCTTCGAGCGGGATTGAGCGGTCAGGGCAGACAGCCCGCCAAATCCTCCTCAACCTTGCTGATCGCCTGGTAGCGCGGCAGTATCTCTATTGCCTGGTTCAGCATCGCCATTGCCGCCGTGCAGTCGCCAAGCCTGGCTTGCGCGCAGGCAAGATTGTAGCTGACCATTGCCTGCTCCTCGCGCAAGCCGCCCTGTCCGTTCTTTGCTGCCTCTATCCACTCGCGAGCCGCCACCACTTTGCCCCCTCTCGCAGCGATGCGAGCCTGGAGACTTTGCACCAGGCTGGTCAGCGACTCCTTGTTCTGCTGATCGTCATCTGCTATCTGTTGCAGCCCAACCTGCGCCTCCGCCACGCGCCCCATTGTGAGCAACACCCCAGCTAGCTCGACCATGAAGCGCGCCGAATAATAGTGATCGCCGTTTCGGGTTGCTATGGCAGCCCCTTGCCGCAGGTAGTCTTCGGCTTGGACAAGATCACCCTCGGTCTGGGCGGTGAGACCCAGGTAGCCGCGAGCCGTCGCTTCGCAAGAGCGATCCGCGATCCGCAGGGCGATGATCAGACTCTGGTTCAGATGGTCATGCGCTTCGCTGTTGCGTCCCAGATGGCAGTACATCAAGCCCAGGTTAGCTAGGAAGCGGCTCTCCGTCTGCTGATCACCGACTTCGCGGGCCAGGCTGACCGCCTGTTCAAGGTACTGAGCTTGCAGCGTCCTGTCACCAACCTCATCGTAGCAGTTGCCCAGGTTGCCCAGCCAGATCGCTTCGGCGCGGCGGTCGCCCAGCTCACGCGTGATCGTCAGGGCAGCAAGAGCAGCAGCAATCGCCTGCTCGTTGTCGCTGCCTTTGTAAACGATGCTCAGGTTGCCCAGGCTCATCCCCTCAGCACGGCGGTCACCGATCTCACGGGCGATAGCTAGGGCTTGCTGGAAGTATGGCTCAGCTCGCTCCTTCTGCCCGCTGTTTATGTAGATCACGCCGATGTTGTTCAACCAGCGGCCCTCCAACCCCCGGTCGCCTTGTAGCACCGCCACTGGCAGTGCCTGGTCGTAGCAGTCGAGGGCGGCCTGGTAGTCGCCCATCGCCTGATAGGTATTGCCCAGCAAGCCGACGAAGAAGGACTGACGGGCAAGATCGCCCTGCTCCGCCGCCAGCCTGCGCCCCTCCTCGTAGGCTACGCCCGACTCGCGGAGTTCGCCCAGGTAGTAGCTAGCCCGCCCCAGTCGGGTCAGCACCTCGATCTGCTCCGCGCCACTCAGGTGGGGAGCGAGTTGGCGGTAGAAGGTGCGGCGGCTGGCGTTCTCGCCCCAGCGATCTAGCAGCGTGTCAAGGGTCAGTGGCTGGTCGCCCAGTAGCAGGGGGAGGTTGGTCAGGGCGTAGGCTGCCGTGTACTCCTGTGCCTGGGTCAGGTGGTAGAAGGTAGCGAACAGGCTGCCGAGGTCAGCACGGGCGCGTAGCGGCATCGGGAGCGACAAGGCAGCATAGTAGTTGGCAGCGGTCTGGTGGTATAGCCTGCGGGTATTGAGCAGCAGGCGGTTGTAGGCCACCTCCTGGGTCAGCACGTGGCGGAAGGTAAGGCTGCCACGGCTGAGGGTCAGCAGTTCGCGTTGCTGCAACTCTTGCAACAGCGGCAGCAAGTCTACTGCCTGTCCCTCGCGCTGCAACAGGTAGGCCAGCACTGGCACTTCACAGCGGCGGCCCAGCACGGCGGCCACCTGCAAAACCTGGCGAGCAGAAGCAGGCAGGCGGTCGATCCGTGCGCTAATTACCCCCTCTAGCGAAAGCGGCACCGCCAACACCTCTGTCAACTGCTCTGTATGTGGGCGGAAAACTAGCCCCTCGCGGTAGACTAGCTGGTGAATCTGGCCGCCATCGATCAGGCTGCGGATCACTTCTTCGATATAGAGGGGGTTGCCACCTGCACGCTCTACAAGCAACTGCTGCACCGTTTCTGGCAGGCCTTCTACCTCAAAGAGGGCGGTGATCAGGCGGACACTTTCAGCGTTGCTCAGGGCGGGCAAGCGGGACACGAGACTGCGCGCCCGGTAGGTGCCTTCGGCGGCAGCTACCGCCCGGCGCAACGCCTGCTCCCCCGCGCCCCCATCTGAGCGGCAACTGCCGATCAGCAGCAGCCCGCTGATCTCTGGTGCAGCGGCAACGGCCTTGAGCAGTTCGAGCGATGCAGAGTCGGCCTGGTGCAGATCGTCGAGGACGAGGATGATCGGTTGGCGAGCTGCCATTGCCCGCAGCAGACGCTCTACACTGCGGGTGAGGGTTAGCACCTCCTCGCCGTGGCTGCCCTCCCCACTGATGCCGAGCAAGCGGGCCAATCCAGCATAAGTCTCCTCCAACTCGGCCACCGCCAGGTCTTCTAGCAGGTTCCGCAGGTGCAGTTGCGCCCAGGTGACATTGCCCAGTTCCAGGCGGCAAATTGCCTGGATCGCCTCGCGCCAGGGCTGGTAGTCGAACTGTTGCCCAACCTGCTGGCCTGCTACAGCCACCCAACGCACATTGCTACCCTCGCCCAACCGCTGGTGCAGTTCGGCTAGCAGGCGGCTCTTGCCAATGCCCACCTCGCCAAAGATCGCTGCGAAACCGCCTTGCTCCTCTAGCCCCCGCGCCAGCCGCTCAAGAGTGGTCAGTTCTTCTTCGCGGCCTACCAGTGGAACCCCCAGCACGTCACGTTGGCCCTGCTCACCCGCCCGCAGCCCCAGCACGCGATAGACGCTCATCTCGCCAGCCTTGCCGCGCATCTGCAAACTACTAGTGCGTTCCCAGGCGAAGATGGCTGCGGCGGCCTGATGGGTAGTCTCACCGACTAGCACCTCGTTGTAGCCGCACATCTCCTCTAGCCGAGCGGCCACGCTCACCGCATCCCCAACCACAGTGTAGCCCCGCCCCGCCCCGCTCATCTGCCCAGCCACCACCAGCCCACTGTTTATGCCCACGTGTAGAGCGAGCGGGCGGGGCAAGATGCCGCCCTTTGCTATATTAAAGCTGGCAATCCTTTCGATCATAGCAAGGGCGCAGTGGATAGCACGGGCGGGGTCGTCCTCGTGGGCAGTAGGCGCACCGAATAGCACCATCATCTCATCGCCAATATACTTGTCAATCGTGCCACCATAGAGGGCTACTGGCTCGGCAAGAGCGGCGAAGCAGTCGTTGATGATCGAGGTCACCTGCTCTGGGTCGAGGGCTTCAGAGAGGGAGGTGAAGCCCGCGATGTCGGCAAAGAGGATCGTCACCTGCCGCCGCTCATCCTGTGGCAGCGGGCTGTTGCTTTCGGCAACTGAAGCAGCAAGGAGACTACCGCACTCGCCGCAGAAGCGTTGGCCGGGTGGGGCAGGAGTATTGCAGTTCGCACAACGCATTGTTCACTCCACCATCATCTACGTTAAGATAGACTAACTACTTGTGCTTCGTCCATAAACAGGCCAGCAACTCTGCGCCCTTGATATTATACAGTAGATTGCCATAGTTCGGTTCGCACTTCCGCTGCTCCATGTTCGGCAGGGGGAGCCTGGCAAGCCTGCAACTCCCCTATTGTACCCCAGCATCAGTAGCTTCGCTATAAAGCAGTTTACAGACGCAGGGCTAGTTGCCACTCAGCTTCTGTCCGCTTGCCCGCTTTTACGAGTTTGCTAGCTACTTGCTCCAACCAGGCACGCTTGCCGCTCAGCGATCCGTTTGCCCTGACCTGCGCTTTTGTGGTAGAATAGAACGCGTCCGCCCTCCCCGCAAGGGTGCTGGCCTGCTGTTTTGCCGAACTTCACGAGGAGCAACCCCCGTTGACTAGTACTTACCAGCCGCTTGAGTTGATCGCCGATGCCCGCGACTTTAGCGTGGCCTTGCCGCTCGCCTACACCGACGAGGTGTTGACTCGCCGCCTGGCTGCCCTGCGTGACCAGCTAAGGACGGCGCAGCTTGATGCATTGATTGTCTCCCACCCGCAGAACCGCCGCTACTTGAGTGGCTACCTTGGCTTTGACCTGCCGCCGCTGGACACCGCTGGTTGGCTGTTGATCCATGCGAACGAGGACAGCACCCCCACTCTGCTCACCGACTTCCGCTATCTAGAGGAGGCCCGCCACGAGTTGAGCGGCGCGTGGCAGATCAAGCTGCGGACTGACAAGCGAATGAGCGATGGCCTAGTCGAGTTGCTGGCTGGGCTGCCGGCGGTCAAGCGGCTAGGCTTCGAGAGTGCGCACCTGCTGCACCTCTACTACGCCCAGCTTGGCGAGCTGCTGCCTGGCACTGAACTGGTGGCAACCCAGGGCGTGGTCGAGGCTCAACGCTACTGCAAAGATGCGGCTGAACTGCAACTGATGCGGCGAGTGATCGCCCTCTCCGATGCCGCCTTTGATCGGGTAGCCCCCACCATCCGCCCTGGCATGACTGAGCGGCAGATCGCCTGGGAGATCGAGAAGGCAATGCGCGACTTCGGGGCTGACGGGCCGAGCTTCCAAACTATCGTTGCGGCTGGGCCGAACGGCGCACAGCCGCACGCCATCCCCTCTGAGCGCGAGGTGCAGACGGGCGAACCGCTGGTGATCGATATGGGCGCACTCTATGCAGGCTACTGCTCCGACATGACCCGTACTATCTGCCTGGGTGAGGTGAGCGAGAAGTTTGCCACCATCCACCAGATCGTCGCTGAGGCCCAACGGCTGGCCGAAGCGGGTTGCCACGCTGGGATGACTGGCGAAGCGGTGGATGCTATCGCCCGCGACTACATCACCCAGCAAGGTTACGGCGACTTCTTTGGTCATGGCCTCGGTCATGGCACCGGGCTGGAGGTTCATGAGCCACCGTCGGTGCGCCGTCGGTCGCAGGACATCCTTGCCCCTGGGGTAATCAACAGCATCGAACCAGGCATCTACCTGCCCGACTGGGGCGGCGTGAGGATCGAAGATCTCGTACTCGTGCGTGACAAGGACTGCGAAGTACTGACCCTGGCAAGCCGCCAGAGCCTCATCCCCCTCTAAAACCGGGTTCTACAAGCAAAGGAGATTGTTTCTACTTATGATCACTACTGGCGATCTGCGTAAGGGTCTGACTATCGTCCTCGACGGCGAGTTGCAGAAAATCCTTGACTACCAGCACAACAAGCAGGGGCGTGGCAGCGCGGTGATCCGCATCCAGTTCCGCAACCTACGAACCGGCTCGAACACCGAGCGCACCTTCATGGCGGGCGAACGCTTTGAGGACGTACGCCTGGAGCGCGTCACTGCCCAGTACCTCTATGAGGACAGTGACAGCCGCATCTTCATGAACACCGAAACGTATGATCAGTTCCCCCTCAGCGAGGCCAACCTGGGCGATGCGGTGAACTACATTCGCGAGAACGACAGCGTGGATGTCCTGTTCTATGGCGAGGAGCCGATTGATGTGGAACTGCCCACCTCAGTCAACCTGCGCGTTAGCCAGACTGACCCTGGGCTGAAGGGCGACACTGCTACTGGCGGTCGCAAGCCCGCCACGTTGGAGACCGGCCTCACGGTCAACGTGCCGCTATTCGTCAACGAAGGCGATACTCTGAAGATTGACACCCGCACCGGCGAGTACCTTACCCGCGTCTAGCGGGGGAAGGGGGCAGCCTCCTTGCCTGATCATGATGAACAAAGCACCTTGCCGCAGATTGAGGGCGATTTTGCCGCCCTCACTGCGGAGGCCCGCGCCCTGATCGACCTGATCACCAAAACCGACGTAACCGAACTGGAACTTGCGAAGGGTGACACCCGCCTGGTGATCAAGCGGGCCACCAGCCCTCAGTACGCTCAGCCACAGTACGTCCAACCACAGTACGCCCAGCCACAGTACGCCCAGCCACAATATGCTCCACTCGCCCAACCCAGCCCTGCGCCAGCCGCCAGCCCCGCCCCAGCAGAGGTTAGTCACCTGCGCCCGCTGATCGCCCCGATGGTTGGTACCTTCTACCATTCTTCTTCGCCTACTGAGAAGCCCTACATCACTGAGGGTGCGCTGGTGGAGAAGGGTCAGACGATTGGCCTGATCGAGGCGATGAAGATGATGAACGAAATTGAGGCCGAGATCAGCGGGCGCGTCGTGCGGCTCGTAGCCGAGAACGGCAAGCCAGTGGAGTACGGCCAGACCCTCATGCTGATCGACCCCGACTCCGGTCAGGATGCAGCCTAGAGAAACCCATCATGCAGATTTTCCGCGTCGGCGAGGTGTGCAGCTTCCTCAAACTGCTGATCAGTAATGTTGAAGAACTGAACGACATTTGGATCGCGGGTGAAGTCAGCAACTACAGCCAGTCGGCCAAAGGCCACATCTACTTTTCGCTCAAAGACGAGGAGGGGCAGCTTAGTGCCGTCCTCTTTCGTCAGCACGCCCTCTGGCAGACCAGCCGCCTCCGCAACGGCCTGTCGGTGGTGGTGCATGGAGAGGTCAGCGTCTACGCCGAGACGGGCCGCTTGCAGATCGTGGCCGATGAGGTGCAGGAGGAGGGGGTAGGCCGCCTGGCTCTCGCCTTTGACGAGTTGAAGGCGCAGCTGGAGGCGGAAGGGTTGTTCGCGCTAGAGCGCAAGCGACCGCTACCGCCGCAGCCTCGCGTGATCGGCATCGTTACCTCGGCCCAGGCCGCCGCTTACCAGGACATCCTCAATGTCCTGGGCCGCCGCTACCCCCTCGCCCGCGTGATTCTCAGCCCTACCATCGTGCAAGGGGAGGGTGCGCCCGCCGCTATCGTCGCTGCCCTTGCCGAACTGAATCGCCAGCCGGGGGTAGAAGTAATCATTGTTGCTCGCGGCGGTGGCTCTGCTGAGGACTTGGCTGCTTTCAACGATGAGCGGGTGGCCCGCGCCGTGTTCGCCAGCCGCCTGCCAGTGGTCAGCGGCGTAGGTCATGAGACCGACAGCACGATCATTGACTACGTGGCCGACCTGCGCGCCCCCACCCCCTCGGCGGCGGCGGAGTTGGTCAGCCCTGACTTCCGCGACATCGCAGCACACGTGCAGGAGCTACGGGCGGTCGCGGCTAGCTACTTGCTGGATGCTTATGAGACGAGCAAGCGTCGCCTGCTGCTCAGCCAGTTGCGCGGCCAGCGGCTCTCTCCACGCAAGCTGATTATCAATGGCACCTTGCGCTTGGATCAGGACACAACGCGGGCGGCCAACCGCCTCCAGGGAGCGACCAATCTCGGCAAGCTGCGGCTGCTTACCCTGCGGGCGCGGGCGAAGGCTCTAGACCCGACGGCGGTGCTGGCACGCGGCTACGCCATCATTCGCAACCAGCAAAGCGGTGAGATCGTCACGACCGCCGATCAGGTTGCTCCCTACAGTATGATTGAGATAGAGCTTGGCGGCAGCAGCTTTATTGCCCGGCGGCTGGCGAAGCGCAAAGAATGAGGAAAAAAGATGACCAACCCTAGCCCCCAGGATATTGAGCAGCTTGATTTTGAGGACGCACTGGCGATGATGGAGACCCTGGTAGATCGCCTTGAGCGCAGCGAGGTACGCTTGAAGGACGCACTTGCGGTCTACAAGCTGATCCAGGCGTTGGGCGACCGCTGTCAGCAGTTGTTGGAGGCGGCGGAGTTGCAGGTCTCTGTGCTGGATGCCAGAGGCACGAGCGTGCGCGAGTCGGCGGCCCTCTACCAGGTCGATCTGCTGGCTGGCGACCGACACCCGCTGACTGTCGCTGGCCGCTCTACCCCTGCTGGCGAAGATGATGAAGATGAAGGTCTTGGCTTCTAGCACTTGAACGAAATCCTCAACAACCATACCCTCACCATCCCCGGCGTTTGTTGGCTGGCCGCCCAGGTGATCAAGATGATCGTCAACCTGTTGCGGAACCGACGGCTGGACTTGCGCTATATGGTAAGCTCTGGTGGCTGGCCCAGTTCGCACGCCGCCTATGTCTGCGGCCTGGCAACTAGCCTGGGCTACGATAAGGGGCTGGGTTCGCCGGAGTTCGCCGCTGGGGTCGTTCTCGCCAGCATCGTCATGTACGACGCTGCGGGGGTGCGCCTGGCTGTCAGCAAGCAGGCGGTGATCCTCAACCAGATACTTGACGACATGGGCCGGGGCCGCCCACCTGACAGCCAACGCCTGCGCGAACTGGTCGGCCACACGCCAACCCAGGTGTTCGCTGGGGCGATCCTCGGCATTGCCGTCGCAGTCTACCTCACTTCGCGGCTCTGAACCGCCAGCCGCTCTTTTGGGCGAGCAGCAGAAAGTCAGCTATGAGCATCCGCTTCGACATCCTCACCCTCTTTCCCGCCATGTTCGCTGGGCCGTTCGGCGAGAGCATCGTCAAGCGGGCAGTGCAGGCTGGCCTGCTTGACCTGCGCCTGCACAACATCCGCGACTGGGCGGAGGGGCGGCACAAGGTGGTGGACGACTACCCTTACGGCGGAGGGGCTGGCATGGTGCTGAAGGTGGATGTGCTGAGCCGCGCTGTAGAGGCCGTGGACGACGAAGTGGGTGTGCCGACCATCCTGATGTCGCCCCAGGGTCGCGGCTTCAGCCAGGCGGTGGCGGCGGAGCTGGCGGCCTACCCCCGCGTGATCCTGGTCTGCGGACATTATGAGGGCTTGGATGAGCGCGCCATGCCCCTGTTCAGCGACCAGATCAGCATTGGCGACTACGTGCTGACCGGCGGTGAACTGCCCGCAATGGTGATCGTAGACGCAGTAGCGCGACTAATCCCCGGCGTACTTGCCAGTGCCTCACCACACGAGGAGTCGCACGCGGCTGGCTTGCTAGAATACCCTCACTACACCCGCCCGCCAGAGTTTCGCGGGGTGGCCGTGCCACCGGTGCTACTTAGCGGCCACCATGCCGAGGTCGAGAAGTGGCGGCGCAAGGAGTCGTTGCGCCGTACTCGCACCCTGCGCCCCGACCTGCTGGCGCGGGCCGACCTGTCGCCCACTGACCGCAAGCTAGTGGCCGAGATCGAAGCCGAGGAGGGCAGCTAGCTTGTATCGCTCCTGCATATAAACGGCGGCAGGTGCATCTGATCGGCCAAAAGAGGTAACTGCTAGTCAATCCAATGGTTTGAGGCTAATCGTGGCACGCGAAATGTAGTATAATACGAACAAGGGTGCGCTGGCTTGTGGTCGTGCCTGGATAGCGGTCCAATGTTCTAGTTATAGGTGGTGTTAGAATGCAAACTCAGCAAGATGTCAACATGATATCCTTCCCCACGATCAGCAAAGAAGTAGCTGAGCAGCAATGGCTGGTCAGCGGCAAACGCACGATGCAGACGATTAGCAAGGCACTAGAAGACGGAGCCTTGCAGACTGCCGATAGCACAATCTTCTATGCGGGCTTCCAGAAGTTCTCCTATTTCCCGCCACATATAAACCGCTACCGACGGTTGGCCTCGCGCTGCCGCCATGTCTACGTCTTCGGCATTGATGACGTGGAACTGCCACGAATCCCCAACCTGACCTACGTGCCGCTGCGCGAGGATGCCCCACTGGCCGACGAGTGGTTCATCGTCTATGATAGCCCTGACTTCTTCAGCACCCTGATCGCCACCGATGTGAGCGGCTTCGATCTGCCAGAGGAGGAACGCTGCTTCAAGGCAGTCTGGACTTTTGATGTCAGCCTGGTAGAGCAAGCCGAGCGCATTCTTGCGGACGCGCTAACTGCCAGTCGCCTGCTGCCCGACGACCAACCGCTCTACCGCCCGATCAGCCGCACTGCCAGCAACTATGCCCGCCAGCGTGAGCGAGAGATGCTGGCGAACCGCCTGGTACTGGGCAAACTGGAGGAGCGTAACGACCAGCTAAACACCGCTAACATCGAACTGGCCGCCTTGCAGCAGGAGAACAGCCGCCTCCAAGACCTCTTGCGTGGCTACGTTGCAGGCGGCACCTGGGCGGCGATCAGCAGAGCAGCCACCGAAGGTCGCACCACGATTGAACCGCAAGTGCGCGAGGCTACGATCCTGTTCAGCGACATTGTGCGCTTCACCAGCCTGAGCGAGAAGCTACCCCCTATTGAGGTTGTGCAGTTGCTCAACGACTACTTCAACCTGCTAGCCGCGGTGATCTATCCCTACGGAGGCGAGATCGATAAATACATTGGCGACAGCATGATGGTAGTCTTTGACGACCCGCGTTCCGCTCTGCTGGCAGCGGAGGCACTACTGACCGCCAACGCGGCCTTCAACCGCAACCAGCAGGCGCAAGGGCGACCGACATTGCAGACGCGAGTTGGTCTCGCCAAAGGTAGTGTGATCCTGGGTAATATCGGCGACAGTACGCGCACCGACCGCACCCATATCGGTGATGCAGTCAACGTTGCCAGTCGCTTGCAGGAGCTTACCCTGCCCGACACGGTGTTGGCAACTGAAGACGTATGGCTGGCGGCTGGTTCACCTCGTGGCTATCAGCAGCGGGTAGAGATGCAGGTTCGTGGGCGACAAACCCCACTGACCGCCTACCTCTACCATCCCGGCGCAAGCGGTAGCCGCCTCACCCGCTACCAGACAGGAGTTGCGCCGACGGCGAGTTATGAGCCAGAGCAGCAAGCGAACCACTAACCGGCGGGCGATGCTGGCAGTGGCGGGAACCTTTTTCGTTAGCGGGTGGCTGATCCCCATCGGGGCGAACGTGATCAAGAAGCTGCGCCGCGATCCGCTGGTGCAGAACTATCGCGCCAGCCTTGACTATACCTCGGCGGTTGTGGGCGACGCGCTGCACCTACCCCTGCTGGATGCGTTGATCGCAGACCACCTGGATCGCCATCCACCCAGTCGAGTGGCAGTTGCCCGCGCTCTGGCCTTTGGCTTTGCTTTGACCAGTGCGGCACACATAGCCCAGGCTCGTAGCGGGGCAGTCAACTGGCAAATGCCCCACCCCTGGCGGTGGACTCCACTAGGTTATGAACACTACTTCAACCAGGCTTTTGAGACTAGCCTCTACGCCCTGTACTTCGGCAAGGCGATCTCTCGCCTGCGTAGTCCTCAGGCGACCAGCTTTGACCGCAAGGAGTTCGGGGTTGCCCTGGCAGCCCTCGCCAGCTTCGTTGCTATGCTTGCTGGCGACTACCAGGAGTAGAGTAGAAAACTGTTGTGGGAACGGCCAACGATGAAGGGAGCGCAGCCACTGGCCCGCTCCCTTTTAGCTCACTACTCTCTTGCCGTTACTCGTAGCGCAGGGCTTCGATGGGGTTGAGGCGGCTAGCGCGGCGGGCGGGGTAGATGCCGAAGAACAAGCCGACGGCGATGCTGAAGCCGACTGCAAGGATGATCGAATCGGGTGAGACAATAGTTTCGATGATGCCAGTCAGATCAACCAGCTTGCCGATAGTAATGCCCAGGATGATGCCTATCGCGCCGCCTATCACGCTGAGGACAATAGCTTCTACCAGGAACTGGGTGAGGATGTCGCGCCGCTTCGCCCCCACCGCCTTCCGCAAGCCAATCTCCCGCGTGCGCTCGGTGACGCTGACCAGCATGATGTTCATGATGCCGATACCGCCGACCAGCAGACTGATGCCCGCGATTGCGCCGAGGAAGAAGGTGAGGGTGGCGGTGATCGTTGCCAGCGTCCCTAGCACCTCCGCCTGGGTGATGATGCTAAAGTCGTCCTGCTGGCGCAAAATCTTGTGCCGCTGGCGCAGCACCTGGCTCGATCCCTCGATGGCCTCGCTGAGAGCCTGGTCGCCAGCGTCGTCTAGCTGCACATTGAGTGCGCTGACGTTGCGCCCGTACACCCCAATAGCACGGCTGGCGAATAGCTTGACCTGAGCGTTACTGAGTGGCACGTAGAGGTAGTCGTCGGGCGAGCCGAAGATGCCGCTGCCCTTCCTCTCCATCACCCCAATTACCCGGTAGGTAGCGTTGTTGATCCGCAGCGTCTTGCCGATCACCGCCGCGTAGTTCTCACCGTTCTGCGCTTCGGGAAAGAGGCTGTCGGCGACGTTAGGGCCGAGCATGACCACGTTCGCCAGCGTCTCAAGCTCTTTGCGGCCAAACCACTGCCCCTGGGTTGGGTTCATGTTGCGGACGAGCGCGTAATCTGGCGTAGTGCCAACCACACGGGCGTTGATGTTGGTCTTGCCGCGCACGATCTGGGCGAAGCGGTCGAACTGGGGAGCGACGGCAACCACGTGCGGCACGCTGCTGCTGATCAGAGCTTTGCCGTCTTCAGCAGTCAACACGCCCGCATTCTTCGCCACGTTGTTTGCGCTGGTCTGGTTCAGGTTGCCGGGCAAGACAACCACCAGGTTGCTACCCAGGCCACCCACCTGATCGAGCAGCTTCTTCTGCGCCCCCTTGCCGACCGCGAGCAGGGCGATCACCGCCCCCACGCCGATGATGATCCCCAACATGGTCAGCACTGCCCGCAACTTGTTCGCGTTGAGGGCGCGCAGGGCAATCCGCATTGTTTCTACCAGGTTCATCTATGTCTCTTTCTGCGCCGACCCCTTTAGCATACCGATCTCGGCCAGCAACTGCATATCCCGCTCCGTCACCGCTGCCTTGTCCACTACTCACCTCCCCTGGTATGATGCTGCTCTGGCTAGATCACGATCACCTGACCCTGCACCAACTCATCAGCCGCGATCTTGCCGTCGCGGATGCGGATAATGCGGCGGGTGTGCTGGGCAATATCTGGCTCGTGGGTGACGAAGATGACGGTGATCCCGCGCTCCTGGTTGAGCCGCTGGAAGATCGCCATCACCTCGACGCTGGCTTTGCTGTCCAGGTTGCCGGTCGGCTCGTCGGCCAGGATGATCGCCGGGTCGCTGACCAGGGCGCGCGCAATAGCAACGCGCTGCTGCTGACCGCCGCTCAGTTCGCTCGGCTTGTGGTTGGTGCGATCTTGCAGGCCAACCGCCGCCAGAGCTTCCAACGCTCGCTTGCGCCGGGCCGCCACCCCACCACCCGCGTACATCAGCGGCATCTCTACGTTCTGTAGTGCGCTGGTGCGGGCTAGCAGGTTGAACTGCTGGAAGACGAAGCCGATCTTCTTGTTGCGAATGTCGGCCAGGGCATCGTCGTCCATCTTGGAGACCTCGTTGCCGTCCAGGATGTAGCGACCGCTACTTGGCGTGTCCAGGCAACCCAGCATATTCATCAACGTACTCTTGCCAGAACCGGACGGCCCCATGATCGCCACCAGGTCGCCCGCCATGATCTGGAAGCTCACGCCGTTCAGGGCGCGCACCTCCTGCTCACCCATCTGATAGACTTTGGTTAGCTCCTCAATTTCGATCACCGGCTTGGCTGTCACCAGCTTTGCTTGTTCTGCACTGCTGCGCTCAACTGTAGTTGCCATCAGCGACCCCCTCCGCCGTTCAGTTTGACCTGGCTAGTGCGCGGTACGCTGGGGTTCTTGATCACCTGATCACCCTCTTGCAGCCCACTGACCACTTCGGTGTACTCCTGGTTGCTGAGGCCCAGCTTGATCACCGTGCGCTGCTGCTTGCCATCCTTGAGCAGGTAGACCACGTTTGCCTCATCTTCGGCGCGCACGAAGGCGGCGGGGATGACGACCACCCCACTGCGGGTGTCGCGCACGACCGAGGTGTTGGCGGTCAGGCCGGGGCGCATTACTTTGCGTGCGTCATCACCCGGTACACCAATGCTGACCAGGTAGGTGACGACATTGCCCGCCTGGGTGGTGGCCTTCGGCGAAACGAAGATCACCTTGCCCATCAGCTTCACGTCGGGCTGCGCGTCGAAAGTGACACTGACCTCTGCGCCAACCTGTATCCCGCTGATCTCGCTCTCGCCCACGAACACGTCAATGTGGTAGCGGCTATCGTCAATCACGGTGAACGCCAGGGTGTTGAGACCAACATTCTGGCCGAGGCTGAGGGGAGCTTGGGCTACGATGCCGTCGAACGGGGCAGTCAGGGTGGCGTAGGTGAGGCGTAGGGCTGCGAGGTCGGCACCGGCCTGCGCCTGATCTAGGGCCGCCTGCGAGACCGCCAAATCCTCTACCTTCGCCCCTTTGAGCAGGTCGTTGAGCGTATTTTGCGCCTGATCGACTTGCGCTTGGGCCTGGGTTACGTCGCTGTCGCTGCCGCCACGCTTCACCTTGTCGAGGTTGGCAACCGCCTGGTCGACCTGAGCCTGGGCCGCTGCGAGGTCGGCCTGGGTTGGGCCAGTCTTCAGCTTGGCGAGATTGGCCGCCGCCTGGTTGACCTGAGCCTGAGCCGCTGCGATATCGTTCTGGGTTGGGCCAGCCTTCAGCTTGGCAAGGTTCGCTGCTGCTTGATCGACCTGGGCCTGAGCCGCCGCGAGGTCGTCCTGGGTCGGGCCAGCCTTCACCTTGTTGAGGCTGGCTTGCGCCTGATCGACCTGGGCCTGGGCCGCCGCCAGGTCGTCCTTGCCCGGCCCGCGCGTTAGCTTGTCCAGAGCAGCTCTTGCCTGATCGACCTGGGTCTGAGTGGTGGCAAGAGCGGCGGCAGTGGGGCCGATCTGGAGTTCGGTCAACTGCTTCTTCGCGTCGGTCAACTGGGCCTGAGCCTGCTCCAGACTGGCCTTCTGAGCCTGGATCGCCGCATCGTATGCACTGGCCGCCTTCGCCTGGTTGCTGGTCGCGTCCTGCTCGGCCCGCAAAGCCTGGTCGTAGATGCCCCTCCAGTAGTTGGGCTGGTTTACTGGGTCATCCTTGAAGTTGCCGTTGCCATCGTGCGTCTGGCGATAAGCGTCTTCGCGTTGGGCCTGCGCATTACGCAAGGCGTTGTCAGCCTGGTCGCGGCTGGCAACCGCTGCCTTAATGTTGTTCTCCGTACTAGCTCGGGTGCTGTCGAGGTTAGCCTGGGCTGTCGCCACTCGCGCCTGGGCCGCACTGATCGTCCCTGCATCGGGGCCGGCCTGCACCCGTTCGTAGTTCTTCTGCGCCGAGTCGAGGGCTGCTTGCGCAGCAGTGAGGTCGGCAGCATTGGCTGGCTGCTTCAGGCGGGCGAGATTGGCTTGCGCCTGATCGACCTGGGCTTGAGCGGCGGCTACGTCCTCTGCCCGCGCTCCGCGCTTCAGCTTGTCGAGTTGAGCCTGCGCCTGGTTGACCTGGGCCTGGGCAGCGGCCACATCCTGCACCCCTGCGCCAGCCCTAACCTTGTTGTAATTAGCCCGCGCCTGATCGAGTTGGGCCTGCACCGCCGCCACGTCCTGGGCAGTTGCGCCAGCCTTAACCTTGTTGTAGTTGGCCCGTGCCGAGTCGAGGGCAGCCTGGGCTGCGGCTACGTCCTGGCTGCTGGCAGTGCCGCTCTTGACCGCCGCGAACTTCGCCTGTGCCGCTGCCAGTTGCGATTGCGCGTTGGCGATGTCCTTCGCGCTGGCTCCCCCTTGCAGGCGAGTGAGGTTAGCCTGCGCTTGGCGCAAAGCCGCCTGAGCCTGCGCGTTCTGCAAGGTTAGCTCCCGCGCATCGATGCGGGCTAGCAACTCGCCCTTCTTCACCCGCTGCCCGTTCTGCACCTTGATCTCTACTACCTGCCCTGCCGCCTGGAAGGTGACGGCCACATCCGCCCCCGGCTGCACCGTGCCACTAGAGTCCACCGTTGCCAGCAAGTCAGCGCGCTTGACCGTCTCAAGCTGGTAGAGTGGCGCACTCGCCTGTCCCCCGAACGGCTTCAGCACCAACACCAGCACGGCCACCACCGCTACCGCAACTAGTAGTTGCCACCATCGCTTGCGAATCACTTGCATTTAGCTATCCCCTCATTCTACTCTGCACCTGATCGTAACATCGCCTCGCATTTAGGCTGATTATACCAAACTTGTGAGATAAATCACGGATACAGGGGTACTGTCAGGTACTAGCCAAATAGGGCCAGGCGGATGAGAGGATGGTGAGAGTTGCAGCCCGCCGCGGCAAAGCTAGTCCGTACCAGTCCTCTGCCGAGGGAAGGTAAGCAGCACCAGCAAGGCAAGGAGTGCGACCCCCCCCTCAACGATCATGATCAGGTGCAGGCCATCGAACAGTGCGCCTTGTAGCACCGCCTGGGTGGTGCCTGCCAGCTTACCGAATATCCTGGGGTCAAGGATGCTGTTTACCTCCAGCTTGCCCGCCACCGCTAGCTGTGGGTCGCGGCTGGCAGCCGCTGCGATCTGGTCGCGGACGCTGCTGTTGAGCAGGATACCAAGCAAGCTGAGGCCGAGGCTGCCGCCCATGTTGTAGGCAAACTGGGCCAGCCCGGTGGCGGTGCCACGTTGTTGGGCAGCCACGCCATCCTGTATGGCGATGATCGTCACCGTTACGGTTGTGCCAAAGCCCAGGCCGATCACCAGGGCTGCCGCAAGGAAGTATGGCACGCTGCTGTCCAGGGCGAGCAGCGAGAACAGGGTTGCCCCGATCAGCAGGAGGACACTGCCTGCAATCAGCAGCGGACGATAACCCCAGCGCAGCAACAGCCGTCCGCTGATCGTCGCCCCAGTCAGCCAGCCGAGGGAGATCGGCAGCAAGGCCAGCCCCGCCAGCAGCGGAGAGCCGCCGCGCACCCCCTGCACATACATCGGCAGGTAGTTGTCTCCAGCGAAGATCACTACCCCCGCCAGTACCTCCCAGATCAACACCACTGCCACGGTACGGTTGGCAAGGAGCGGTAGCGGCACAATAGGGTTGGCGGCCCGCCGCTCGACCACGAGGAACAGGCCGAGCGCAAGCGAGCCACCTACCAGCAGGGTCAGCACCAGCAAGTCAGCGAAATCGCGCCCCTGCCCAACCAGGATCGTCGCCAGCAGGATTGCCGTCACTGCCGTGCTGAGCATAGCCGCGCCAGGGTAGTCTATCTGCACTCGCACCGTGCGATCCCGCGCTGGTTCATGCAGCACGCGCCCGATCACAAACATGGCGATGAGGACGATAGGCACGTTGATGTAGAAGACCAGCCGCCAGTTGAAGGCAACCAGGAAGCCGCCTGCCAACGGGCCGAGTAGCGCGGCTATGCTCCAGGCCGCGCTACCCAGCCCCTGGATACGCGCCCGCATCGCCAGCGGAAAGTTGTCCGCAATGATCGTCAGGGTGATGGGGAAGATGCCACCCGCCCCCAGCCCTTGCACTGCCCGAAAGAGGATCAGTTGCTCCATACTACCGGCGAAGCCTGCCAGAGCCGAGCCGCTGACGAACAGAATTAGCGCGGCTAGTAGCAGCGGCTTGCGCCCATAACTGTCGGCCAGACTGCCGTAGAGCGGCACGACGACGGTGGAGGTGAGCAGATAGGCAGGGATCAGCCAGCTATACAACTCAAAGCCGCGCAACTCGCCGACGATGGTTGGTACTGCGGTCGCTACTATAGTCACGTCCAGGGCCGCCAGGAAGATGACTAGCATCAGGGCTGCCACCAACCCCCAACTGCCGCTCGTCTCCATCTGCCCCTGCTCTAGCTCTGCTGCGCTCTCAGTCGTGTTCATAGACCTATTATAAGGGCAAACCTGCGCCCATAGCTAGCAGCAAGGGTGGCTACAAGGGGTGCCTGGCTGGTAGGTTTTGCCAATTGGCAACGCGGATGCTACAATTGTCACTAAACTCTTGACATTGCCTTCTTACCATGCTATAATAGTGTCTAGATAACACTAAGGAGCGGAGATGACCAAAGAAAATCCGCAGGCGGAGAAGCACGATCTGAGCCGCTACCCGCGGCCATCAGTGACGGTTGACGTGGTGATCTTCACCATCATGGCCGACGATCTTAGAGTGCTGCTGGTGCAGCGCAAGGCCGAGCCGTTTCGGGGGGTGTGGGCGATCCCTGGTGGCTTCGTCCACATAGATGAAGACTTGCTGGCCGCCGCCCGCCGCGAGTTGGAGGAGGAAACGGGGCTGCGTGGGGTCTACCTTGAACAGCTCTACACCTTTGGCGAACCGGACCGTGACCCGCGCTCCCGCGTGATCACCGTCACCTACTTCGCGCTGGTTAGTACCGACCTGTTGCGCGGCCAGCAACTGCGGGCCACCACCGACGCGCAAGCCGTGCAGTGGTTTAGTATGTACGACCTGCCTGACCTTGCCTTCGACCACGCTCGCATCCTCGACTACGCGCTCACTCGCTTGCGCGGCAAGCTCGACTACACCAACATTGTCAGTGAACTGCTACCAGAGGAGTTTAGCCTCAGCGAACTGCAACGCTACCACGAGATCATCCTCCATCGCCCGCTCGACAAACGCAACTTTCGCAAGAAGATGGAGCCGCGCTACGCCCGCGACGGCAGCCCCCTGGCGAACGACCCCAGCCCCCTGTTGGAGACCGGCAAGAAGCGGATGATCGGCACCCACCGCCCGGCCCGCCTCTTTCGTTACAAAGACAAGTCCAGAGTGGACTAGAAGGAAACTACGATGAACGACGATATGCTAACCCCTGCGCCAGAAGTAGGCACACCGGCCACCATGCCAGAGGTTAACCCGCTGACCATGATCGACCCTGCCAGCCGCTTGATCGAGGAGAGCCGCCCTTTCTTCAACTGGTTGATGGAGTGGGAGGCCAGCCTGCCCCAGCTTGATCTCGGCACCCTGATGCGCGACCACAACCTGCGCCCGGAGAGCGTGGCGATCCTCTCTGCCGACATGGTAGTGGGCTTCTGCTATCGCGGCAACCTCGCCAGCCCGCGTATCGCTGGGCTGGTGCCAGCGGTAGTCGGCCTGTTCCAGAACGCCTACAACCTGGGTGTGCGCCACTTCGTCCTTGCCCAGGACGCACACCACCCCCAGGCCACCGAGTTTCACCAGTATGGCCCGCACTGCATCGCAGGGACTGATGAGGCGGACAACATCGCCGAACTCGCCAGCCTACCCTTCGCCGATCTGTTCGTCACCGTGCCAAAGAACAACCTCAACGTTGCTATCGGCACTAGCTTCGAGGGTTGGCTGCGCGAACATCCTGAAGTAACCAACTTCATCATCGTGGGTGACTGCACCGACCTCTGTGTATACCAGATGGCGATGTATGTGCGGCTGCGGGCCAACCAGGGCAACATGGAGCCAGTCAAGCTCTACCTACCCGCCAACATGGTCGAAACCTACGATCTGCCAGTGGCGGTCGCCCAGGGTATTGGCGCATTGCCCCACGACGGCAACCTCATGCACCACCTGTTCCTCTACCACATGGCTCTCAACGGTATCAAGGTGCTTGGTTCGCTGCAATAATGTACGAACCTGACGCAGCAGCAGTCGCTTTCCTACTTGGTAGCGAGGGGCAGGGCTGGCTGGCGACGGCTGAACGCCTGCCCCTGACCGCTGCCAGCCGTCTGTCTGACCTGGCGAAGTTGCGGGTTGGTCTGCCTGCCAACCTTGCGGCTGCGGTGTTGGAGCAGGCCAGTTTGCGCCGCCGGGCCACTGCAAAGTTCAGTCGGGCCGCTCAGATGCTCTTTAGCGACGCAGCTTTGCAACAGGCGACCAGCGAAGTGGTGGGCCAGCATCGGGCCAGCCGCTTTGCTGGCCTGCGGGTAGCCGACCTCACCTGCGGCATCGGTGGCGACAGCCTGGGTATCGGGGCGCAGGCTGCTATACTCTACGCCTGCGATCTTGACCACACCCGCCTGCGACTTGCCCGCCACAACCTGGCCGCCTACGGTCTGGCTGCTCGTCTGATCCAGGCCGATGCGCTGCGGCTGCCGCTCAAGCTGGCTGGGTTGGACGCGATTTTTGCTGACCCTGGCAGGCGTAGCGGTGCGCGGCGCATCTTTGTCCCCAGCGACTACAACCCACCCCTCGCCACTCTCCTATCCACATATCGTGGGGTAGCGATGGGGCTGAAGGTCGCACCGGGGATCGACTACGAGCAGCTTGCCTGGGTGGACGAAGTAGAGATCGTCTCACTCAACGGTGAGGTGAAGGAAGCGGTGCTGTGGACAGGGGGTTTGGCAACCACTGGGGTGCGCCGCCGGGCTACCACCCTCACTGCCAGCCCCAACCTCTGCCTGCAAACGTCCGTCTCCTTCACCGATGCAGATGCGCCCCCCGACTGCCCAGTAGGGCCAGTTGGTCGTTACCTGTACGAGCCAGATGGGGCAATCATCCGTGCTGGCCTCGTCCGCCACTACGCCCACCAGCATGGCCTTTGGCAGCTTGAGCCGCTGATCGCCTACCTCAGTGGCGACCACTTGCTAGTGGGAGTGCGCGCCTTCTACGTAGAGGAGGCAGCCCCCTACAGCCTCAAGCGGCTGACCGCCAGATTGCGCGAACTGCACGTGGGTGTTGCCGAGATTAAGAAGCGCGGCCTGGACATAGACCCCGACGACCTCCGCAAGCGGCTGAAGCTCTCTGGCCCGCACAGCCGCACTATCATCCTCATCCGCGTCGGCAACCAGCCAATGATGTACATCTGCGTAGAGGAAAAAGCGGCGGCTGAAGGCTCAGCGGGCATACTGCCCTAAGCTGCCAGCTTCTGTCGGATGCGCGCCCAGAGCAGGAGGGTGGCTGCCGCACCTGCCGCGCAAAGCAGCAGCACGGCGGTCAGGCCGAAGCCGACCATGGTTGCTGCCAGGATTGGCCCGACGATGCCGCCAATGTAGACCGGCACGTAGACGAGGTTGAGGGTCGAGGAGCGGCGTTCCTCTGGGGTTTCGGTCGCTAGCAGAGCGTAGACCATGCTAGCTGCCGTGCTGCCAGCTGCGCCAAAGAGGACAGAGCAGCCCGCTAGCAGCCATAGGGTGGGTGCAAAGGGCAGCAGCGCAATAGAGAGCGCAACCAGGGCCAGCGAAGCCCCCAGTACGGGCCGATAGCCGAGGCGATCACCCAGCCAGCCGGTTAGTGGAGTGAACAGCACGCCCACTAGCGCAGCGGTGCCGACGACGAAGCCAATAGCACTGGCCTCGTTAGCCGGGTCGGGGTTGGCGCGCTGCACCAGCAGGGGCAGGTAGGCCCGCGCCGTGATCTGTGCGAAGTTGAGCAGGCTGAAGATGGCGAAGATGATCAGGGTGAAGCGCAAGGTGACGATGCTCTTTAGGGCCGCCCAGGCCTCGCCGAGGATGCGCCCTTCTGCCTTGACTAGCCGCCGCCTCTCGCGGAAGCCGAGGCTGACCACTACGCCCGCCAGCAGCGACAGGGCTGCGTCGAGCAGGTAGAGGCCACGGTAGTCTAGCAGCTTGGTGCTGAGGAGCAGGCCACCGAGGGCAGGGCCAACCGCGAAGCCGAGTGGCCCCGCCAGCCCCAGCACCGATAGGGCAAAGCCCACGCGCGCCTTTGGTGTCACCGAACGCAGTGCAGCCAGCATTACCCCACTGTTACCCAGTTGCAGCCCACTGAGGGAGATGCTGATCGCCAGTTGCCAGACATTCTGGCTGCTGGCGATGCAAAGGAATACCAACGCCTCAACATACGCGCTGCGGGCGATCACCAGCTTGCGGCTGAAGCGGTCGGCCCAGACGCTCCAGAAGGGGATCAGCGGCAGCCCGACGATGAACACGAGCGGAGTGACAAAGCCGGTGTAGCGCGGCACGTCTGCCCGTGCTACCCCCAACTGCTCCAGGTAGAGCGGCAGGAACGAGCTAACCATGTGGCTGACTACGAACGCCTCGACGAAGGAAACGAACAAGAACAGGGCTGCCACCAACTGCCAGGACTGTAGCGGCGGCAACTCCTTCGCCTCATCCTTTAGCTGCTCGCTCACCCTCAGCCCTGCATCCTCATCTGCCGCTACGCTCATCTGCGCCAACCCTCCTGTTGCTGCCTTATTGTACCAGCAGAGGCAAGCTACTGTACAGGCGGCAAAAGCCCCCCTTGAGCGGCAAGAGGGGCTAGTGCGCTGGCGGTTAGCGGACGGCGAACTTGCCGCGTGCGCCTGCCGTTTTGCCGTCCTTAGACACCAGGATGTCCACGATCACCGGGCCGAGCGGCGCGTCCGCCTCAATCGTCCAGTTGATATCATAGTTGCCATTGGCGTTGGCAAAGCCACCACTGCGGTTGATGCAGCCCGTTGCCAGCCTGCCACCAGTGTAGGAGCAGCTTACTTCGACCTTTGCCCCCGGCGTAGTGTTGACCGTCATCTCCTGCTGGTCACCCCGTGAGACGTTGCTGTAGGCGATCACCAGGCTGACCGTCAAGGTGTTGGTGGTGGCAGTTGCGGGGGCAGTGGGCTGAGGCTGCCCGCCACCGCTGTACTTCGCCCGATAGCGGAAGGTACCAAGCTGGCTGAGGAGTACGTCGTTAGGGGTTGCATTCTCCGGGTGGGCCTCGAACTCGGCGCGCTCAAAGTATTGCACTGTATAAGACTGTCCATTCAGGTCGGAGACCTCGGTGATCGGGTCGCTGATCGGATAGCCCTGCTGACGCAGGCCGCCGTTCTCGCTCCAGTATTGCAGGAAGCGGCCACTGACCGTCTTGCCCGTCTCTGGGAAGGTGCGGCTGTTGTTCTGGGCCAGAGTGCTGCCGCCCCCGACCAGCATCAAGGCTAGCATCAGCACCGCTAGCCCGCCAACTATTGCCCGCCTGGGCAGGTAGAAATTGATCTGCACTTGTTCCTCCTTATTTGAGGCCGAGGCTGCGGTCATGCAGCAAATCGGCTACCACTTCGCTCCACAAGTCGCTATCGCCTACCGCTACGGTGCTGACCATCTGGAAGCCATAATCCTCAACCAGGCTGGGATTGTCTACCAGGCTCTCGATAGGCAGAGCCAGGCTGCCACCGCTAATCTGGACGTGCCAGCCACGAAAGTTCTCCGCAGGCCAGCGTTCCACCGTATACTGCTCGTCACCCACCATAAGCTGGTAACGCTCTTTGTCGGTCATGCTCACCTCCTCTGGCGCATTATAGCACGTTCGTGGGTACTTCGGGTACGCTGCTCGCGCGCATCTTTGTCTCTCCGCTTACTAGACAAGGTGGTACGAATCGTGCTATAATCGAGTTACCAACCAAACAGGTTGCGCCCTATCTGGATCACCCAATAAACGTTGAAGACAGCGGAAAGTTAGATATATGTCAAAAAGTTTACACACAAATCGCCCTTTCTGTGTTATGATATAAGCATCCAGGTGGGAGCTAACAACGAAGCTACAACAATAATGTTAACGATGGGGTTGCGCCAATGGTCTGCATGGATACAGTTAAGATGTTCACTAGCCAGGCCGAGAGCTGGCAGGCCAAAGCCGAAGCTGCTATGCGTGTGGACGACTATGAGCAGGCGATCTACTGCTACACACGCGCTCTTAGTGCCAACCCCTGCGCGCTTGACTATTATGATCAGCGGGCAGATTGCCACTACCTGCTCGGCCAATACGCCTACACGCTGGCCGACTGCGACCGCATGGTTGGCCTTGCCCCCAACACTGCCCTACCCTACAACAAGCGTGGCATCGCCCAGGAGGCGCGTTGCGACCTCGACTACGCCTTCGCAGACTTTAGCACTGCCATTTCGATTGAGCCAGATTATGCTACCGCCTACAACAATCGGGGCTACATCTACGCCCTGCTGCGTCAGCCAGAGATGGCGATGGCCGACTACGAGCAGGCGATTGCGCTCGACCGTCGCTTGGTTGCGGCCTACGTCAACCGTGCTGACCTCTACCACAGTATGGGCCAGAGTAGCAAGGCTATGAGCGACTATGATCAGGCAGTCCGCCTCGACCCAGAGTGTGCGGTCGCTTACATCAACCGATCGCTGATCCGCTCGCGCCTAAGCGTCAGCAGCCCAGGCGAGTTGCGCCCGGCTCCACTGTTCGCTGCTGCTGGCTTCAATGTGCCACCGCTGGAGCGCGCCCGCATCCTTAGCCTGCGCCCCGACAAGGCCGATAGCTACCGCAGCCTTGCCCTGATGCACTTCCCAGTTTAGCCACAGCATGAGCAGACAACGAAAGGACGCATTTAGCGTCCTTTTTGTATGCCGGGCGGACAGAAAGAAGGGGCAGCAGCTAGTTAAGCTGCCGCCCCAAGGGGGTGATCGACGGGGCTCGAACCCGCAACGTCCTGATCCACAATCAGGTGCTCTGCCATTGAGCTACGACCACCATATTGAGCCTTGCGACCTGCCAACGATACTTAGCACCGATGATAGAGAGCGAGTAAGCCGGATTTTGTTCTAGATGACCATCTATCTTGACCCGTTGCAGGCGGGTCAGCCCCTTCATCGCTTCCAGGGCTGCTCTCGACTTTCGACCGACTCGGCGAGCCACCGACTTTTGCGGTCGTCTCGGAGATTGCTACAGGGAGGATTACCCTTTTCACTCCACCAGTCCAGTTCGCACCAGGCTAATGGCGGTTGTCTCTGTTGCTCTCGCCCAACCTCGCGGCTGAACGCCAATTTGGACTGTCAACGGCAGTTGCCCACCGCTGCCCTGGTTCTTCACCAGGCACCCTGCTCTGTGTAGCCCGGACTTTCCTCTAGTCTCGCGACCAGCAGTCATCCTGCTCCCCACCATGCCGCCTTGCGACGGTACGTGCTTGTGCGTTGCAATTATACAAGAAAACGCCTGCCAGTGCAAGGGTGGCTCGGGTACAGGGATTCGAACCCCAACTTACTGATCCAAAGTCAGCCGTCCTGCCGTTAGACGATACCCGAATGTGCGGCTCTGGCCCCGACCCTTCCCCGCAGGGAAGCTGGAAGCGTATGGATTGGCTGGGCTACAGGGATTCGAACCCCAACTTACTGATCCAGAATCAGCCGTCCTGCCGTTAGACGATAGCCCATCGCGTGCGTATTATAACCCACTTCAGCCCCGGCTGTCAAAGGTTTTGGCTCCAAGATCGGTCTTTCAGCGTAGCTGGCGGCCTCTACTGCCCGCTGATTGGCAGAGCGCGCAGCATAAGGCGGTCGCTTGCTGGGTCACCGATCAGCAGCAGCACGAGGCCAGGAGCGGTCTCCTGCAACGCACTGAGGTCGTTGGTTGGCACCCGCCTGCTCTCGCTGAGTTGGTAGAGGGCTAGCGCATCGTCGCTCGTCCGCAGGCTGATGCTGTCGCCTACTTTTGCTGTGTTGAAGACAGCAGCGTTGCCTGGGCTGTAGGGGATGCCCAGCACGTAGGGGGCGACCGAGCGTTGCGCCCAGACTGCCTCGTTTACCTCGCCACCCGGCTGCCACTCGGCAAGATAGACGCTGGCCGCGACTGGGAAGCGTCGCCCGCCCACTGCGACCGCTTTCGGAGCTAGCACCGCCGCATAGATGGCCGCTGGGCTGCTGGCTAGATTGCTGCTGGCAGTTGGCTGTGGGTTAGCAGTGGTGGTGGGTGGCACGCTGCTGGCAGTGGCTTCTTCGGTGGTGGCTGCTTGCGCCACAGTGGTTGCCAGCCTAATGGCGGTTGGCGGTTCGCTGGCGGCGGTCAGCGCGGCGGTTAGTGCAACGGTCGTTGAGGCAGTGGCAGTGGGGGCAGTGGCTGTAGTGGTGGGGGGAATGAGAACCGCCAGCGTTGTTGGGCTGGCGGCGATGACTACTGTAGGGTTGGTGCCTTCTGTGTGTGGCTCCTCCGCCTTGTGTAGTGTGGGTGGGCTGATCGCCATCAGGTAGATGACCAGGGCTGCTACCAGCACAGTAAGTAGCAGCGGTGCTATGTAGTTGCGGGCGGGGGCCAGTACCATCGGCTGCTCGACCGTTGCCTCCTCGGCGGGTGCGCCATGCGAATCGTGGCTCAAGATTGCTCCTTTCTGTTGATCCTGCCACCCCGTAAGAGGGGTCAGCGTGGGCTTCTAAGGGATGCGCTGGGGGAGGATGGGCGCAGGCAGCCCTATGCTCCACTCTACAGCGCGTGCCTGTTCGCCCTTGCTGGCGAGGCGTGGCTGCACGTTCTGGAAGACCCAGCGCACAATGCCGAGGTAGGGGATTGTCACCTGGTGGGCAGCCTGGGGGAACAGCGCACTGCTGCTATAGCCCTGGCGGTCAGTTGCGCTCTGTGCGTCCAGCTTACCCTCCTGGTCGTAGTAGAGGATGCTGAGACCGCGCAGCCCCTCACCAGGATCGGGCTGGCCGTTGCCATTGCGGTCTACGTAAACTTGCACTACCATGTCAGCTTGAGCAAGGTTCTTGCCAGTGTTGGGTAGCGGTGGCAGTGGTGGTTCGGTCGGCAACGGCTGCTCGGTCAGGGCCGCGATCACCGACACCTCAAGCGGTGGCACGTTGGCAGGAGGACGGGTTGCGGTTATGGTCGGGCTGGCGGTAACAGTCGCGGTCAGGGTGAGCAGAGCAGCAGCCGTCGCGGTCTGCTGCGCCCCGTTGATGGTCAAGGTCGCTGTCACTGTCGCCAGGGGAGTCAGGCTGGTAGTCGCGCTCGCAGTCAGCGTAGCTAGATTAGCGGGGGGCTGGGTGAAGGTTGGCCCCAGGGCTTGGGCGGTGAAGGTGGGAGCTGCGCCGCCAGCCTGGGCCGTCGCTGTCTGCATGAAGCCGGGTGGGGTTGCGCCGACTGGGGCCACGATCAGCGATACCCGGTAGGCAATGGCACTGCCTCCTACGTCGCCATAGTTCTTGATTTGCAGATAGTAGGTGGTATCACGCGGCGGCAGGAAGTCGAGACCAGAGAACAGTGAACCGTTAAAGTCGTCACTCTGGGCGATGATCGTGCGGCGGTCATTATCAAAGATGTAGATGTATGGGTCAAGACCGGCGGGGTTGGTTTGAGCCTGGAGGATCACCCGGTAAATCTTGCCGGGTCGGGCGTAGAAGTAGAGCCAGTCGGCATCAGTGGACGGGCAGAACAGGTGATCCTGGGTGCTATTAACCAGCAGCAGCTTGGCGTTCTCTGGCACGCCGTCATCTTCGTAAGCGTCAAGGCAGGGGGTCGCGCTAGGCAGCGGCGTGGCTGTCACCGAGGGGGTGACGGTAATCGTCGGCGTAGTGCCAGGCACAAAGCCAGGGCTGGTGAAGTTGATCGTGTAGGTGCTGCCGAGCCCACCTTCAGCCCGGTTGAAGATTTGCACATAATACAAGCCAGTGGCGGGCGCGATGAACTCCACTCGTTGGGCGAGGCCACCGCCTGAGAAGGTGGTACTCTGGAAAATCGCGCCGTTGGGTGCGAACACGGTAATTTCGCCGCTGACCCCTACCCCGATGTCGCTGGTCTGGAAGATGTAGTCGTCACCGGTAGTTCCCTGGAAGCGGACCCAGTCCTGGCGGTCTTCTGCTGGGCAGAAGGCGTGCCGCTGCGACTCGCCGAGGCGGATCGGTTTAGCGTCTACCCGCGAGTTGTCTGGCTCATACTGGTCAACGCAGAGCGGCACTGTAGTACCAGTAGGGGTGACGCTAGGGATGGCGGTTGAGGTGGCACTGGCGGTCGGCGTGGTCGTGACGGTCGGCGTAGGCACGGGGGTGGTGGTGCCAATCACGAGCAGGGAGAGATTGTAGCGGTAAGCGTCTGGACTGCCGCCCCTGCCTGCTGCATCGGCTACGCGCACGTAGAAGGTAGTAAGCTGATCAGTAGTAGTGATGATGCTAGCCCCGCCTGCGGTGGCATCACCGCGAGCGACCCGCACCGTTGGGTTGCTGGTGGCGAAAATCTCCAGGGTGGTGCTTACCGAGGGGCCAATGTTCTGGGTCTGGATTTGGTAAATCGTATAGGGGTCGAGGGTGATTTGGGTCCAGTCCTGATCGCCGAAGGGGCAGAAGGTGTGTGATTGGGGTGCGCCTACGTTGAGGAACAAGCCCCGCTGGAAGGCCTGGATATAGCCGTCATCATCCTCATAGAGGTCATCGCCCACAACGCTCGCGTTGCAGTCAAAGGGGGTAACGGTTGCTTCGGGAGCGTTGCCCTGCGGCGTGACAGTAGCTAGCGGCTGGTTCTGAGCCTTCGCATGCGGCCCAGTAGTGCCAGAAATCAGCAGACCAGTCCCGATCAGCAGGAGGCTAATTAGTGCTATGGTGAACAGTCGCTTCATCAGTGGTACGCTCTCCCTCTCTTTTGCTTCCAGGCACAGCACGGCTCAGCAGCGAGGTGTGCGCCAACATTATCGCACACTAGCTTCCTTTGCGTCAAGCAGGAGCATCGTCCTACCCTATATAGAATAACGGATGAGCCGGGCTAAAGGTTGCCTCAAAACAGCCCGACTATCCGCCCACTGTCGTCCAAGTCCACGTTCTGGCCGCCTGGGTTGCTGCCCAGCCCCGGCATGGTCAGCATCGTGCCGCAGAGCGGGTAGACGAACCCTGCCCCCGCCGACAGCTTGACCTCGCGCACGGGCAGGGTGTAGCCCGTCGGTCGCCCCTTCCAAGTCGGCTCGTGCGAGAGGCTGAGGTGGCTCTTTGCCATGCAGATCGGCAGACCGCCATAGCCATTCGCTTCAAAGCTACGCAGGCTGGCCTCTGCTGCCCCTGTGTACTCTACATCCGCTGCGCCATAGAGGTTGGTGGCAATCGCTGCGATCTTGGCCTTGAGCGGCTGATCGAGGTCGTAGAGGAAGTGGAAGTCGCTGGGCTGGTTGGCTGCACTGACCACTGCCGCCGCCAACTCCGCCGCCCCCGCCGCCCCCTGGGCGAAGTGGCGAGCTGGCACGGCAGCAAACGCCCCCGCTTGCTCGGCAATGCGCTGGATCAGGGCGATCTCGGCGAGCGTATCTTCGCCAAAGACGTTGACCGCCACCACCACTGGGATGCCAAACTTCCGCACGTTCTCTACGTGGGCCACCAGGTTGACCGCCCCAGCCTCCAACGCCGCCAAGTCTTCGCGCAGCAGGGCAGGGTCTAGCGGCTTGCCAGCCACTACCTTGAAGCGGCCACTGTGCATCTTCAGGGCGCGCACCGTCGCCACCACCACCGCCACGTCAGGGCGCAGACCGCTATAGCGGCACTTGATGTCGGCGAACTTTTCGAAGCCCATATCTGCCGCAAAGCCGCTCTCCGTCACCAGGTAGTCGGCGCAACGCACCCCAATCAAGTCAGCCAGGATGCTGCTGTTGCCATGCGCAATGTTCCCAAAGGGGCCAGTATGCACGAGGGCGGGGGTGTTGTCGAGAGTCTGCAATAGATTGGGCTTCAGTGCGTCCTTGAGCAGCACGGCCATTGCCCCAGCCACGCGCAAGTCCTCTGCCGTGACAGGCTTACCCGCGCCGGTCAGGCCGACGACGATGCGGCCCAGCCGCTGGCGCAAGTCGCCCAGGCTAGTCGCCAGGGCCAGAATTGCCATGACCTCACTAGCCGCAGTAATGTCGAAGCCGCTCTCTCGCGGCACGCCGTTCTCCTTGCCGCCCAGCCCGACTATGATATCGCGTAGGGCGCGGTCGTTGATGTCCAGCACCCGCCGCCAGCTAACCGCCAGCGGGTCGAGCGCAAGCGGGTTACCGTGCATGATGCTCGCGTCGAGGAAGGCAGCACAGAGATTGTGGGCGGCAGTAACGGCGTGGGTGTCGCCAGTCAGGTGCAGATTGAAGTCCTCCATCGGGATCACCTGGGCGTAGCCGCCGCCCGCCGCCCCGCCCTTGATGCCAAAGACTGGCCCCAGGCTGGGTTGGCGGATGGCAATCACCGCGTTCTTGCCGATGTAGTTGAGGGCCATGCCCAGGCCCACCGTTGTCGTCGTCTTGCCTTCGCCGAGGGGGGTAGGGGTAATTGCGGTCACATCCACGTACTTCGCCAGCGGGCGATCTTGCAGGCGCGGCAGCACATCCAGGCTGATTTTCGCCTTGTAGCGGCCATAAAGTTCAAGGTCATCCTCGTGCAGCCCCAACCGTTCGGCCACCAGCGCAATCGGTTGCAACTGCGCTCCCTGTGCTATCTCCAGGTTACTTTGCATTGCCCGCCTCCTTCATCCTTCAGTATAGCCGCTTGCCTAACTCCGTCCTGCAACCCTACGGGCTAGATTATAGACCAACTGGGCAGCTAGTGCCAACCTGCCAGCCATTTTGGTTGTAAGCATGGCAGCAATGGAACCCGTCCGCATAGTCGGACGTTGATCGATCAGCTATTGTGTTTGCAACCCAGTTGTGCTATTATATAAAAGCGTGTTTATATACGTTCAACTTGTAGACCGGTGACTGTCCAGTGGAGAGTGGCAGTGGCTGGTAGTGGCGTTGTAAGGGATAGCGGTGTTGACCTGACGTTCGGTAAGGTTCTGGTAAGGTTGCCAGCCTGCTTGCAAGCAGGGCAGCCAGGGAGCAGAACTTGATCTTAGCACAGAAAGGTAGTACACTACTACTAAGCTGTGTAGTCAGTAGGCGTTGTACCTCACCAGGAGGATAGAGAAGGAGAGAGTCTTGATGACCAGACGTAAGAGTGGGTTGCGCTCCCTTGAGGGCCAGCCAGCCCGCCGGGGGTTGCTTTTGATGCTAACCGCAGTGCTGCTACTGACCATGGTTGGCACACCGATCAGCCAGGCAGCCACCCAGCCGCAGGTTGGCCCGCTGCCACCGGATGTACTGATTACCCCCGCCGAAAACGAAGTAGCAACCAGTACCAACTACCCACCCCTCGGCATCCCTACCTTCACCTGGAGTGCGGTGGGCGATGCGGCAACCTACGACGTGCAGTTTAGCCCCGACCCCAACTACGCCCCAGCCAACACATACACCGTGGTGCAGCTGGCCTCAACCAGCTTTACCCCCTCCGACCCACACAACGAGGCCTTCGTCAACAACAACTCTATCATCTACTGGCAGGTGCGGAGCCGCAGTGCTGCTGGCGTGGTGGGCGCATGGGGCAACTCCGGCCACTTCCGCCGCAACTGGAGCGACCGCCCAACCCTGACCCCGGTACCCTCTAGCATCAGCTACTTCGAGTACCCCACCTTCAGTTGGTCTACCGTCTCCGGGGCGGCAATCTACAAATTCCAGGTTGCCAACTCGCTAGACTTCGGCCAGGGCAACCTGGTGATCAACATCAGCGTCTATGGCAACAGCTACATCCCTACTCAACGCCTGACCGATAATACCTACTACTGGCGGGTTTGTGCAGCCGACAGCAGCAATACTTGTGGAGCGTGGGCTGACCCTGGCACCTTCAGTCTCGGCTTCGCGGCCACCCCTACTCTGCTCAGCCCCGACAACAGCATCACCGTCAAGTTCACGCCTACCTTCAAGTGGTCGGCGGTCAAGGGTGCCTTGCGCTACCGGCTAGTCTACGCCAACGACCAGAACCTCAGCCAGGGTGTCGTGCGCTACGAGACTTATGCCACCAGCTACACCCCAGTGGAAGCTCTGCCCAATGACCGGGACTGGTACTGGTCAGTGCAGGTGATGGACTCCAATAGCTTCTACCGCCCACCCCCGGCCCCGCGTGTCTTCCGTATGGCCTGGGACTACTTGCCCACCCTGCTCACGCCCACCCAGGGCTATCAGCACGCCTACAAGCCGATCTTCAGTTGGACGGCAGTACCTGGTGCTTACGAGTATATGTTCGAGTTTGCTCACAACGACGGCTTTACCTCGCAGTACCTTACCAAGATTACTTCGCAGTCCTACGTCATGGTGGACAACCTTGACCCCATCTACGCTGGTACCGACTACTACTGGCGGGTAACACCCTACCGCGCTGCTGGCGCACCATTCCGTGGCCGTACTAGTGCCGCCAACTCGTTTCGCTTCGACAATGGCCCACTTGGTAACATCCTTGCCCCTGAAGCCTCTTACCCGGTTTACGCTTATGACCCCCACCCCGAAATCTCCAGGCCGATCACCACTAGCTCACCCCTGCCCATCTTTGAGTGGCAGCGAGTGGATGGTGACCTGGGCGCACCTGCTTACTACAAGGTGGAGTTCGCCTGCGATGACCTGATCACCAACCCCTTCGCTACCCTGACCACTACCCAACTAAGTGTTGCCCCCCAGGGTACTGAGTTCGACAATGCCCCCTGTGGCATCAACAGCGCGCAGAGGATGTACTGGCGGGTGACAGCTTACCTCGCTGGGGGAACCCAGTATGGAGTGCCGAGCCAGGTGTGGGCAGCCCGCGTTAGCAGCAGCCTCAATGCGCCGCCCACTAATAGCTCCATCCAGGCTCTCGACCCGGTTAGCTACACGGCCAGTACCCGTGAGGTGCCGGTCTTCCGCTGGCAGCCACTGAGCGGCGCAGTTAGCTACCGCTTGCAAGTCAGCCTCAAGAGCGACTTCAGTACAACGGTGGCCGACTTTACTAGTAAGTTCACTGTTGGCAGCCTGCGAACCAACCTCGCCCCCGAACGCTACTTCTGGAGGGTAGCAGCCCGCGACGGCAGTGGCACCCAGCTTGGTAGTTGGAGCGAAACCGCCACCTTCTTCATCCACGCCTGGTTCGCCTTCCCCAGTGGCTACCTACCGGGCGGCCAGCCGCCGCTCTACTACGGCGGCCCCCAGATAATCCGCGACCTGAGCAACGCAAAGATCGTTGAGGAAGCCCCGACCGGCAACGAGTATGACCTGCACGCCCTCTACCTGAGCGAAGATTATGCCTTGCAGCCGAACGGCCAGTACCAGGCTGGCTATCACATCGGTCTGGATACTGGCACCGTAGGGGCCAGCACCGCCATCACCTACAGCCTACATATCAACGCCGATTACGGCAGCAACGACTCCAACACTGGGGTGTTGATCCCCTCTGGCGCACCCACCGACCCAATCTACACCAACGTGCAGGCCGGGCCAAACTTCCGCCCAGAGTACGTGCTGCAAATCAGCCACCGGGGCGATGGTAGCTGGACGATGCCGCTGCTCCGTAAGTGGGACGGCACCAACTTCGCTTCGGCCCGCCCCTTCGATATTATCGCTGGGGCCGCCTACACCACGTCGGTAGCTGGCTACCTGGAGTTTCGCTTGCCCCGTACTGGCGACTTTAACTATCTCGGCGGCGACTCCAACTATGTGCCTGGCTTCCTGCCCTTCCTCGGTGTGGAGGCTTTCACCGTTGATAGCAGCGGTGCCGTGCGCGACACCGTGCCGAACGACCCCGGCGCGATTGGCACAGGGCCGCGCACCCTCAACGAGTCGCTGGCCGCCACCGACGCGCCAAACATTATCTATCCCTTCGACACCAACCTTGACTTCAACAACACCGACATAGCCAACCAGACCCGCATCCTCTACAACAGCCTCCTGGTCTGGTCTACTGTACCCAGCACCACCCTGATGAACGGCTACGACCTCCAGATCGCCAACGAACGCAGCTTCACCACCTTCCCCCCTGCACTCGGTGGTGGCTATTACGGCCACCGTCTTGTAGTACCCAACCCATATTTTGGCAACGGTACAGCCTGGGGCTATATGGTCAATAGCTTCGAGCAGGGTCAGGGTCTACCAACCTTCAGTGGCCTCAATAGCTACTACTGGCACGTGCGTATCTGTCGTGGAGGTCTACTCGGCTACGAGGCCTGTGCTTTGCGCGGCTCCTACAGCAGAGCTAGCCGCTTCCTCAAGGCCAACATTCAGGTTGACCCACCCAGTGTCACGCTCGACAATGGGGTGCCAACCTACAGTTGGCTTCGCACCGAGGGCGCAGCTACCTACAAGCTGGAGGTCAGCCGCAACGCCAACTTCAGCGACATCCCAGAGTCCGTTGTCTCGTACAACCTCAGTTGGACTCCGCCTAGCCCGCTGACGCAGCAGGATCACTGGTACCACCTCAAGGCGAAGGAGAGCTACAACAACCAGGACTCGCAATTCGACTGGCGGGCGGGGGTGACAACCCACACCGTGCAACTGGTAGTGCCAACCGTGATTGGGCCAATCAACGAGATTACCCGCATTGACCCGATCATCCGCTGGTCACCGCTGCTGGTGCCTGCCGTCAACCCAACCCTCTCTGCCACCCGCTATCACCTGCAAGTCGCCGACAACCGCAACTTCAACGCTCCACTCACCCTCGACAACAGCAGCATCTTCGCCACTGACTTCGCCCTCGATATCGGCGGTGGCCTGGTCAACGGGCGCGAATACTTCTATCGCCTCAACGCCGTCTACCAGGGTACAGCCCGCCAGGTGGAGAGCTACTACTCGCCAATCTACACCTTCACCAAAGCCTACTACAACGTGCGTGGCTTGACCGCCACTCGCCAGGGTACCACCCGCAGCGTCAACCTCTGCTGGGATGCGATCAACACCCCACTCGCCAACTCGCTGCAAATCAGCACTACCATCCTCGGCTACCAGTTGGAGATGGCTACCGACCCTAACTTCACCGTCAACCGCCGCTCGCTGCGGACGGTCAACCGCTGTTGGACAGAGGAGCGGTTCACGCTCTCTGACCCGATTTACTGGCGGGTAGCACTGGTGGATGGACACGGCCAACCTGGGCCAGCCGCCCCCGACCTGATCGCCCCGGCTACTACTGCCACCCCCAGCCCGACAATCACCCCCGGTGGCCCCACTCTGACCCCCACCCCGATCCGCAGCAGCACGGCGACACAGATCGCCACCACGGGGCCAACCAACACCCCCGTCGCCAGCAATACTGCTTTGCCGACCGAAACTCCCAACGGCACCACCACACCCGGTACCCCCTGTGTGGTACCCTTCCTCGACCTGGGTGGCTCGTTCTTCACCAACTACATCCAGTATCTCTACTGCCACGGCATCGTCAACGGCCTGACCAGCAGCACCTTCGGCCCGAACTACAATGCGAGCCGCGCCCAGTTCAGCAAGATGACCGTGCTTGCGCGGGGCTTCCCAGTGATCCCTACGCCTGGTACCCCCAGCTTCAGCGACGTGTCGTCGAGCAACATCTTCTACAAGTACATTGAGACGCTGAAGGGACAGAACGTGATCAGCGGCCTCAGTGCGGGGCAATGCACCGCCCTGGGGGTGGCTAGCCCCTGCTTCGGCCCCAATGTCAACATCACGCGTGGCGAGGTCGCCAAAATCGCGGTCAAGTCCTGGAACTGGCTGCGCTTCACCCCGACCGCTGGTGGCAGCTTCAGCGACGTGCCGACCAACAGCACCTTCTACCTGTTCATCGAAACCGCTGCCCACTACAACATAGTCAGCGGGGCAGCCTGCACTAGCGGTGGCGGCCAGTGCTTCCGCCCGAACGAAAACATCCGCCGTGGCGAACTGAGTAAGGTGTTGAAAAAGAGTATGGACACCCCCTTCGTTCCCTAAGCCTTGCACTCCAGCGCAGAGCGGGCTGTCTCCTCGGAGGCGGCCCGCTTTCCTTTTGCCTTACCCAGGGGTGGCTGGTGGAGGGCAACGGCTGGGGCGGGTTGGTTACGGTTGCAGAAGTGGTTAGCAGCAGCGGATTGCGGTCTGGCTATTAGTATATCAAGCTAGCCCAGGCAGACCCACAGCCCTACTATCCGTTGGCCCAACCCGCCAGCCATAGCCGCCGCTGCTACCATGAACGGACACAAGACCGTACTCTCTCCCTCGTGGCCCTGCGCCCCCTATGCTGACGGGCAACAAAAAAGAGGGGGCGGGTGCCTCCCTCTCCGTGTTCCTCTAAAGCCCGATCAGCGACGAGCGCGCCGCTTAACCCCAGTGGGGCTGCCCTTCGGGGTGGTGGTAATCCCGTGGCGGCGGATCGCTGCCGAGTCGTACTGCCGCTTGGCCTGTCTGGCCTGCCAGGCAGCGATCTTCGGCGGGTAGTTGCGGGTGAAGTCGTAGTAGGCCCAGGCTGCGTAGCCAATGTAGAAAAGGAACATCAGGTAAATCCAGATGCGCTGGCCACCGTACTCGAAGGGGCCGGAGACGTTCGGGATAGCGGTCGGCCAGATCGGGAAGCGTAGCACGCAGAGGAACAGGCCGATTGCACCGATGGTGACGAAGATCTCGCCCCAGCGGGTGTACTGGCGGTAGGCGATGTTGTTCACCCCCTTGTACCGCTTGCGTAGGGTAGTCAGCACGTAGATCGCCCCGATCAACATTGCCAGGCTGAGGGCGAAGAAGGCCCAGGCCAGTGGCCCCATGCCAGGGTCGGCCTGCTCAAAGGGGCTGAACTTGAAGCCACTAGCAGCAGCTGGAGCAGGGGGGATGGGAGCAGGTGCTACCGGGGTGATCTGGTTGGTGTTGGACACTGGGTTGGCCTGGAGCAACTGGGCGGCATTGCTGCCCGCTGCCAGTGCGCTACCGAAGATGGCATACAGACTCATTGAAGCGGACTCCTCCTGAAGATGACGGTTGTAGCTGAAGTTCAGCAATTATAACAGTTTACCCCCTATGTAGCAAGCAACAACGAGCAGGGCCACCCTCAATCCTCGCTGGGCGCGGCAACGCTTGCGCTGCACCGCTTTAATGTGGTATAATCGGTTGCCAGCAAAGATGGCAAGGGGCGGCAGCGTGTCGCCTCTGAAGTACATATTGTCTGCGCGGCAACTTTGCCGCCCTGACCTTTCTGCCCCAGGTAGGCTGCGCGAGGAACTCACACGCCCCGGCTGACCGATGACCCTGGTTTGCATACCCGTAGGAAGGAGTGTGTGATTTTTTGCGTCGTTACGAATTGATGTATATCATCCGCCCTAATCTCAGCGAAGAAGAGACCGCAACGATCATCGAGCGAGTTGGCACCTTTGTGACCAACCTTGGCGGCCAGGTACATGAGGTAAACCAGACCTCGCCCTGGGGTCGCCGTCGCCTCGCCTACCCCATCGAAAACAACCAGGATGGCTACTACGTCCTCTCCTATGTCTCGGTTGACCCCAAGGTGGCCCGCGACCTGGAGCGTAACATCAAGTACACTGATGACGTGCTACGCCATATGCTGATCAAGCCCTACGAGTAGTAACCCCTTCGACCCGCCCCATTCAACCCCTAGTTGCAGCCCAGGAGGAACAGCGATGGCTAATCGTGGCATGGCTAAGGTACAGTTGATCGGCAACCTCGGCAAAGACCCAGAGGTGCGCTACTCGCAAAGTGGCACAGAGACGACCCGTTTCAGTCTGGCTTGTGGCCGCGTATCGCGCGGTGCTGACGGCAACCAGGTTGAGGAAACCGATTGGTTCAACTGCACCGCCTTCGGCAATCAGGGCAAGGTGATCGTGGATTACCTGAAGAAGGGTAGCCGTGTCTACATCGAAGGCCGCCTGCAAATACGCCAGTACGATGATAAGGATGGCGTGCGCCGCACCAGTGCTGATGTGATCGTCAACGACGTGCAGTTGATCGACTCGCGGCGTGACAACAACAGCGAAGCCGGTTATGGCGGTGGGGCTGGCAGCCAGGACAGCAACGATGACGACGATGCCGCCCCACCGCAGCCCACCCGCCGCCCCAATCAGGCCGCGCCCGCCCAGCAGTCGCAGGGCCGCCGCCCCCAACCGGCTCGCAGCACTTACGAAGAAGACGCTGAAGATATTCCGTTCTAAACACACGCTCATAACCACGTAGGGGCTGGTATCGTCCGCCCCCACTTAGAGGAGAAGTTGCTTTGTCCGACGAAACGAGGAACGAACAAGCCCAGCCAGCCCCTACCGAGGCGGCTCCCCAGCCGCAGGGTGACGGCGGCGCACCACGCACGGGTGGCTACGCCCCGCGCCCTTACAGCGGCCCGCGTGAAGGTGGCTACAACAGTGCGCCCCGCGAAGGTGGCTACAACAGTGCGCCCCGCGAAGGTGGCGGCGGTGGCTACCAGGGTGGTGGCGGCAGTGGCGGCTACCAGGGTGGTGGCGGCGGCGGTGGCGGCGGCTACGGTGGCAACCGCGAAGGCGGTAGCGGTGGTGGCAGTGGCCCACGCTACGGAGGCCCGCGTAGTAGTGGCGGCGAAGGTGGCCGTCCGCGTCGCCCTGGTGGGCGCGGCTATATGCCCAAGCGTAAGGTAGACCAGTTTGCTGCCGATCACGTCAAGTACATTGACTACAAGGACATCAGCCGCCTGCGCCGCTACCTCTCGGAGCGCGCCAAAATCGAGCCGCGCCGCAAAACTGGCACCCTGGCGAAAAACCAGCGCGCCCTTGCTGTTGCCCTCAAGCGCGCCCGCCACATGGCCCTGCTGCCCTTCGTTGGCCCCCACAGCCGCTAGTTAGCAGGCCACCTCGCACATCATCCTGGCAAGCAGCGCACCCGTTACTCTCGCGCTGCTTGCTGCATATTACCTTAGCTAGAGGAGTCCAGGCTTAGTGTCTACCAATAAGAGACCGCCCACGCCGCCGGAACGGGCCAAGCCGAGCGCAGCTAACCCCGCCCAGTTCACCCGCCGCCAGTATATCCGCTACGTAGATGAGCAACGGCGCATCCGCCAGATCAGGCAGGCCATCTTCGTCGTCGCTGCGCTCTGCGTCGCTATCCTGCTGATCCCCATCGTTGTCAACCTGCTGATCCTGCCCAACCAGGGGGTCGCTAGCGTGAACGGCACCACGATCAGCCGGGCCAGTTACGACAAGCAACGTCGCTGGGACATCTACAACCAGGTTGAACGCCTCGTCTACTTCAGCGGCCTGCAAAACCAGGGCCAGGCTGCTGCCACTAATCCGCTCGATAACCCCAGCGTGCAGCAGTTGATCAGTGGGATGAAGAAGGTTAGCACCGACCCTCTCGACTCGGACTCGTTGGAGAAGCTAGTGGAGGCCGAACTGTTGCGCCAGCACATGGGCGACTTCCAGATCAGCCTCAACCGTGCCGAGGTGCTAAGTAGCACGCTCAAGCAGTACGAGCCAGCCGCCCAGCCGCCCACCCCTTCGCCCACGATCACCGCCACCAACAGTACTACCGTCAGCAACACTACCGCTCTAACCCCCACCGCTCTAACCTCGACCGTGCCGCTGTCGCCCACCCAGACCCCCACTCTGCAACCGACGATCACCCCTGGTGGCCCTCCCACCCAGACCCCTACGCCCACCGCCACCTACATCCCCGTGGTTGGGGCCAGCGCAACCGCTGAGGCCAGCTACAGCAAGTTCCTCAAGGACATCCAGGGCAGCGATCCAGTCAGCAGCGGTAGCTCGTACTGCCGCTATAGTTGCCCCAACTTGAGCGAAAGCGACTACTACAAGATCGTAGCCGAGCCGGACTACTTGCGCCAGCAAGTGACCAAGAAGCTGGAGGAGAAGGTACCAACCAGCACCCTGCAACTGCAACTGGCCCAAGTCCTTGCTGCCGACGAGAATGAGGCAAAGGCCGCCCTCGCCGAGGTGCAGACTGGCACTGACTTCGCCACCGTCGCCCAGAAACGCTCTACTGACGAATCGACCAAGACAAAGGGCGGTGACATGGGTTACACCCCGGCTGGCGTGCAGACCACCGAGTTTGACGCAGCAGTGTTCACCCCAGGCCGCAAGGCTGGCGACCTGATCGGCCCCTTTAAGGACAGCGCAGGTTGGCACGTGGTGCGAGTCACTGCGGTGCAGGAGAACAGGCCGCTCGACGGCAGCCAGCTTAGCAGCCTCAAGGGTAAGGTCTACGACAACTGGCTAGCGAACCTCAAAAAGAGTGCGAACATCAGCCGCAGCGTGCAGCCGACCGCCACCAGTGAGCCGCTTCCCACCCTGCCACCCGCCCCCACTGTTGCCCCCACCGATGCACCAGTGATCACCAACACCGTCAGCACGAGCAACACCAATCAGACTGCCGCCGCCACGCCCAAAAAGTAGCAACGGCTAAGTAACGAATCTGCGCTCCCCTGTGTTTGATCTAACGGGGGAGCGCGTTTGTTGCGCCCTTGCGAAGCTAGCGGCTTGAAAAGTGGCAACCAGCGGCGTATAATGGATGCTTGAGGTGGCCCACCGTTGCGCCGCCCACTGGCTCGCTTGCCCAGGGCCAACCTATCTTCGACGATGAGGATAACCGGGCAGCACAAAAGGAGAACAGAGCATGACTACTGCCGAGAAGTTGCCAGTAAGCATCCCCAGTGCCGACCAGGCACCCGATGCGCCCAGCAACCAGCCGGTTTATAGCTACTTCCAGGGCCAGTTCGTCCCGCTGGCCGAAGCCAAAATCAGCATCATGACCCATGGCTTCGCCTACGGCACTGGCGTGTTCGAGGGGATCAGAGGTTACTGGTCAGAGAGCGACCAGCAACTCTATTTCTTCCGCCTCCAGGAACACTACGAGCGGCTGCACCAGTCGAGCAAAATCCTGCTGATGCCGATGACCCTGGGGGTGGAGGAGTTGATCGCCCTCAATATCGAACTAGCCCGTCGCAGCAACATTCGTCAGGATTGCTATGTCCGCCCCTGCACCTACAAGTCCTCTGAGGTGATCGGCGTGCGGTTGCACAACTTGCAGCATGATACCTCGATCATCATCCAGGCTTTCGGCAATTATATTGACATTGACCGCGCCCTTCATGTTGGGGTCTCATCCTGGCGGCGGGTGGATGACAATGCCGTGCCAGCCCGCGCCAAGATCACTGGAGCCTACATCAACTCGGCCTTTGCCAAGACCGAAGCGATGCAGAACGGCTTTGATGAGGCGATCATGCTGACCCATGAAGGCCACGTCTCCGAGGGTAGCGCGGAGAACTTCTTCATGGTGCGTGATGGCAAGCTGATCACCCCACCAGTGACGGACAACCTGTTGGAGGGGGTAACGCGGGTGACAGTGATCGAACTGGCAGAGCGCGTGCTGGGCCTTGATGTGGTAGAACGTTCGATTGATCGCACCGAGATGTATTCGGCGAGCGAAATCTTCCTCACTGGCACGGGCGCGCAGATCGCCCCGGTCGGCGAAGTTGACCATCGTCAGATTGGCGACGGCAAGATCGGCCCGATCAGTCGCAAGCTGCAACTGCTCTACTTTGATGTAGTGCGTGGCAAGGTCGCCCAGTATAAACACTGGCTGACCCCCACGTACTAGAAGCCAACGCTGTGGCGCGTCTCCCTAACCGTGGGCAGCCCCCGAGTGCTGCCAGTGCCAGCCAGCCAGCCGCTCCCTCAGCCGGGGGTGTGGTCGGGCTACTGCTGCTCGCCACAATGCTGCTGCTGGCGGTCGGTGTGGGCGTGACCTTTGCCCAGCGTGCAGCAGCAGGGCAGGTCTCCCTACTGCTATTTGCCCTCGGTTTGCTTACAGGACTGTTGCTGCTGGTTGCAGGGCTACTGGGCTACTGGCTGGCTGCCTTGCGTGGCCTGCGCTATGCCGCAGATCGCAACGCAATCACTGTCCAATGGGGAGAGGTGCGCCAGGTGATCCCGATCCAGGCCGCTGCAATCCTCACCAGCAACGAACTTGAAGGTCAGGCGGTGCGCCGGACCGGCTGGCGGGGTGTGCACTGGCCCGGCTACTACGCCGGCACTGCCACCCTGCACGGCTTGCCCCTACCACTCTACCCCACACCCGTGACTGCCAGCGGCGAAGTTGACCTCAGCACCCTTGCCCTTGCCGCCTCGCCTGCCAATGTCACCCTCGCCCTTGAGGGTGGCGCGACGCAGGCGACGGCAGCGCAGGTGGCAGTACCATCCACCAACCCGCCGCCCGCACTAGCCAACCCGCAGCCAGTGCTGGTCTACGCCAGCAGGCCGCTGGCCGATTGGCTCTACGTCTGTACGCCGAGTCAAGTATATGCTATATCGCCGAGCAACCCCGCCCAATTCGCTGAGGAGGTGAGGATACGCCAGTCGCTAGGCCCAACCGAGGAGGTGGCGCAGGCTGTCTACCACAGCGGGCTGCGCGGCAACCCCTTCTGGGACGACAGGGTAGCCCAGGCGGTGATCCTGCTAGCATTGGCGATCAACATCGCGCTGTTCGCCTACCTCTGTGCGAGCTTCTTCGACCTGCCACCAAACGTAGAGTTGCACTGGAACACCGACGGCCAACCCGATGTGATCGGTCGCCGCCTTGACCTGTTCCGCTTGCCGCTCTACGGCTTGGTCGCCCTCGTCACCGACATAGCGGTGGGCCTCTGGCTGGCGCGGCGTGAGCGCATGGTGGCCCGCTTCCTCTACGCCGGGGCCGCAGCGGTACAGATCGTCTTTTGGGCGGCGGTGATCAACATCGTTCTCTAGCCGCTACCGCTGCGAACAGCCCTGCGGTGTTCGGCGTTGACGTTAGTACTGCTGACCGTATCCTGCCAGCGGATGCCCTGCTCGTTCGCACCCTCCTTATAGAGGCTGCGGTAGCTCTCGTAGCGTTCGCGGTCTAGTGCGCCCCGCTGCACTGCTGCCCGGAGCGCGCACTCAGGCTCGCCGATGTGCTGGCAGTCACCCAGCCTGCACTGGCCGAGATAGGGGCGGAACTCGCGGAAGCACCAGGCGAGCCTGCCCGCTGCTGCCCCGCCGAGAGAGAGCGCGCGGATACCAGCGGTATCGGCGATGTAGCCACCTCCCGGCCCTTCGAGGGCGATCAGGCGGCTGCCAGTCGTCGTGTGGCGGCCCTTATTGGTTGCGTCACTGACTGCGCTGACTCGCTCGGCCAGGCCGTCCTGCACTGTGTTGAGCAGGCTGGACTTGCCTACCCCTGATGGCCCCAGCAACGCGCTGGTATGACCGCCCAGTGCCGTGCGTAGGTCACCAATGCCCCAGCCCTCATCGGCACTAGTCAGTAGCACGCGGTAGCCGAGGTTGCGGTAGACTTCGAGGCGATCTTCCAACTCTGCGCTGAGGCCGAGGTCTACCTTGTTGAGGCAGATGATCGCTGGTAGAGCTTGCGCTTCAGCGATGACCAGGAAGCGGTCGAGCATCCGCAGGTGCGGTTCGGGGTTGCGGGCGGAGAAGACTAGCACGGCCTGATCGAGGCCCGCGACCGAGGTGATGTTCCCCTTGTCACTGTCGCCCCGCGTGAAGCTGCCATTCTGCTCCTTAGTCACTTCTTCAATTACGCCGCTGTTGCCGCCGGTAGGTAGCACCTTGACCCGATTGCCGACCGATAGGGGGTCGCGAGCCTTGTGCTTCTCTATCCAAACCTTCTGGCGCATATACTGGTTAACCGGGTAAATCAACTCTTTGCGGAGGCGACCGCGCAGGCTACAGAGGAGGATGCCACCCTCGGTTTGCACGCGATACTGCCCGCGACTGCCGTCCACGACGATCCCTTCGACCAGGGGTATATCCGCTGGGGCGGCCTCCTCAATCGGCTCCTCGTCTGCTACTATAGCTGCGTCAGGCATTGGCTGACGCTTCTTTTGCTTGCTCGTAAGCAGTAGTCCTTCCCTGCGAGGGGCGCGGAAGTGCGCCCCGCCAATAAGATGTAGCAATCTTAGCAGGTTAGGAGTGCAGTTGCATCCGCCTTCAGGTGTATCTAAGCAGTGCCGCTGCCTCAATGTGCGTCCCCATAGGTCATCTCGCCAGCGCGGATCGGGGCGGCCAAGTAGTTCTCGGCTGGGGGCAGCACGCAGCTATAGAGATCGTTGTAGTTGCACCAGGGGTTATATGCCAGGTTGAAGTCGAGGGTCAGGCTGTCATCCTCGTTCTGCTCTACGTCCAGGTAACGACCGCCGCCGTAACTCTCCTGCCCGCTGGTTGCATCGCGGAAGGGTAGGAAGAAGCTGTGAGCCAGGGTATCCTGATAGACGGTTAGCTGGCACTCCTGCCCCTCAACCGTGAAGTTGACAGTGCCGTAGCGCAGGAAGGGCCGCTCATCGCCCTGGGTGGCGGTGAGGATCACCTCTGCCTGCTCTGCGAACGGGGTGAGGGGTAGGGTGAAGCGCAGGTTGGGGTCAGCCGGGAAGTAGCGTAGTCCCGTAAAGCTAGCCCGCCCCTTCTGTCGGATTGGCGAGTCGGCACCACGCCGAAAGTAGTCATCTTTGTGCGTCCGCTCGTGCTCAAGCATCTCAGTGTAAGCCGCCAACTGCTGTGCGCCAATCAGTTTGTCCATGTATCCTCGCTTTGACCTCATTGTAGAGAAGTTTGTGCCTCTTAACCCCTATACCACTGTAGCGGCGGGCGCAGCTAGTTCCTGCGCCCGTCCCTCAAGCCGCTAACTCGCGCATTGGTATGCGCACCCCAAACTGTGTGGCAGCTTCGATAGCCTCGTCGTAGCCTGCATCGGCGTGGCGGATGATGCCCATACCGGGGTCGCTGGTTAGCACCCGCTCTAGCCGGGGGTAAGCAGCATCCGTGCCATCTGCTACGATCACCATACCCGCGTGCTGGCTGTAACCAATACCCACCCCGCCACCATGGTGGATGCTCACCCAAGTCGCGCCGTTGACCGCGTTGATCATCGCGTTGAGCAAGGGCCAGTCAGAGATTGCGTCGCTGCCATCTTTCATCGCTTCGGTCTCGCGGTTGGGGCTGGCAACACTGCCGCAGTCAAGGTGGTCGCGGCCAATTACGATGGGAGCTTCCAGTTCGCCCTTCTGCACCATGCGGTTGACGATCTCGCCAAAGTGAGCGCGTTCGCCATAGCCCATCCAGCAGATGCGGGCGGGTAGTCCCTGAAAGGCCACCTTCTGGCGGGCCAATGTGATCCAGCGCACAATGCTCTCGTTGTCGGCGAACTCGCGCAGCACCATGTCATCAATCTTGGCAATGTCAGTCGGGTTGCCAGAGAGGGCAGCCCAGCGGAACGGCCCCTTGCCCTCGCAGAACAGCGGGCGGATGTATGCTGGCACGAAACCAGGGAACTTGAACGCGTCCGCCACCCCCTCCTTGAAGGCTTGCTGGCGGATGTTGTTGCCATAGTCGAAGACGATGCTGCCTGCCTTCTGCAAGTCGAGCATCGCCTGCACGTGGACTGCCATGCTGTGCATACTCTCGCGCACATACTCATCCACATCACGGCCCCGCAGTTCGTTGGCCGCCGCCACGTCCAGGCCCGCGGGGATGTAGCCGCGCACTGGGTCGTGGGCCGAGGTCTGGTCTGTCACCATGTCAGGGACGATCCCGCGCCGCACAAACTCTGGGTAGACTTCGGCGGCGTTGCCGAGCAAGGCTATGCTAAGCGGCCTACCCTCGCGCATCGCATCCTTCGCCAGCCCCATCGCCGCGTCTAGAGAGTCTGTGCTTACGTCCACATAGCGGGTGTCCAACCGTCGCTGGATGCGAGTGGGATCGGCCTCCACGCAGATCGCCACCCCGCCGTTCATCGTCACCGCCAGCGGTTGCGCCCCACCCATGCCACCCAGGCCCGCAGTCAGTACCAGCCTGCCCGCAAGATCGCCACCGTAGTGCTTCCTGGCCGCCTGCGCGAAGGTCTCGTAGGTGCCTTGCAAGATACCCTGGGTGCCAATGTAAATCCAGGAGCCAGCGGTCATCTGCCCGTACATGGTCAGCCCCTCGGCCTCCAGCTTGCTGAAGGTCTCGCGGTTGGCCCAGGCTGGCACTATATTGGAGTTGGCGATCAGCACGCGGGGAGCATCGGGGTGGCTGTGGAACACGCCAACTGGCTTGCCACTCTGCACCAGCAGCGTTTCGTCGGCTTCCAGTTCGCTCAACATCGCCATGATCTTGTTGAGTGCGGGCCAGTTGCGGGCGGCTTTGCCGCTGCCACCGTAAACGATCAACTCCTCTGGCCGCTCGGCCACCTCTGGGTCGAGGTTGTTCATCAACATCCGCAGGGCAGCCTCTTGCAGCCAGCCTTTGGTGTGCAGTTGCGTCCCCCTGTGGGCGCGGATCGTGCGCGGAGCGTTCGGGTCGGCGGGACTGCTAGCAGGGGGGTTGATCGTGCTGGTCATCGTTGCTCCTTGTCGCTGGCTCATCGTTGAGAGGATGCCCCTATTTTACGCCCTGTGCGCCCCCAAAAGCAAGCGGCGCAGCCAGTGGTCGAAGGCGGTCAGGAAGGAGCGCAACTCCGCCTCGGTCTGTGCGTCGCTCAGCCGCCCCGCTGCATCAAACTTGCTTTGCGCCTCGCGGATGTAAAGTTCTGGCTGCGGCATAACCAGCAAACCGAGGCTGCGGGCGATCACCAGCAGGTGCATCTGCGCCCGTGCTGTGCCAGTCTGTCCGCTTGCTGCGCCGAACATGGCGGCGGGCTTGCCTGCAAAGGGTGGGGGGCTGCTGCGCGACAGCCAATCCATCATGTTGGTCAGCACCGCTGGCACCGTATGGTTGTACTCAGCGGTGGCGAACAGCAGGCCGTCGGCAGCAGCCACCTGCGCTCTCAAGGCCCGTACTGCTGCTGGCAGCCGCTCCTCAGCCTCATCATCGGGATTGTAGAAGGGGATGGGTGTGAGGTCGGCCAGGCTGATCTGCATCCCGCTGGGGGCTAGCTGCTGCGCAGCGATCAAGGCCAATCGGTTCGCAGAGCGGCTGCCCAGGCTGCCGACGAAGGCAAGGACGTTGGTGCTTGCCAATTTGCTTTCCTCAACCATTAGCGCAGAGTGCTGGGCAGGATACCCAGTTGGCTGCGATACTTGGCGACAGTGCGGCGGGCCACACGGATGCCCTCCTTCTTCAGGCGGCTGACGATCTCGCGGTCGGTCAATGGCTTACCCTGCGCGGCTTCCTTGACGATGATCTCTTTGATCACGTCCTTCACGCTGAGGCTGGCAGTGAAGAAGTCGCTGAAGGGGATTACCTGGCGCGAGGGCAGCATCACGAACTTACCGGCGGTGGCGCGGCTGACGGTGGACTCGTGCAGCCCAGTCATCTCAGCCACCTGCGCCCTGGTTAGCGGGCGGAGGACGCGCACCCCATGGCGGATGAACTCCTCCTGGCAATCGAGCAGGCAGCGGGCGATCTTGCCCATCGTCTCGCGCCGCTGGTTGATGTTGCTGATGAACAGGCGGGCGCGGCTGACATACTGGTGGATGTGCTTCTTGTCGTCGTCGCTGAAACTGGCCTTCTGCACCTTCATGTCGCTGGTCAACTGCTGGTAAATTGGGTTCAGCTTGAGGTAGAAGCGTTGCGACTCGATCACCTCCATGCTGAGTCTACCGCCTTCGTCCTCGCGGATACGCACATCGGGCTGCACATACTGGGCGCGACTGCGGCTGCCCCAGGTCTGGATTTCGCCACCGTCCATCACGGGATAGGGGCTGAGGTGTTCTTTGATGAACTCGCGGGCCTTGCCAACCTCGTCATTGCTCACCGCCAGCTTTTGGGCGATGAAGCCGTATTTGTGTTCACCCAGTTCAGTCAGGTACTTGTCCACGATCTGATGAGCGAGACGGGGAACTGCAACTACGTTCTCTGCTGCATCTGCACCCAGTTCGGCGATGTACTCGATCTGGAGCATCAGGCACTCACGCACGTCACGTGCGCCCAGCCCCGGCGGGCCAAGCCGCTGCAACTGGTGTAGCACTTCCTCTACCCGCTCTGGGGTAGTCTCAAACACGCGCGATATTTCGACCACGCTGGCAGAGAGGAAGCCCTTGTCGTCCAGGCTACCGATCAGGTACTCGGCGATAGGCAGGTCTTCACTGGGCAGTGTGGCCCGCAGGTCGTAGTAGAGGCGTTCCAGTACGTTCGCCTCGGCAGCGACGAGAGTCATTGGGTCGAACTCCTCGTCGTTGCTGGCGTTGCCGCCACCGCTGCCCATCGAGTAGTCGTCGTATTCTTGGTAGCCGCTGAAGTCGCTCATGCTGTTGTCGCCCTGGGTGGGGCTGGTTTGGGCGTAACGTTTGCAGTTGATACAGTAGCCATTTCGCATCGGATCGCCACAGACGGTGCAAGTCGCCTTTTCGGACAGTTCGAGGGCTGGGTTCTGCTCAATTTCGTCCTGGATCAAGGTCTGCAACTCCATAGAGGAGAGGGCGAGTATTTGGTTTACCGCAATCAAGGTTGGAGATACCCGCATCGAGGTGTTCATCTCCTGACCCATACCCATGTCCATCATCAAGTCCATCATCATTCTCCCCCGTTTGAATTAGGCAAATCGCCCGGTACTTACTACCATGCTTAGGGGGCAGCGGGTAGGTCAAAAGCTGATGATCGTCAAGCCCTATTTTAGCATATCATCTCAACATTAGCAAGTATTGGCGGCGGCGGTGGCATGGAAGATGCTAGCTCACTATCTGACCAACTATACTGCATAGTAATTGCGCAATTGTGATTGGGTGGTACACTTTCTGCAATAGTTTGTACGGGTGGGTGAAGTAAAGCAAGGCAGGTAAGTTGACAATGACAAAGAAGCAGACAAACCGGCGCAGCGAAATACAGTTGGAGCAGGCGGATGGCTTGGGCCTGATCCGCCTGCGTGGGTTGGTGCTGTACCCCGCCACCATGCAGTCTCTGCTGGTCAATGAAGCAGCAGAGTTGGCGGTGGTAGCACGAGCAGTGCAGGAGAAGGAGTTGCTGGCCGTCTTCCCTACCGACGCACGAGGCAACACCCAGCCCGTAGGCAGCAGCGCACTGATTGTCACTCAGCTTGAGGAACTGGATGAGCTGGGCAACCCTGCCCTCCACCTGCTGCTGCAAGGGGCGGGGCGCATAAGAATGCTGGCTGAGCAGGGTGACAGGGCGATAGTGGCCCCGCTCCACGAGGGAAAGTACGAAAGCAACGCCAGTCTCCGCGCTATCGTTACTGAAGTACGCCGCCGCTTCGTCGAACTGCTCACCAGTCTGCCAGAAGCCGACAGTGACAACATCGAACTGGCGGGCCAGACCAACGATCCCAGCGTACTTGCCTACCTGGTCGCCAGCATCGTCCCCCTTAGCCTCAGCGAACGCCAGCAGGTGTTGGAGACTGACGCGCCCGACACCCGCCTGGCCTACCTGCTACCCCTGCTTGAGCGCGAAGCCGAGTCGCAGCGGCTGAGCGAGGAGATACGCGGGCAGGCGCGGGAGAGTCTCAACCAGAAGGGCCGCGAAGCCATGCTGCGCGAACAGTTGCGCCTGATCCAGCGTGCGCTTGGCGAAGAAGGTGACGTACTGGCTGCTATGCGTCAGCGAGTGACGGCGGCAACTCTCTCGCCCGAAGCACGCCAGCAGGCAGCGCGCGAACTGGCCCAGCTAGCCCGCCTTTCTCCCGGTGCGCCAGAGTACAATGCTGTTTACACCTACCTTGAGTGGCTACTCGGCCTGCCCTGGCAGTCGGTGCAGGAGCCAGCGATTGACCTGGCCTACGCTGCTGCCATCCTCGACCGCGACCATTATGGCCTGGCCGAGGTCAAGAGCCGCCTGCTTGATTACCTGGCTGTCCGCAAGCTGCGCCGCGAACGCGCTGTTCCTGCCCCAGTCGCGGGCGATGCCGTGCGGAGCTGTGAGCCAATCCTCTGTTTGGTCGGGCCGCCAGGGGTGGGCAAAACCAGCCTGGGCCTGAGCATCGCGGCAGCCCTAGGGCGTGAGTTCGTGCGCCTGTCGTTGGGAGGAGTGCATGACGAGGCTGAGATTCGCGGCCACCGGCGCACCTACGTGGGCGCACTCCCTGGGCGGCTAGTGCAGGCGATCAGCAGGGCTGGGGTGAACAACCCGGTGGTGATGCTGGACGAGATTGACAAGCTGACCGATGATCAGCGCGGTAGCCCCGCCTCCGCTCTGCTGGAGGTGCTGGATCAGAGCCAGAACTCCACCTTCCGCGACAACTACCTGGAGGTGCCGTTCGATCTTTCGCACGTCCTCTTTGTCGCCACCGCCAATCAGCTTGACTCGCTGCCTGGGGCCTTGCGTGATCGGCTTGAAGTGATCGAGATCAGTGGTTACACCGAGATGGAGAAGGTGCAGATCGCCAGCCGCTACCTTGTGCCGCGCCAACTTGCCGCCCACGCCCTTGAGCAGCACGAGGTTGACTGGCCGCTGGCGGTCTTGCGGACGCTGATCCGCAACTACACCCGCGAGGCTGGGGTGCGCGAACTTGAGCGCGAGATAGCGGCGGTCTGTCGTCGTCTGGCCCGGCGCATCGCCGAGGGGGGCGGGCGAGGGCGCACGATCAAGCTAAGCGCGAAGCTGCTAGTCGATCTGCTAGGCAAACCGCGCTACCTGACTGATACAGCGGAGATGCTGGATCGGCCTGGCATTGCTATTGGCCTGGCCTGGACATCGGTCGGTGGCGATATTGTGTACATCGAGGCGAGCAAGATGCCCGGCCACCGCCAGCTAACCATCACCGGCCAGCTTGGTGAGGTGATGAAGGAGTCGGCACAGGCGGCCCTCAGCTACGTGCGGGCGCAAGCGGCCCAGTTGCAGATCGACCCTAACTTCTTCGACACCTGCGACCTGCATCTGCACCTACCCGCTGGAGCGATCCCCAAGGATGGGCCGAGCGCAGGTATCACCATCGCTGTCGCCATCGCCAGTATGCTGACTGGGCGACCCGTTCCCGCTGACCTGGCGATGACGGGCGAGATCACCCTGCGGGGGCGGGTATTGCCAATCGGTGGCGTGCGCGAGAAGCTGCTGGCGGCGCACAGGGCGGGCCTCAAGCGGGTGATCGTCCCTGCCCCTAACCGCCCAGACCTGGACGACCTGCCAGCGGAGATCAAGCGCGGGCTGGAGATCATCCCGGTCGAGTCGGTAGACGAGGTGTTCGCTATTGCTGTCTGCGACCCGACAGACGAGAAGAACCACACAGTGCTACGCCGCCGCCAGCTACGGCTGATCAAGGAGACTGCTGCCCACGAGCAGGAGCCGCTCTGCGAGACGGATATCCCCGCGCCACTAGCCTTGCAGTGAAGTAGGGTTGCCGCCCGGCCCGCTTTATGCTATTATTATAAGCGTGCTGCAAGCCCCACACCCAAGCGAGGAGAGCGACCCCCGATGCCGCAGTCTACCAATCAGCCAACCGACCAGCCAGGCAGTAGTCAGCCCGACCAGCCCTTGAGCAACCAGCCTGCCCTGCCATTGGTGCCGCCAAGCGTCACGCTTGCTGAGCAGCAGGCTGGGGCTGAGAGCCTCCTTGCCACCCAACCCAGCGACGCGGATACCACCGCCCTGCCAACTCTCCCCGAAGTCGCCCCCCCGTACGAGGCCGAGAGTATAGACAGGGGTCCAGGTGAGCCATATCAGCAGCAGAGCAAGGGTGCAACAGGAGACCTGACCAACCCTGTGCCGCTTGAGGCTGAAACCTGGGGTGGAAGTGGAGGTGTGCCGCGCAAGACCGCAGCGGTCACCGCACCGTTGGACGAGGCGCAACTGGCCGAGGCAACTGCCTTGCCGCCGACCGCTCCACCGACCGCCCCGCTTGCCGAACTGCCGCCTCTTGCTCGTGAGACGATGGTTGCCGACCGTTACGCCGTCACCAACGTAGTTGAGAGTCACCCAACTGGCACGCCAACGTTCAACCTCTACCGGGTGATCGACGAGAAAAGCTACGAGGAATGCTGGGTCTGTGGCAGCAAGAACAACACCGCTGGCGAACTCTACTGCTCCGACTGCGGGGCGCAACTGACCAACAAGGTCTACGCCTTGCGCGAGCAGCCCGCTAGTGGGGCCGAGGGTGAGCGCGGTGAGAGCCTGCTCTATGCAAAGGGTTTTGCCCAAACCCAGGGCCTCCCGCGCATCTACAAGACATTCCGTGATAGCCAGCGCGACTATGCCTTGCTCGAAGAAGCGAGCGGCCAACCGCTGGCGACCTTCGCCCCCGTCACCCCCGCTGGTGAGCGGGTCAGCGAAGAAAGGCTGCTAGCCTGGACGCGCTCGCTGGCTTCAGCCCTTGCTCCGTTGCACGAGGGTGGAGTAGCCCTCGCCAACATCAGCATTGCCAGCATCAACATTGCGGGCGGTGAACTGCCGCGCATCGTGGACGTTAGCGGCGCGCAGGAGGCCGATGCAGTCGGGATTGCTGCCGACGTAGCCGCCCTCGCCCGGCTAGCCGCTGCCTTCCTGACCAGCCCGCTGACAGAGGGTAAGACCCCCACTAGCAGCGACCCTGCCACCCTCAGCGACCTCCTGGCCGAGGCTATCGGTGGCCGCTACAAGGATGCCGACGATTTCGCCGAAGCCCTCGACCACTATCGGGAGGAGGGGCAGACCCCCGCCACTCTCAGCCTGCTGCTTGCGGCTGGCACCCATGTAGGCATGGTTCGCAAGCTGAACGAGGACTCGCTGCTCACCCTCGACTTTAGCGCGGTGGAAACCGATCACCACCAGTTGGTCAGCCTGCTGGTTGTTGCTGACGGCATGGGCGGTCACGACAGCGGCGAAGTCGCCAGTAGTATGGCAGTCCGTACCATCGCCGCCAACATCGCCGAGAACGTGCTGGGTGGCGCGATCTTCAACTATGGCAACGGCCTCGACGTGCCACCACTTGGCCCTGGCGATGTGGACATCATGCAGGGCAGCGAGGCCGTTGGTGAGATGCTGCGCTCGGCAGTGATCGCCGCCAACCGTGAGATCGTGCAAAAAAGCCGCGAACGTTATAGCGACATGGGAACCACCTGCGTGGCCTGCCTGATCGTTGGCAATCAGGCCTACTTCGCCAACGTGGGCGACAGCCGCGCCTATATCTACCGCAACGGCAAGCTGGAGCAGGTGACGGAGGATCACTCGCTGGCCTGGAAGCTGGTGCAGGCCGGGCAATTGACTGTGGATGAGATTCGTACCTTCAACCGCCGCAACGAGATTTACAAGTCGCTTGGTGATGATCCGAACATGGAAGTTGACCTCTTTAGTCGCAAGCTCAAGCCGTTTGATGTCGTACTGCTCTGCTCCGACGGCCTGTGGGAGATGATCTACGAGGAGGATAAAGACGGCACACCGGGGATTGCTACCCTGATCAACACCAGCGACGACCCGCACCACGCCGTCCAACGGCTGATCAAGGCCGCCAACGAGGGGGGTGGACAGGACAACATCGCGGTCATAATCGGTCAGCTCTTGGTCAACGGAGACGAAGAGGACTGAACTTGCACAGCAACGGTAACTTGAAGCAGCCCTACCGCATCTTGATCCCGATCTTGAACCAGAAGTTGCTGGCAGACTTGTTGACCCTTGCCCAGGCAGTGTCTGGTGACCGGGCGGGTGAGGCGATCATCCTCGGCGTGGCTGAGGTGCAAGATAGCTCGTTCAGCACTGGCAAGCCACTGGCCCGCGCCTACCGTACCCTACTCAATTATATGCCACCAGCAGCCCCTGACCTGCGCGCCTTTCCCGCTGGCACCCGCCCTGTGGTCTTGCACACCAAGGTGAAGGTGGCGCACAGCGTTGCCCTGGGGATCGTGGACGCAGCGATTGAGGAGCGCGCTGATCTGCTGCTGCTGCCCTGGAAGGGCTACACCCGCAGCCCCGATGCTCTCTACGGGCGCACCTGCGACGAGGTGATGCTGTCCGCCCCCTGTGATGTGATCCTCTGCCGCTTCGCCGCCGGTGGGCTGGCAGCAGTGCAGGATATCCTACTGGCAGTGCGTGGTGGCCCCTACGCTGAGTTCGCGCTGAAGATTGGGCAGGCATTGATGCCGCCGCTGGGGGCCACGATGACCGTCTTGCACAGCGGCACCCCACCTGCACCTAGCGAAATTGTCTCACACTGGGATGAGCCTTTCGCCGAGTTCGAGGAGTTGTTGCAGGGTGCAGCCTACCGCCGGGCCAGCGTCTACGCCCCCGATCCTGCCACCGCCGTCTTGCAGGAGATGACCGACCACCAGTTGGTGATCATGGGGGCGAGTGGCACCCTCTATCGCGGCGGCCTCGGCCAGCCGACGATGACCCAACGAGTTAGCGCAGCGGCAAGGCAGCGCGAGCTTTCGCTGCTGGTCGCTCGCACCCGCCAGCCGCTAGAGTTGGCTCGCTACCAGCGACCGCGCAGCCACGACTCCACCTCGCTGCTGAACGGGCGCGGCAGCCTGGAGGAGCCGGTCGAACCCGCCCTTGATGCGCCAGACCTCAACCCGCAAGCCCGCCTGCGCCCGGTCGTCGAACACTGGGCGGTCGAACATAGCTATGACGTGAACGAGTTTGCCGACCATGCCCGCTTGGCCGTCCTCAAAGAGCGGCAGGGTCTACACATCAGCCTCTGTCTCAACTTCGTGGCCGGGCCACAGAAACACACCGTCGAACTGCTCAAAGGGATCAGCAAAGGGTTGCTCGAAGAAGCAAAGTTGGTGGATGAGATCGTGATCCTCGATGGCGGTGACGGCACAGTGGCCGAACTCGCCTCCCGGCACGGCTTCAGCGGCTACCGCCAGGATGAGGTGTTGCCAGAGATCAGCATCTACGCTGGGCGTGGTAGCTTGCTCTGGAAAAGCGCAGCGGTCAGCAGTGGCGATCTGGTCGTCTGGCAGGATGTGCAGGCCGCCCGCCCGACCACCATGAGCATCGCCAATCTGATTGGCCCCTTGCTTGAAGAACCCAGCCTCAAACTGATCATCGGGCGCGGTACCCAGCGGGGCGAGAACCGCACCTACCCTGAAGTACTTGGCGATTATTGGAAGTTGAGCGAGTTGGCTGCGGCCTTGTTGCGTGGTGAAGCGGGGGCGTTGCGCCGCCTGTGCGCGCGCTTTTACTATCAGCTAGCCGGGTTGCTGGAACCAACTAGCGGTGACCTGGCCGCCAGCCGCCATCTGCTCAACAGCTTGCCTATCGTGGCCGGGTCTGTCGGGGTGGTGGGCCTGATCCTCGACACGATCAGCCATTATGGGTTGAACGCGGTCGGGCAGGTGGAGGTAGCCCGCCCCGCCCTGGCAGACGGTCTACACGTGCGCCATACCGCCGGCCATCTGCTCAACCTCCTAGCTCATTATACCCAGCGGGGGGTGGGGGTGGGCGAGACTGGGCGCAGTGCGGCCCTGCGCGAGATGCACGAGCTATATACCCTCCTGGCACAAGGTCAGCGACAGAACCCCCGCCGCCGAGCCTACGAGGTAGAGGAGCGCGAACTTGAGTGCCTCGAACTGCCACCGCTCGGCCAACTACGTCCTCCGCCCAACAGTGAAGACAGTGGCATAGTTCCTGCAAGTTGGTAAGGGGATATTTATGTTTCCCATACAAATCTAATGCTTTGGATGGTTGCATTCTACATCTAACAAAGGTATAATGTGGGTCGCGCATCTGAACGGCGGAGCTAGTCGTTTAGATAGTGAGAGGCTTTTTGCCAAAGCGAGCATATCTGCCTGGATATGACTGGATAGTTCGCAGTAAGGAGGTAGGCAGATGGACGAGAATGAATTGACGGTTGCGGCCCCAAAGCGGCGCGCCCGTAAGAGTACAAAGAAGGACGTGAGCGTCGTGGTTAGCAATGCTGACGAGATGAGCCTGCCGGTTGAGGGGCTGGTGACGGCTGCCATGATGCAGACCGCGATGGGGGCTGGCAGTGATGATTTGGCGGATGCAGAACCGGGTGACGACGCGCTCCACGCCACGAAGGCGTTGGAGGAGCCAGACCTTACCGAACTAGTGATCATGGGGGTACCAGAGGGTGGCGTAGCCCGCAGCTTCACTCCGCCCGTCGCCGATGATGATGACGAGCTTGACCTTACCCCTGGCGAAGCGGATAGCTTCAATACCGACGCAGTGCAACTTTACCTCAAGGAGATCAGCCGCGCCCCCTTGCTGACCACGGAGCAGGAACTTGACCTGGCCCAGCGCATCAAGGCGGGTGACATCAACTCGACCCAGAAGTTTGTGCTTGCCAACCTACGGCTGGTAGTTAGCATCGCCAAGAAGTACGTGGGCCGTGGCCTCAGCTTGCTCGACCTGATCCAGGAAGGCAACATGGGTCTAATGCGCGCGGTTAACAAGTTCGACCCATCGCGGGGCTTCAAGTTCAGCACCTATGCCACCTGGTGGATTCGCCAGGCCATCTTGCGGGCGATCAGCGAACAGGCCCGCACTATCCGCCTGCCCGCCCACATCAGCGAGAGCATCAGCCGGGTTAGCAAGGCCGCGCAGAGCATCCTCCAGGAGACGGGTCGCACCGCCAAGCCAGAGGAGATCGCTAAGGCCACTGGGCTTGAGGTGCAGCGTGTGCGCGACATCCTCAAGTCAACCCAAACCCCGATCAGCCTGGAAACGCCGATTGGCGAGGAGGGTGACGAGACTTCGCTCGGCGACTTCATCCAGGACGTAGACGCTATCGCCCCTGACGAGGCGGCCAGCCGCAACCTGCTCAAGCAGGAGATCAAGGACACCCTTGCGGAAGTCCTGACCCCCCGCGAACAGATGGTGCTGCAACTGCGCTTTGGCCTCGGCAACGGCCACCAATACCCGCTAGAGAAGGTGGGCGAGCAACTGGGTGTCACCCGCGAGCGCGTCCGCCAGATCGAGACAGAGGCTCTCCGCAAGCTCCGCACGCCAGCTCTGGCTGGTCGCCTGCGCGAATACTTGCAGTGAGTTGCAAGTGAGAATTGACGCAAAGAGGGGGCGTACCTGCAAGGGTACGCCCCTTTCTGGTGCGCTGGCGGGTAGTCGGTCACTCGTTCATCGGTCATCTGCGGGCTGCTCGTCGGCAGACAAGCTGTTGACTAGCTGACCTGCCCTGCGAGCGGCTATTACGGCCCAGGGCAGCAGGGTGGCGTAGAACAGGAAGACCAGCCAGCCGAAGGTGTAGTAGCCGAACCCGAATAGGCCGCCGGGTGAGTAGACGTGCAGCAGCAGGTGCATGAGGAAGGCGGCAATGTCGCAAGCCAGGAAGACGACCGCCACCTGGACGCGGAAGTAGGCACCATGCTGGCGGCTCTCCGCTGCCGTCAGCCGCTTCGCCCGGTCGTCTGCTGCTAGCTGCTGCCTGACGGTAGCCAGGTCTGGGCTTGGCGGCGAGGGGTACTCAACAGCCTGCTGGTTCATCGTACCTCCTGCTTCAATCGCCATTGCAAGTCCTCCTACGCTCAAGGTAGTCGTTTATTAGCTAGCGGTGGGGAGGTTGGTTGCTGCCATAGCCGCCTTGCATCCTTTGTATCTCCAACTCAATCTGGCGTTCACGCTCGGTCTCGCTCATCGGCTGCGGGCCGTATACCTTCATATAGTTGCTGAAGATGCCAATGCCCACGCCCATGATCACGAAGATCGGCCAGAAGAAGATCGCACCACCGGCCACAATGCTGATCGCTGCCCAGATGATCAGGTTGATGCCGATAGCGGAGAGGCCGCCCATCGTCTCGCGTTGGAACTTCTCCTTCTGGCGCACCCGCTGTTCTGCCGCCGCCCGCAAATCGCTGAGGCGGTCGGTCGCTACGGCGATCGGCTGGTAGCTCTGGCTTAGCGGTAGCGGAACGGGTTGCATGGCAGGCTGCTGATAGGGGATCATCTTTACTGCATCAGGTGCCACCTTGAGGCTGTCAGGCATGGGGGCTGGCTCGGAGTAGCTAGGCGGCTGCCAGTAACCCTGAGGGCTGGCTTGCGCCCCAAGCTGGCGGGTTTCGTCGTCAGGGGTGGGCGGCCCAGCGTCGCGGCCATAGTTGTCGTTCATCGATCAGCATCTCCCTCAAGCTCGTTCAGCGATTTCGGCCCTGTTGCTCCTGGTCGAAGCGTTGTTGCCAGTCGCTCTGCTGGTCTCTGGGCAAGCTGCCAGGGGTAGGCGGTGGGTAGCTAGCCTCCATGCGGCGCATCTCCTCGGCAATCTGCTGTTCGCGGCGCAGGGGATTGGTCTGCTGCCCCCCGTAAGCCGTCATGTATTGGGCGAAGACAGCGATGCCCCAGCCGAAGGCGGGCCAGACCGGCCAGAAGTAGTAAGGGTGGCCGCTAGCCAGTGAAGTGATCAGCCAGATGGTGATGAGCAGGCTGATCACGAACAGGTAGGTCGTGAGGTGAGCGCGAAAGACCTCCTTCGCCTTAACCCGCTTCTCGGCCTCGCGGCGGATGAGGTCTGCTGGGTTGTAGCCAGCAGAGCCACCCGCTAGTGGGGTGATGCTCGGCTGATAGGGGGCAGCTCCGTACTGCACCGGCCCTGCCGCCTGCTTCGGTTGCTCGTATGGCACCGGCTTGAGGTTGTCGGGCATGGGGGCGGGCGCGGCGTAGGGCTGCGGCGGCGCGGCGTAGGTTGGCGGCTGCCAGTAGCCAGGCTGCTCTGGCTGCGGCTGTGGACTCATCCGTGTGGTGTTCGCGTCGCCCTCCTGATTGCCACCCCGTCCATAGTTGTCGTTCATTGCGTCTCTCCTCTCCCCGCCTACCCCACAAGGGTCAAATACTTCATCCGTTACATCCTTTAGGCTGCATTATAGCACGCTCGTTGCGCGCTGTCTAGAGTGGTAGCGTGGTTAGCGTTTGACCTCTCTGCTAGCTTATTATTGCCTGCCGCCAAATCTAACCAGCTTCAAACACGCCTCAGCCACCTGCTGCCACTTTGCTCGGTTATACTTGAAAGGATAAAAGACAAAAGGAAGAAACAAGCTAAGATGCAGAACAGACCCCCCATGCACCCAATGATGGAGCGGCAAGGCCGCCCCAAGTTCGTCAGCAAGGGCGAGGGCGGCGGTAGCGGCGCGCCACCTGCCCCCCCTGAAGATGAGAAACCCAAGAATCTGCGTGAACGCGCAGCCGACCTGCGTAAGAACGCGGGCGTTACCCTGTCTGGTATCCCCCGTGCCTTCGGCCTCGTCTGGCAGGGCCACAAGGGTTATACCCTAGCCATTGGCAGCTTCGCGGTGGTCGCTGGTTTGGTGCCAGCGATCTCAGCCCTGATCAGCGGCGCACTGATTAACGAGGTGGCTGATGCGGCCCGCACTGGCGCGACTGATGCCCGCGTGCAGGCTGTGATCTGGCTGGCGGTAGCCCAGTTCGCTGTGCTAGTTGCTAGCAGCCTGATGCAGACCCTGCTAAACATCAACCAGCAGGCGTTGCAAGAGCTAACCGCCATGCGTATCCAGCGGATGTTGATGGAACACGCCAACCGCCTTGACCTGCGCTTCTTTGAAGACCCCAAGTTCTATGACAGCTTGCAGCAGGCCCAGCAGCAAGCGACCTTCCGCCCACTGGCGATGGTGCAGCAGATGTTTGGCTTGGTGCGTTCGCTGATCACCTTCGTCAGCCTGATTGCCATCCTGCTCACCCTCGGTTGGCTGGTGGCTGTGCTGGCTCTGCTTTCGCCAATCCCCAGCTTTATCGCCAGCGCACGTTACGGTTGGCAGGGCTATATGCTCTCCCGCCGCCAGTCGCCAGAACGCAGGCGGATGAGCTACCTGCTCGACCTGGTGACGAAGGATACCTACAACAAGGAAATCAAGCTGTTTGGCCTGGGTAACTACTTTATTGACCGCTGGGGCGAAATCGCCAACCGCTTCTACAAGGAGAACCGCACCCTGGTGCGCCGCCGCTACCTGGCGGGATTTGGCCTCGGCAGCCTCAGCACCATCGTTAGCAGCGGCACCTTCCTCTACGTGGCCTTGCAGACGGTGCGCGGCCTGTTCAACCTCGGCCAACTGACCGTCTACACCCAGGCGGTGGGCCAGGTGCAATCTAGCTTCCAGAGCATCCTTGACGGGGTGAGCGGGATGTATGAGAACAGCCTCTACCTCAATACCCTCTACGAGTTCCTCGACTACACCCCGGCGATCCAGTCGCCGCCCGACGCAATCAAGCTGACCTTGCCGCTCAAGCAGGGGGTGGAGTTCCGCCACGTCAGCTTCACCTACCCTGGCAAGGAGACCCCTGCCTTGCGTGATGTTAGCTTCACGATCAAGCTGGACGAGACTATCGCCCTGGTTGGGCAGAATGGGGCGGGCAAGACGACGGTGGTCAAGCTGCTCTCGCGCCTCTACGACCCAGATGAGGGCGCAATCCTGATCGACGGCCACGACCTGCGTGAGTATGACCTGGACAGCCTACGGGCTAGCATCGGTGTGATCTTCCAGGACTATGCCACCTACTTCTTCAGCGCACGCGAGAACATCGGGGTGGGCAAGCTGGCGGAGATCGACAATCAAGAGATGGTCGGCCTGGCTGCGGGCAAGAGTGGCGCGAACGTAGCTATCGAAAAGCTGCCGAACGGTTATGAGACGACCCTGGGCCGCTGGTTCGACGAAGGCTACCAGCTATCGGGCGGCGAGTGGCAGAAGGTCGCCCTTGCCCGCGCCTTCATGCGTGATGCCGAAATCCTGATCCTCGACGAGCCGACCGCCAGCCTCGATGCGCGGGCGGAGTACGAAATCTTCGCCCAGATGAAGGCCTTGACCACTGGCAAGATGGCTTTGTTCATCAGCCACCGCTTCAGCACTGTGCGCCTGGCCGACCGCATCCTCGTGCTGGAGGATGGCCGCATCAAGGAGGATGGCACTCACGCCGAACTGCTGACCCTGGGCGGCACCTACGCCGAGTTGTTCAACCTGCAAGCAGCCAGTTACCGCTAGCCTTACGGCCACCCCCTGCCGCCTTGACGTTAGCCCCAGCCAGCCGTTACAATGGGGGGTGAGAGCAGCATGGTCGAAGTTGAGCCTGGGGCGGAGACTGCTGGCGGTATACGCGCTAGCGGTCTTGTTGCGCTCTCTGCTACTCGTTCTCACCGCCCAGCGCGGCTATCTAGACTACAACGCCGACGGCTTCACCCGCACCGTCCACGCCTGGCAGTGGCAGCAGCAGCCCAGCTTTGAGGTAGGGGTGTGGTTGCCGCTGCACTTCTGGTTGGTTGGCGGCGTGATCCACTTTTGGGACAACCTCTACCTCGCCCCGCGCCTCGTCAACCTGCTCTGTAGCTTCGGCACCCTCGCCAATCTGTTGCTGCTCGGTCGCGCCCTGTTCGGTGAGCGCGTTGGCTACCTGACGGCGTTGCTAGCGGCGGTCTTCCCCTGGGAGGTCTGGTTCGGCCTCAGCGGGATGTCGGAAAGCATATCGCACCTGCTGCTTAGTGGCGCGGCTCTGCTCGTGGTGGCCTGGGCCAGCAGCAATCGCCTGCGGTCTGCTCTCGGCGCGGCGGTGCTGATCGCCCTGGCAACGATGGTGCGCTACGAAGCCTGGTTCTACGCCCTGGCTTTCGCGGTGACGCTGCCCGCCTTCTATTTCGCCGAGCAGTACAGGAAGCGGCGGCTGGCAAGCGGTGTGGTTGCTGGGCCAGCAGCCCGCCTGCAAACCCTGAAGTTGCTGCTGGTCGCCCTGCTGCCGTTTAGCTTCATCGCCCTTTGGTTGGGCGCGAGTGCGCTGACTCTGGGCGACCCACTGGCTTTTGCGAAGGCGACCAGCCAAATCAACAGCGATTGGTCACCCGCCGCCGCGCAAAGCGATTGGTGGACGAAGCTAACCTTCTATCCCGCTCTGTTTCTCGCCCTCGCCCCGCCAATCAGCGGGCTGCTGCTGGTCGGGGTGGCGGTGGCGGCTGGCATCGAGCGCAGCAGGCGGTTGTTCGCCTACGTTGCGCTGCTGCTCGGCGAAGCGGTCTTCTTCATCCTGATTACCGCCCGTTACAACAACATCGGGGCAGGCAGCGACCGCTACCTGGTCTCTCTGCTGCTGCTGCTCCTACCCTTTGTTGCCTACCTGCTAGACTTGCCCCTACGGAGCAGTTGGCTACGCGCTCACGGCGGCTGGCTGCGGCCCGTGCTATTGATGGTCAGCGGGCTAGTGTTCGCCAGCGTATTCGTCTACAGCTTCGACCGTACCCTTGCCCGCCGCGAGAGCTTCCCGGACCGCGATACCCAGGCCGTTGCTGGCTACCTGCGCGCCCGCTTCGCCGCTGGTAGCCTACCACCCGACAGCCGCGTAGTGGTCAACCTGCCGCCTGCCAGTAGTGACCGCCACAACGCGCAGTATGTCTTTCAGGTGATCAGCAACAAGCCCGACAACTTCATCTTCCTCACCGACAACGCCACCTTCAACGCCGTGGCTGGCAGCGCACACCCCCGCCTCTGGCTGGTGGACGAGACGGCGGGCAACTCAAACCCGCCAACTGGGGCTAGCGAACTACGCTTTGGTCGCTACCATATTGCTCTGAGCGGCCCGCAGGCGACCCTCGGCGCGGTAGTTGAGCAGCAGAGTGGGCAACCAGGGCGCGTCAAGCTGCACGGTAGCGGCTACCCACCCGGCGCGACCATCGGCCTGTGGGTGACAAGCCCCAGCCAGCAAGTGACGCAGCTAGGCACGGTGCAGGCCGACGCAAGCGGGCAGGTAGCCCTGGTCTTTGCTCCTCACCCCGCACAGGCCGCTGAGGGCGGCTACTGGGCGGCCAGCGGTCAGGTGCAGGGGGGAGGGCTGATTGGCATCGCTTGGTTCCACCTCACCCGCTTACCCTCATCGACAATGAAGGAGGAGCGTACCCCTTTTGCACGCTCCTCCTTGCTGTTGCTACTACTCTGCTGGGCTACGGAGCCTGCTCGATAGCCTTGTGGACGACCTTCGATAGCTCGCCACGCCTGATATTGTCATTGGGCCGGAAGCAGAGGCCATTGCCACAGCCTGCCCCGCTGATTACGCCCACGTGGTTGAGCGACTCGATGGCTGCATAGCCAAACGACCCCACTGGTACGTCGCTGAAGGTGGGGTTGGTCGGGTTGTAGGCGGCGTAGTTCCGCACGCGCTGGACGATCACTGCCACCTGCACGCGGCTGATGTTGAGGTTGGGGCCGTAGCAGGGGGTGGTCAGACCGAGGCTGCTACACTGCCCGCTGCTCAGGCCACTAACTGCGTTCGCGTTGGCTGCACTCTCCACGTAGCCGTAGAAGGGGCTGGCGGCTGGCACGTCGCTGAAGGTGGGGTTGCCCTGCGGGGTGTAGGCAGCGATACCGAAGCCGAGGGTGGCGATCTTGGCGAACTGCCCCCGCGTTGTGTTGCCATTCGGCTGGAAGCTGCCGTTCTGGAAGCCGTTGATTACCCCACGACAGGCGAGGAAGATGATGTCGTCGTGGAAGATGTAACCGCTCGGCACGTCGTTGAAGCTGGCCGTGCAGGGGGTGGTAGTTGCCGTTGGCTGGGCCACTGTGCTGCTAGCGGTGGGCAGGGCTGGGGTGCTAGTGGTGGTGGTTGGAGGGGTGCTAGTAGCGGTTGCTGGCGTGCTAGTGGCGGTGGTTGGAGGGGTGCTAGTAGCGGTTGCTGGCGTGTTGGTGGCGGTTGCTGGGGTGGTAGTGGCGGTGGGCAGGCCTGGGGTGGTCGTTGGCGAAGCTGGGGTGGCACTTGGCAGGGCTGTGGTGGTGGCAGTGGGCAGGGCTGGCGTAATGGTTGGCAGTGATGTGCTGGTGGGGGCTGGTGGCGCGGGGGTGTCAGTCGGCAGGCCGCCCCCACCATTGGTCACGTCGAGGAAGGCGGCAGAGATCGGCCCCCACGTCTGGTAGCCAGCGTAGTCAGTAGCCCCACGCCCACTCACGAAGACGATGTGGCGGCCAGGGCTGAGGCTGCCAGTGGCAATGCTCGCGTTGACTGCCTCGGTCGGCGAGTTAAAGGCACCATCGGTCGCGTTCATGCTGATAGCCACGCTGCTGCTGATCCAGGGCGGCGTGTCAATGTAGTAGCTGGCCGCCCCCACATTTTGCAAGTTGCGGTTGACATGGCTACCCTGCCCCGCCCACTGGAAGTTGATGCTCGCGCTGAGGCTGGCACTCACGCCCTGGGTGACGGTGATTACGTTTGGCACGTTGTTCGCGTCTGGCCCGTGCGTCAGCAGATAGGGCGCACGTACCGACTTTGCCAGGTTGATTAGCATCGCCTTGTTGTCGAGCCAGAGTTGGTTGGCCTCGGCCAGCGATACGAAGAAGGCTGCCCCGTCGAGTTCGGTGGTGATCGCCGGGATGCCCAGTTCGCCATAGGCCCAGTCGCGGATGCTACCGTCTACGGTGTAGAGGCAGTTGGGTTCGGGCGACTGGCAGGATTGATAGTTGTTGCCGCCAGCGGCGGGCGCGCTCATGTGCTGGGCAATGTTGTCAATATCCAGGTAGTTAGGGGCGCGGTAGGTAGCCGTTCCCTGCACCGACCAACCCCAGGGGTAGAGGTTGAGGGCGGCATTAGAGTGCATACTTTGCAGCAGGCCAGTGGTGGTTAGCGGGGCCGCGTCGGTCAGGGCCGGACCGCGCTGGTCGGCAACCAGTTGGCGAATCTTGTTCAGTTCGTAGGCACCCTCTGGCTCCGAGCCACCGCTGAGGCCGCGATAGGTCTGGTCGCAGGGGGCATTGCTGCTGCCACCGGGCGCAGCACCCCACTGGAAGGGATAGTTGCGGTTCATATCCACGCCAAACTGACTGCTTGCGCTCGGCGGCCAGGTGGTGCAGGTCTGGCCCTGGTTGTTGGCCGTGTTGTTGGCATTCTTGCGCTGATAGTAAGCATTGCCGCTGCCCGCCGCCTCAACGATGTGGTGGCCGTCGGGGTTGCTCATTGGCACTACCCAGATGTCGTGGTAGTCTATCAGCCAGCGCGCATCCGCATTGGTGTTGTAGCTACTAAGTAGATACTGGATGTAGTTCATCGCCACCTCGCTGACCGCTATCTCGCGGGGGTGGATGCCCGCCTCATACCAGAAGACTGGTTTGGGGCCAGCAATATTGCGGTTGGTGATGTGCATCGCCAGCAGGTCGTAGCCGCTGTAGGGGCTGGGCAAGGTGCAGCTACCCGCGCGATCCTTGCACCAGGAGTTGCCGTAGTCCACCTTCTCGCTCAGGTTGGGGTAGGTGGCCGCCATTTGATCCAGGAAGCTCTGCATCTCCTCGACTGTGCGGTAGCCCCCACAGTAGTTGTCGGCGGGGCAGGGGCTGTCGCCAGCACTGGCCTTGCCAAATAGCTTCTTGGGGTGGTTCGCCAGGTCGGTCAGCGGCTTGTCCACCGTCAGGTTCAGCCCCGCCGCTACCATCTGCTCGTACTGTGGCTGGCTGGCCCAGATGGTCAGATAGCCGCCCCTGGTGCTAACCTCGTCAGCCCCCCAGCGCACGGCCAGCAAGTCGCGTTCGCGGTCATCCTTGAAGCGTACCTTGACCACGACTACAGCAGGGTTGGGGGGCTGGCCGTTGAAGCCCTGCCCACTGGCGAAACCTGGCCCCCCTGCTAGCAGCAGGGCAAGGCTGACATTGAGAACCAGAGCGAGGGCGAGCAACGCCCAGGCGATCTTGTACCGACGAGTCATACTGTTTACTTCTCCTTTTATGGGTACCTGGGCTGGTTAGCGGCTGACAAATGTGGCGGTCACTGTTGGGGGTACGGCGTTAGTGGTAGCCGCAATTATATCATCGTCTAAGCGGGGCGGCAACTATCTTCTCTGGCAGTTTGGCGGGCGGGCGGCCTGATGTGCTATAATTCAGCCAGTCAACTGTGCTGGTGGCGGGCAGCGTTGCCGCCACCCATACCCGAAAGGAGTTCCCGCAACAATGGACGAACAGCAGAAGGCTACGCTCAAGGTGGGTGATAACGCCCCCGACTTCAAGCTAAAGAGCAGCACCGGCGGCGAGATGGGCCTCAGCGACCTTAAGGGCCGCCCAGCAGTAATCATCTTCTACCCATTCGATTGGAGTGGTCCTTGCACCAGCCAGCTTAACATCATCCAAGAAGTGCTGCCAGAGTTTGAGCAGTATGACGCGCAGGTGATCGGCATCAGTGCCGACAGCATCTTCAGCCACAAGGCTTGGGCCGAGCAAATGCACCTCAGCTTCCCCATCCTCAGCGACTGGGGCGGCAAGACCATCGCTGCCTTTGGGGTCGCCAACCCAGACGGGGCAGCCAACCGCGTCACCATCGTGCTGGACAAGGATGGCAAGGTGCTGATGCGCGATGAGGGCGCGAACCGGGGGGTGGTGCCAGAGGTGACTAAGGTGTTCGAGACCCTGGAGCAGCAGGGGGGCGTGAACTCCAAATGAGCCTTACTGCCCGCCCGCTGCCGCCTGTGACGGAGGCCGACCACAGCCTCGGCCCGCAGGATGCGCCAGTGACGATGGTGGAGTATGGCGACCTTGAGTGCCAACTTTGCGGTGAGGCGCACCCGGTTGTTGAGCGTGTGCGCGCCCACTTTGGCGACCGCCTGCGCTTCGTCTTCCGCCACTTCCCGATCCCCAGCGCACACCCCCATGCCCAGCTAGCTGCTGAAGCAAGCGAGGCGGCTGCGGCGCAAGGTGCGTTCTGGCCGCTGTTCCACAAGCTGTACGAGAACCAGCAGCACCTGGAGCGGGCTGACCTCGACCGCTATGCAGGTGAGCTTGGTCTCGACCTGGCAGCGTTTGATGCAGCCCTGGCTGATGGCCGCTACACCCAGCCGATCAAGGATGGCTTCCGAGCAGGGCTACGCGCTGGGGTGAATGGCACCCCCACCTTCTTTATCAACGGTCAACGTTATGCGGGCGAACGCGACTTTGCGGCGATGACGGCGGCGATTGAGCAGGCGATGGTGCGCTAAAGACTTGAGCGGCAACAACAAAAGCCCCCTCTCCCTTGCGGAGGAGGGGGCTTCGTTTGCTGTGGCTAAGGGTAGCGATTCGATGGCGCGGCGTACGACCTTCGACAGCTCGCCCCGCTTGATGTTGTCGTTCGGGCGGAAGCAGAGGCCACCACCGCCAGCGCAGGCTGCGCCGTTGATGATATTGCGGCTAGCCAGCGTCTCCACCGCGTTGAAGGCGAAGTTACTGGTTGGCACGTCGGTGAAGGTCTGCGCGCCACCAGCTGGGGTGACGACGGTGTAGTTGCGCGCCCGCTGCACGATAGCAGCGACCTGCGCTCGCGTGATGTTGACGTTCGGGCCGTAGCAAGGCGGCATCACGCCCAGGTTGTTGCACTGGGTAGTAGTCAGGCCGTTAACCACGGTTGCGTGGAAGGCGGTTTCGATGAAGGTGTAGAAGATGTAGCCGGGCGGTACATCGCTGAAGCTCTGGCCGCTAGCCGGGGTGAAGGGGGCGATCCCGAAGCCGAGCGCAGCGATCTTGGCAAACTGGCCGCGGCTGGTGTTGGCGTTGGGGCTGAAGTTGCCGCCGCCGGTGCCGTTGACGATACCGCGACAGGCCAGGTAGGTGATGTCGCCGTAGAAGATGTTAGTGGTTGGCACGTCAGTGAATGTGATACTGCACTGGGTGGCGGTGGCGGTTGGGCTACCACCAGGGGTGTTGGTAGGCACGGCGGCGGTGGCGGTCTGGGCTACCGAAGTAGCTGTCTGTGCCACTGCGGTGCCAGAGGCAGCCGTTGCGGTGGCGGCTACTGCCGTCTGGGTGGCAGGATTAGCCCCAGCTACTGCGGTCTGGGTGGCTGCCACTGCGGTGCCGGTTGCCCCGACTGCTGCGGTCTGGGTTGCTCCGGCTACTGCGGTCTGGGTGGCCCCGGCTACTGCGGTCTGGGTGGCTCCCGCGCCGTTGGCGGCGTTGACCTGCTGGTAGCCCATTGCAGCCCGGAAGTTGGCACTGCTGGCGTTACCCGCGACGGCCTGGCCGACGGTGAAGCTGCTCAGGCGGTAGCTGGCCGAACTGCGACCCTCGCCGCCGCCAGCCCCCGTCTGCGACCAGTTGATGGCGAAGTTGGCAGAGCTAGCTGCTAGTACCGAACCGACCACGACTAGGGTCATCACTACTCCGAGCAGGCTGGCTCCCAGCGGGCGACCACGGGTGCGTGTGTTTCGCATCGCACTTTCCTTTCTTGCGCTGGGGCGAGCTACTTGAAGTTGACGAAGACGGTGGTGTTGCCGCTAGCGTCTGGCTTGCTGGCGACCTTGCCGATGGTGAAGGCGGAGGCATCCTTGCTCACGGTCAGGCCGTTCGCGCCGATGGTCAGGCGGTCGCCGATGGCGGCATTGCCGACCTTCATCTGCGCCTGGCCGAGGACGATCACGCTTACCATGTCGCCGCTCTTGATGCTGCCAGTTGCGTCAACGTTCCAGCCGAGCTTGCCCGCTTCCAGGCCTTGCTTGCTCAGCCGATGCTCGATCACGCCAATAGCTGCGCCAGCGTTCTCCGCCGTCGCCTTGACTGCGCCGAGGACATTGTTGCCTTCGATCAGCTTGTTGTCGCCGTCCAGAGCCAGCACGTCGCCCGCTTGCAGGGTCTCGCTGCCATGGTACTGAAGCTCCATCGCATAGTTGGCGGCGGTAACGTTGGCCGCAAGCACACGCCCGTTGGTGTTGAGGCCGCGCACGTTAGCTGGTACGGCATTGTTGTTGATTACGTAGATGCCATCGCTGTTGGTGTGGTACACGTCTATGCCGTCGTCGGTGAAGGAGAAGCGAGAGGCGCTGGTTGGCTTGCCAAAGACGCTGGCCCGTGTTGCGGTGACGACCAGACCGGTACCGGTCGAGGTGAAGACACCTGCGACAGGGTTAGTACCACTGCCTCCAGTAGCGACACCCACCACGCCGTAGCTACCCTGGGTGGCGGTGCCACCAGCGGACTCGCCATACACGCCCCAGCCTTTGTTGGCAGTGCCGTAGACGGCAGCCGCGAAACCAGTGGAGTTGCTGGTGTAGCCAGTGTCGAAGTAGCCACCGAAGGAGTTGCTGCTGCCAGTAGCGGTGGACGAAGCCCAGATGCCACTGGCCCCGAAGGCCCGCACGCCACCATAGGAGCTGCTGTCGGTGCCGCCAGTGAAGTAGCCGCCATAGCCGCCCGCCGTAGCACCCTTACTCTGCACACCGATCGTGCCAGTGAAGGTGCCGCCGAAGCCGAAGGTACCAAAGCTCTCGCCGATCACGCCAACGCTCTGCTGGTTGACATTGCCGCCAACAGACTGGCCGTAAACGCCAGCACCGCCGTTGCTGTAGCCATAGAAGCCGAGGTTGCCTCGACCGTACACGCCGCTGTTGTAGCGGTTGGTGTCGGTGGTGACATTGACCCCATTGATCGTGCCGTAGTAAGAGATGGAAGACTGCTCGACCGCGCCGACAGCGGCTGAACCAGCAGCCAGACCCATAGCATAGGGAGAGCCAGTGAGCAGGAAGCGGGGGGTCATCTCTGTGTCCGCCCCGACGGTGATGCCCAGGTAGGCAGTATTCCCCAGATAACTGTCAACGATGTTGTTATCAATGGGGCTGGCGGTGCCAAGCTGGTAGGTAAAGAGGCCATTCGCGTCGGGGGTAACGCTGACTGGGCCTTCGGTGAAGAAGGCGGCGCCAGCCGTAGCCACACTGTAGAGGTTGAAGGTGACGTTGGTGGCAACCACAATTGGTGCGCCCACCGCGTTGGTCAGGCGACCCTGCACCGCGAGCTTGTAGGGGGCTACACTGGTTACTACCTGGGGGCCAGCCTTGCCCTGCTTGACCGGCGCGGCAGAGACCTGCACGTTGCTAGCGGCGGCTGCCTGCTGGCGGCCTACTTGGGCCTGCTGATCCCCGCTGCCTGCCTGTGCGCCTACGCCGACGGCCTGGCTGAGGACGATTACGACCGCGAGCGCAGCAACTGCCAGCGCGACGATACGATTGTACTTCATCTACATCTCCCTTTCACTAAACACCTGGTAATCTCTCTGCCCCACGTTGGGGCTTTTCAATTATAAAGCAGATCATGGCAGAGGGGAATACCTTGTTTTAGGTATCTTTGCCCCGGATTTTACAGGGCCAGGGCATTGGCAAAGCCAAAACAGCCCGATCCATACTAAAGGATGAAGTGCTATAATGACGTAGACGGTCTATAGGTGACTACTAGCTATTAGGCGCAGGTGCGGAGCAGTCTGCATCGCGCACCTAGCAAGCCACCGATCAACTACTGTTTTGCGCCGTGCAAAGTCAGGCAACGGAGTAAATTGAGATTCGGCATAGCTCAATTCCTTAGTTCAAGCAGGGCGGGAACTGGGTTGCTGCCACATAAAGCTACTAGGAGGATCACCTTGGACCAACTGTATCTCGCGGACTGCCTCACGATGGAGGCCAGCCTGCTGTTTGTTCTGCTCGACGAAAGTAGCGACCCAACCCTGCTGATCAGCGACACGGTGGTGAAGCCGCTCTACTACAATCGGGCAGCGGCCTGGTTGGTAGACCCCGCATCCAGCCGTTTGCTTGCCCAGTTGGTGCAGATGTTGCCGCTAGCCCTCAAAGGAGCGGTGGTCAGCGAGGTTAACCTGCTGATCTATCTGGAGGAGCGGCAGCACGGCGGCGAGTGGCAATGTCAGGCCAGCCGCCTCTACCTCAGCCAGAGCAGCGGCCAGCCCTCCGAGGTTAGCTGGTTGCTGCGCCTGCGGCCCGCTGGCGACCCTAGCAGCTTGCAACTCGACCACTTGCAGCAGAATGGCTTGAGCAGGCGCGAGGCTGAGGTGGTGCTGCTAGCCGCCCAGGGGCTGTCTAACGCCGAAATCGCTGCCCGCCTGACGATTGGCACCCAGACCGCCGCCGTTCATCTGCGAAACTCCTACCTCAAGTTGGGTGTCCACCGCCGCACCGCCCTGGCAGGCCTGCTGCGCCCGGGAGCGAGTATGGCGCAGGAGCAGGGTGGTATGCTATAATAGGCGCAAAGTTCGCCGCTGGGCGGCCTGCTACACAGTGAGGAGGGGAACGATGCGCGTACCAACGCCGCTACTGCAAATCGTCCCGCAAGCGATGGTGATCCTGCACGAGGAGTACGACGAAGGTCGCGTCAGCCGCCTGGCTGCGCGCCTGGCCGTAGACGGCGTGTTGAAGGACCCGCCGATTGCTGGCCGCCTACCGGGGATGGAGCAACTGATCGAACTGGACGGCACCAACCGCCTGATGGCCCTGCGCCACCTGGGGCTGGAACACACTCTGGTGCAGGTGGTGGACTACCTCGACCCGGCCATGCGGCTCTCGGCCTGGTACCACGTCGTCCACCAGCTAGCCCTGGGTGATCTGCTGGCCCGTTGCCGCCCACTAGGCCTGCGAGTGGAGCAGGTAAGCGTGGCTGAGGCGGATCGCTTGCTGGCCGCGCGCGCTGTGGCTGCCTACCTGCGTGGCAGTGATGAAGGTGGTGTCGCTCATGTGCTGTATGCTAGCAGCGACCTGGGCGAACAGGCGCAGGTGCTGAACGAGCTTGTCCATGCCTACAAGTTCGCTGGTGGGCCGCCTGTCCACCGCATCAGCAGCGACGAGGTGGATAGCTGGCCGGGGGCGGAGGATGCGGCTATCCTAGCCCACGTTTCGGGCCGCCGCAGCCAGAATGAGGGTGGCACTCTTGTTGCGTTCCCGATCTACACCCCGCAGGAGGTGGCGCAGATGGCTCTCGCTGCTACGCTGCTGCCCAGCGGGGTTACCCGCTACCTGCTGCCGGTGCGCGCATTGGATGTACATCTTCCGCTCAGCTTGCTCAGCGACGACCTGCCGCTGGCCGAGAAGAACCGCAACTTGCAGGCGATGCTGCTAGAACGCAGCCGCAATGGGCGCACCCGCTTGTACTACGAGCCGACCTTCATATATAATGGGTTAGCGATCACAGATTATGATGAAAGGTAAAAAGATGAGCAAGAACCGTTGGTTGGTGGGGTTGCTGCTGGTCGTGCTGCTGCCGCTGCTGGCTGCCTGTGGCACTGAGCAATCAGTAGCTCCCGCTGCTAGTGCTACCGTGCAGCCGACCCAGGCGACTGGGGGAACGGCGGCCAAACCCGTCGCTCAGAAGGCCCGTTTCCTCTCCTTCGACGCGAAGGGGTGAAGCATCTGCGCGCGAATGAAGCCCATCGTGGATGGGCTAAAGCCGAAGTACCAGGATCGAGTCAGTTTCGAGAGTATTGATATGTACGAGAGCCAGAACGAGGCTGTGGTCAAGCAATTCAACGTGCAGGTTCACCCCACCTTCATCAGCGTCAACGCCCAGGGTCAGCAAGCAGACCAGATCATCGGCGGCACCGACGAACAACGCTTCACCGCTGCTATCGAGAAGGCTTTGCAGTAACCTTCTGGCCTGTTCATACGTATGTAATAGTGTGATAAGTAACAAGCCCAGCGGGGCTAGCCGAATGTGCAGCGTTAGAGCGTGGCGACACGCAGGAGGTAGAGCGGAACGTGATCAATCAGCCGATGGGCTACGGCCCAGCCCCCCAGCCATCCGCCAGTGGTATTACCCTGGATTGGTATGTTGAGCAGGAGCAGTATGCCGGTCAGCCGAACTTCTTTGAGCGGATCGGGCCGGAGGCCGACTACACGGTTGGCGTTGGCCCGGCGGGGGCGGAGGAATACCTCTTTACGATCAGCCGCCAGGATTTGGAGGATTCGGTTGAGAACATCCTGCGCCGCTATGTGATCGACATGAACCCCAACCGAATCGCTTCGGCAGAGGATGAGGACAATCGCGCCCTGTTCCTCAGCGTGCGCGACAAGCTCAGTGGCCGTGATGGTCACCTGCGCCCACCGCTTAGTTCTGGCCGCGAGCAGGATGGCCTCGTCTACGCCATGTGTCCGATTGTTGGTGGTCAGGCTCCGATGCAGCGCACCCTCGGCAGCTATGGACAGGTTCGCACCATGCCGATCACCAACCTGCGCGCACCCGTCAAAAACTACTTCCTCCACGTCGTGCTGACCAACAAGACGACTGGCGAGCAGCGGCAACTCTACCTCTGCCATGTCGAGTTTGCCGACCAGGAGAAGGGTGGCTGATAACTCCACGAAGGGCAGCAGGTAGCAGGTGGCTGGGCGCACGCTGGCCCTGCTGCCTGCCGTTCTTCTCATTAGACCAGGGTGTGCAGACAATGGCAATCGCAATGGTACCGCAGCGGCTTGCGCTGCCCCGCAGCTACTTTGAGGTGATGACCGAGGGGGGGATCGTGGTGGTCTACCGCGGGCGGGTCTACACCCCCCTGGTCGCGCCCTCGCCAGAGCAGCTTGAGCATTATGGACAGGCCAGTGTGCGTCTCAGCGGGCTGGTCTTTGCCCTCGAACCGATGGAGCGACTAGCGGCACTGGAGCAACGCTACTTCAATGGGCGCAGCTTGCAGCCAGCCTTGCAGCAGTACCAGCAGGACTACCTCGCTACCCTCGGCGGGCAGATGGTTAGTGCCGACTTGCAGGACGAGATACTATCCGTCGCCCTCAAGCGGTTCGTGACCGACGAAATCTTCCCCGCCTTCGCCACCTCGCAGCGCACCCTCAATCGGCTACTGGGCAGGCGGGCCAGCCGGGTGGCGCAGCCGGGTCAGGCAGCAGCGACAGAGCGAGCGCGCCACGATGATGATGGTGATGATCAGGACACGGAGCGGGTGCGCCACAGACGGCCCCGCCCTGACCCCCCAGATGAAGACGATAGCCGGCCCCCGCAGGTGCGCGCAAGCGATAGTACCCGCATCCTACGCGATCTTCTGCGCCACGACAGTGCAGCCGGTCGCAGCGCGGAGCCGACCGTCAGCCACCCGCAAGTAGGCTCGCCAGACCATGCCGATGCTCAGGAGGAACGCGCCCGCCCCGCCGATTATGAGCAGCCAGCAGTGCGCGACACCGCCCCCGCCGACCTCGGCAATGGCAGTGCTGGCGTATACTCAGGCTTGCAAGATCAGGTGCTTGAGCAATACGCGGGCAGCAGCGAGCAGCCAGCCACGCCGCCAGAGAGCGGTAGGGGTGGTGCAGGCACGCAGGGCTACGAGCGCAACTTCGCCCGCCTGCTGCGGCACACGACCACTACCCGCACTAGTCAACTAGCCTCCACCCTGGCGACCCAGCAGAGCCGCCCGCTAAGCCGCCCGGTCAACCCCCCCGCCGGGGGAGATGGGCAGCAGAGCCGCCCAGACCCTCCACCCGCCGCCAGCCCCAATCCCTCTACTGCCCTCGTTCGAAGTGGAGAGGCCAGTGGTGGGCGGGTGCAGCCACGAGAGCAGCAGCGTGGCTTGAGCCAGCCGCAGGGGATCGTCTCGGCTGCCCCCCAGGTGAGCGACCTTAGCATCGTCGAGCGGATGCTGGGCCTGACCGACTTCGCGGTGGTCGAGGGTGTAATCTATGCCATGCAGCCGGTTGCCGCTGCGGCCCGCCCCGACGTGCAGGTTGGTGGCCGTGGCCTGAGCCTACGCCCTTACGCCTCCCTCGCAGAGTTCCTCGGCCACTACAACACCCGCCTGGGCGAGTCGCTGCGCCGTGAAGGGGTGACAAACCAGCCAGTGATCCAACAGCTACGCCGCGACCGCCAGCACGTCGAGGAGGCGTTGAAGCTCAACTATGGCACGATGGGTCTGAGCATCCTGAACATCAACTCGCGTAGCTGCTTCGTCTGCATGGAGGTGCCGCCCTTCGCCAATCGGGGTAGCGACGGCAAGTTTTACTACTTTGCTGCACCGATGATGCGCGAGTTTGCCCGCCGGGCAGGCCAGGACGTAAACCAGGTGCAGGAGGCGATACGCGTGGCGATCCAGGTTTCGATCAACTGGTCGGCTCGCGGCTTCGAGAAAATCACGGCTGGCGAACCGCTGATGCTCGGCTCATTCAAGGGGCCGTTCGTCACTTGGGCGCGGGAGTTGACGGTGGGCGGCGGCTTCGTCTACAACCGCGACATCTGCACCGAGAACTATCAGCCGCCTAGCCACCTGAGTTTTGGGGCAGGGATCGCCAACAAGTTGGAAGCGGGCAAGCGCATCACGATGAGCGGCTACATCCTCGGTGCTGTGCGCCCACGCAGCCTGCTGAACACCGAAGGCTACAGCGACTTCCAGGTAGAACTGGGCTGGTTGCAGCAGCACGGTATCCAGGTGACGAACGTAGCCACCTAGCTGTCTTTGCTGCCCCAAGCGGCGATCTACAGACCCTATCGTTGTGCGGGGCTGCAACCGTTCGCCTTACGTACAAGAAGAACCGTGCGCCAGCCTGCCATAATTCCCTGGTTGAAGGCCAAACCCGCTTGTGCTATAATGACTGCGCACTGACAGATATGCAGTGCTTGCAAAGAAAGTTGTCATTTAGATGAGGATACTGCTTTATACTGGCAAGGGTGGGGTGGGTAAGACTAGCGTGGCCGCCGCCACCGCCTTGCGCCTTTCGCAACTTGGCTACCGCACCGTGATCCTTAGCACCGATACTGCCCACAGCCTCTCCGATTCGCTCGACCTGCCGCTTGGCCCAGAGCCGGTAGAGGTCGCTGCCAACCTTTGGGGTCAGGAGGTTGATGTGCTACATGAGGTAGACAACAACTGGGGGAAGGTGCAAGGCTATATGGCCCGCCTCTTTGCCTGGCAGGGGATGCAAGAGGTGATGGCCGCCGAGATGACCGTCCTCCCTGGCAGCGAAGAACTAGCGGGCCTGCTCCGCATCGTCAGCCACCATGACGCAGGCAAGTTTGATGTGGTGATCGTAGATTGCGCGCCGACCGCCGAAACTCTGCGCCTGCTCTCCTTCCCAGAGATGGCCGAGTGGTGGTTGGAGAAGATATTCCCGATCCAGAAGCGGGCAACCAAAGTGTTGCGCCCGGTGATGCGAATGATGACCGATATGCCAATGCCTGGCGACGAAATCTTCGACTCGGTCAAGCACCTGATGGAGCAACTGGAGCGCATCCGCACTATCCTCGCCAACCCACAGGAGAGCGCAGTACGCATCGTCCTCAACGCCGAGAAGATGGTGGTCAAAGAGGCACAGCGCACCTACACCTACCTCAACCTGTTCGGCTACCCCACCGACCTGATCGTGTGCAACCGGGTGATCCCTCAGGAGGTCAACGACCCCTACTTTGCGGCCTGGAAGGAAAGCCAGCAACGCTATCGTGGCCTGATCGACGAGGCTTTCAGCCCCCTGCCGATCCTCACCGCCCCCTTCTTCGACCAGGAAGTAGTGGGCCTGACTATGCTGGGGCGGATGGCCGAGGCAGTCTACGGCGACCGCGACCCAGCTGCTGTCTTCTTCGCAGGCCAGGCGCAGTCAGTGCTGCCGCTGGCGAAGGGCAAGGGCTACGTCCTCAGTCTGCCGCTGCCCCTCGCCGAAAAGAGCGATATTGACCTTAAGCAAGCGGGCGACGAACTGATCATCCAGGTTGGCTTCTACAAACGGAATATTATCCTGCCTCGCGTCCTCACGGCCCTCAAACCGCATGGGGCGCGCCTGGAGGATGGCAGGCTATTGATCAACTTCAGCTAAGAACCCCAGCAACAGGGGTTAGCACTAGAGGAGGCAGGACGATGGCGGATGACGAGCAGACGCGGCAGGAACAAGCGGACGATGAGCAGTCTAACGTTGGTGGTCAGGTGCAGCACAGTAGCGGAGTGGAGGCCAGCCAGGTTGAGGCATTGGTGATCAAAAACACCAACACGGGTGATACCTTGTTCATCGACATGGAAACTGGTGAGGGGGTCTTTATCGGCGGTACGCAGGTGCAAGCGCAGGTGCAGATGGCCGATGCAACGGTGATGGATGAGGATGTTGACCTCAGCTTTGGTAGCCGCCGCCTGGTGGACGATGCGGACGAGGAGGGAGGCGAGAGCCTACCTGACCTGCTGGGCTACCTGGAACGCTGGCTGCTGCCCGCCAGCACTGCCCGCCACGCGCGCAACTTCCGCCGCCACCTGTTGCTGGCTGGTCGTTCGCTGTTGGATGCTGGTGTGCGTGGCATCGAGAAGCATGATAGGGTTGACGCTCTGGGGCAGGACGATTATACTGGCAGCAGCACTGTCGCCAGCAGCGACGGAGCGGCAGCGGGCGGTGGTCGCCAGCGGCCCAGCCTGCGCGGGCTGAACGATAGCAGTGAAGTGGGCGGCTTGCGGAGCATTGAGCTAGAGTTAGGGTAGGTAGAGCTTGGCGGAAGCGGGGGACAAGGTGAACACTGACCCACATATGCAACCTGAGCCGACCGGTACTCCCGCTAAGCGTGGGCGGCGTAGTCGCGTGGCTGTCCCAGCACTGGGCAAAACCGCGGCTACCCCCCTCCTAGCCACCCATGCCACTGAGGTGGACGAGATCGAAGTAGTCTACAACCTGCTGCAGGAGGTGAGCGAGGACGAGGATGAGGCGGCGATCAGCGTTGAGGAGATCACCGACGTGTCGCCTGCCAAGCTAGCTGAACTGGAAGCCGAAGCTGCTCGCGCCGTTGCCGACCTCGAACGCGACCTCGAACACACCCTCTCCCTCGACGGCCTCAGCACCGACGACCCGGTTCGCCTCTACCTGCGCGAGATTGGCCGCACCGCTCTGCTCAAAGCAGTAGACGAGGCAGAACTGGCCCACCGTATTGAGGCTGGCAAAAGGGCGCACACCCGCCTCTACAGTGGCGAGTCGGCGGCCACCGAGCAGCCCTGGCTGGCGGAATTGCCCGAACTGCCCCGCGTCCATCTGCTCGAACCGAGCATTGCTGCCCTGGGTCGGGTGACGGCGGTAGAGCGACACCAGCTTGAGCGCGATATTGTCAGCGGCCATGAGGCGCGTACCCTGCTGGTACAGGCCAACTTGCGCCTGGTTGTCAGCATTGCCCGCCGCTACATCAATCGCGGCCTCAACCTGCTCGACCTGATCCAGGAGGGCAACATCGGCCTGATGCGTGCTTCGGACAAGTTCGACCACCGCAAGGGCTTCAAGTTCAGCACTTATGCCACCTGGTGGATTCGTCAGGCGATCACTCGCGCCATCAGCGACCAGAGTCGCACCATCCGCCTGCCCGTCCACGTCAGTGAGACAATAGCGCGGATGCGGAAGGTTTCGCACGAGTTGCAGCAGAGCTTGCAGCGCGAGCCGACTGAGCTAGAGTTGGCGACGGCTTTCGGTATCGCCCCCGCGAAGGTGCAGCGCATCATGGAGATCGCCAAGCACCCGATCAGCCTGGAAGCCCCGATGGACGACAATGAGGATAGCTTCCTGGGTGACTTCATCGAAGATGAGAAGGTGGCGACCCCAATGGACGAGGCGGCCCAGCAGCTACTCAAAGAGCAGATCGACGAAGTGCTGCAAAACTTGCCAGAGCGCGAACGCAAGATCATCAAGCTGCGCTTCGGTCTGGAAGACGGCCACTACCGCACTCTGGAGGAGGTGGCCCAGGAGTTCGGCATTACCCGCGAACGTATCCGCCAGATAGAGGCGAAAATCCTGCGTAAACTGCGCCACTCGCGCTATGGTGGCAATATGTTGAAGGAATATCTTCAGTGATCAGCCTGGTGGGCCGTAGCATAGTAGGTGTACCCTTGCGGTACACGCACTCTTTTTTGGAGGGCTGTTGATGACGACCTACCTTGCTCGCTACCTGGCGGGCGAAAGTGAGCAGGTGTGGTCTGAGTTGGACGCAATTGGCGCAGCAGTGCGCGAGGAGCCGCTGTATGCCGACGCACTGGCAGTGGCAAGGGAGACTATGAGGCGGGTGCGATCCAACGTAGAGACCCTGGTCGCCAGACTACGTGACGAGGGCTACTGGTTCGCCTATGAGGAGTCGGTTTACGCCCCCCCAACAGGAGAAGTAGAGGCAGAGATCGCAAGGCTTGAAGCCTTGATCGGTGGCCCGCTACCTATCTCACTGCGTACCTTCTACGAGCTTGTTGGTACAGTTGACTTGATGGGTACGCATCCCGACTGGCCGGTGGAAGGCTACCCCAGCAAGATAATCAAGAGCGCAGAGTCGATCCGGTGGCGCACAGCCAACCATTGGCACCCCGATCTCGACCGCAGCTTCAAGCCCAAAGAAGCAGTTTGCAGTGACCCACTGGTAGTAGAGCCGATAGATGGAGCAATTGGCGAGTACGAATCCGAGGCTGAAGGCGCAGAGTGGGTAGCGGAACATGGTGACGCGCAGATGGTGCTGGTCAAGAATGGCCTAGCGGTCGTAGCTTCTGGGGCTGGCGCAGTAGAGGCTTTGGTAGACCGATACCCAGGCTGGGAGCTAAAAACCTACAAGGAGGTGTTTGGCGGCCCCAAGACCGTTCGCCCAGTCGTAATCGCCCCTGACTTTTACCACAAAGCGGAGATCAGTGGTGGCCCACCCTACGCCGTGACGGTTGTTGACTCGCACATGGATGGGCTGCTGGTCGGTACACCGTATGGGCTGACCTTCGTCAGCTACCTGCGACTTTGCTTTGCCTGGGGCGGCTTCCCTGGCTTCGCTGATCAGATCGAGGAGCGAGTGCCAGCTCTCATGCTCAGCCACTTGCGCGCGGGCTTGCTGGCGATCTAGCGAGGCCCCGCCTCAAACCCTGTTCTCCACCCACATCCTGATCCCGTACTTGGGGAAGATGGCGATCCCGGCCTGAGGCAGGATGCGCTGCTGGGGGACGAGGTGCAGGGTGCAGCGTTGAGCGAGGGTGGCGAGGATCAGCAGCCCTTCCATCAGCGCAAAGTGGCTGCCAATGCAGGTGTGCGCCCCCGCCCCGAAGGGCATCCAGGCATGGCGCGGCAGCCGCTTTTCGTGCGCGGGTGTGAAACGATCTGGATCGAAGTGGTCGGGGTCGGGGAAGTAGCGGGCCGAACGCTGGATCGCGTACTGGCTGATGATCACCGGGAAGCGTTGTTTGATCAGGTAGCCGCCCAGGTTCACATCGCGAATAGCCACGCGGGTCATGATGTAGGCAGCAGGGAACAGGCGCAGGCACTCCTTCAGCACTTGTGTGGTGTAGATCAGGTGCGGCAGGTCAGCGGCGGTGGCGGCCCTTCCAGCTAGCACGCTGCCGACTTCGCCCTGCACCTTTGCGTAAGCGGCGGGGTTGCTCGCCAGCAGGTAGAAGGCCCAGGCCCAGGAGTTGGCGGTCGTCTCATGCCCAGCCAGAAAGAGGGTGATCAGTTCGTCCAGGATGCCCTCCTCGGTCATGCCCTGCCCCTGCTCGTCGCGGGCGGCCATTAGCATTGCCAGGAGGTCGCCATGCTCCTCTGGCGCGTTGCGGCGTTCGGCGATCATGCCACCAACCCGGCTCTTGATCAGGTGTAGGGCAGCACGAGTATGGCGGTTGCGCTCGCTCGGCCAGGCCAGCGGCGCACTGAGGATGTTGGAGCCGATCTGGTTGATGTACTCGGCGGCGGTGTGGAAGGCTGCCCCCAACCCGTCCGCCTCACTGAACACCTCGGCATCAAACAGCGTCTTGCCAACGATGCTCATCGTCAGGCGGATCATCTCCTTGTGGATATCAACCGTCTCACCCTGCCGCCAACCCGCCTGCATTTGCGCAGTATAAGCTACCATCGTCTCGGCATAGGCTGCGATCCGTCGGGGGACGAAGGCAGGAGCCATCAGCTTGCGCTGCCGCTTCCAGTAGTCACCCTCGCTGCTGAGCAGGCCGTTGCCAGAGACGGGGCGCATCGCATTGTACTGGGGGCTGTTCTTGCTGAAGGCATCGGCTTGATCGACCAACACCTGCTGTACCAATTCGCTACTGTTGAGCATCGTAGCCGGAAACGGCCCCATGCCAAAGCTGCCAATCTCGCCGCATTCCTGTTCGACCCGCCGAAAGAGGGCAAGTCGGTTGCTGTTGAACTCGCGGAAGCTGCCGAGCAGCGGGTGGTCTTTAATGCGCGGGATCGGTTTGAGCGTAGCCTTTATTGCCATTTATTTCTCCGGGTTGCTGGATTTGCTTCCTTCTATTGTAACACATGGGCTGGCGAAGTTGCCTGCGAAGACGGCTAACCGGCCCTAGTGGAACGAATCGTGCTGCCATTCGTTCTATTAGTAGCACCCGGCGCGTACGGCGTGGGTGGAGCTAGAGGAGATTAGTTGTGCAGAAGCTAAAGAGCATTGCTGTAGTTGTGCTAACCGTCACCTTGCTGGCCGCCTGCGGTGGCGAGTCGCCGTCCCCAACCGCCACCAGTCAAGCGGCGGCCAGCGTCGTCGCCATCAGCCCGACAGCCCTCACCCTGGCGACCAGCACAGTGGTGGTCGCTGCCGCATTGCCGACCATCACAGAGGCCCCACCCAGCGCGACCAGCGTAGCAGTGGCTAATCCCGATGTACTGACCGCTGAGGCACAGCCGACCGTCACCAGTGAGCCACCGACTGTTATGGCAGCACCAGCAACCGCCACTACAAAGCCGCCGACTGCCACCGCAAAGCCACTGACTACTGTCTCTGCACCAGCAACTGCCACCCGACGGCCCGCCGCAACTGCTACTACAGGGCAGCCAACTGTCACACCGAGCCGCCCGACCAGCACACCCAAACCTACGGAGGTACCAGTGCAAGCAACTAATTCCCCCAGCAGCGGCGGCAACTGGCCTGCCGAGGCTAATCTCGCCGTCGCCAACGCGAAGGCTGATCTCGCGGCAAGGGCTGGCGTGGGCGCAGAGTCGATCAACGTGGTCAGTGTGAAGGAGACGAAATGGCGTAACAGTGCGCTGGGTTGTGAGGAGAAGGGCAAGATGTATATGCAGGTGATCGTCCCTGGCTACACGATCATCCTTGCCGCCAACGGGCAGCAGACTGAGTACCACGCCAATGTGGGTGGCACTGTCGTCACCTGTGGCAGCAGCAGCAGCCTGGAGCAGGCACAGGCAGTGCAGGCAGCTAGCAACGACCTCGCCCGTCGGGTGCAAGGTGAAGCCGCCGCAGTACAGCTAGTCAGCGTCAGCGTCAAGCAGTGGAGCGACAGCAGCCTTGGTTGCCCTGCACCCAATACTAGCTATGCCGACGTGATCACCCCTGGCTACCTCGTCGTTCTTGCCTACAACGACCAGCAGTACGAGTACCATACGGCTGCCGCCAATCGCGTCGTCCTCTGTCAGGCGGGCAAGCCTGTACCTTGAGCTTTACTGCACGCCGCCGGTGAAGTCGGCTGGTGTTGCTGGGCTGAAGCCAGAGAGTTGCGGGCTGCGCTCGAACAGGGCGGGGTTGGCCCGTATCCACTCATAGAGGCGGCGGATGCCCTCTTGCACGCCAACCGCTGGCTGCCAACCGAAATCGGCGTGGGCCTTGCGCGTGTCGCTAACGTAGATCGGCTGGTCACCAGGTCGCCATGCCCTGAAGCTGACGGGTGGTATCTTGCCGTGCAGCAGCTTGATCAGCCCGCTGAACTCTTGCCATATTGCTAGCGTGTTTTGGGGGCCACCGCCGATGTTGTAGACTTGCCCTCTAGTGGTCGCGATCTGGCGGCGAGCCAGCTTGAAGGCGCGTAGCAGGTCTTCGACAAAGAGGATGTCGCGCACCTGCTTGCCGTCGCCATAGATGGTGAGCGGCTGATCCTTGACTGCGGCGATCAGGAAGTGGGCTACCCAGCCCTGATCCTCATTGCCAAACTGGTGGGGACCGTAGATGCACGACATACGGAATACTACGCTGGGGATGCCGTAGATACGGGCGTAGTCGCGCACATACTGGTCGGCTGCCCCCTTCGAGCAGCCGTAGGGGGAGTGGAAGTCGAGCGGGCAGCCCTCGTCTACCCCCTCGCGGTCGGCATAGGCATAGCGGTCGCCCTGCAACTGTACGCCGAGGTGTTCGAGGCCGCCATAGACCTTGTTGGTGCTGGTCAGGAACAGAGCTGGCGCGCCGTGGCCGTTGTAGCCGCTGTTGCGTACCGCTTCGAGCAGGTTGAAGGTGCCGAGGGCGTTCACCTCAAAGTCGCTGCGTGGATCAGCCACCGAGGTGGTAACTGCCACCTGTGCTGCCAGGTGGAAGACGGTATCGAACTGCCCTTGCCGCAAGGTGTGGTTGAGCAGGCTACTGTCGCGCACGTCGCCTGCGATGTAGCGCAGCCCTCTGCCCTGCTCTTGCAGCCAGGCGAGGTTACGCTCCGCCCCCACCCGGCTGAGGTTGTCGTAAACGGTGACGGCCACCCCCTCTGCCAGCAACGAGGCGGTCAGGTTACTGCCGACGAAGCCTGCACCGCCAGTGATCAATACTTTCTTCATCTGCTTGCTAGCCAACTTCTTACTCCTCCTCATCGCCATGTAGCTGCTGCCCATAAAAGCATCTACTATGCCATCAACTACTTCTGCTGACACTCTGTTTGCCACAACTGGTCACTTCCCGATACAGAAGCGGCTAAATATCTGATCTAGCAGGTCTTCGCCAATCGTCTCGCCAGTCACTTCCCCGATAGCGGCCAGGGCTGCGCGGATTTCGACCGCCAGCAGGTCTGGTGGTGCGTCGCTCTCGCGGGCGGCCTGCACATGGCCTGCCGCCCTGTTGATCGCCTCTTGGTGGCGGGTGCTGGTCACGAGCGGCTGGCCCGCCTGCGGCTGCAAGCCACCGAGGGCCAGTTGGGTGATCGCCTGCTCCAGGGCGGCGGTCTGTCCTTGCAATGCGCTAGTAGGAACGAGGGTAGCATTGGGCAAGAGCGTACGTAGGGAGGCAGTCCCCAGCAGCGGTGGCAAATCGGCTTTGTTGAGGGCAACCAGCAGCCGGTCGCCCACCTCTTGCACCACCGCAATCACCGCCCGATCTGCCTCGTCCAACGGCGCACTGTCGTCCAGCACCAGTATCACAAAGTCGGCCCGCTGGATTGCCTGCCTGCTACGCTCAATGCCAATCTGCTCCACAGCATCACCCGCTTCAGCCCGAATGCCTGCCGTGTCGATCAGCAGCAGAGGGATGCCCGCCATACTAGCCCCCTCCTCCACCGTGTCGCGGGTCGTCCCAGCAATGGGGGTGACGATGGCTCGCTCCACACCAAGGAGGGCGTTGAGCAGACTGGACTTGCCCACGTTCGGCTTGCCGACGATGGCGACACGCAGACCCTGGCGGTAGAGGATGCCAGCCCGCGCCGTGTCCAGCAGGCGGGTCAAGGCCGCCGCTGCCTGCTCAAGCTCCAGGCGCACGTCAGGGGTTGGCACCTCATCCTCTGGGAAGTCGAGGCTGGCTTCGATGTGCGCCAGTGCCGTTAGCAATGCCGCTCGTGCTACCGCCAGTTCGTCGCTCAAGCGACCACCAAGTTGAGCCTGAGCAGCATCAAGGGCGGGCCGGGTCTGGGCGGTGATGATGTCTAGCACCGCCTCGGCCTGGGCTAGATCGAGCCGCCCATTGAGGAAGGCGCGCAGGGTGAACTCGCCTGGCCCCGCTTGGCGAACACCCGCCGCCAGCACAGCACCGAGGATGCGCGCAAGGTTGGCAGCCCCACCATGCCCGCTGATCTCTACTACATCCTCGCGGGTGTAGCTGCGCGGAGCTAGCATCAGTGCAACCATCACCTCATCCAGCACTGCCCCTTCGGAGTGCAGGCGAGCGTAGCTAAGCTGGTGATCCAGCAGCGGCTTGCCACAGAGCCGTTCGGCAATCGCCCGTGCCTGCGGCCCGCTGATCCGCACGATGCCGATCCCCCCCTCACCCGCAGGGGTTGCTATTGCTACAATGGTGTCGTTGTACATCACATACCCCGCCCAGTTTAGAGATAGTCAGCATAGCCGTGTGCTGCCAACCGCTCTCGCACCATCGTGGCGGTTGGTACTCCACGCAATCCTGGTTGCTCAACAGCGAAGCTGGCAGCGGCGCAGCCAACAGTCGCAGCCCGCCGTGGGTCACCACTCGCTTGCAGAGTAAGCAGGAAGCTAGCCGCGAACACGTCACCCGCCCCAGTGGGGTCAACCTGGGTGGTGGCGAAAGCAGACTGCTGCACGATCCGCCTGCCTGCCTGGTAGATCGTCGCCCCCCGCGCCCCTTCGGTCACCGCAGTCAACGGTGCGAGGCGGCTGTACTCGGCGGTCAATTCTGGGGCAGCGGCTACATCTTCTTCGCTAAAGATTAGCGCGTCGCTGAGGGGTAGTAGCTCCTTCGCCTCCGGCCAGCGGTGGAAGAAGACCTTGCCACCATCGTCGCGCCACTCGCGCAGCCAACCCTGAGGGGTGAGGCCACTAATCGCCCCACTGCCCCGGCGTGCTTGCAGCAGGTGGGCCGCCTCGCCCTCATCTATCTCCCGCGCAACAGGGGCGAGGTGTAGCACCTTTGCCTGCGCCCATGATGGTGGCAGCAGCTTCAGGTTGAGCGGGAAGGCGTAGGCGCGCAGGTACTGTTGACGGCTGCCCCCATCGTAGATGTTCTCGAAGGTAGTGGTGGCGAAGGCTGGTTGGCGGAAGACCTCGATCCCTGGTAGGCTCTGATGGAGCAGTGCGTCAAAGGCGGGGTCGCTGGCGGCACGGGTGAACAGCCCCACCTGGTAGCCGAGGGCGCGGGCAGTCAGGGCCGAGTAGAGGACGCTGCCGCCGAGGGTGTAGCTGCCGTCTGGCTGCAAATCCTTGCAGATGTGACCGACCACCAGGTAATCAATCATCATTCGCCTTCTTCATCGCTCGTCGCGCTGGCCGCTCGCAGGCGGATCACTACGTGGCGGTTGACCCCGCCGCCGCTGCTCTTGCTCTGCACCAGCGGGTGGCGCAGGAGGGTGCTGTGAACCACCTTGCGCTGGTTGGCGGGTAGCGGCTCCATCACCACTGGCTGACCGCTGCGCACGACTTCGCGGGCAAGTTCCCGCGCGAGGGCTGCTAGTTCAGCGGGCTTGTAGTTGCCAGCGGTCGAACCAGCGGCGGCGATCAGCAGGTGCCGCTCCCTCCCCTCACCCGCATAGCGCAGGCGCAAGCCGTTGCTTTGACCCACAACAGTGCGGACGATGCGCTGCTCACTGGTGGAGAGGGGAACGAGGTGAGCTGGTGCGCCGCTGCGCTGCACAGTAGCCGCCATCTCGCGCACCGAGCTAGTTAGCAGGGCGGCCCGGTGCAGGCGGCTGTCATCCACATCGACTACTACATCGCTGTAGCTACTCTGCTGCTGGGCCAGGATTTGGTTGAGGATCAGTTCGAGTGCATCGAGCGTCTGCCCGTAGCGGCCAATCAGCAGGCCAACCGCTTCGCGCTCTGCCCCGTAGACAGCCAGCACCACGCCGCATTCTGGCAGCAGGCCAGGCGGTAGGCTGGCAGGGTCGCGCTGCTTCACTTCGCCACCCACGCCTAGCAGGTCGAGCAAATCCTCCAGCGTTTCAGCAGCAAGCCGGGCAAAATCGTCGCTAAAGTCATCTAGTACTGGCGGGCTGGGTTGGTGCTTGGGCAAAGGGCTGGCGGTTTGGTGGGGGCTAGCAGTGGGTGGCTGGCTGATCGCGGCAGCTACCGCAGGGCGCAGAGCCACCGCCACCAGCACCTCATCCTCTGTGCGCTCTAGCACCGTGCTAACTACCTCGGCGCGAGTGCGGCCTAGCTGCTCAAGGGCAAGGCGGAGGGCCTCCTCCTCGGAGGCAGCCCATATCGCCACACTGTTGTTCCTTGCAGGCAGCGGCTAATCCTGGAGCAGTTCGCTGGGGTCGCCGTAGTCTACCACATCCGGCTCCTCCTCGATCCGCCCACTCAGCTTCGGCTTGGCAACGTAGTCTGGCCCCTTCTTCATCACCACCACGTGGCGTTCGCGCCCCTCACCCTCGCTCTCGGTGTACACATCGGGCGACTCTTGCAGGGCAAGGTGGATGATGCGCCGCTCGGCTGGCGGCAGTGGCTCCATTGCATAGGGCTGGTTGGTGTCCAACACCTGTTCGGCGATGCGCTGGGCCAGGCGGCTCAGTTGATCGGTGCGGCGCACACGGTAGCCTTCTACATCAATGATTACCCGCTCCCATCCCTTCATCCGCTTACCCAGCACGATATTGAGGACGAATTGCAGCGCATTGAGGTTCTCGCCACGCTTGCCGATCAGCAGCCCTTTGTCGGCGGTCTCCACCTCGTAGACTTCCAGTACCAGGGTGCGAACGTCGGACATCCCCTCTGGGGTCTCCTGCTTGGGATCGCGTTGGGCGACATTAGCGTGGATGTTGAGCAGATCGAGCAAGTCCTCTAGCGTCTCACCCGCCAACACTGCGCCTTCGTTCTCGTACTCGGCCAGGGTCGCCTGGCGCACATCGCGCTCAAAGCTCTCCGACCGCTGGCTGAAGCCACCGCTGCGTTCGCTGTCGCGCCCACCGTAGCCGCCGCGACTACCACCATAGCCACCACCACTGCTACTGCGGTTGCCCGCATAGCCGCCACCGCTGCTGCGGTTGCCCGCATAACCGCCGCCACCGCTGCGATTGCCGCCGTAACCGCCACCGCTGCTACGGCGGTCGCCATAGCCACTACGCTCCTCGCGGCTGCGGCCAGTACCATAGGCGCGGGCTGTTTGCGATACGAAGCGGCCATCAGCGGGGGGGATCGCTTCTGGGTCGCTGTAGACTGGGCCACGCCGCCCACTGCTCTCGCCGCTCTGGTCGGGTTGCGGGCTGGCGACAGCAGGGGGGGCCATCGTTGCTTCAGATGGGCTGCGCCGCTGCCCCGCCTGCTGGATGCGGGCCAGGATTTCGGGCTTGACGCTGACGCGTACCAGTACCTCATCCTCGCTGTGGCTGAGTACCTCGCTGACAACCTCATTGCGGGTGCGCCCCATCTGCTCCAACGCCAGGCGGACGGCTTCTTCGACGGTCTGCGCCTGAATCTCTACGCTGTACATAGCTCTCCCCTTCTTCGCTAGCTCACCCTGCGGGGTGACGGTCGGATTACGCCCACGAGGGCGGGCCACTGTCGGCCAGATATAGGACGAGCCAGAGGGAAATACCCCTCTGGCTAGCGGTCAGCACGCAAGGTCTGCGCGAATGTTCACTTCTTGGTCTTCTTGTTGCGCCGGGCCATCATCTCGTCGTAGCTGAGTTGCGGGGCGCGGGCCGGGGCATTGCTGCTACCATTAGTGCTGACAGCCATCGTGCCATTGGCTTTGCTACCGTTGCTCGTACTAGCGGCCTCGCGCTTCAGTTCTTCGCTGAGGGCAGAGTAGTAGCCCCCACTAACCTTCGCGGTTTTGCGAGCCGCCGTACCATTGCCATTCCCTGCGGTCGCTGGGTTTGGGCGCAGGCTGGCACTGGGGCGCGTGACGCTGGTGGTGCTGCCACCGCCAGCCCGCTCTGCCTTCAGCCGCTCGGACTCGGCGTTCGCTTCCATGCTCTTCTCGATCATCTTGCTCATCACGCCAGTCTTCTTCTTTGCCTTGTTTGCCTCGATCTGGTCGTCACTAAGCTGCACAAGGACAGAGCGGCGCACCTTGCGGGTGGGCAGGAAGGGTAGGATTTCGCGCAGGCTGCCCCAACCGTTGATGAAGTAGCTCTGCACCGCCGCAATCACACTGTTCGTTACCCAGTAGATGACCGGGCCAGCGAACCATGTCCAGGCGAACAGCACGGCCATTGCGGGGAACAGGGTGGTGGAGAGGGTGTTCATCAGCTTAACCTGGGTGTCGGCATCCTTGACCGTCCGCAGTGCCATCTTGACCGAGACGAACTGGGCAAGGCCGGAGAGGACAGGCAGGATGTGCAGGGGGTCGGGCTTGCTGAGGTCTGGCACCCAGAGGAAGCCAGTGGCGCGGAAGGCAGAGTCATAGGCGAGGGCGTTGACGGCGGAGCTAAGGATGATGAAGACCGGCAGTTGCAGCAAAGCGGGCAAGCAGCCGCTGAACTGGCTAGCCCCATAGCGGGCATAGAGCGACTGGGTTTGCTGCATGATCGCCTGCTGGTCGCCCTTATGCTCCTTCTGGATTTCCTTGACCATTGGTTGCAACTCTTGCATCACCAGGGCCGAGCGCATAGACTTCATCGTGAGCGGCAGGGTGAGCAGGCGCAGCATGATGGTAAAGAGGATCAGGGCGATGCCCGTGTTGCCGGTCAGGTGGCTGAGGCTCTCAAGTACCCACTTCGCACCGTTGACAATGGGGAGGAAGATGTCGAAGAAGAAGATACCGTTAGCAAAGGGATGAGGCATGAATTGTACTCCTTCAAAGGCGCATTTGGCTCGCAGCCGCTAGCGCACGGGGTCATAGCCGCCAGGATGAAAGGGATTGCAGCGAGCGACTCTCCTAACCGCCAGCCAACCCCCCTTCAGCGCGCCATACTTCTGAACCGCCTCGTAGCCGTAGTGGCTGCAACTTGGATAGAAGCGGCAACTGGGCGGCAGCACCTTGCTGAAGGTCATCTGGTATACTTTGATAAGCAAGAGAAAAATATGTTTCATTTTGGCCCAGTTGCGCCAGGTTCGGCTGTTAATCTGGGGTCTGTAGGTTGGCTGGGGCGCGGGCAAGCAGGCTAGCGCGGCGTAGTATTTCTTCGACAGCAGGGGCAACGGTAGCTAGTTTCTGGTCAACGCAGGCAGCACGAGCAACAAGTAGCAAGTCCCAGCCGGGCTGGATGCGGACATAGCGCAGGCGGATCGCTTCGCGCAGTAGACGCTTGACCCTAACTCGCACGTGGGCCTTACCCAACTTCTTACCGGCTGCGATGCCCACTCTACTACGCTCAAGTTCGTTGCGGAGGGCGTAGAGGGCAATATAGCGGTTGCTATAGTTACGCCCTCGCTCGCGCACCCGGTTGAAATCAGCCTCCCGCTTGAGGCGGGTAGCCCGTAGCATGGTAGGTTAGTTGTCGCTGATCGTAAGCCGGGAACGGCCTCGGCGGCGGCGGGCGGCAATCACGTCACGGCCCCCCCTGGTCGCCATCCGCGACAGGAAGCCGTGCCGCCGCTGGCGGTGGGTCTTCTTAGGCTGGTAAGTCCTCTTCACTGATGAAAATCTCCTATGTGTGCTTGGTTGTTCGGCTCGCGGCTGGTTTGGCACCCTGGGTCTAGCCCAGCCTGCACTGCTAACCCGCAAGCGATTTCACAACATTATACCCTTTTTGCAGCCTAGCGTCAAACCCCACCCGCCTTTGACGTGCTGTTCCTCATCTTGTGCTAACCCAGCAGCGGTCACATTTGGCCGCTACCCTCTCACTTCTTCACGCGCGCCAGCAGGCGTTCGACCAGCGGGCTACTCTCGCCAAACAGGTAGCCGACAGGGGCTGCCGTGATGCTGTGGCTGCCAACCGAGCGTAGCTGCTGCACAGCAGCGACCAGCTTGCTGCTCTCGATCACAATGCTAGCAGTGTACCAGGTGCTGCCACCTGCTTGTTGGTAGACGGAGCTAACGGTGGGGCCGAGTAGCCCACCACAGTCGGGCAGGCTGCTGATCGCTGCCGCTGCCGCCGAGGCCGACTCTGCCGCAAGGTTGGCCGTCAGTGTGGTGTACTGGCGCGCCTTCTGGTAAGCCTCGATCAGTTCCAGCATGGTGCAGGCGGCGGCCAACGCCTGCTCGTGTTGGCGTAGATTGCGCTTGTTGCCGATCAATACCGCCTGCGCCTTGACTACCGTGCCGTCAGGCAACACGCGTAGGCGGTTCTCGCGCAGCGTCGTGCCACTGGCCGAGATGTCGGCGATCAGGTCGGCGATGCCAGTGGTGGGGGCCGCCTCTAGCGCGCCGCTGGCCGCCACTGTGTTGAAGCTGGTCAGACCCTTGCGGTAGAGGAAGGCCCGCACCAGGGATGGGTACTTGGTGGCGACCCGCAAGCTGCGGGCGTGCTTCTCCCTCGTGTAGGCTGCTACCCCGATCAGGTCGGCGGTGGTCTCCACGTCCAGCCACTGTTCTGGTACCGCCAGCACCAGGGCGCACTTGCCGTAGCCCAGTGCCTCGTGCAAGACCAGCAGATCACCGTCCTCGCGCAGCTTGCCCGGCTCGATGTCCTCGTCTAGCAGGCCGATTGCCTCGGCCACCAGGTCGTAGCCAGTGATGCCCAGGTCAGCGTCACCCTCGCGCACCAGGGTCACGATGTCGGGTGGCCGCTGGAAGATCACCTCGACCCCCGGTAGCGCGGGGATGGTGGCGATGTACTGGCGTGGGTTGGTCTTGCTCACTGCCAGCCCGCACTTCGCCAGGAAGTCCAGGGTGGGTTGCTCAAGCTCACCCTTGCTAGCCAGGGCAATGCGGATGGTTTGTTTGTCATTCATCGTTGGTATCCCCCACCCAGTCTACTGTTTCCAGCCTGGTTAGTGCGATCCGTCGCTCCGTGTGTTCACTCATGTCACGCAAGGTGACGTAGCCCCCCGCCCTTTCGTCAGGGCCGATCATGAAGACAGTGCTGATCTTAGCCCGATCAGCATAGCGCAAGGAAGCATCCAGCTTGCGTTCTACCACCTCCATCTCCACCCTCTTGCCCATCTTTCGCAGACGGGCTGCCAGTTGTAGAGCCGCCTCCACATCATCACTACCAAGCGGAACAACCATGAGATGATACCTGAGTGGTGGTAGCTCCCTCTCGCTGACGAGGGCGGCACTGAGCCGTTCCAGGGTGCAGGCGAAGCCGCAGGCAGGGGTAGGTGGGCCATCAAGGGCGGCGATCAGGTCGTCGTAGCGACCCCCTCCACCGAGCGGCGCATCATCGGGTAGACTGGGGCTGCGTACTTCAAAGAGGATACCAGTGTAGTAGAGGAGGCCACGGCCAAAGGCCAGGTTGAGGCGCACGCGCTCCAGCGGCACTCCCCCAGCTGCGATATTGAAGGTACGCTCAAGCTCGTCCAGGATTACGCTCCCCCGCCCATCCAGGCCGTGGGCGCGCAAGATCGCCCGTGCCGCCGCCAGCGCAGCGAAGGGTTCGCCCGCCGCTTTACTCAACTCGTCCAGCAGGGCCAGGCCACGCCCGACCAGACCGCTCTGCTGCCGCCGCCCCATCTTGATCCGCAGCCGGTCATAAACTTCGCCCTGCGCACCGTCATTGCTGCTGGCAAACAGGGCCAGAGCCGCTTCGCCACTGATGCGCTCCCTGCCAGCCGCTGCCTCAAGGGCAGGAGGGTCGGATAGGGGGCCGTAGAAGGGAGCTAGCCGCTCCTCCACGTAGAGGCGACTGCGCCCAGGGCGGTTGAGGTTTTCGAGGTTAGCGACTAGCAGGCTGCTGGCCTGGTGATCGAGGCCGAGTTGGTCGAGCAAGATGCTGACTAGCCCCAGGTGGCCGACTTCGATGTTCCAGCCGCGCAGCCCTTCCATGGTGGCGGCGGCCAGCGTCAAAGCCTCCGCATCCGCTCGTGGCCCTGCCGCCCCGATCAACTCAAAGCCCGCCTGGGTGAATTGGCGTGGGCGACCGCGACCGGGGTTCTCCAGAAATACTGGGCCGCTGTAGCGCAGGCGGGTAGGCGTGCCGCTCATGCCCCCTTCGATGTAGGCGCGGGCAACCCCAGTGGTGAACTCTGGGCGCAAGGCCAGTTGCCGCCCGCGATGCTCAAAGCTGTACAGCCGTTCGGCCAACTGGTCACCCGCTCGCCGCAGCAGCAGTTCGCTACGTTCCAGCAGCGGTGTCTCCAGCGGTAGGTAGCCTGCGCGGGCGTAGCAGCCCGCAAGCTGAGCCGCCAAGTGCGCCCTCCGCTCCGCCTCCTCTGGCAGCACGTCAACCATTCCCTTCAGGCGCGTTAGTTTCCTGCTCTCTGCAATCATCCTGCCTCCCCTGGTTGCTGCCAACGAAAAGGGCCAGCCGTTTGGCTAGCCCTTGTGCAGCGAAGCACTCCCCGTCCAGACCCTGGACGAGCTACTCCGCTGCGTATGCCTGATGGTACTGGCAAAAGCGTGTCATATTCCTATATTACCGCATCACCCTGCGCCCTGTCAAGCGCAGTGCGAGGCCGAGTGCCAATACCGCTAGCGCAAGCAGACCAAAGGGGAGCAGGCCGCCGCCGCCGGTTGTCGGCAAGCTGCTGGGGCTGGTCGACTCCTGCTCCCGCATGGTGCCAGTCTTGCCAGTTGGCCCACTGGCCGTGCTGCCGCTAGCAACGGTAAAGCTGAAGCTGCCCTCGGCCTTGCCGTTGTCATCTTCGGTGAGGGTAGTCCAGCGCACGATGTACTTGCCTTCACCAAGACCGCTTTTAAGCGTCGCGCTCATTTTGCTACGCTCGTTGGGGTCTACGGGGCTACTGGCAGTATCTGCCCGCTGCTCGCTGCCACCAGTTGGGGTGAAGTAAACCTCGAACTTGCTGCCAGTGAGCGCGGTTTCTTCGCCAAAGGTGGCAGTGACGCTGCTAGGCTGGCTGCTCAGCACTTCACCATCACTGGGGCTGGCACTCTGGAGGCGGGCATGGGCGGCGGCGTTGCTGGTCAGCAAGCCGAGAGCGAGAACGAGGAGGAAAGCGGGCAGCAACAGGCGGGCCGCTACGTTGGAACGCTGCATGGTTCAACCTTTCTTGTAAGCTAGTATGTGGTTTGGTCGCCTCAAGTCAAGTAGCGTTCGGTGGGTGTTCGGCTGGGGCGGGGCGTTGCTGGCTGGGAGCGGGGGCTGGCCCTAGCCGCTCTCTGGCAACGTGGGGGCTGACCGCTAGGAACTGTTGGGTGGGTAGCACCGCACTCAGCAGAGGATCGCTCTCAACCACGCCATCGTGGTGACGAGCAGGAGCGCAGCTATTGGCCGCCATCTCCTCGGCCTGCTCTCCCTCTTGCACAATCCTGCTGGCGTGATGGTGCATCGTCTGGCCGAGCGACAACTGGCAGAGGCAGACAGTAGGCAGTAGCACGAGGGCAGCAACGAGAACAAGTTGGAGCAGAGTTGGCAGCTTCATCCCGCCTATTATACACCAAAGCGGGTCTGGGTTCGCACTCGGCTGCCCTGCTCTGCGGCCTATCTGCTGGCACCGTCTGCAAGTTGTAACCTTACCCTGCTTGCCATCTTGCGCAACTAGCGGCTAGCGTAGGCAAGCACAGGTGGGCTAGGAAAGGGCTTGACATAACCACCGAATCATATCTAGCTGTACTTTTTAGAACTATGGTTCTAGCAATTGCTTGACAAAGTTAGCAAAATCGGCTATAATTGCGTAGAACATTCGTTCAGGTACGTGCCGTATGACGGCTACACCGGCGTAGAGCAAACCAGTTAGCAAGAAGGACAAACAAGATGAACGAGCAGATCAACGAAAACATTGGTGAGCAGAACGAGACAGCCCGCAAGCCACGCCGCAAGGTTGGCGAAACGCTGCCCACTGCCGAGCAGAGCGAGTCGCAGGTGACCCAGCCCAGCCCAGTCGCGATGGTGGTGCCTGCTTTCGAGCCAAGCCGCTACCTGATGAAGATCGAGGGGCGTGACTACCTTGAGGTGAAGTGGCGGCTACTATGGTTGCGTACTGAACACCCAGAGGCACGTATCGTCACCGCACTCGCCAAGCACGAGGACGGCTTCGCTCTCTTTCGCGCTAAGGTGATCATCCCTGGTGGCGGCAGCGCGACCGGCTGGGGCAGCGAGACTGCCCGCGACTTCAACGACTACATTGAGGCGGCGGAGACGAAGGCACTGGGGCGCGCCCTTGCTGCCCTCGGCTACGGCACTCAGTTCTGCCAGGACTATGACTTCGCGGCGGTGGCCGAGCCGGGTCGCGCCCAGGTGGTGGATAGCCCAGTCAACTTCACCATCACCGACTTCGGCCAGTCCTACCCCGCACGCAGCGAGAAGCAGACCAGCGACAGCGGCTACGCTGCCAGCAGCAACGGCAACGGCCAGCCTGCCGCTAACCGTCCCTTCACCACGATCCAGGGCAACAGCAATGGGATGCTGACCGAGAAGCAACTGAAGGCGATCTACGCTATTGCCCGCAACCAACGGGCGATGAGTGAGAACGAGGTGGATGCCCTCTGTCTCGAAACCTACGGCACCAGCCCAGCCAACCTGAACAAGGCCGAGGCCAGCCGCTTCATTGACATCCTCAAGCAGCAGGCCGCTGCCTGAGGGTCGCGCGGCGGACGTTAGGTGCAGGCCAGCAGTCTCAACCGCTGCTGGCTGCCCCGCTCGTCGATCAACAATTAACCATTATCCATTATAGGGAGAGCGTGAGCAATGGCAACCGCCAAGCGTAGTAGCAGTGAGCAAGATTCGTTTGAGGCGTTGACTCAGCATGAAGCTAAGGCCAACCGTCCTGCACCGCGTGTGGCAAGGCCGAAGAAGGAAGCCCTGCCCGCCGCCGACAAGACCTACACGTTGAAGGAGGCGGCCAAGCTGTTGCAAATCAGTGAGGGGGTGCTGCGGACGACGATCCGCTGTGGCAAGATCGAGGCGACCCGGCGCGGGCGCAGTATGGTCGTCCGCCGCTCCGCCCTGATGCCCTTTATTGACCCGCTCTACGACCAGCGCAAGGCCGCCTTAACCCCACATCAGGAGAAGTGATGACGGCAACAACCGCAATCGCCAGCTGCTAGGCAGCAACCAGCCTGTGGACGTAGTGACAAGCCGCAAGGTTGTCGCTACGCCCACTCTGCTTTGGCCCAAACAAACAAGCCCCAGAGCGGTTGCCCCAGGGCTTGATGCAGGAAGAGGAGAAGGGAGTTTTGTGGTACAGACTGGTTAGCTGAGTCCCCCGATTCAGTTAGCCAATCTGCGTTTGTTGACGGTTGCATTTGGCTCTGGTTGCCAGCCTGGGCAATAGCGGGGCCGGATGGGCTGGCGGTCAGAGTTGGTGAGCCGATGGTGTTGCTGCGGTGGCTGGCTCGTCGTTGTCCCTGCTGGTACGTAGCCACTGGTTTTGTTCAACACCTGTATCATACCACCGCCCACTCCGCACTGCTGTAAAGTGCTTAACAGGTGTATGTTAATTCCTTTACGCTTGGCTTATGCTCTCCCTGCCCTTGCTCGCTGGCTAAGAGAACAGACCGATCAGTAGCCTCTGCGCTCTGCCAACGCATGGTAAGCAGGTAGCTTTCAAAGGCGGTCTGCTCAAGCGTAGTTACCAACTGACTACCGCCTAGTAGCTCGATGAACACGATGAAGGCACCCGTGATTGCACTCCCTTGCAGCGGCCAGTTCTCCACCGCCAGGCTGTAGTGGTTGGAGCCGAGCTTGTGCAGTGTGGCCTTCGACCCCGGCGCGATGCGGAAGTAGGCGACTATAGAAGTAAGAATCTCATCCTGCGTGGAGCGGATAGCACGAGCCTCCCACAGGCGTGCATCAAAGGTCTGGCCGTGGCCGCGGATGATCAGCCCAGCAACCTGCTCGACAGCAGCCTCGTAGCCATGATCGGGATAGAGACGGGCCGCCAGCCGCTCAATCATGCAGTGTACCAGGCTGGCTGGGTGGAACATCGCCTTGTAGTCGCTGGGGTAACCGCAGCCAGCGCAAAGCGTCAGCGGGTCGTCGTTCGACACCATCCGCACCCCGCGCAGCAAGTCTTCAACCACCTCGTTGCTGATCATCGGCCTATCGTCAGCGTTCCTAGGCATAGTCTCATCCTCGTTGGCCGCCCTGTTGTTGCCGTTGGCAAGGACACCCTGGCGTAAAGCAACCCCCTGTAGCAGGAGATGTGGTTAACTCCAACTGATATCGAAGCTGCCCTGCTCTGGCGCGTTCGGGCCAGCAGCAATGATCAGTTGCTGTGCGCCACTAGCGTTGAGGATCGAACGCAGGTAGCCTTCCAGGTAGGCAGGATGGGGGTGTGGGCCGTTGATTAGCAAGCTATAGTGGTGGGGGACAGACTGGTTGATCTTGCAAGTGCTGCCGCTGAAGGTCTGGCTTAGTTGTTTGCATATGCGCTCCAATGTCTTATAGGGGCCAATCGCGCTGATCGCCGAGGTAGTGACGCGGCCAATCGTGGTCTGGCGATAAGCCTCGAAGGCGGCCAGACCGAGGTTGTAGGCTTGTTCGCGCTCCTTGAAGCCAGGGAAGCAGCGTTGACCGAGGAGCGTGAGCATCTGCTCGTAGACTGCCAGGGGGTACCACATTCGGGCCTCGCGGATGTTGTGGCCGCTCCTCTCTGCCACATCGTTCAGGTAGCTATTGACCTGCTGATCGTTAAGTTGCGCTTTGGCGGCGTTGAGCAGCGTTTCAATGCCCGACCAGGCGACCTGTCTCTCATCCTCTGCCATTAACTTGCCTCCTTCTGCAAACGGGCTGCAAAGTTCAGCACCGCTCGATTAAAGGTATCGGCCTGCTCCTCCATGAGCAGGTGGCCCGCATCAGCTATCACATCCGCTTCAGCATGAGGGATCAGGGCGGCGAAGCGAGCTGCATTAGCAGGCTTGACCACTCGATCCGCCGTGCCATAGATCACCAGAGTGGGAGCTGTCACCTGCGGCAACTGTTCTACGATCCCAGCATTGGGGTTGCCGCTGCGGAGCAGGCCGCGTAGGGTGTTCTCGTTGCCCTCGGTTTGCAGCGGCAACTCGTAGTTCACCAGTACCTCCTCGCTCATGAATGAGGGATTGGCGTAGGAGATGCCGAGTAGCCCTTTGCTCAGCACCCGGTTTTTGAGCAACAGTCGAGCCAGGGTAGTGGCGAAGGGGGTGCGGGCAAAGAGCTTGACCGCCTGATCTGGTGGCGGGCTTTCCAGCCCGGCGGGGGCAGCCAGCACCAGGCCCGCCACCTGAGTGGGGAACCGCGTAGCTACTCGGATTGCCACTGGCGCACCAGCAGAGTGACCAACCAGGATGACCCGCTGCAAGCCCAAGTGGTTGAGGAAAAGCATCACCTGGTTGCAGTACAGGTCGAGGTTGTAGGTGATCGCAGGCTTGTCGCTGAGGCCGAAGCCGAGGCGGTCAAGGGCGTAGGTGGGGTTGTGCTGGCCTAGCACGCCCAGGTTGTGTCGCCAGCTGTAGACCCAGCCACCCAAGCCGTGCAGCAGGATGATTGGCAGCTTACCCTCTGCTTCGGCTGGCAGTGCGCTACGGTAATGGCTGCGCCAGCCATCCTGGAGGGTAACGAACTCCTCGGCGGGCGCAAAATCGCTGGCTGGCCGCATACCCTGTGGTGTCGTAGCGGCGTTGTAGACGAGCGCAGCCCCAGTTGCAGCAGCGGCCAACCCGCCCGCCCCTTTGATTAGCTTTGAGACAATGCCCATCCTTGCCCTCCTTGTTTGCCGCTCATTCTATCATCTTTGCCTCCGGCTGGCAATAGCCAGTTTCGAGCATCACTGTTTACAGCTATGCAGCGTAGTTAGTGGAGTTGTGACAGCGAATAGGTGGCCGTGAGCAGTTACGCCGCTGGCTCCAACTCCACCTGGTTGCCAGCCAGCAGCAGTGGCTGTCAAGTTGCAAAGGCGACGACCAATATCCTATTGACGGTGGGTAGCAAACTGGTGTATCATGGTGCCATACCGGGCATAATCTTGTTTGGAGGTACGATCTGTGAAAGTACAATCTCTCATCCGTCCCTTCGTCTTCTTCGCCGCTGCGCTTGTCCTGCTAGGTACGCTAGGGGTAGGGGTGCAGAACCAACCTCAGCCAGCTACCATTGGCGGCTGTCCTGTCTTTCCTGGCGACAACATTTGGAACCGCGAGATTAGTGGTCTGCCAACCGTGACCAATTCTAGCGGCTACGTCAACTTCGTGGGGGCTACTACCCGGCTCAAGGCCGACTTCGGTGCTGGTCTCTACAACGGTGGGCCAATCGGCATCCCCTTCACATTGGTAACGGGCAGCCAACCAAACGTGGCGATTACCTACGACGAGTATGGTAACGAAAGCGACCCTGGCCCTTTCCCGATCCCGACCAATGCGCCGATTGAGGGTGGGCCAGCATCCGGCGGTGACCGCCACGTGCTGGTGGTCAATACCGCAAGCTGCCTGCTCTACGAACTGTACCACAGTCAGGTGCAGAGCAACGGTAGCTGGACTGCTGGCAGTGGGGCAACCTGGAACCTCAACAGCAACACCTTGCGCCCTGACGGTTGGACTTCAGCCGATGCAGCCGGGCTACCTATCCTGGCTGGTCTGGTGCGCTACGACGAGGTGGCGGCGGGAGCGATCAACCACGCGATCCGCTTCACCGTGAACAGCACTGGTGGTTACATCTGGCCTGCCCGCCACCGCACCAGTGACCCCGCCGCCAACGTGCCGCCCATGGGCCTGCGCTTCCGCCTCAAGGCCAATGTAGACATCAGTGGCTACTCGGCCAACAACAGGGTGATCCTGGCCGCCCTCAAACGCTACGGCATGATCGTGGCCGATAACGGTAGTAGCTGGTTCATGTCGGGCGTACCTGATGAGCGGTGGGACAATGACGACCTGCAACTGCTCCGCAACCTGCCTGGCTCCTCCTTTGAAGTGGTAGACGAGGCCAATCTGCAAGTCGCGCCCAACTCTGGTCAGGCACTGCAAGATGTGACAGCCACCCCTGCCGTCACTGCTACCCCTCTACCCACGCTAGCGGCCTACGAGTTCTACGATGTGCCGCCCGGTAGTCTATGGTACACGTATGTGCATGATCTTGCCCAGCAGGGGATCGTCAATGGTAGCGGTGGCTACTTCCGGCCCAATGCCAACACCACGCGGGCCGAGTTCGCCAAGATGAGCGTCCTCAGCTTCGGCATTGCTGCCTACACGCCGACTGCGCCGAGCTTCGGCGACGTGCCAGCCAGCAGTATCTTCTACCGCTACATCGAGGCTGCCGCCCATGTCGGGGTGATCACTGGCTACCCCGACGGTTCCTTCCGCCCCAACAACAGCGTCAGCCGGGCGCAAGTGGCGGTGATTGTGCAGAGGGCAAAGGGCTGGCCCGCCGCGACCCCTGCTAATCCTAGCTTCAGCGACGTGCCGCGCAGCTACTTCGCCTTCGGGGCGATTGAGGCTCTAGCGGGACGGGCGGTGATCAGTGGAGCGGCCTGTGGAAGCACTATCTGCTTCCGGCCCAACGACAACATCCGCCGGGGAGAAGTGAGCAAGGTACTCTATCAGGCGATGCGCGCCCAGTAGCAGCGTAATCTGACCAGTGAGTGTCGCGGACAGCTCGCGTGCTTGTCTGCGACACTCGTTCGCACTGTGGCTGCGGGGCCATAGCGGGCGGCATAGCAACTAAAGCTGCTCGTTAGTGGAGCGTAGGGAAGCAACGGTGCGATCTTCAACCTGGCGGTGCAGGGACCACCAGCCATCCCCACCTGGCTTGTGGCTGGTTGGCTTGCTGCCACTCTGGGGCTTGTTGGGCTTCTTTGTGGCCCAGGGGGTCAAGCTACGACAGCAGCGCAAACAAACAATCGTACTGACCCCTGCTGTTTAGCCGCAAAGGGGCAACATCCCTAGAGGTCTGCTCAACTGAGCAGACTTCTTTGCTGAGCAAGCTAGTCGCCAGAATCGTAGCATTATAACCCTGGTACTAACCAGCCCTGGCTGTCTAGTTGAGCGAGAAGGTGATGCCACCGTTGTCCACTAGCTGCTTGGGTACCGTCTGGAAGTGCTTGAGCATCACTACCTCGCGCTTGAGGATGCCAGCCTCCTGCTCCAGACGAGCGCGGGCGGAGAGCAGTTCCAACAAATCCTGCTTCTGCGTCCACTCAATTTGCAGGCCGTCGGCAACAAGGAAAGAGAGGATTTCGGGGCTATCGGGTAGCTGAATCTGGCGCGGCTCCTGGCTGGTGATCGTCAGCAAGGTGTTGAGGTACTGGCTGAATAGGCCACCGACGCTGCCAACCAGTTGAGGTAGGCTAGTATTACTGTCCTCATCAGTTAGCGGCTCGACGATGCCACGCAGGAAGGGCATGGTATTGTCGTACTCGCTGACTCGGAAGCGGCTGACCCCCTGGATGATCACGTTCATCCGTCCGCCACTAAGCCGCTGCATCTCAGTGATGCGCCCTATTGTGCCTATCTCCGAGGGTCTGACTTCACCATCCTCTGCCTCCGCAACGAGCAGGATGCCAAAGCAGGCATTGCCTTGCAAGACAGTGTTGACCAGCAGCTTGTAGCGTTCCTCAAAGATGTGTAGCCGTAGGAACATATGGGGAAAAAGGACAGTGTTGAGCGGGAAAAGGGGCAAAAATTGCTCAGACATATGATTTCGCCTTCTGTAGCTAGCTGCAAGGTACAAGGAACGCCAATAGATTACCCCTCATTATAATGCTGCCGGTCAGGGGATGTCAAGCAGGCATTGTAGCAGGTAGGTTTGACATATGTCTTATGCTATGCTACCATGTCCCCTGTCCAGCATTGCGGTTGATACCCTCCCCTTTGCTGCCTTCCCCCATTAACCAGTTAGAAGGAGTTTGCCCATGTTTCTCAAGCCCCGAATGCTCCGGTTGCTGACTTTGCTCGCGCTGCTAGGAATGTTGGTTGGTGGTCTGGCAGGCAGCCAGACTGCCAGCCCTGCTGCCGCCGCCCCTGTGACCCTGGCGACCCAGCGGAACGCCCCTGCCTCCGACCCTTGTCCAACCCCTCCTTCTGCTGGTGCGGAGCAGATAGTACGCGGCCAGCGTCCGATCCAGTCCAACCAGCCGCTGACGACCACTACCCCCACCTCTACCCCCGCTACCCTCTTTGGCTGGGACAACATAGCCCCCATGCCATCACTGCGCGGTCGAGCAGTGGCCCAGCCCTGGAGCGACGGCAACATCTATGTCTTTGGCGGGCGCGACTTCGATATTGACTGGCAGGCGGGCTTCACCATCTACCGCCCTGATGCTAGCATCTACAATACCGTCAGCAACAATTGGACTTCCATATCCAGCGTCTTCCCTGAAGGGCGGCTGGGGACGAACACCTCGGATATGCAGAGCGCAGTGCTGACCGATAGCAATAACCTGCGCCACATCTACCTGCTAGGTGGCAGTGGCTATAGCGAACAGATCACCAACACTGTCTTCACCTACGACCCCGGCTCCGCCAGTGCAGTTTCCCTGCCAGATGCCGACAACTGGCCGGTTGGGCGGCGCATCGCGGGTGGCAGCGCGGTAGTAGGCAACAAGTGGTACGTCTTCGGCGGAATCATCAAGCCGTTCAGCACCTACACTGACACCTGGGTTTTCGACCCGCTAGCTGCCTCTGGTAGCCGCTGGACTCGCCTAACCAACGCCAACCTCAGCGTGCCACGTGGCTACATCGCTAGCGTAGTGCTGGACGGCAAAATCTACGCCGTCGCTGGCGGCCAACTCAGCCCCAGTGGCACAGCGATCTCCAATGAGGCGGTAGTTGAGCGGTTCGACCCAGCCAATCCCGCTCTCGGTTGGGTGCGCCTGGCCGACCTGCCAAGCGGTCGCTCTTACGCCCATGCCTTCGCCTGGGATACTGGCAGCGGCCAACCCTACGCTGGCAAGATCGTGGTGGCGGGCGGTCGCTGGGACATAGCCGACACGAACGCCTACATCTACGATCCGCTGGACAACACCTGGAGCGTCTTCGCTGGCTTCAACAGTCCGCGCCGCACCTATGCTGCCGCCCAGTACAATGGCAAGTGGTTTGCCTTTGGCGGTCACGGCACCGTGTTGGAGAGCCGCACCTCTGGCGGCCAGACAGTTAGCGCGATTGGTTTCATCATCACGAGCGAAAGTTACCCTGGTAGCACCCTTGCTCCCACCCCCACCGCTACGCCAACTGCCCCTCCAGAGGGCTACTGGCAGATTGGCGCACCGCTGGCCTCCGCCCGCTACCGCTTCAACAGCGTGGTGGCGAACGGTAAGCTCTACGCCATTGGCGGCCTGGGCGGTAGCTGCTACGACACCCAGCAGAACTTCCATGAGAGTTATGACCCCACCCTCAACCAATGGTCTGTGCTTGCGCCCATGCCGCGAGCAGCTGGCACCGGGGCTAGCGGCTACTGGAACGGCAACATCTACGTGGCTGGTGGTGTTACCCCGCGCAGCCCTAGTGGCCTCACCAACCCCCAGTACGTAACTTATACCACTTCTATCTACAGTACCACCGCCAACAGTTGGACGGGTGGCGTAGTAATGCCTGCGGCAACAGGTGGCGCGGCCAGCGAGATCATCAATGGCAAGCTCTACGCGGTCGGTGGCGACCACAACATCACTCCCTACACCAGCAATACCAATTACATCTTCGACATCGCAGCCGGTAGCTGGTCAACTGGCCCAGCCCTCGGCTACAATACAGCCTACGCCAGCGGCGGCGTGATGAACGGTGAACTCTACGTCGTGGGTGGCTTCAACAGCAGCTTCTCCGGAGCGATCAACAGCGTCTCGGTTTACTCGCCAACGGCCAATGCCTGGCGCACGGCTGCTCCCTTGCAGCAGGCACGACAGGGGGCAACGGTCTTCGCTTACAACAGTGAGTTGTGGGCAGTAGGAGGTGGGGCTGGCAGCGACGGCTTTACCCTGCTACCCAGCAGTCAATCGGTAGAGATTTATAACCCGACCAGCAATACCTGGCGGTATGGCCCACGCCTGAACGTTCCGCGCCTCGGTGCAGCAGGCGGCAACATCAACGGGGTTGCTGTGGTCAGTGCGGGCTTCGGTGATGGTACCATCCTGGTGGGCAGCGAACGCATCCCTGGGCTTGCCCCCACCCCCACCTGGACTCCACTGGTGACTGACACGCCGACTAGTACTAGCACGCCAACCAGTACTGGCACCCTCACTGCTACCAGCACGCCCATTAGCAGTGACACGCCGACTGTTACCAGCACGCCACTCCTCACCAGCACGCCGACCGCTACCCTGACCGCGACTGCTACCCTGACCGTGACTGCTACCCCTTGCGCGATCAGCTTCAGCGACGTGCCGACTGGCAGCCTGTTCTACGGCGACATCACCTTCCTCTACTGTCGTGGTATAATCAACGGCTATGGCGGTAATACCTTCCGGCCAGCAGCCAGCACCACTCGCGGCCAGTTCGCCAAGATGATCGTGAATGGCCTCGGCCTCCCTGCATTCACCCCCACTAGTCCGACCTTCAGCGACGTGCCAGCCACCCAGCCCTTCTACACCTACATCGAGGCTGCTGTCCGTGCTGGGGTGATCGCGGGCTACCCTGGCGGCACCTTCCGGCCCAACAACCCGATCCGCCGCGACGAGAGCGCAGTGATCATCCAGCGGGCGAAGGGCTACCCGTCATTCAATCCGCCTTCACCTACCTACGCCGACCTGCCCTCCACCGCCTTTGGCTACGCTGCCGTAGAGGCTCTAACCGCTGTCGGGGTGGTCAACGGCCAGACCTGTGGCACGGCTAGCTGCTTCAACCCCAGCAGCAACATCCGTCGCGACGAGCTATCGCGCATCGTGCGGCGGGCTATCGAGATCAACCCGCTGAAGTGAGTAGCCCAGGGTCAGGGCAGTCTGCTCGCAGATTGCCTTGACCTACATCGCTTGGGGTATTGACAAACTTCCATCACAGTGGGTAAAATAGAAGCAACAAGCAGCAGTCCGCTGCTACCAGACGATCATAGCATAGACGTTGAACCGGATTAGTAAGCTGCAAGCTGCTCAGCGAGGGGGAAGTTGGTGCAAGTCCCCCGCAGCCAGAAGCCGAATGTCACCGGGGAGTCCTGCGCCGAAAGCTGCCAGTAAGCAGCCTCAAGCGTCAGCGGGTCGGCCCGATACAGCCGCTCACGAGGGCGTATATCCCACCCTGCCTCTACCTTCACTGACAGAGACTGGCTAGGATAACTGCGCCAAAGTAAGGTGGTACCACGAGAGTCCCGCTCGTCCTTATGCGACGTGCGGGACTTTGTGTGTCTCCACCTGCCCCCTAGAGGCGGGTGGAAGTGGGACATAGGAGGGTACACCAATGACCGAGACGATCAACCCCACTGCCGAGCCGCAGGCAGAACAAGAGATGGCGAAGGCTTACGACCCTACCACTACAGAGCAGCGGTGGTACGAGTTCTGGGAGGCCCAGGGCTACTTCACGGCCCAGATCGAGGCTGGCAAGGAGCCGTTCACCCTGATCATGCCCCCGCCCAACGTGACAGGCAGCCTGCACATGGGCCATGCTTTGACTAACGCCCTTGAGGACGTGATGGTGCGCTGGCACCGCATGAAGGGTGACCCCACCCTCTGGCTGCCTGGTCAGGATCATGCGGGCATCGCAACCCAGGCGGTGGTAGAGAGGATGTTGGAGAAGCAAGGGATCAAGCGGCGCGAACTTGGCCGCGAGAAGTTCGTGGAGCGCACCTGGGCCTGGCGGCACGAGACCGGCAACGCGATCCTCAACCAGTTTCGCCGCCTGGGGGTCAGTGCCGACTGGTCACGCTTCAGCTTCACCCTCGACCCGATCCCAGCGGCAGCGGTGGTGGCTGCCTTCAAGAAGCTCTACGACGATGGCCTGATCTACCGTGGCGAGCGGATCGTCAACTGGGATCCGAAGGACGGCACCGCAATCTCTGACCTTGAAGTGGATTATGAGGAGCGCACCGACCCCCTCTACTACATCAAGTATGGCCCGCTCACCCTTGCTACTGTGCGTCCAGAGACGAAGATCGGCGATACAGGTCTGGCAGTGCATCCCGATGACCCCCGCTATCAACACCTGATCGGCAAGGAACTGGCGATCCCCTCGGTGTGGGGCGACATCACCGTGCGGGTGGTTGCTGATGCAGCGGTGGACATGAACTTTGGCACTGGGGCGATCAAGGTGACACCCGGCCACGACTTCACCGACTTCGAGATCGGCCAGCGGCACGGGCTGCCAGTCAAGCAGGTGATCGGCTTTGATGGGCGGATGCTGCCAGTGGCGGGCAAGTATGCGGGCATGACCGTGAACGAGGCCCGTGCTGCTATCGTGGAAGATATGCAGAAGTTGGGCCTGATCGAGAAAATTGACCACAACTATGTGCATAAGGTGGCGATTAGTTCGCGCAGTGGCGGCGTGATCGAGCCACAGGTCAGCGAACAGTGGTGGGCCAACATGAAGCCGCTGGCAGAACTGGCGATCCAGGCGGTGCGCGATGGGCGCATCCGCATCATCCCCGAACGCTTCGAGAAGACCTACTTTGACTGGTTGGAGAACATCCGCGACTGGTGTCTCAGCCGCCAACTCTGGTGGGGCCACCGCATCCCCGTCTGGTACAGCGAAGACGATCCCCACACGCCGATCAGCGTGGGCGAGCCGCCCGACGAGCGCAAGTACCCCGGCAAGCGTATCTGGCAGGATGAAGATGTGCTGGACACCTGGTTCAGCAGCGGGCTGTGGCCGCTCAGCACGCTCGGTTGGCCGCTCCACCAGCGCGACGAGCGTGAACCGACCGCCAACGACCGCAGCTACTTCTATCCTACCAGCGTGCTAGAAACTGGTTACGATATCCTTTTCTTCTGGGTGGCGCGCATGACCATGCTGAGCCTCTACCTGACGAAGGACGAGCAGCACCCCCTCGGCATCGAACCTTTCAAGACTGTCTACCTGCACGGCATGGTGCGCGACGAGAAGGGCCAGAAGATGTCTAAGAGCAAGGGCAACGTGGTTGACCCGCTCGACCTGATGGACAGGTATGGTACTGACGCGCTGCGCTTCGCCCTGCTGACCGGTAGCACGCCGGGCAACGACATGAAGCTCTCTGACGAGATTGTGGAGAAGGGGCAACGCTTTGCCAACAAGCTGTGGAATGCTACGCGCTTCTTGCTGCGCCCTGCTACCCCAGCAACCCTGGCAGAGGGCCACGCTGGTGGGTTGCTGGCTGACAGGTGGATACTCAGCCGCTACCACACACTGCTGGGTGAAGTCAACCGCCTGATGGGCGACTTTCAGTTTGGGGTGGCAGGCAGGCTGATCTACGACTTCTTGTGGAGCGAGTTCTGCGACTGGTACATCGAACTGTCCAAGCTGCCTGGCTACGGCACCGCTGTGGTGGCGAAGGCAGTGCTGGACGGCACCCTGCGGCTGCTACACCCCTTCATGCCTTTCGTCACCGAGGAGTTGTGGCAGCACCTCAACAACTGGCCCAGCCGTGACGAGAGCCTGGCGAAGGCGCAGCGTAGCCTCTGCGTGGCGGCCTGGCCCACAACAGGTGGGGCGGCTGACGCAGCGGCGGAAGGTAGCATCAACCTGTTGATTGAGGCAATCACTGCCATCCGCAACCTGCGGGCCGAGGCTAAGGTGGAGCCAAAGCGGGCAATTGCTGCTACTCTGCGCGGCAATAATCCAGAAGCGAGGGCTGCTTTGCTCAATGGTCAGGCCGCCCTCATCCGCCTGGCGAACATCGACCCCAACCGCCTGCTGCTGCTCGGCCCCGACCACGATGGCGCACTGGATCAGGTGGCGGGGGCAAAGGAGGAGGGTAGCTTCATCGCCCTGACGGGAGCCGAAATCTTCATCCCCTCCGCTGGTTTGCTGGATCAGGCGCAGGAACGCGCCCGCCTGGATGCAGAGATAGTGGCCGCAGAGCGCGAAATCCAGAGCGCAGAGCGACTGCTGGGCAACCAATCGTTCGTTGATCGGGCCAAGCCAGAAGTAGTGGCGAAGGAGCAGGCCAAGCTAGCCGCCGCCCAAGAGCGGTTGGCGAAGCTGCAAGCACATGGCTAGCCGCTTGCTCAAACCCCCCGCGCTACTGGGGAACCCAACCTGCTACAATGGCAACCTGGAGTGGGCGCAGTGCTGGCTCTACACACCTGCAACCTCCGATCCTGAGGGCAAGCGATGATGCAACAACCCTGCCCTATCCTTGAGTACGACCCTAGCACCCCGGCTATGCTAGAGCCGAGCGAGATCATCAGCCCACACGAGGTGCCGGAACACGCCGTCGCCTGTTTCTTCCAGCCAGTGATCGCCAAGCTGATCGCTGACCACCAAGCAAAGCGCATTGGCAGGCTGGCTAGCGAGATCGGTGAGCATCCCTTCATCGAGGTCGAGTTGCAGGGCAAGCGGCTGGCAGTCTTTCACCCTGGGGTGGGCGCACCGCTGGCGGCTGCTCTGCTGGACGAGGTGATCGCCTTCGGCTGCCGCAAGTTCATCGCCTGTGGTGGGGCTGGCGTACTTGTCCCCAACCTGGCAGTCGGCCACCTGGTGGTGCCAACCGCTGCTGTGCGCGACGAGGGGACGAGCTACCACTATCTCCCGCCCAGCCGCGAGGTTGAACCCAGCCCAGAGGGTGTGGCAGCCATAGAGCAGGTGTTGACGGCGCACAACCTGCCCTACCTCAAGGCCAAGACCTGGACGACTGACGCGATCTACCGCGAGACCCAAGCGAAGGTGGCGATGCGTCGGGCAGAGGGTTGCGCGACGGTGGAGATGGAGGCAGCAGGCTTCTTCGCTGTCGCGCGCTTTCGCGGGGTCAGCTTTGCCCAGTTGCTCTATGGTGGCGACGACCTCAGCACCGACACCTGGGATGGGCGAGGTTGGGCGCACCACGCTGGGCGCGAGGCACTATTCTGGCTGGCAGCAGAGGCTTGCTTGTTGCTCTGATCAATATTGCTCCAGGCTAACTGTGCTATAATGTGAGTATGGGCTTGAGTGGCTAATCCCTGGTAGAGCGGAGGTGTTTGGAGTGCGCATCTATGGCGAAGACCTGAACACCATACGCAAGATTGTCTACATACTGGGTACTTCTACCCTGGCGGTGGGCATCCTTGGCCTGGCGACCTTGCCCAGAAGCGACCCGTTGATCCTCACCAGCCTGGGCCTAACAATCACCTGCGGCCTGCTTACTATCTTTGCCGCTCGCTACAATCTCACCTTCGCCTGCTACTTCGCCTGTGGCTCTACTACATTGCTAACCACCACCTCCGTCTTCCAATCTACCGATCAGTCGTCGGTGCTGGGTTACGCTATCGGTATTACCCTGGCAGCAGTGCTGATCAGCGAACGGGCAGTGCTGCTAATCGGCTGCTTGTCGATAACCTTCTACTTGCTGGCTGCCTGGATCAGTCCTGACGGCGGTAGCACGTTCAACTCAACCATCACCGGGCTGGTGGGCATCATCATTATGGTGATCGTGTTGCTCTACTTTGCTCACCTCCAGCAGCGCACTGCTACCCAGGCTCAGCAAGCCGAAAAACGCCTGCTCCAGCAGTCAGTGCAGGTGGCTCTGATGGCCGAGCGCACGCGCCTGGCCCGCGAGATGCACGACACGGTAGCCCAGGGCTTCGGCTCGATTATGATCCAGAGCAAGGCGGCTACGGCGATGCTACAGGCCCAGCCTTCGCGGATAGGCGACGCACTGGCCCGATTGGACAAGATCGACAGCACAGCACGACGTGGCCTCCAGGACTTGCGCCGCTCGATCCTCGACCTGCATCCGCTGCCCTCGGCGGGCGACTCGCTGCCCCACGCCCTGGTTGAAGAAGGGGAGCGGGCGGCGAACGAGGGGGGGATGGCGGTCACAGTCAATGTCAGCCCCGACCTGCCCACCCTCAGCGGCCCGGTAGAGGCGGGTCTCTATCGCATCACCCAAGAGGCGATCAACAACGTCCTCAAGCATAGCCAGGCCACGGCGGTGAAGATCAGCCTTGATCTGGATGACGACGAGGTGTGCCTGACGATACTAGACAACGGCTGCGGTTTCGTGCCTGGGGAGGTGGTAGCGACTGACCACAGCGGCTTTGGCCTCAAGAGTATGGAGGAGAGGGCGCGGCAGATCGATGGCCTGTTCAGCTTGCGGAGCAAGCCAGGGGAAGGAACGCGCATGAGAGTGCAGGTGCCGCGCAGTCTTGCCCTCACCCGCTGATCTGGCGATCCTTTGTTGCGTTATGTACGAGCAGTGCGTTATAATGGGAGCGGTCGTACCCGCTCCTAGCTCTAGACTGTTGGAGGATACTTTTTGTCGATAGCCACGTTCCACCGCCGCCTTGCTGCCGCCTTGCTGCTCGTTCTTAGCCTCAGCCTGCTGACCAATGAGCGGACGCTGGCGGCTGCCTCGCCAGACGCAGTGAGCGTGCCGCTGGCTGCTCACTCCTCTGCTACGATCCGCGTCGTGGGCTACAGCCTGCGCTTCAGCGGCGTAGGGAGCAGCAGCCTTGCGCTCTCCCCAATCCTACCCGATCAACGGCTCCGCAACGTCCTCTTTTATGGCATCACCTGGGGCTATGCTAGCAGCAGCCCAGAGCAGGTGGCGGCAGCCCTCTGGTATATGGGCGACGGCCAGTGGCACACTGCCACGCACGAGGCTGCCCAGCGCATCGTTGACACCGCCAGCAGCGGGATGTTGCCCGCCAGCAGCCCACTCGGTAGCAATCTGCTAACCGCTCTGGTTGATGGACGGGTGCAGGCTAGCGTTAGTTTTGCCCCTGGCAACCCTAGCGGCACTGGCAGCCTGGTAATCGAGAACCGTAGCGACTTCGCCCAAACTTACTACCTTCCCTATGGCAGTGCGCTCAACGGGGCCGACGGCCAGCCCGCCTACCTGATCTATGCGGTAGAGGGGGCGGCTAGCCAGCCAGCTACCAGCACCCCCGCCCCGCCAACAGCCACTATTGCTGCCCAAGTCAGCGTAACTGCCAGCAGCACTGTCGCTGCCCAAGCCAGCCTAACGGCTAGCAGCACGCCAACCGTAGGGGGCAACCCTGCCCTGCCAACCTCCAGCCCAACAGCAACCAGTGTAAGTGGGGGTGCCGTTCCCAGCCCTGAAGCGACGAAGGACAGCGGTAAGGTTGGCAGTGATGTGCTGACCAACACCCCTACACCCAGCGTAACCCCTGTGCCAGCTACGCAAACAGCCTTGCCCTCAGTCACCCAAACGCCGCTGCCTCCTACCAGTACGCCGCCGCTGCCAACGGCACCAGCAGCAGCACCGACTGGCACGCCGCAGCCAACTGATACTGCGCAAGCAAGCCTGCCTGCCACCGCTGCCCCTGAGATCGCTGCACCGAGCAGCAACCCTGTTGCCCCGGCGGGCGTGGCTGCCGCTAGTTTGCCGCAGCAGCCCCTGCCAACCGCCAGGCCGACGGTCGAAGTGCCGCTAGCCCAGTCAACTGGCGAACCGAATGCCCAGCCATCACCACAGGTGACCGGTGAGCCTGCTATCACCCCTGGCAAGACGACTATTACCCCAACCACTACAACCACCCTGGTCCCAGGGTTGCCCACCTTCCCACCGACCGCCGCGCCAGGGCTGCCCACCATCCCGCCGGGGCTGCCGACTGGCACCGGCCCCTTCCCTCCTAGCCCAACCATCGTCGCCACCACTGTTCTTAGTGGGTCAGCAACAGCGACAGTGGCAGCCTTGCCTCCACCGGTAGCTACTGATGGCGTGATTCGGCCAGCCCTGCCCCCGACGATTACCGCTGCCGAGGCGACAGCTACCATTGCCAGTCTCAACCCCGGCACTAAGCCAGACCCTGGCACTGGCGTGACCGACCCTGGTAGGCAGCCTACCGCCAGTGGTAGCGGCGTGACGAGCAACCCCGGCACGGTCAACAACACGCAGCCCTCGACTGGGCAGGCTCAAAATGACAACACCCTCCTGCTCATCCTTGCAGTCGCCGCGGTGATCGCTATCGTCGGTGGCGTTGCAGTGCGGGTGCTGGCGGGTCGCAAGAAGTAAGCTGCTGGTGGGTACCACTGGTCAGCTATCGCAACCTACGCACGAGAACGCGCAGCGCATCATAGCTCGCTTTGTCTTCGCCCTCGCAGCGGCCACCATTGCCCCGGCCATAGTAGCAGCAGCAGTGCGAGGAGTGTTCCCCCCGCCATGCTAACCAGCCCCGCCTGCCACAAGCGCGGCACAAAGCGGAGCGTAACTGTGTGCTGCCCAGCGGTCAGGCGGATAGCCTGGAAAGCGTAGTTAGCTCGCTGGATCGTTGCTGTTTGCCCATCCACCGTTGCCTGCCAGCCAGGGTAGTAGACATTGCTGACAACCAGGTAGCCCTCCTCCTTCAGCGTGGTGCTGACCGTCAGGCTGTCGGGTTGCTCTGGGCCGTAGCCAAGTATTGTCGCGCCCTCACCCGTCTTTGGGTTGCTACCGCTCAGTTCGGCGTAGCGTGCGCTGCCTTCTAGCGTACCGCGTAGACCCACCCCACTCTCCAACAGCACGGCCTTGCGTGGGTTGAAGCTCGGCCCGGTCAGCTTGCTGAACAGTTGATCGGCCAGCGGCTGGATGTCGGAGTTATGCACGATGTAGGCACGTGGCAACGCCCCAGGATTGTAGTAGAGAACCAGTCCTTTAGTGCTGGTAAACACCTTCTCCAACTTGCTATCGGCGATGAAGCCTGCGCCCACTACACTGCGTGTATCCGTCATCCCCACCACATACTTGATGTTGAACAACTCGTAGAGCGCAGTATTGCGATCCTGCCGTGCCTTGTTCCACAACTCGTCGTAGCGGCTGGGCTTGAGCGGGTTGTAGATGCCCCCGCTATCCTCGAAGCCCGCCCGTGCCGCCAGGCTTGGCTGCCAGACTGCCCCGATGCCAGTATCGCTGTCCAGGCGAAAGACCTCGCCCCGATTCTGGAAGCGGTCGGTGCCATTCCGCAGGAAACTAACTGCATCGGCGTGCTGGAAGCCCAACGTGTTGTCGCTCGTGCCAGGATTGAAGGCGGCGTTGACTGAAAAGAGATCAACTACCAGCAGGGCGATCAGCAGCCACCCAACTGTCGCCCCTCTCGCTGCCCGCGCATACCAGATTAGCCCAGCACTGAGCAGCAGCCAGAGGATCAGCAGCAGCGTATCGTTGACGAAGGGGATGGTGCGTTCAAGGTTCTGTCCACTCGTCACCCCCAGCAGAAAGATCGGTAGCGGCAGCAGGGTGAGTAGCAGAGCCGCCGCCAGCAATCCAAACGACATACCGCTAAGTGCCGCCTTCGCCGTACCCTCCGACTCCCTTTGTAGAGTGGGGCTGGAATTAGTCCAGGCTAGCAATCGCCCTACTCCCAGAGCCGCCAGGGTCGCCAACGCGAAGCTGAAGGGGAGCAGCAGCCGTCCAGCATCCCTGAACCTGTTCCAGCCTGGGATCGTCTCGAACAGCCAGCCGAACAGCACAGTCTGCCCACCCAGGGTTAGCAGCAGACTAACCAGGCCCAGCCCCGCGAAGAAGACGACCACACCCCGCCTCCCTACCTTGCGCCAGCCCGCCACCGCCAGCCCTGCTAGCAGTAGGGTAATCACCCCGGAGTAGGCCCAGGTCTCGGTGCTGGCCCAGGTGTCTACCCCCCAGTAGTTCTGTGGGTTGCTGCCCCAGACGCGAGGCAGCAGCAGGCTGACCAGACCAATCGGGGCGGTGCTGAAGTCGGTCGCCGCCTGTTGGTAACCAATGCCAGCCCGGATCGACTCGCCGCCCAGTTCGTTGCTAAGAAGCAACTGTGGCAGAGCGAGCAGACCGA